>NZ_JBHTII010000003.1:0-5586 GCF_042677065.1 Microbacterium insulae | reverse complement strand
AGTCGGATAAGGTTGTGAAGTTGCCCTGCTGTGCTGGCCTTGGTGGTTGGTGGGTGGGTGCGTCCGATCCTTGAGAACTCAACAGCGTGCACTTGTCAAATGCCAAATAACCTCGTCGGTCAGTTTTTCTGATCGTTGGGATTCCTTTGGATCAATTTATGGATGTCAGTGACATTCGTTTTTGGTCAGTTTCGAACTCGCTTCCTTTGGCTCGTTTTCCCGAGTTTTTGGTTGCATCATTTTTTTATGGAGAGTTTGATCCTGGCTCAGGATGAACGCTGGCGGCGTGCTTAACACATGCAAGTCGAACGGTGAACCAGGTGCTTGCACTTGGGGATCAGTGGCGAACGGGTGAGTAACACGTGAGCAACCTGCCCCGGACTCTGGGATAAGCGCTGGAAACGGCGTCTAATACTGGATATGAGCAGCGGCCGCATGGTCAGCTGTTGGAAAGATTTTTTGGTTCGGGATGGGCTCGCGGCCTATCAGCTTGTTGGTGAGGTAATGGCTCACCAAGGCGTCGACGGGTAGCCGGCCTGAGAGGGTGACCGGCCACACTGGGACTGAGACACGGCCCAGACTCCTACGGGAGGCAGCAGTGGGGAATATTGCACAATGGGCGGAAGCCTGATGCAGCAACGCCGCGTGAGGGATGACGGCCTTCGGGTTGTAAACCTCTTTTAGCAAGGAAGAAGCGAAAGTGACGGTACTTGCAGAAAAAGCGCCGGCTAACTACGTGCCAGCAGCCGCGGTAATACGTAGGGCGCAAGCGTTATCCGGAATTATTGGGCGTAAAGAGCTCGTAGGCGGTCTGTCGCGTCTGCTGTGAAATCCCGAGGCTCAACCTCGGGCCTGCAGTGGGTACGGGCAGACTAGAGTGCGGTAGGGGAGATTGGAATTCCTGGTGTAGCGGTGGAATGCGCAGATATCAGGAGGAACACCGATGGCGAAGGCAGATCTCTGGGCCGTAACTGACGCTGAGGAGCGAAAGGGTGGGGAGCAAACAGGCTTAGATACCCTGGTAGTCCACCCCGTAAACGTTGGGAACTAGTTGTGGGGTCCATTCCACGGATTCCGTGACGCAGCTAACGCATTAAGTTCCCCGCCTGGGGAGTACGGCCGCAAGGCTAAAACTCAAAGGAATTGACGGGGACCCGCACAAGCGGCGGAGCATGCGGATTAATTCGATGCAACGCGAAGAACCTTACCAAGGCTTGACATACACGAGAACGCCCTAGAAATAGGGAACTCTTTGGACACTCGTGAACAGGTGGTGCATGGTTGTCGTCAGCTCGTGTCGTGAGATGTTGGGTTAAGTCCCGCAACGAGCGCAACCCTCGTTCTATGTTGCCAGCACGTAATGGTGGGAACTCATGGGATACTGCCGGGGTCAACTCGGAGGAAGGTGGGGATGACGTCAAATCATCATGCCCCTTATGTCTTGGGCTTCACGCATGCTACAATGGCCGGTACAAAGGGCTGCAATACCGTGAGGTGGAGCGAATCCCAAAAAGCCGGTCCCAGTTCGGATTGAGGTCTGCAACTCGACCTCATGAAGTCGGAGTCGCTAGTAATCGCAGATCAGCAACGCTGCGGTGAATACGTTCCCGGGTCTTGTACACACCGCCCGTCAAGTCATGAAAGTCGGTAACACCTGAAGCCGGTGGCCCAACCCTTGTGGAGGGAGCCGTCGAAGGTGGGATCGGTAATTAGGACTAAGTCGTAACAAGGTAGCCGTACCGGAAGGTGCGGCTGGATCACCTCCTTTCTAAGGAGCTTCTGGCACTTTCGGGTGTCCAGGCCCCAGATCGAGACGGATGTTCTCGCTGGGAGCTCATGGGTGGAACATTTGACGTGGTGCCGGTCGGGGGATCCCGGGCTCAGTACGCCGCTTGCGGTGGGAACGGTTCGGGTGATGCTGTCGGCACATGCACGCTGTTGGGTCCTGAGGGACCGGAAGCAGGAACGGTTGTTTCTGTGACTGAGCTCTCTGGGCCCATCCTTCATGCCGGCTGGTCTGGCTGCGGGGTGGGTACCGCCCGTACTTTGAGAACTACACAGTGGACGCGAGCATCTTCGAGACGACTTTTGTCGTCTTGTAATGATGATCTTAAAGATCATTAGTCAATTTCTCGTTCGAGCTTTCGGGCTCGGACGCGATTCTTGATGAAACTCATGTGATTTCAAGTCTTTAAGAGCAAACGGTGGATGCCTTGGCATCTGGAGCCGAAGAAGGACGTAGCAATCTGCGATAAGCCTCGGGGAGTGGATAAGCACACTGTGATCCGAGGATGTCCGAATGGGGAAACCCCGCTGGGCGGCGTGCCGACCTAGTGACTCCCGCCTGAATATATAGGGCGGGTAGAGGGAACGTGGGGAAGTGAAACATCTCAGTACCCACAGGAAGAGAAAGCAACCGCGATTCCGTTAGTAGTGGCGAGCGAAACCGGAACAGGCTAAACCGAGTACGTGTGATATCCGGCAGGAGTTGCGTGTTCGGGGTTGTGGGACTTTCCGCGCTGTTCTGCCGAGCAGTGAACGTGATGCGTCGATATAGGTGAACGGTCTTGAAAGGCCGGCCAGAGTGGGTGCCAGCCCCGTAACCGAAATGTCGGACGCAGCGTGGAGAGTATCCCAAGTAGCACGGGGCCCGAGAAATCCCGTGTGAATCTGTCAGGACCACCTGATAAGCCTAAATACTCCCAGATGACCGATAGCGGACAAGTACCGTGAGGGAAAGGTGAAAAGTACCCCGGGAGGGGAGTGAAATAGTACCTGAAACCGTTTGCTTACAAACCGTTGGAGCAGCCCTAGCAGCTGTGACAGCGTGCCTTTTGAAGAATGAGCCTGCGAGTTAGCGATATGTGGCGAGGTTAACCCGTGTGGGGTAGCCGTAGCGAAAGCGAGTCTGAATAGGGCGATTCAGTCGCATGTCCTAGACCCGAAGCGAAGTGATCTATCCATGGCCAGGCTGAAGCGACGGTAAGACGTCGTGGAGGGCCGAACCCACTTAGGTTGAAAACTGAGGGGATGAGCTGTGGATAGGGGTGAAAGGCCAATCAAACTTCGTGATAGCTGGTTCTCTCCGAAATGCATTTAGGTGCAGCGTTGCGTGTTTCTTGCCGGAGGTAGAGCTACTGGATGGCCGATGGGCCCCACCAGGTTACTGACGTCAGCCAAACTCCGAATGCCGGTAAGTGAGAGCGCAGCAGTGAGACTGTGGGGGATAAGCTTCATAGTCGAGAGGGAAACAACCCAGACCACCAACTAAGGTCCCTAAGCGCGTGCTAAGTGGGAAAGGATGTGGAGTTGCTCAGACAACCAGGAGGTTGGCTTAGAAGCAGCCACCCTTGAAAGAGTGCGTAATAGCTCACTGGTCAAGTGATTCCGCGCCGACAATGTAACGGGGCTCAAGCACGCCACCGAAGTTGTGGCATTGACATTATTGGTAGGCCTTCGTGGTCCAGCCGTGTTGATGGGTAGGAGAGCGTCGTGTGGCGAGTGAAGCGGCGGGGTGACCCAGCCGTGGACGCCACACGAGTGAGAATGCAGGCATGAGTAGCGAAAGACGTGTGAGAAACACGTCCTCCGAAAGACCAAGGGTTCCAGGGTCAAGCTAATCTTCCCTGGGTAAGTCGGGACCTAAGGCGAGGCCGACAGGCGTAGTCGATGGACAACGGGTTGATATTCCCGTACCGGCGAAGAACCGCCCCAATCAATCCAGTGGTGCTAAGTGCCCGAATCCGTAGTTACGATCCCTTCGGGGTGAGGGCTGCGGCCTAGCGCACGACCCCATGCTGGTGCGGTTAGCGTATTAACAGGTGTGACGCAGGAAGGTAGCCCAACCCGGGCGATGGTTGTCCCGGGGCAAGTGCGTAGGCCGAGGAATAGGCAAATCCGTTCCTCATACAGGCTGAGACACGATGCGGATGAAAAGTGGGTGATCCTATGCTGCCAAGAAAAGCATCGACGCGAGGTTCTAGCCGCCCGTACCCCAAACCGACTCAGGTGGTCAGGTAGAGAATACCAAGGAGATCGAGAGAATCGTGGTTAAGGAACTCGGCAAAATGCCCCCGTAACTTCGGGAGAAGGGGGGCCTTCGACGTATTAGGACTTGCTCCGAAAGCGTTTGGAGGCCGCAGAGACTAGTGGGTAGCGACTGTTTACTAAAAACACAGGTCCGTGCCAAGTCGCAAGACGATGTATACGGACTGACGCCTGCCCGGTGCTGGAAGGTTAAGAGGACCGGTTAGCCGCAAGGCGAAGCTGAGAATTTAAGCCCCAGTAAACGGCGGTGGTAACTATAACCATCCTAAGGTAGCGAAATTCCTTGTCGGGTAAGTTCCGACCTGCACGAATGGCGTAACGACTTCCCAACTGTCTCAACCGCGAACTCGGCGAAATTGCATTACGAGTAAAGATGCTCGTTACGCGCAGCAGGACGGAAAGACCCCGTGACCTTTACTACAGCTTGGTATTGGTGTTCGGTGTGGCTTGTGTAGGATAGGTGGGAGACTTTGAAGCGGTGACGCCAGTTACCGTGGAGTCGTTGTTGAAATACCACTCTGGTCACTCTGGATGTCTAACTTCGAACCGTAATCCGGTTCAGGAACAGTGCCTGGTGGGTAGTTTAACTGGGGCGGTTGCCTCCCAAAAAGTAACGGAGGCGCCCAAAGGTTCCCTCAACCTGGTTGGCAATCAGGTGGCGAGTGTAAGTGCACAAGGGAGCTTGACTGTGAGACTGACAGGTCGAGCAGGGACGAAAGTCGGGACTAGTGATCCGGCAGTGGCTTGTGGAAGCGCTGTCGCTCAACGGATAAAAGGTACCTCGGGGATAACAGGCTGATCTTGCCCAAGAGTCCATATCGACGGCATGGTTTGGCACCTCGATGTCGGCTCGTCGCATCCTGGGGCTGGAGTAGGTCCCAAGGGTTGGGCTGTTCGCCCATTAAAGCGGTACGCGAGCTGGGTTTAGAACGTCGTGAGACAGTTCGGTCCCTATCCGCTGCGCGCGTAGGAAGTTTGAGAGGATCTGACCCTAGTACGAGAGGACCGGGTTGGACGAACCTCTGGTGTGTCAGTTGTTCCGCCAGGAGCACCGCTGATTAGCTACGTTCGGGATGGATAACCGCTGAAAGCATCTAAGCGGGAAGCCGGCCTCAAGATGAGACTTCCATACCCCTCGGGGTGAGAGGCTCCCAGCCAGACTACTGGGTTGATAGGCCAGATGTGGAAGCACGGCAACGTGTGCAGCTGACTGGTACTAATAAGCCGATGACTTGACAATCACCCCACCCCCACCCGGGGTGGGCCTGATGCCCGCGTCCACTGAGTGGTTCTCGATGTACGGTCGAGAACCGCACCAACAACGACACACGTCGTGGTGCAGACTGAAACATCAACAGAGTTTCGGCGGCCATAGCGAGAGGGAAACGCCCGGTCCCATTCCGAACCCGGAAGCTAAGCCTCTCAGCGCCGATGGTACTGCAGGGGGGACCCTGTGGGAGAGTAGGACACCGCCGGACACCCATTACGCCAAATGGCCACCCAACGCAGGGTGGCCATTTCGCGTTAACACCCACACAC
>NZ_JBHTII010000002.1:0-780156 GCF_042677065.1 Microbacterium insulae | reverse complement strand
GGCGCGCGAACGCCGCGAGGACGAGGTCGGTAGACTCGAGGGATGCCGACGCTCGATCTGTCCGCGACATCCGTCGATCTCACTCGCACCATCTGCGACATTCCGAGCGTCTCCGACGACGAGACGCGTCTCGCCGATCTCATCCACGAGGCCGTTTCCGTCCTGCCGCACCTCGAGGTCTATCGTGACGGAGACACGATCGTCGCCCGGACCAACGGCCGTCGCGCACAGCGCGTCGTGATCGCCGGACATATCGACACCGTGCCGATCAACGGCAACGTGCCCACGCGCGACGTGCAGGTCGACGGAGAGTCGTACATCTGGGGCAGGGGCACCGTCGACATGAAGGCCGGCGTCGCGGTGCAACTGAAGCTCGCGGCCGAGCTGACCGATCCTCGCGTCGACATCACCTGGATGTGGTACGACCATGAGGAGGTGGATGCCGACCTCAACGGTCTCACCCGGCTCGCGGCTACACGCCCGGAGCTGTTCAGCGCGGACTTCGCGATCCTCGGTGAACCCTCGAACGGTCAGGTCGAAGGCGGCTGCAACGGCAACATGCGCGTGATCGTGCGAACGCGCGGCGTGCGAGCGCATTCTGCGCGTGCGTGGATCGGCGAGAACGCCATTCACAGCGCGGCGCCCATCCTCGCCCGATTGTCGGAGTATCGTCCTCGCGAGATCGAAGTGGAGGGTCTCGTCTACCGGGAGGGACTCAACGCGGTGCGGATCAACGGCGGCGTCGCCGGCAACGTGATCCCGGACCTGTGCGAGGTCGAGGTGAACTATCGCTTCGCGCCGAGCCGGGATGCAGCCGAGGCCGATCGACACGTGCGTGACGTCTTCACGGGCTTCGACGTGGACATCGTCGATCTCGCCGTGGGTGCGCGTCCCGGTCTGGATGCGGCGCTCGCCCAGGAGTTCGTCGCCGCGGTGGGCGCCGAGCCACGCCCGAAGTACGGGTGGACCGACGTCGCGCGCTTCAGCGCTCTGGGGGTCCCCGCGGTCAACTACGGCCCCGGCGACCCGCACCTCGCCCACCACGACGAGGAGCGCGTGCCGATCGCCCAGATCGAGGCGGTCGAGCAGGGACTTCGTGCGTGGCTGAGCGGTCACTGACCGGCAGCGCACCCGCCCGCGCGGGGCTCGGCGCGATCGCCCTGCGGATCGCGCTCATCTACATCTCGGCGCGTGTCGTCACGACGGTCTTTCTCATCGTCGCCGCCGAACTGTCGGGGCCCTCATCGCGCTTCGGCGCTGATGCCGGATTGGTCGATCTCGTCCTGGGGTGGGACGCCCGCTGGTACTGGATCGTCGCCGAAACCGGATACCCGAGCGAACTTCCCCGCACGGAGTCCGGCGCGGTCGCGGAGAATCAGTGGGCATTCATGCCCGTCTTCGCATATCTTGCCAAACTGATCTCCCTCCCGTTCGGCAATTGGGCGGTCGGAGCCTTCGTGGTCTCGATCGTCGCGGGGTACGCGGCATCCCTCGTCCTCTTCTCGCTGCTTCGCGACAAGATCGACGACACCGCAGCCACGTGGGCGGTGGTGTTCTTCGCCGCAGGCCCCCTCGCCGCGCTTTTCCAGGTGGGCTATGCGGAGGCGCTGTTCCTGGTGTGGCTGCTCCTCGCGTTGCGATGCGTCCTGCGTCGCCGGTACGCGTGGCTCTACCTTCTCGTTCCGCTCATGGGGTTCACGCGCCCCGGCGTTTTGGCCTTCGCGCTCTTTCTGGCACTGTTCGGGTGCTGGCGTTTTCTCACCCGAGCCCGCGAACCTCTGCCCGGGCGCGAGATCGTGCACATCGTTCTGCTCGGAATCCTCGCCGTCGTCGTCGGGTTCTCGTGGCAGCTGTTGGCGGGATGGGTCACCGGAGAGAGCGGCGCGTACCTCGCGACCGAGCTCGCGTGGCGCCGCAACTGGATACCGGGTGAGGCTTCCTTCTTCCCGCTCGAGGGTTTCGTCAGCGCGGCCGCGTTCTGGTTCGGAACCGTCTGGAGGCTGGGAGCGGTGACCGGCTACGTCGTGCTGGTGACCCTGGTGATCGCCATCGCGGCGGTTCTGCTCTTCGTGCCCCAGGTGAAGCGACTCGGGGTCGAGCTGCGGCTCTGGAGCGTGAGCTATCTCATCTACCTTCTCCTCGTCTTCTTCCCCCAGTCGAGCATCTTCCGCCTCCTGGTTCCGCTGTCGCCGCTGTGGGGCGCCTTCGCGGTGCCGCGCTCGCCCGTGTGGCGGGGCGGCGTGCTGGTGGCGTGCCTGGTGGGGCAGTGGTGGTGGATCTACAATATGTACGCGCTCGGGAATGCGATCTGGCAGATCCCCTGATCGGGCGACGCGATCGGGGGTACCCGGGGATGGGACCCTTCGTCCCACGCTCACGATAAACTTGTCCTTGCAGACCATCGATGAAAAGGAGCCGCAATGGCAGCCATGAAGCCGAGAACCGGAGACGGGCCGATGGAGGCCGTGAAGGAGGGGCGACTCATCATCGTGCGCGTGCCGCTCGAGGGTGGCGGTCGACTCGTCGTCTCTGTCAACGACGCTGAGGCGAAGGAGCTGTACGACGTTCTGGGTGGGGTCGTCGCAGCAGCTTGAGGCACATTCGTTCCGCAGAACGGCCGGTCGCCCGACCGGCCGTTCTGCGTGTCGCGGGCAATCGCCCGCCCGCGTCAGGCCTGCGGAACGGTCGTGAGCTGGAGCAGGCCTTCTCCCACGATCGACAGTGCCCCGATCACGGCAGGCGATGCCTGCGTCTCCTGGATGAGGGAGCGGTACGCCGTGGTGACGCCGTCTCGGCGCACGGGATCGGCGACCGCGCCCCCGGCGAGCACGCGGGGGATCAGGACGGTTCCTCCCGCGCGCACCAGACGCAGTCCGTGCTCGACGTACTCGATGACCCCCTCCGGGTCGGCGTCGACGAGGACGATGTCGTAGGAGGCCTCGTTCATTCGGGGCAGGACCTCGGCGGCGCGTCCGGTGATGAAGCGCGCGCGGGCGGGAGGGATCCGCGCATCCGCGAAAGCCTGCCGGGCCGCTCCGAGGTGCTCGGGCTCTTTGTCGATGGTGGTGAGCGTCGCGCGCGGCGAGCCGTGCAGAAGCCAGAGACCGGAGACACCGGCACCCGTCCCGATCTCGACGATGTTGAGCGCCTGCGACACCGCGGCGATCACGGAGCACTGTGCACCCACCGGGGCGCTGATCGGCGTCGCGCCGAGTTCGAGGGCGTGCGCCCGCGCTCGCGAGATGTGGTCGGGCTCCACGGTCGCCTCGTCGGCGAACCGCTGAATCGCGTTCTGCTCTCCCATCGTGTGCCTCCACGCGAAAGCCTACGCGGGCGGCGTGCGTACCCTGCTCAGGCGCGGCGGTAACCTGATCTCATGTTCTTCGGGCTCACGATCGAGAAGCTGCTGCTCATCGGCGTGATCGCGGCGTTCATCGTGGGTCCCGAGCGTCTGCCGCGCTATGCCGAGGCGTTGGCGGGCTTCACGCGCCGCGCGCGAGACTGGGTCTCGTCGGCGCGGACCCGGGTGCGGGAGGAGATGGGCGAGGACTTCGACGACGTCGACTGGAAGACGCTCGATCCCCGCCAGTACGATCCGCGCCGCATCATCCGCGAGGCTCTGCTCGACGATGCGCCCGTCCCGACCGTGCGGGCTGCGCAGGCCGGCGCAGCGGTTGCCTCTACGGGCACCCCGCCGTCCGGGCCGGTGAAGTCTCCCTTCCGCGGCCCCGACAACGGCCCGACGCCGTTCGACTCCGAGGCGACCTGAGCCGGCCCGGCCGTGTCGACGGCGTCGTCCGGCTCAGTTCGGCCGGAGCGGGAGCGAGCGTCCGGCGAGCCCGCGAGGTTCTCCCGCGATCGTCGCGGCGATCCCCGTGATCGCGACGGATGCCGGATCCTCGGGGTGTGCGACGACGGCGGGGACGCCCGCGTCCGCGTCCGCGCGCAGACTCGGGCTGAGGGGAACGGATGCGAGCAGGGGCACCACGGCCTCGGCATCCGACAGCGCGTCGGCGACGGCGGCGCCGCCGCCCGACCCGAAGAGCGTGAAGGGGGTGCCGTCCGGGAGTGTCATCGCGGCCATGTTCTCGACGACGCCGACGACGCGTTGCCCGGTCTGCCTGGCGACGAGGCCGCTGCGCACGGCGACGTCGGACGCCGCGGCCTGCGGTGTGGTCACCACGAGCACGTCGGCGTTGGGCAGCAGCTGACCCACCGAGATCGCGACGTCACCCGTGCCGGGCGGCATGTCGAGCAGGAGGACGTCGAGGTCGCCGAAGTACACGTCGGTGAGGAACTGCTGCACCGTGCGGTGGAGCATCGGCCCACGCCATGCGACGGCGCCGAGGGGCGCGTCACCCTCGCGGCGGCGAAGGAACATCCCGATCGAGATGACCTTCACTCCGTGAGCGACGGGCGGCAGCATCAGATCGTCGATGCGGGTCGGCTGCGGCACGGAGCCGTCCGGCTCGACCAGGCCGAGGAGCGGGGGAATGGAGAACCCGTGCACGTCGGCGTCGACGAGTCCGACGGCGAGCCCGCGCGCGGCGAGTGCGACCGCGAGGTTCGCGGTCACGGTGGACTTGCCCACCCCGCCCTTCCCGCTGGTGACGGCGATCACCCTCGTGAGGCTCCCGGGGCCGAACGGCATCTCGCGGGCCGGCCGGCCGCCGCGCAGGCGCTCGGTGAGGGCCTGTCGCTCGGGCGCGGTCATCACCCCCACCTCGAGTGCGACGGACTCGACACCGGCGACGGATGCCGCGGCCGCCCGGACATCGGCTGATATTCGGTCGGCGGCAGGGCAGCCGACGATCGTGAGCACGATCGCGACGTGCGCGACGCCGGCGGTCACGCCGATGTCGCGCACCATGTCGAGCTCACCGATCGGACGTCGCAGCTCGGGGTCGGTGACGGCGGCGACGGCGCTCCGGACGGCGTCCTCGATGGTGGCCGTCATCGTGGTGCGCCGTTGTCGGAGTCGCGATGCTCGAGCTTCTCGAGCATCGCGCGCAGCTCGGCCCGCAGCACCTCTCGCGTCACGACCTCCTCGGAGAAGTCCGCGACCGCCATGCGAAGTGCGACGACCTCGCGGGCGAGGTACTCGGTGTCTGCGAGGTTGCGCTCCGCGCGCTGGCGATCCTGCTCGATCTGCACCCGATCGCGGTCGTCCTGACGGTTCTGCGCGAGCAGGATGAGCGGGGCCGCGTACGAGGCCTGCAGAGACAGGATCAGCGTCAGCAGGGTGAAGTTCGTCGCCGCAGGGTCGAACTGCAGCGCGGGCGGTGCCCAGATGTTCCAGCTGAGCCACAGGAGAACGAAGATGGTCATCCCGAGCAGGAAGCCCGAAGTGCCCATCGCACGAGCGAAGGACTCGGAGAACCGGCCGAAGCGGTCGCGGGACGGCTGCGGCGTGCGCTGCAGCATTCCGCCGCGACCCCGGGGCGCGTCGAGAGCGGGCGAGCGTGACTTCCGCGCCATCAGCGCCTCCGCGGGATGGTCGCGGTCGTCGGGTGAGCGGATGCCGCCGGCGGCTCGCCGTCATGGGAGCGCCAGTCGTCCGGCAGCAGGTAGTCGAGCACATCGTCGATGCTCACCGCGCCGACGAGGCGATGCGCCTGATCGACGACGGGCACCGAGACCAGGTTGTAGCTGGCCAGCAGACGGGCGACCTCGGCGGCCGATGCCGCCGCCGGCATCGGGTCGAGCGTGTCATCGATGATGGCGCCGAGCCTCTCGTGCGGTGGGTAGCGCAGCATCCGCTGGAAGTGGACGGTGCCGAGCAGCCTCCCGGTGGGCGTCTCATAGGGCGGCAGCGTGACGAACACCGCCGCGGCGAGCGCAGGATGCAGCTCGTGGCGGCGGATGAGCGCGAGGGCCTCGGCGACCGTGGCATCCGCCGACAGCACGATCGGCTCGCTCGTCATGAGTCCGCCGGCGGTGTCGGGACCGTACTTCAGCAGGGCGCGGACATCCTCGGCCTCCTCGGGCTCCATGAGATCGAGCAGCTCTTCGGAGCGCTCCTCGGGCAACTGACCGAGGAGGTCGGCGGCGTCGTCGGGCTCCATCGCATCGAGGATGTCGGCGGCCCGCTCGTCGCCGAGCGCCTCGAGGATGTGCACCTGCTCCTCTTCGGGCATCTCTTCGAGCGCGTCGGCGAGACGGTCGTCGGGAAGCTCCTCGGCGACCTCGATGAGGCGGTCCTCGGGAAGGTCGAGGAGCGTGTTGGCGAGATCGGCGGGCTTGAGGTCGGAGTACGTCGCGACGAGCTGCTCCGCGGACTGCGCTTCGCCGGGGTTCTGCTGCTCGCGCACGTCTGACCATGAGGCGAACGTCGTCGGGCCCTTCGCGAACGGCGAAGCGCTGGTGCGGGGGCGTCGCAGGAAGAGCTGGCCCACGTCCCACTCGCCGAGGCGGTTGCGCTCGATGGCGACGTCTTCGATCACGGCGGTGCCCGATCCGTCGTTGAGGTACACCTTGCGTCCGAGGAGCTCTGCCATTACGCGCACCTCGCCGCCGCGCTGCTGGAAGCGGCGAACGTTGATGAGTCCGGTCGTGATGACCTGGCCGGTGGCGATCGACGTGACCCGGCCGATCGAGACGAACACGTGACGGCGACCGGGAATCTCGACGACGAGGCCGATCACGCGCGGAGGATCATCCTTTCGGAAGATGACGACGACGTCTCTCACCTTGCCGAGACGGTCGCCCGCGGGGTCGAAGACGAAGCACCCGGACAGGCGCGCGACGAATACCCTCTGCGTGCTCACACTTCTCAGCGTAGTCCGGACGCCGTGGGAGGATGGGGAGATGACCATGATGGGCGGACGCTTTCCGCAGGGTTCCGACGAGGTCGGCCAGCCGGTCGCGAGCTTCCCGACGTACGACGCCGCACAGAAGGCCGTGTCGTCGCTGATCGCGGGGGAGGTGCCCGCGCGCGATATCGCGATCGTCGGGCAGGACCTCCGATCCGTCGAGAAGGTCACCGGGCGTCTCGGCTACGCGTCTGCGGCCCGCTCCGGGGCGATCAACGGGCTGCTCCTCGGGCTGCTCTTCTCGGCGATCCTGGTCATCGGCTCCCCTTCGGTGCCGATCCAGGCATTCGTCGGCGTCCTCTTCGTGGGCATCGCGATCGGGATGCTGCTGAGTATCATCACCTACTCCTTCGTCCGTCGGCGCCGCGACTACGCCTCGGTGATGCAGGTCGTGGCCGATCGGTACGAGGTCACCGTCACTCCCGCGAGCATCCATCGGGCGCGACAGATCCTCGGGCCGCAGGCCGCTCCGGAGTCGGCGCCGCCGGCGCGGGAGACCGCAGCCGAGGTGAGCGAGCCGCCCCGCTACGGGGAGCGTGTCGCCCCCGAGCCCGAGTCCGGAGACGCCCGGGGCGGGCGGGGCGAGCCCGAGCCGCCCGCGGATCCTGCGACGCCGGACCGGCCGCCCGCCGAGCGCTGATCGCGTGCCCGAGCACGACGTGCGCATCCCGGTCGCGCTTCCCACCGGCCCCGTCGAAGTGTCGGCGCTGTACGGTCGTCCCGACGGCGCGTGGGCGCTGATCGCGGTCGCTCACGGCGCGGGGGCCGGGATGCGGCATCCCTTCCTCACCGGGTTCTCCGGCGGCCTGCAGTCGGCCGGGGTGGCGACGCTCCGATTCACCTTCCCGTATCTCGAGGCCGGGCGCCGGATGCCGGGACCGGCCCCGCACGCGATCGCGACGTGGGCTGCCGTTCAGGCGGTGGGCGCCGAGCTGGCCGAGGACCTTGCGTTCTGGGCGGCGGGCAAGTCCTACGGCGGCAGGATGGCGTCGATGGCGGCGGCGGAGTCGGCCATCGACCCGGCCGGACTGGTCTATCTCGGGTATCCGCTGCATCCGCCCGGATCGCCGGACAAGGTGCGCAGCGCGCACCTGCCGTCCATCGGGCAGCCGCAGCTGTTCGTGGAGGGCTCGAAGGACCCGTTCATCGATCCCCACGAGCAGTTCGCGCAAGCCGTGGCGTCCTGCCAGGACGCGGAGGTCGCATGGGTCGACGGAGGAGGGCACTCCTTCGAGGTGAAGGGGCGCAAGCGGGCGGCGGAGGAGGTCGGAGCGGACGTCGCGCCGATCGTGATCGAGTGGATGCGCCGGCGCCGTCAGCGACCTGCCGCGTAGCCCTGCATCCCGCGGGGATTCGCGGCGGCCCACAGGGTGCCGTCGGCTCGCCTCCCGACCGCGGAGACGCGGCCCAGTGACCAGTCACCGGCGCGCGTGATCCGGTGACCCCGTCGCTCCAAGCCCTCGATCACCGCGTCGCCGAGGCGGTCCTCGACGACGGCTCCCGCGGGGGTCCACGTGCGGGGCCAGAACGACTCGGGCATCGCCGTGGTGTGCAGCGAAGGGGAGTCGATCGCCTCCTGGGCGGTGTAGCCGCCGACGATCATCCGCAGCAGGACGGGAAGCTGCCATTGATCCTGCTGGTCGCCCCCGGGCGTTCCGACGGCGAACTCCGGCATGCCGTCGCGCAGGACCAGGGTCGGGGAGAGCGTTGTGCGCGGGCGGCGGCCGGGCAGCAGTGACGAGGGCGCGCCGGGTTCGAGCCAGGTCATCTGGAGTCGCGTTCCGAGACAGAAACCGAGAGAGGGGATCGTCGGCGAGGACTGCAGCCACCCGCCCGAGGGCGTCGCCGACACGATGTTGCCCCACCGATCGACGACGTCGAGGTGGCAGGTGTCGCCGCGGGTCGCGCCCGTGCGGGCGACGGTGGGCTCCCCGGTGGATGCCTCGACCACGCCGCGATCGGTGCGCAGCGGCGGTTGGAACGGCGTCGCGCCGCCCGGCGAGCCGGGACGGAACTCCACCGACGCCTCGCCCGTCAGAAGCGCGCGGCGCTCGGCGAGGTAGTCCTCGTCCAGCAGGGTGTCGAGATCGACGTCGTCGTCGCCGAACCACGCATCGCGGTCGGCGAGGGCGAGCTTCTGCACCTCGAGGAGCGTGTGCGCACCCGCCTCCGTGGACGGATCGAGAAGATCGTCGGCGAGCGGTTCGAGGATCGCGAGTGCCTGCAGCAGCGCGGGGCCCTGCGTCCACGCTCCGGCCTTGGCCACCGTTCGTCCCCGGAACGTCACGGACGACGCCGGCTCGTAGCCGGCCTCGAAGCGAGCGAAGTCGTCCGCGGTGATGAGCCCCGCATGGTGTCCGCCGGCGGAGTGGCGATGGGGCCGCGCGGCGAAGGCCGCCGCCTCCTGGGCGACCTGGCCGGTCCGCCAGTCGTGGCGCGCCGAGTCGATGCGCGCGGCCCGGCCGACCGGTCCATCGTCGCGCACCGTGCAGCTCGCGTGGATGAGGCCGTCGAGAACGTCCGCATACGCCGGATTGCGCACGATGGATCCCGCTTCCGGCGGTGCCCCCTCGGGCATCCACAGGTCGGCGGACGTGGTCCACTCGTCGCGGAACAGCTCAGCCACCCTCGCGATCGTCGCAGCCGCCTGCGGGAGGAGCGGGTGTCCGTCCCGGGCGTAGCCGATGGCGTAGGCGAGCACGTCCGCGAGCTCCCACGTACCGTGGTCGCGCAGCAGAAGGAGCCACGCGTCCACCGCTCCGGGGACCGCTGCGGCGAGCGCGCCCGCCCCGGGGACGAGGTCGAGCCCTTCGGCGCGGAAGTGCTCGATCGTCGCCCCGGCGGGGGCCGGCCCCTGGCCCATGAGGATCTCGGGGTGCGAGGCATCCGCCGCGTGGAAGATCCCCACGAGATCGCCGCCGGGGCCGTTCAGATGCGGCTCGACGACGTGGAGGACGAACGCGGCGGCGACGGAGGCGTCGAAGGCGTTCCCGCCGCGCTCGAGCACGGACTGGGCGGTCGCGGTGGCCAGCCAGTGCGTCGAGGCCGACATGCCGAACGATCCCGACAGGGTCGGGCGCGTGGTGAAGGTCGGCGGCGGTGTGAAGGTCACGCCGAGAGCCTGGCGATCCAGGCCTCGACCTCGTCGGCCGTGCGGGGGATGTCGGCCGACAGGTTCACCGGCCCCTCCGGCGTCATGAGGATGTCGTCCTCGATGCGCACACCGATCCCGCGATACTCCTCGGGCACGGTGAGATCGTCGATCTGGAAGTAGAGGCCCGGCTCGATCGTGAACACCATGCCCGGCTCGAGCAGGCCGTCGTAGTACATGTCGCGGCGCGCCTGGGCGCAATCGTGCACGTCGATGCCGAGGTGATGGCTCGTGCCGTGAACCATGTAGCGGCGGTGGTGTCCGCCGGAGTCGGCATCGAGGGCCTCCTGAGCGGTCACCGGCAGCAGACCCCACTCGGCGACGCGCGTCGCGATGACCTGCATCGCCGCCTCGTGCACGGAGCGGAACTTCACGCCCGGGCGTGCGGCCGCCATCGCCGCGTCGGCGGCTTCGCGGACTGTCTCGTAGATGCGCCGCTGGATGTCGGTGAACCGGCCGTTCACCGGGAGTGTCCGCGTGATGTCGGCGGTGTACAGGCTGTCGACCTCGGCCCCGGCATCGATCAGGATCAGATCTCCAGGCATCACCGCACCGTCGTTGCGCGTCCAGTGCAGATAGCAGGCGTGGGGGCCGGAGGCCGCGATCGTGTCGTAGCCGACCGCGTTGCCGTCGCTGCGCGCGCGCTGGTGGAACACGCCCTCGACGAGACGCTCGCCGCGGGGATGCGCCACGATCTCGGGGAGGTGGGCGACGATGTCATCGAACCCGCGGGCGGTGACATCCACGGCAAGCCTCATCTGGGCGATCTCGTAGTCGTCCTTGACCAGCCGCAGTTCCGAGACGAACCGGGTGAGGCTATCGTCCTCGTCGAGCACGACATCGCCGTCACGCCGCTCGAGGTCGTCGATGTGCGCGGTCGCGACGCCGAGATCGGCAGCGACGCCGCGAAGAGCCGGCCGGGGGCCGATCCAGAACTCGCCGATCGACGCGTCCGAGTAGAACTCGGCCGTCGTGCGGTCGGCGCGCTCGCGGAAGTAGAGGGTGACGTCGTGCCCGCCCTCGGTTCGAGGCTCGAACACGAGCACCGAGCCCGGCTCGGCATCGGAGGCCCATCCGGTCAGGTGCGAGAAGGCCGAATGCGCGCGGAACGGGTAGTCCGTGTCATTGCTGCGCTGACGCAGCTCGCCGGCGGGGATCACGAGGCGCTTTCCCGGGAACGCGGCCGACACCGCATCTCGGCGTGCGGCGGTGTAGGCGGCCTGCGCGCGCGCGGGTGGCATGGTCTCGGGACGCTCGGCCCACCCCTGTGAGATGGTGTCGAGGAAGCCCTGACCGTACGGCTGTCGACGGTTGGTGCTGGTCGTTGCGGGGGTATCGGCGTCGGTGGTCGCGATCGTGTCGCTTTCGCCTGCGGTGCTCATGCCTCCAGTCTGACACGCACGAGCCGCGACGCCACCGGCTCAGCCGGCCGGCTCGAGCTGCACGATGTACGGACGGTGGTCGGACCCGGAGGCGTCCATCGACCGGAGCACCAGCGAACCGGTGGCTTCCCAGTGGCTCGAGGTCATCACGTGGTCGATCGGGGTGCCGAGGAGCGCGGGGATCGTCGCAGACCAGGTGCCGACGGCGCCGTTGCCCGTCTGCACCGCCGTATCGCGGCACAGGCCGAGGTCGCCGCCGTCCACTCCGAGATCGGTCATGTGGTCGACGGTCGCGTTGAAGTCGCCCGCCATGATGACGCTGGCGGTGCCGCACTGGTCAGCCAGCCACTGGAGGTCGTCGCGCCACTCCTGCATGTAGCTCGGGCGAGGGGCGACGGCGTGCGCGGCCACGACGATCGGCCCCTGCCCGTCGGTGGGCATCGCGACCGCACTCGGGACGGTGGAGGTGTTGCTGGTGCCGTCGAGGGAGGACTCGATCACGGCGTAGTCTCCGAGATCGGGCGAGATGAGCAGGGTGGTCGATCCGGCATCCCACTCCGTCGAGGGATCCTCGGCGTGGTGGGCCCACATCCGGTGACCGAGTTCGCGCATGATCACGGCGACCTCCTCGCCGGTTTCGATCGTCGTCTCGGGCAGGGCGACGATGTCGGCGTCCATCGCGACGGCGATCTTGGCGATCGTGCCCGGCGGTGTGGCCGGGCCGGCGGTGTTCCAGGTCATGACGCGGATCGAACTGTCGGTCTTCGCTGGGAGCGCCTCGGTTCCCATCCCTCCGCGCGACAGGAGGATCGCGCCGTTCGCGATGGCGGCGGCGCCGGCGACGGCCGCCAGGGTGAGCGAGAGCGCGCGCAGCGGTCGGGCGAGGGAGAAGACGAGGAGAACGACCGCCGCGATCACGAACGCCAGGCACACGAGGCCCCGGAAGGAGACGATCTGCGCCACGGGGTAGAAGCGTTCGACGCGGAAGAACGATGGCCATGTCAGCACCGCCGCCGCGATCGCGCACAGGACCGCGACGAGGATTCCCAGCAGGCGCAGCACGACGGCGACTCTATGCGAGCAGGCTGGGAGATCGGTCAGCGTGCGGCGCCGATGGCGTGCTGGTCTCGCGCTACCCTCGGAGGATGCCGTCGTCTCCGCTCTTCGAGGGGCCGAGCGATCTTCACCTGCACTCGGTCCTCTCCGACGGCACGGAATCGCCGGCGCAGGTCATGGCCGCGGCGCACCGGCACGGACTGCGCACCGCCTCGCTCACCGACCACGACACGACCGGGGGGTGGGCGGAGGCGGCCGAGGCCGCGGCATCCCTGGGCATGACGTTCGTGCCGGGAATGGAGCTGTCGGCGCGGCACGAGTGGCGCAGTGTGCACGTGCTGGCCTACCTGATCGATCCTGACGATCCCGAGTTGCGGGCGATGACCGAGCGCATCCGGTCCTCCCGGCTCGACCGTGCGCGTCTCATGGCCGATCGCATCTCGCGCGACTACGACCTCGTGTGGGACGACATCCTCGCCCAGACGAGCGACGGTGCCACGGTGGGTCGCCCCCACATCGCCGACGCGCTCATCGCCAGGGGATTCGTGCGGGATCGGGCCGAGGCGTTCTCCAGCATCCTGAGCCCGCGCGGCGACTACTACGTCGCCCTCTACGCGCCCGACCCCGTCACGGCGGTGGAGCTCGTCGCCGGTGCCGGCGGGGTGCCGATCATCGCGCATCCGGCCGGGCGGGCGGGACTGCTCCCGATGCCGTTGATGGAGCGGATGCTGCGCGCCGGCCTCGCCGGGTTCGAGCTGGGTCATCGCGAGAACGTGGGCTCGGGGCTGCGCACCCTGCGAGCCCTGTGCCAGGAGCGCGACCTCGTCGTGACCGGATCGAGCGACTATCACGGGCTGGGCAAACCCAATCAGCCGGGGGAGAACACCACCGACGACGCGATGGTCGAGCGCATCATCGATCGCGCAACGGGAAGCGCCCCCGTCTACCCGTAGGCAGGCGAGGGCGCTTCGCGCGTGGAGCGGATGCGACCGGCGCCTGGCACGAAGGCCCGTCCGACTCGTCAGACTCCACGTCTGCTGCTCCTCCGGAGCGCCGTCATGAATCGGCGGAACTGAGTCCTCTCCTGTAGCGCGGTTGATGACGGGGCCCATCCGTCTGCCGGTTCGACAGGCAGTAGCAGCCGCCGCTGATCGATCGAAGGAACGACCTTGAAGAAGCAGCGAACACTCCAATCCATCACTGCAGCAACCGCACTCGCCCTGGTGGCAGCTTTGCTACCGCTCGGCGCCACCGCATCCGCGTCGGCGCACGTCGGGGTACGGCAGGTGTCCCCGCAGATCGCGGGTCCCATCATCGTCAAGCACTTCTGGTCCGGTATCCTCCGGCTGTTTCATCACATTCTCAAAGCATGCGTTGCAGCGGATGAGCCAGTACAGGGTCTCTGAGGCAACGATGAAGCGCGTGCTGAATGATGGGAAAGTGATCTACTCCGCTAACGGTGTCAAGAAGATCCGGCTCGGGAATGTGACCGCTGTCGTAAACAGCAAGACCGGAAACGTGATCACCGTCTACTACGCGGGTGGTGGCGGATGCGGAGGTGGAGTGTGAAACTCACGTACGATCCTGAGGCCAATGCGGCCTATGTCCTGCTCGGGGACGACATCGCGCCCGGTTCACTCCATCACACGGTCGAGCTCGAATCGCTGGTCGAAGGGACCCTCCTCAACGCCGACATCGGCGTCGACGGGAAGCTTGTCGGGTTCGAGATCATCGGAGCCGATCGACTGATCGATGCCAGATTGCTCCGGGAAGCACCGCTGCCGCAGGGCTGAGATCACCGACGACGCGACGCATCATCGATCGCGCAACGGGAAGCGCCCCCGTCTACCCGTAGGCGGACGAGGGCGCTTCGCGCGTGGAGCGGATGCCTCAGCTGAGAGCCTTGGCCTTGATGGCGTCGTACTCGGCCTGCGTGATGGTGCCCGAGTCGAGCAGGCCCTTGGCCTTCGCGATCTCGTCGGACGGGCTCGCGGAGGTCGCGACCGACTTGATGTAGGCGTCCTGTGCTGCCTGGATCTGGTTCGCTTCGGCCGCACCCCGCTTGGCCATGCCGTTGCCGCGTGCGATGAGATACACCAGCAGAGTGAGGAACGGAACGAAGATCAGGAAGATGATCCACACCGCCTTCCACCAACCGCTGAGCTCGTGGTCACGGAACAGGTCGCTGATCACCGCGAACAGCGCGAAGAGGTAGGCGACGAAGACGAAGACCCAGAGGAACCACCAGATGAGGTCTCCGAGCGAGCCCCAGAAGCCCTGGTACTGATAGCCCGTTGTGACGGCGTCGATGAATCGCACGATGCGTGCCTTTCTGCGAGGGGGCGGGGCGAGGTTCCCCGTCTGCGATCAAGATAGCGCGCGTCCCGCGCGGATTCACGGGATTTCGGAAGGTGTTTCCGCGTCAGGCGCTGACCGGCGCGCCGCCCCCGGCCGCGCCCGAGCCGCCGCGACGCCGGCGACGGCGACGCGGGGCGGGCTTGCCGTCGTGGTGCTCCTTGCCGCCGCCGTCGTGGGTCCCGCCGCCGTCCGCGCCGCGGTCGGCGGGCCGGTCGGCCGCGGCGGTCTCGCCGGACGCGCTCGCGCCGCCGGAGCGACGCCGACGCCGACGTCGCGGCGCGTCCTCGGAGGAAGCGGTCGCAGGACGCTCACCGTCGGTCGTCTTGACCGTCTGCGTGCGCGGCGCCGTCGCGATGCGGCCCTTGGTGCCCGCGGGGATGTCGAGATCGGTGTAGAGGTGCGGGCTCGACGAGTACGTCTCGACGGGTTCGGGCTGACCGAACTCCAGCGCGCGGTTGATGAGGGCCCACTTGTGCAGGTCGTCCCAGTCGACGAACGTCACGGCGATGCCGGTCTTGCCCGCGCGGCCGGTGCGGCCCGCGCGGTGGAGGTAGGTCTTCTCATCGTCGGGGATCGTGTGGTTGATGACGTGGGTGACATCGTCGACGTCGATCCCTCGTGCGGCGACGTCGGTGGCGATGAGGACGTCGCGCTTCCCCGCCTTGAAGGCGGCCATCGAGCGCTCACGCGCCTCCTGGCTCATGTCGCCGTGGACGGCCGCAGCGTTGAATCCGCGGTCGCCGAGCTCGTCCACGAGCTTCTGCGCCGCGCGCTTCGTGCGGGTGAAGATGACGCTCTTGCCGCGGCCCTCGGCCTGGAGGATCCGCGCGATGACCTCATCCTTGTCGAGCGAGTGCGCGCGGTAGACGAGGTGACGGATGTTCGCCTGGGTGAGGCCTTCGTCGGGATCGGTGGCCCGGATGTGGATCGGGTTCGTCATGAAGCGCCGCGCGAGCGCGACGATGGGTCCGGGCATGGTCGCCGAGAAGAGCTGAGTGTGCCGCACCGGCGGCACCTTCTGGAAGATCTTCTCGATGTCGGCGAGGAATCCGAGGTCGAGCATCTTGTCGGCCTCGTCGAGGACCACTTCGGTCGCGTTCGAGAGGTCGAGCAGGCGCTGGTTGTTGAGGTCGATGAGCCGACCAGGGGTGCCCACGACGATCTGCGCGCCGGCCTTCAGCTGGTCGATCTGACCCTCGTAGGCTTTGCCTCCGTAGATCGCCACGACGCTCGTGGGGCGGTTCGAGGTGAGCATGTCCATGTCCTCGTAGACCTGGACCGCGAGCTCGCGCGTGGGAACCACGATGAGCGCCTTCACGCCGTGCTCGGGCGCCTGCCCGAGCCGCTGGACGACGGGGATGCCGAAGCCGAAGGTCTTGCCGGTGCCCGTCTTGGCCTGGCCGATGATGTCCTGGCCGGGGAGGCCGAGGGGGATGGTCTGCTCCTGGATCGGGAACGCGTCGACGATGCCCTTCGCGGAGAGCGCGTCGACGATGTCCTGGTCCACGCCGAGTTCGGCGAAGGTCGTCACGATGTGTGCCTGTCCGGCAGTGAGATGCTGCCTGGTCCGTGCCCTGGCGCATCGGCAGCGGATGCCGTCGCGCGGGCGGGGATAAGTTCCACGCC
The DNA here is from genome assembly GCF_042677065.1 of Microbacterium insulae. Lineage (NCBI taxonomy): Bacteria > Bacillati > Actinomycetota > Actinomycetes > Micrococcales > Microbacteriaceae > Microbacterium > Microbacterium insulae. The sequence goes on along the minus strand of NZ_JBHTII010000002.1, from coordinate 763,771 downwards.
CTCTCTCAGCCACAGGCGCGGGAGCCCCGATCCGACGCCGGGGACGCGTCCACGATACCGGAGGAGAGCGCCCGACGGCGTTTCCGCGCCGATGGATGCCTCACCTCGGGCCGTGCGACCCTAGGCTGTAGCCCGTGGTGAAGTGGTTCTGGCAGCGGCGCGAGCCCGGGCGCAAGCTCCAGCTGCGGTCGCGGGAGGACAGCGGCGACGCCACGCGGGTGGACTTCGAGGAGCTCGCCCCCGATATCGATACCTACCTCGGACAGGCCGCGTACCTTCAGCTCGGGTACTTCGAGACCCTGAGCGAGCTCATCGCGCTGACGCCCGCGCTGTCGGACAAGGAGGCCCTGTCGCGCGCGGCCGGCGCCGCCCTGACGAAGCACGAGGAGCTCGTCGCACTCATCCGTGAGCGTGGGGACGACCCCACGGAGCTGATGCTGCCCTTCCGTGAGCCCCTGGACGCTTTCCGAACAGCGACCCACGGCGTGCGCCCGCCGGAGACGCTCCTCTCGGTGCACATCACCGCCGGCATGCTCGACGACTTCTATCTCGCCCTCTCGGCGAGCTACGGCGAGACGGGTCGTCGTGTGGCACGCATCCTGCAGGCCGACGACGACCGCGATGCGATCGTCGCGATCATCCTGCGGACGATCGACGAGGACGCTCAGTGGGCGTCGCTGCTCGCGCTGTGGGGTCGCCGGCTCGTCGGAGACACGCTGCTCATCGCTCGCGCGGCATTGCGCCCCGCCGAACTCGGCGCCGTGGACGAGGCAAAAGTCGAGCCGGTGTTCACCGAACTGATGGCGGCTCACTCCAAGCGCATGGATGCGATGGACCTCGCGGCCTGACGGAGCGCGTTCAGCCGATCTTGAGCCGCGTGCGCTCGGCCGCGTCGTGGGCCACCCGGGCCCGCCGCAGGAGGATGATCACCGGGTAGGTGACCACCAGCGGGGCGACGCACATCGAGAGCCACAGCCAGATGCTGTCGAGCCCGGCCCCCGCCCACGTGAGGATCATCCACGCAAGCCCGGCTGCGAACGCGCCGACGATGGGTCCGACCACCACACCGCGCGTGGCGCGGTCGGGGATCTGGAAGTGGACCGCGAGGCCGAGGGCCGCTCCCACGATGAGGGCGATGAGGATCTGCATGGTCGTCAGGCGACGAAGCCGACCCGGCGGGACTCCTCGGTCCCGAGCTCGATGTAGGCGAGACCTGCCGTCGGGACGATGTAGTTGTTGCCCTTGGTGTCGTTGAAGGTCACGTGCGTCGCGCCCGCGTCGAGCGCGGCGGCGATCGACTTCTTGACGTCGGCCGCGGCCTCGTTGGTCTCGAAGCTGAGCTCGCGTCCGGTGTTCGCGATGCCGATGCGGATCTCCACGTGACTGCCTCTCTCGTGCTCTGCGCGCCGGCTCCCGGGCGCAGAGCAACTCTACGACACGGGTGCCGGGGCCCAGGCCGCGCGTCGCACGCTGTCGGCGAACGGGATGTCGTGCGTGCGCGGTAGCGTCGAGCCATGGTGTCGTGGGACGGATCGGGCGCGACGGCAACGCTCGACGAGCGTCAGCGTGCCGTGGTGGCGCTCGCTCGCGATGCGTCCGGCGTGGTGGTCGGCGCCCCTGGCACGGGCAAGACCACGACCCTGGTCGCACGGGTGGCCGCGCTCGTCGCCGGGGGCGTCGACCCCGACTCGGTGCTGGTGCTCACGCCCTCGCGGCAGACGGCCACCGCGTTGCGCGACCGTCTCGCCCTTGCAACCGATCGCGCCACGTCGGGTCCGCTCGCGCGTTCCGTCGCGGCCTTCGCCTTCCAGCTGGTGCGCGCGCACGCGGTCGCCGCGGATGCCGACCCGCCCCAGCTCCTGACCGGCGGCGACGAGGACCAGCTGATCCACGATCTGCTCGAGGGCGACGCCGAAGACGAGGCATCCGCTCCGTCGCGATGGCCGGACTGGCTGAGCGCCGCGATCCGCGCGACTCCGGGCTTCCGCACCGAGGTGCGCACGTTCTTCGCCGAGTGCACGACGCTCGGGATCGATCCCGGACGGCTTCGCGAGCTGGGGGAGCGTGACGGCAATTCCGCGTGGGTGTCGCTGTCGTCCTTCCTCCGCGAATACCTCGACGTGCGCGCCGACATGCGTGGAGCTCACCGCGATGCGGCCGGGCTCGTCCGCGAAGCGGTCGGGCTGATGCGCACGGTGGGCGACGGCATCCCCGCGCTCGACCGCATCGGAGTCCTGCTCGTCGACGACGCGCAGGAGCTGACCCTCGGCGGTGTGGAGCTGCTCGAGGCGGCGCGGGATCGCGGCATTCCGGTCATGGCGTTCGGCGACCCCGACGTGGGTTCGGGCTCGTTCCGTGGCGCGACGCCCGAGAACTTCGCCCGGGTTGCGGCGGGGCTCGGCGAGCTGCACCTGCTCTCGCAACGCCACCGCGGCACGGCCTGGCAGGCCGAGCTCGTGCGACGCGTCACGCAGCGCATCGGAGCCTCCGGCGTCGTGGCCCACCGCGGCGCGGCGCGCGACGCGGAGCCCGACGGATCGGTGCGCGGACTGCTGCTGCGATCGCCGGCGGAGGAGTACGACGCCGTGGCCCGCCTGCTGCGCGAGCGCCACGTGCACGACGGGGTGCCGTGGGGGAGGTGCGCCGTGATCGCGCACGACAACCGTCAGGTCGCCGCACTGGAGACCGAGCTCTCGGCGCGCGATGTCCCTGCGCGATCGAGCGGGCCGGGCAGGGCGCTCGGCGCTCTGCGTCCGGTCGGTGATCTGCTGCGGCTGATCGACCTGGCCTCCCGCGCCGAGTGGAGCGCGGAAGACGTGTCGGCGGCGCTGCTCGGCACGTACGGCCGCCTCGACCCCATCGAGCTGCGGCGGCTGCGGTCCACGCTGCGGCACGCCGAGCTCGCCGGCGGTGACGACCGGCCGGCGAAGGAACTCCTCCTGTCGGCGATGCGGCAGCCGCTCGAGTTCGACCTGCTCGACACGCGCGAGGCCCGCCGCGCGGCGCAGCTCGCCCGCACGCTCTCCCACCTGGCCGACGAGCTCTCCCGCGGCGCGACGGCCCACGAGCTCCTGTGGGCGGCGTGGGACCGCAGCGGCCTGCAGCGTCCGTGGTCGGAGATCGCGCGGGGCAACGGCCCCCTCGCCGAGCAGGCCGGGCGCGACCTCGACGCGCTCGTGGCGCTGTTCCAGGCGGCCAAGCGGTTCGTGGAGCGGTCGCTCGACGCCGATCCGCGCGTGTTCGTGCGCAGCATCCTCGACTCCGACGTCGCCGAGGACCGCCTGACGGCTCCCGTGCGCGAGGACACGGTGCAGATCCTCACGCCGGCGGGCGCGCTCGGACTCGAGTTCGACACCGTCGTGATCGCCGGCGTGCAGGAAGGCGTGTGGCCGAACACGCGGCTTCGCGGCAGTCTTCTCGACACGTGGCGACTCGCGGATGCCTCGGCCCGCGCCGGAGGCGAGGCCGGGAGCGTGCTCGACCGGAGACGCGCGGCGATGCACGACGAGCTGCGCCTGCTCGCACGGGCCCTTTCGCGGGCGACCGAGCGAGTGATCGTCACCGCGGTGGACGACGACGACACCGGTCCGAGCGTGTTCTTCGAATTCCTCCCCGACCCCGAGCGCCACACCGTGGATCATCCGCTCTCTCTGCGGGGGCTGGTTGCGCAGCACCGCCGCACGCTCACCGGCAGCGATGCTGGATCCGCCTCTCCGGCAGCTCTCCACGCGGCGGCGCAGCTCGCGCTCCTCGCCGATGCCGGTGTGCCGGGGGCGGCGCCCTCGCAGTGGTACGGGGTGTCGGCGCCGACCTCCAGCGGTCCGCTGCGCGACCTCGCGAAGGAGGATGTGCGCGTCTCGCCGTCCCGACTGCAGGCGCTCGAGGAATGCCAGCTCAATTGGGTGATCGGCGACCTGGGCGGCGATCCGGGAGGGACGACGGCCGGTCTCGGCACGATCATCCATGCGGCGCTGGAGCACGCCGACGAGACGTCGGAGCAATCGCTGTGGGCGCAGGTCGACGCCCGCTGGGGCGAGCTCGTCTTCGAGGCGGAGTGGCGCGAGAGGGCGGAGAGGACGCGGGCAAAGGATCTCGTCCGGCGCCTGCACCTCTATCTGCGCCGATTCGAGGACGCCGGCGGCACCCTCATCGGCGCGGAACCGCACTTCGAGGTGCCGATCGCGCTCGAGGGGACGGAGGAGTTCGAACACGGCGCGATCCTGTCGGGCTACATCGACCGCGTCGAGCTCGCGCCCGACGGAACCGTGGTGATCACGGACCTCAAAACGGGCAAGCGCGAACCGCAGACCGATGCGAAGGTCATCGACAACCCGCAGCTCGGCGCCTACCAGTTGGCGTTCGAAGCCGGAGCGATCCCCGCCGCGGTCGGACTGCCGCCCGGCGGCGCCAAACTCCTCGTCCTGCGGCCCACGTCGCGCGCCGACTACGTCACGCCGTGGCAGCGGCCCTTCGACGAAGACCAGCGCGAGGCGTTCCTCGCGCGCCTGCGCGCCGCTGTGACGGCGATGCGCGGCACGTCGTTCACCGCGCCGTACGAGGAGCACTGCCGCGACGACCACTCCTACGGCCTGTGCCGCATCCACACGATCGGTCCGGTGAGCGCCTCATGACGGTGTCAGCGCCACCGACGCTCCTCTCCGCGCGGACCATTGCGGCCGCGCTCGGCCAGTTCCCGCCCACGGACGAACAGGCGGCGGTGATCGAAGCGCCGCTTTCGCCGGCGCTGGTGGTCGCGGGCGCGGGCAGCGGCAAGACCGAGACGATGGCCTCCCGCGTCGTGTGGCTCGTGGCCAACGGGCTCGTCCGCCGTGACGAGGTCCTCGGCCTCACCTTCACCCGCAAGGCGGCCGGCGAGCTGGCGGAGCGCATCCAGCGGCGGCTCGCGCGCCTGGCCGAGTTCGAGCGGAGAGGGCTTCTCCCCGCGCTCGCCGGGTTGCACGGCGAAGGACGGCTCGACGTCTTCGGCGAGCTCGAACGCGGTCATGCGGAGGGCGCCCGGGCCTCGCTCGCGCGCGCAGAGGCGATGGACGCGCTTGCCCGCTCTGTCGGGGCGGTCCCGCAGGAGGCCGACGACGATGCGCTCCTCCACCGACCCACCGTCTCCACCTACAACAGCTTCGCCGACCAGATCGTGCGGGAGCACGCGGTCCGGATCGGGAGGGATGCCGAAGCCGCCGTCCTCTCGGAGTCCGCCGCCTGGCTGCTCATGCGCCGCGTCGTGTTCTCCTCAGACGATCCGCGGCTCGAGGGGCGCGGCGAAGCCGTGCGCACGATCATCGACGGTGCCCTGCGGATCGCGCGCGACGGTGTCGACAACCTGGTCGACCTCGACGAGCTGGCCGCGTTCCCCGACTCCTTCGCGCGGGTGCTGGACCTGCCCTCGACGAACGCGCGCACCGTGGTCTACGCCGACGTCGCCGAAGCGGCCGACAAGGTGGGCGCGCTGTCCATGCTCGCCGGGCTGGCCCACGAGTACGCCGCGCAGAAGCGGCGCCTCGGCGTCCTGGACTTCTCCGATCAGGTGTCCGGCGCCCTGGAGGTCGTCCGTGCCCACCCGATCGTCGCGGAGGAACTCCGCGATCGCTATCGCGTGATCCTCCTCGACGAGTATCAGGACACCTCGGTGGTCCAGACCGACCTGCTCTCCGCGCTCTTCGCCGGCACCGGGGTGATGGCGGTCGGCGACCCGCACCAGGCGATCTACGGGTGGCGCGGGGCGAGCGCGGGAAACCTCGGCGGGTTCGGGCGCGCTTTCGCCCCGGACGGCGACTGCGCCCAGTACGCGCTGCTGACGAGCTGGCGCAACAGCGCGCGGGTGCTCGATGCCGCCAACGCCGTTCTGGCACCGCTCGCGGCGTCCGCGGCCGTGCCCGTGACGGAGCTCCGGGCACGGCCGGACGCGCCGGTGGGCGCTGTCGAGTGCGCCTTCGACGCCGACCTGGACGGCGAGACGGAACGCGTTGCGGAGTGGTTCGAGGCGGTGCGCTTCGAGCGGCGACGCCGCGGGCTCGCGACGACCGGTGCGATCCTGTTCCGCAGCAAGAAGCACATGGTGCGCTTCGGCGACGCCCTGGGTCGTCGTGGCATCCCGCATCGCATCCTCGGACTCGGGGGACTGCTGTCCACCCCGGAGGTCGTCGATGTCGTGAGCGCCCTCCGCGTCGTGAGCGATCCCACTGCCGGGTCGGCGCTCATCCGCCTGCTCGCCGGGCCTCGATGGGGGATCGGACTGCCGGACCTTCGAGAGCTCGCGGCACTTGCGCGGCGGATCGCGAGGCACGACGCGGCGCTGCAGCCGCTCGCCCCGGATGTGCTCGAACGGATCCGCTCCGGTGCGGGCGACGACGACGGGTCGCTGGTGGATGCGCTCGACTTCGTGCTGCGGCACCCCGTCGACCACGGGTGGCTCGCGGGCTTCACTCCCGCCGCCCGCGATCGCCTGCGCGAGGCCGCCGCCGTGTTCGCCGGCCTTCGTCAGGCGGTGGGGATGCCGATTCCCGAGCTCGTGCGGCTGATCGAGGTGGAGCTGCGCCTCGACGTCGAACTGGCGGCGAACGAGGCCCGCGGCCCCGCTCGCATCGCTTCGGCTCAGCTGCGCGCTTTCGTCGACGAGCTCCACGCCTTCCTCGCCGCGGACGAATCGGGTTCGCTGTCGAGCCTTCTCGCGTGGCTCGACCATGCCGAGCAGCTCGACGAGTTCGCACCTCGCACCGAGCCGCCCGAGGACGATGTGGTTCAGCTGCTCACGATCCACGGGTCGAAGGGACTCGAGTGGGATGCCGTGGCCGTCGTCCGTGTGGTCAAGGACGAGCTGCCCAGCGCCCCGCGCGACACCAAGGCGTGGCTCGGATTCGGCGTGCTCCCGTACGCGTTCCGCGGCGATGCCGCCTGGCTGCCGGCTCTGGCGTGGCGATCGGCCCAGACCCAGCAGGAGCTCAAGGGCGCGATGGACGACTTCGTGGCGGCCAATCGTGCGCGTCAGCTTGAGGAGGACCGCAGGCTCGCCTACGTCGCCGTCACCCGGGCGCGCGATCACCTGCTGCTCACCGGATCGAGCTGGTCGGGCACGAAGCGGCCGCGTGAACGCAGTGTGTTCTTCGACGAGGTCGTGCGCGCGGTCGGCGGCGAGCTCCCCGAGGCCGACGCGGGCGAGAACCCGTACCTGGGGGAGCGGCGGGTGATGCAGTGGCCGGTCGACCCGCTCGGCGCGCGGCGCGGGGTGGTCCAGCGCGCGGCCGGAGTCGTGGCATCCGCGATCGCGTCGCCGAGGGCGACCCCCGATCCCGACGTGGCCCTGCTGCTCGCCGAGCGCGAATCACGGCGTGCGGCGCCCGAGCGCACAGCGCCGATCCGCATCGCCGCGTCGCGCTACAAGGAGTTCGTGTCGGACTACGAGGGCACGGTCGCCGCCATCGCACGCCCCCTCCCGGAGCGTCCGTTCCGGCAGACGAGGCTCGGCACCCTCTTCCACGCGTGGGTCGAGCAGCGGGCGGGGCGTCCGGGACTCGGGGGATCGATCGACGACGCACTGTGGGAGAGCGACGAGGAGATGCCCGGCACGGAGTCCTCCGTCGAGGACGCGCAGGCGCTCGAGGCGCTGCGCGCGCGGTTCCTCGCGTCCGAGTGGGCGACCCTTCGTCCGATCGAGGTGGAGACCGAGATCGACTTCACCCTCGACGACCTCGACGGCCGCCCCCACGTGGTCATCTGCAAGCTGGACGCCGTCTACCGCCGCGAGGACCGCGGCGGGCGCATCGAGATCGTCGACTGGAAGACGGGCGCCGCTCCACGGACCCCGCAGGAGCGGGAGGAGCGGATGCTGCAGCTCGAGCTGTACCGCCGTGCGTACCACGCCAAGCACGGGGTTCCTCTGGAAGACATCGACGTCGCGCTCTACTACGTGGCGGACGATGTGATCCTGCGCGGCTGATCAGCCGCGCAGGACGTCACTCCGCGAGCCAGCGCCGCAGCGCCGCTTCGGAGGCGCGCTCGGCCTCCGTCGCGGCGTCCTCGTCGCGGTCGTCGTCGTGCGAGCGGGCAGCGGGGCGCACCACGGACGCCGCCGTGGGTGCCTGTTTGGCCTCTCGCACCTCCGCCAGATCGATCGGCGACGTCGCCAGATCCTCGACGGCGATCTCGGCGGTGTCCTGCGCGGCGGGGTCGGACGGATCGGTCTCGTCGGCGTCATCCGACGTGACCCACAGCGAGAGTTCCTCCGGGTCGTATGCGTCGGTGTGCATGGAGGTGTCGGCGACGGGACCGGATGCTTCGGGCAGGCCGTCGAGCAGGGCGATCGCGTCGTCGACGCCGAGTGGGGCATCCGTCATGATGTCTTCGCCGGCGACACCGACGGCGAGCGTGTCGAGCAGGGCGACCGCATCGTCGATGACGTCGGCGCGCCCGGTCTCGTGGCCGTGCACGAGCCACGACGCGAACTCGAGCTCGGCGTACAGCCGCGCGCGCTCGCGCGCCCGGCCGTCCGGCGCGCGGCCGCTCGACGCCACGTATGCGGCGTAGACGTCGTCCGCCGCGGCGGGTGCGGACGCGAGCCACTGCAGGTCGGTGGCGGGGTCTCCCACCGAGAGCCCGTGCCAGTCGAGGAGCCCGGTGACGGTGGGGGCGCCGTCCACGTCCTCGAACAGGAACGATGCGCCCCCGGCGCCGCCCAGGACGACCGCCGCCTCGAAGCGCCACAGTTCGTCGGTGTCGAGGGCCCGACGCCACCGGGTGGCGAGCTCCACGGGCAGGCGCTTGGTCGCCAGAGCGCGATCGAGCAGTCGGGACGCGTCGGTGCGCACCTGCGCGGGCGTGCGCACCGGCAGACCCTCGGTCCTCACGATCGACAGCGGCAGGGCGTGGAGCGCCGACAGTGCCGCGCCGACGGATGTGGCGGCCCCACGTCCGGCGGGGAGGTGCGCCGGATCGACGCGATAGCCGGGCAGGAAGTCGACGACGACCGCTCGCGTGTCGCCGAGGCCGGCCTCGCCGAGCAGTTCGGGCGCACGGAACGGCAGCAGTCCCCGCACACCGGGAGTGAGCGCGCGGAGGGCCCGCACTTCGGCCGCCAGCTCGGTCCGTGCCGTCGCGTCCGCGGGAGCGCGTACGACGACCCGGCGGCCGTCGTCGAGCTCTGCGACCGCGGAGTCGTAGCGACCGGAGACGCCCTCGGTCAGCGCACCGACTCCGACGACGCCGACCCGGGGGAGAGCCGACGTGACCGACGCGGCTAGAGTGAGGGGTGAGCGTGCCATGTGCCCAGGGTAGGTCGGCGTCGCTCGTCCTCCCACGCGCCACGCCCTGGCTCGCCCTCTCGGAAAAGCAGGAGATCCTCGATGACGGCGTCCGACAGCTCCCGCCGTGAGCCCCTCCCGGCGGGCAGCCTGTACCGCGCGGCCGAGGAACGCTCGACCCCCGGCCTGCTCGACTCCGCCCGGACCGATCGCGCAAGCCGGGTACTCGTCCTCCACGGCGATCGGGCCCCCCTCGCTTCGTCGGGTGCTCTCCACTGGGTGGCGCCCGAGGACGCACCCGAATCCGCCGCCTGGGCCCTCCTCGGTCGGACCGCCGGGGGGCACCCGATCCTCCTCGCCGCGATCCCCGGCGCAGATGCGGAGCCCTTCGGCGCGCCCGCCGGATGGCGCAGTCTCCGGACGGCAGGCGGCGACCTGGGCGACGGTGACGCCGCGGCCTTCGTGACGGGGCTGAGCCTCGGCAGGTGGCTCCTCGACGCACCACACTGCCCGGCGTGCGGTTCCCTGACGATGGTGGTCGATGCCGGCTGGTCGCGCCGCTGCCCGTCGTGCGGTCGGCAGCACTTCCCCCGCACCGATCCGGCCGTGATCGTGGCGGTGACGAGTCCGGAGGACCCCGACCGACTGCTGCTCGGCTCGAACGCGCTGTGGGGAGCGGACCGGTTCTCGTGCTTCGCGGGGTTCGTCGAGGCGGGCGAGTCGCTCGAGGCGGCGGTGGTGCGGGAGGTCGGCGAAGAGGCCGGTGTCTCGGTGTCGGACGTGCGGTACCGCGGTTCGCAGGCCTGGCCCTACCCGCGCTCGCTGATGGTGGGCTTCCTCGCCACGGCGGACGCCGAGGCGGCGGCGCGCCCCGACGGAGAGGAGATCGTGGCGGTGCGGTGGTTCTCGCGTGACGAGATCGGCGCCGGCCTCGCGGGCGTGAGCGACCTCGTTCTGCCCGGGACGGCGTCGATCGCACGCCGGCTGATCCGCGACTGGCACCGGGGGACGGCGTGAGCGGGCGTGCGCTCACCGGCCTCGACGAGCGCCAGCTCGAGGCTGTGCGGGCTCTTCGCGGTCCGGTGGCCGTGCTGGCGGGCGCCGGGACCGGCAAGACGCGGGTCATCACGCACCGCATCGCCCACGGCGTCGACACCGGCGCATACTCACCGGGACGCGTGATGGCCGTGACATTCACCGCCAAGGCTGCGGGCGAGATGCGGGGACGCCTGCGCGCGCTCGGCGTCGAGGGCGTGTCGGCCCGTACGTTCCACGCTGCGGCGCTCGCTCAGCTCAACTACTTCTGGCCCTCGCTCGCGGGCGACAGCGCTCCCGGGATCGTCGACAACAAGGTGCGCCTGCTGGCGCACGCGGCCGACGGGATCGGCCTCGAGCCGGACACCGCGACCCTCCGGGACGTCGCGAGCGAGATCGAGTGGCGCAAGGTCTCGATGCTCAGCCTGGACGCGTACGCCGCGCAGCGGCCGAACGGCGTCGGCCGGCTGTCGGTCGATCGGGTCGCGGACCTCCAGCGGGCCTACGAGAAGCTCAAGGACGAGCGGCGTCAGCTCGACTTCGAGGACGTGCTGCTCGCCTGCGCCGGCATGCTCGAGGCCGAGCCCCACGTCGCGCGGGCCGTCCACGAGCAGTACCGGCACTTCACGGTCGACGAGTTCCAGGACGTCTCGCCACTGCAGCACAGGCTCCTCGAGCTGTGGCTCGGCGACCGGCGGGATCTGTGCGTGGTCGGCGACGCCAGTCAGACCATCTACTCCTTCGCCGGCGCCTCCGTGCGCTATCTGCTCGATTTCGCGAGTCGGCACCCCGACGCGCGTGTGGTGCGCCTCGAGACCAACTACCGATCGGATGCCGCGATCCTCGCGGTCGCGAACGAACTCATGCGCGACCGTCCCGGCGCCCTGCACCTCGTCGCCGAGCCCCGCCGACCCTCCGAGGTCGACACGCCCGTCGTCCGGGCCTACGCGGACGAGGAGGCCGAGGCACGCGGGGTCGCGGCGCGCATCTCGGCGCAGATCGCCTCCGGCATCGATCCCCGGCGCATCGCGGTGCTCTACCGGTCCCACGCGCAGTCGGCGGAGTTCGTGCGCGCCCTCGCGGACGAGGGGATCGCCTCCACCGTCCTCGGCGGTCGGCGATTCTTTGATCTCCCCGAGGTCCGCCAGGGGATCATGGCGCTGCGCGCGGCGTCCGTCGCCCCGATCGAGAGCGGATTCGTGGAGACCGTGCGCGACGTACTCCGCTCCCTGGGGCTCACCGATGATCCGCCTCAGGCGGGCGGGGCGCTGCGCGACGCGTGGGAGCTGCGGGCGGCGTTGCTGAGGCTCGCCGAGGAGGCGCCGCCGGGAACGACCCTGCGTGCCTTCACCGATGAGCTGACGGCACGGGCGCGTTCGCACGACGAGCCCGCTCTGCGAACGGTGACCCTCGCGACGATCCACGCGGCGAAGGGACTCGAGTGGGACCACGTGCACCTCGTCGGACTCGCCGAGGGCCTGCTCCCGATCGCGTACGCGACGACGTTCGAGCAGGTGGACGAGGAGCGCCGACTGGCCTACGTCGGCATCACGCGGGCCGCGCGAACGCTCTCGGTGTCGTGGGCACGGGGAGCGAGGGAACGTCAGCCTTCGCGGTTCCTCCGGGAGATCGGCACCCGCACTCTTCGTGAGGACGGTGCGTCCGCAGCGCACGGTGCAGCGACCCCGCGCGGACGGTCATCGAGTGGTCGAGTATCGCCCCCGGGTGGCGGGCGCGCGCGCTGAGCATGCGCCCGGCGAGGATGCCGGCCTCCCACAGCACCGATTCGTCCATGTCGGCGGCCGGGCGGCTGAGGAGCTGCGCCGCGAGCGCCGGCCACGCGGGGTCGGCCTCCCGGCGTGCGGCAGCGAGACACGCGAGGCAGGCGGACCGGCCGGGGGAGATGAACGGCCCGACGTCCGCCGCGGAGGGGCTGAAGACGACCGGCAGATGATCGCGGTCTGCCGCCATGAGGGCGGCGCCGAGGGCCGGCGGGACGATCTGGTGAGCGACGACCACGACGGGAGCGGGGTCGGACGCCGGAGCGCCGCCGATCTCGCAGCCCGCCGCCTCGAGCGCGCGTCGCACGATCTCGACGTGGGCCGGCGGCACGCCCTCGGCGGCGTGCACGACCGCCTCGACGCGCGCGGCTTCCCGCTCGAGCACCGGGTCGATCAGTACGAGGAAGGCTTCGGCGGCGCGGCGAGTGGCGCCGTCGGCGACAGCGAACGGCACCGCCGCCTGCGCGGCGAGCCCGTGCTCGAGTCGATGCACGAGCCGCAGCTGCCACGGGGTCGGGTCGGGGATCACGACGAGCGCGTCGACGCCGAACTGGAGGGAGTCCGCCGAGCTCCACAGAGGCGGGAACGCGGGATCGATGCGCAGCATGATCCGAGTCTCGTCCCGCCGCGCCCTCGGACCAGCGCTCTCCACAGGTCGGTCGACGGCGGCGAGGACGGCGTCCGGGCTGGGGAGGAGCCTCAGACCGGGCGGTGATCGTCGGGCGCGCCGTCCTCCGGTGAGTCGCCCTCGCCGGCGTCCTCTGCGGCATCCGCGCCGGGTTCGTCGCCCGCGAGGAGCTTCGCCAGAGCATCGTCGAATTCGTCCGGGGCGGGCTCCTCGCCGCGCGCGCGGGCCTCGAGCCTGGCGACGAGGGCGCTCGGGTCGTCGATGTCGGCGGCACCGGGCATGAGGTCGGGGTAGTCCCACAGCGCATCGCGACCCGTCGGACCGACGGCATCCGTCACCGCGCGCCACATCGCGGCGGCCTCGCGCATGCGGCGCGGTCTCAGCTCGAGACCGACGAGCGACCCGAGGGCGCGCTCCGCCGGGCCGCCCACGGCTCGCCGGCGGCGCACGGCCTCGGCGATGCGGTCGGCGGAGGGCAGCCGCGACGTCGCGTCGGCGGTGACGATGTCGACCCAGCCCTCGATGGTCGCGAGGAGGTTCTCGAGACGGGCGAGCGCCGCGTTCTGCGCCTCGGAGCGCGCCGGCAGCAGCGCGCCGCTCTCGAGCGCGCTGCGCAGCTCCTCCGGTGCGGCGGGGTCGAAGCGCGAGGCCAGCTCCTCGAGTGCGTCGGTGTCGACATGCACGCCTCGGGCGAACTCGGTGACCTGCGAGATCACGTGCAGTCGCAGCCAGCGGGCGTGGCGGAAGAGCCGCGCGTGGGCTAGTTCGCGCGTGGCCACGTAGAGGGCCAGCTGGTCCTCCGGGACCTCGAGGTCGCGGCCGAAGTCGGCGAAGTTCTGGGGCAGGATCGCCGCCTCGCCGTCGGGCATGAGGGGGATGCCCACGTCCCCGCCGCTGACGACCTCCTTCGACAGGCTCCCCACGACCTGGCCCAGCTGCGAGGCGAACAGCGAGCCTCCCACGGTGCGCATGAGTCGGCCGGCACCCTGCACGAGACCCTGCATGTCCTCCGGCGCCTGGTCGCTGAGCGCCGAGGTCAGCGCATCGGCGATGCTCGTGGCGACGGGCTCCGCGAGCTGCTGCCAGACCGGCAGCGTCGCCTCGACCCAGCCGCCGCGGGTCAGCGTCTTCGGTGGCGCGGGGAGGTCCGAGATCGTCGTCGCCTCGCTCAGCCACAGCGTCGCCAGAGCGAACGCCTGATCGAGATCGGTCTGCTGGGACGCGGTGACGCCGAGCCCGTCCTGATTGGCGATGTGGAGGGCTTGACGCTGCGCGAGCTCCCACGAGATCCCGCCCTCTGGACCGCCGGCGAACGCGCCCTGGAGATGGGCCATCACCGTCTGCATCATCGCGGGGTCGATGTTCATCCCGGCCAGGCGCGAGAGCTGCTCGGGATCGATGCCGCCCGCCCCGCCGCCGAACAGCTGACGGATGAGTTCCTGGAACTCGTCCTCGGGACTGCGGTCGTCGTCTGCCACTTCTGCCGCCTTTCAGCCGGTTCATGGGAGTGCGTTCTACGCTAGTGGCAGCATCCATCGCACTCCCCGGCAGAGCCCCGAACGCCTTACGCCGGTCGCGAACGACCAGGCAGAGAGAGGTCCCCGTGGCCCTGTTCGACGAGAACGTCACGATCACGCCCGCGCCACGGCGACGCGTGTCGCGCGGAGCGGTGATCGGCGTCTGGGCGCTCGCCGTGGCCCTGGTGGTCCTGCTGGTCATCACGTTCCTTCCGACCTCCTACGTCATCCAGCGGCCGGGCCCGGTCTACAACACCCTGGGGACGGCGGCGTCGGCCGAAGGCGATCAGGTTCCTCTCATCTCGGTCGAGGGCGCCGACACCTACCCCACCGACGGCGCGCTCGACCTGCTCACCGTCCAGGTGGTCGGCAACCGCGAGCGCACGCCGTCGTGGTTCGAGCTGGCGCTCGCGTGGTTCGACCCCACCAAGGCGGTCCTGCCCATCGACACCGTCTTCCCCGAGGGCACCACCACCGAGCAGCGCAACTCCGAGAGCGCCGCGATGATGATCGACTCGCAGCAGGAGGCGACCGCGGCCGCGCTCACCGAGCTCGGCTACGACGTCGGAGCGACGCTCACTGTCCACTCCTTCGTCGAGGACTCCGCCGCGGAGGGTGTGCTGCAGGAGGGTGACGCGATCCTGTCGGCCGACGGTCAGCCCGTGACGGATGCCGCGGCCCTGCGCGAGATCGTCGCTGAGGGCGGCGGTGCTCCGGTCGAGCTGGTCATCGAGCGCGACGGCGAGGAGATGACCGTCGCGGTGACTCCGAAGGAGACCGAGGTCGACGGCGAGACCGCGCTGCTGCTCGGCATCACGCTCATGGCCCGCTACGACTTCCCGATCGACGTCACGATCCAGCTGAACAACGTGGGCGGGCCGAGCGCGGGGATGATGTTCGCCCTGGGCATCATCGACACCCTCACCCCCGACCAGCTCAACGGCGGTCAGGATGTCGCGGGCACCGGGACGATCACCGCGGACGGCACCGTGGGCCCGATCGGCGGCATCCGCCAGAAGCTGTGGGGGGCCAAGGATGCCGGCGCCGAATGGTTCCTCGCGCCCGAGGCCAACTGCGACGAGGTGGTGGGGCACGTTCCCGACGGCCTTCAGGTGTTCTCCGTGGGCACGCTCGAGGAGGCGCTCGCCGCCCTCGAGGCCGTGCGCGACGACGGGGACGTGGACGCGCTCCCCACGTGCACCGCGGCGACCTGATCCCGCTGGGCGATCTCGGGGAGTTCGCCCAGCGCGGACTCGGCGGCCGCTCAGAACTGCGCGCCTAGGATGGAACGGTGACCACGACCTCAGCGCCGACCTCGGCCACACCCTCGCGCTCCCGACGCGTCATCGCCATCTCGCTCGCGATCATCGCCGCCCTCGTGGCCGCGTTCTTCGTCTTCGCGAATCTGTACGCCGACTTCCTCTGGTACGACCAGCTGGGATTCGACTCGGTGCTGATCACGCAGTGGATCGCACGCGTGACGATGTTCGTGGTCGGGTTCCTCGGCATGGCGGTCCCCGTGTGGCTGGCCATCCAGCTCGCCTACCGTCTGCGACCGGTCTATGCGCGGCTGAGCTCACAGCTCGACCGCTATCAGGAGGTCGTCGAGCCGCTGCGGCGCCTGGCGATGTGGGGCATCCCGATCTTCTTCGGCTTCTTCGCCGGGTTCGCGGCGTCCGCGCAATGGGAGACGACGTGGCTGTGGCTCAACGGGGTCGCCACCTCCACGACCGACCCCGAGTTCGGCCTCGACACCGGGTTCTACCTGTTCGCGATGCCCTTCTACAGCGCGCTCGTGGGCTTCCTCTCGGCCGTTCTGCTGGTGTGCCTGCTCGTGACGGCCCTCGTGTCGTACCTGTACGGGTCGGTGCGCGTGGGCCAGCGTGAGCTGCGCATCTCGAAGGCCGCGCGCATCCAGCTCGCCGTGATCGCGGGGCTCTACCTGCTCGTGCAGGCCGCGAGCCTGTGGCTCGACCGCTACAAGACCCTCGTCGAGCCCGGCGACCGCATCACCGGGCCCGGCTACACGGGTGTCAACGCGATCATCCCCGGGCAGACGATCCTGGCGATCGCGGCGGTCTTCGTGGCGCTGCTCTTCTTCGTGACCGCCGTCATCGGTCGGTGGCGCTTCCCGCTGATCGGCACGGCGCTGCTCGTGGTCTCGGCGATCGTCCTCGGAATCGGCTACCCGTGGGTCGTCAACACCTTCCAGGTGCAGCCGAACCGTCTGGCCCTCGAGAAGCCGTACTACCAGCGCAACGTCGATATGACGCACGAGGCGTACGGTGTCGACGATCTCGACAAACAGGACTTCCAGGCGGTGACGGATGCCGAGGCCGGCCAGCTGCGCGAGGACGCCGCGACGACGGCTCAGGTGCGCATCATGGACCCGGCGATCATCTCGCCGAACGTGCGCCAGCTCGAGCAGTTCCGCGGTTACTACCAGTTCGCCGATCCGCTGGACGTCGACCGCTACGACATCGACGGCGTCTCGCAGGACACGGTCGTGTCGGTGCGCGAGCTCGATCTCGACGAGCTCGGTGCGGCGGCGGACTGGCAGAACTCGACCGTCGTCTACACCCACGGGTACGGACTCGTCGTGGCCAAGGGCAACGACCGGACGGGCGACGGTGATCCGGTGTTCCTCGAGCGCGGCATCCCCGCTTCCGGCTTCCTCTCCGACCAGGAGGACTTCCAGCCGCGCGTGTACTTCGGCGAGTACTCGCCGACCTACTCGATCGTCGGGGCGCCGGAGGGCACGGAGCCCGTCGAGCTGGACTACCCGACCGGCGGCGACAGCGGCGGCGAGACGAAGACGACGTTCGAGGGGAACGGCGGCCCGAGCCTGGGCAGCGTGTTCAACCGGCTCATCTACGCGCTGAAGTTCCAGGCCGAGCAGATTCTCTTCTCGGATTACGTCAACTCCGACTCGCAGATCCTCTACGACCGCGACCCTCTCACGCGCGTGCAGAAGGCGGCGCCGTACCTGACGCTCGACAGCGATCCGTACCCCAGCGTGGTCGACGGCCGCATCGTGTGGATCGTCGACGGCTACACGCTCAGCGCGAACTACCCCTACTCTTCGACGGTCAGCCTCGCGTCGGCCATTTCAGACTCGAGCAACCCCGCGCCTCGTTTCGCGCTCGACGACATCAACTACATCCGCAACTCCGTCAAGGCGACGGTCGACGCGTATGACGGCTCGGTGAAGCTGTACGCGTGGGACGACGAGGACCCGCTGCTGCAGGCGTGGCAGAACGTGTACCCCTCGACCGTCCTCCCGATCAGCGAGATGTCCGGCGAGCTGATGGGGCACGTGCGGTACCCGACGGATCTGTTCAAGGTGCAGCGCACCGTCCTCGGGGTCTATCACGTCGACGATGCCACGTCGTTCTTCCAGAGCGACAACCGCTGGCAGACTCCGAACGACCCGCAGGCCGACCAGCAGCTGCAGCCGCCGTACTACCTCACGATGCAGATGCCCGGACAGGAGTCGCCGACGTACTCGATGTTCACTTCCTTCATCCCGTCGTCCACCACGGGCAACGCCCGCAACGTGCTCATGGGCTACCTCGCGGTGGACTCCAACGCGGGGAGTGAAGCGGGGAAGAAGGCCGAGGACTACGGCAAGCTCCGGATGCTGGTGATCGACGCCGACACCACGGTGCCCGGTCCCGGTCAGGTGCAGAACACGTTCAACTCCGATCCGCTGGTCTCGTCGCAGATCAACCTGCTCAAGCAGGGCCAGTCCGAAGTGCAGAACGGCAACCTCCTCACTCTGCCGGTGGGCGGCGGGCTGCTCTACGTGCAGCCGGTGTTCGTGCAGTCGTCCGGCGCCACGAAGCTCCCCAAGCTCCAGAAGGTGCTGGTGTCGTTCGGTGATGACATCGCGTTCGAGGACACCCTGAGCGAGGCCCTCGACACCCTGTTCGGCGGCGACTCCGGTGCCACGGCGGGAGATGACGACGTGACCCCGACTCCGGGACCGACCCCCGAGCCGACGGATCCCGCCGAGCCGACGGATCCCGCCGAGCCCACCGTCCCGTCGGACGAGTACGAGGCGGCCCTTCAGGACGCCCAGGAGGCGATGGTCGCTCGTGACGCCGCACTCCAGGCCGGTGACCTGGCTGCCTTCGCCGAGGCGGACGAGCAGCTGACGGCCGCGGTCGAGAGGCTCATCGAGCTCGGCGCGCAGGGGGAGTGATCCCGCTCGCAGCGTGAGGATGCCCGGCTCCCTTCAGGGGGCCGGGCATCACTGCGTGAGGAGCCAGTACCAGATGAGCAGCAGCGTGACGAGGAATCCCGCGAGCTGGTTGAGCCACAGGAAACGGTCCCAGCCTTTCGTCGCCGCTGTCGCTGTGTCGTCGGTGATGTGGCGGAACGGCCACACGGTCAGCGCGTAGGGGAGGGCGACGAGGGCGGCGAGGGGCCCCGGCCACGCGGTCGCGAGCATCACGAGACCGGCCGCGAGGTAGCAGCCGAGGGCGAAGCGCACCGTCCAGCGTGCGCCGCGGGCGGTGGCGATCGACGCGATCCCGGCCTCGCGGTCGGCCACGACGTCCTGCACGGCGCCGAACGCATGCGACGCGACGCCCCACAGCGCGAAGGCGACCATCACGGCGACGAGCTGCCACGTCCACACCGCGCCGGCGAGGACGAGTCCGTACACGGCGGGGGAGAAGAAGTGGATGCTGCTCGTCAGCGAGTCGGCGAACGGGCGCTCCTTCAGCCGCAGCGGGGGCGCGCTGTAGAAGACGACGAAGAAGAGGCTCGCCGCCAGGACGGCCCACGACACGGGCGAGCCGACGACGATGAGGTACACCACGAACGGAGCGCACGCGATCCCCGACGCCCACAGGGTGATGGCGTGCAGCCGCCGATCCAGCACCGCACCGTGGGCGCCGCCCTTGCGCGGGTTGCGCAAGTCCGACTCGTAGTCGAACACGTCGTTGATCCCGTACATCGCGAGGTTGTACGGGATGAGGAAGAAGAGGGTTCCGATCACGAGGGTCGCGTCGACCTGGCGCGTCGTGAGGAGGTAGGCGACGGCGAACGGGAAGGCGGTGTTGATCCAGCTCACCGGTCGCGACGAGAGCAGGAGCTGCCGGGCGACCACCCCGGCTCGAAGGGGCGGTGCCGCCGTCATGCGGGAGCCTCTGCCCTGGCGCGGGGGGTGAGCAGCGCGTGTACCGCCGGGACGAGGAATGCCGCGCAGATCGAGTACGAGAAGTCCTCGATCGGAGCGAGGCCGATGCGGATGCCGCTCAGGTGCTCCTCGGGATAGACGACGAGGCCGGCGGCGATCATGAGGTTGTCGAAGATCGCGGTGAGCAGGACCAGCACGACGGCCGTGATGCCCGATGCCGCCATCCGCCGCCCGAAGCCCGGCCTCCCGAGCGTGCAGAGCACGACGATCACCGTCGCGAGCGCGAACGGGATGATGATGAGCGCGTACGTCATGCTCGCCCTCCCGACGTGCGCCCGGCCGGAGCATCCAGCCGGCGGCGACGCGCGGAGGCGATCCTCATCGCTCCCGCGTGCACCACCAGGGTGAGGTAGCACAGGAATGCCAGGAAGATCGGCTCCTCCAGCGGAAGGTGCGGCGCGAGGTCGACACCGAGGAGGGCCGCGCTGTCGCCCTTCAGGAAGACCCCGGCGGTGATGCCGACGGCATCCCAGGCCAGGAAGAAAACGGTGCCGATGGCGATCGCCGCCGCCGTCCTTCCCGGCGTTCGCCACGCCGCGAGGGTGAACCGCCGGTCGATGACGGCGATGCCGGCGATCGAGATGAGCAGGGTCAGCAGGTACAGGCCCGGCACGTCACACCCTCGCCGGTTCCGCGATCGGCCCGGGCGAGCGGTCGCCCCGCAGCCTCTTGACCACGAGCTCCGCCGAGATGAGGCACATCGGCAGACCGATGCCGGGCAGCGCCGAGGAGCCGGCGTACGCGAGTCCCTCGACCCTCCGCGAGGCGTTTCGCGGACGGAACATCGCGCTCTGATTGAGCGTGTGGGCCAGTCCGAGCGCGTTGCCGCGCCACGCGCCGAGGTCGGCGGCGAAGTCGGCGGGGGCGATCGTGCGGCGCACGACGATCCGCTCCGCCAGATCGGGGATACCGCACCACTGCGAGATCTGGGCGATCACGCGGTCCGCGGATGCTTCCACCCGCGGATCGCCCGCACCCCCGGTGCCGCCTCGGCCGAGCGACAGGTCGGCCGGCACGGGAACCAGCACGAAGAGGTTCTCCTGGCCCGCCGGTGCGACCGTCTCGTCGGTCGCGCTCGGCCGGCAGATGTACAGCGAGGCGGGATCGGGAACACGGGGACGGTCGCCGAAGATGTCCTCGAAGTTCGTTCGCCAGTCGTCGGCGAACAGCAGCGTGTGGTGGGCGAGTTCCGGGAGCTCGCCGTCGACGCCGAGGAGGAGCAGCAGGGCGCCGGGGCTGGGGGAGCGCTTGGCCCACCACTGCTCGGGATAGCTCTGCAGGGCGGGTGGGAGCATCGTGGTCTCGGTGTGGTGCAGATCGGCCGCGGAGACGACGAGGTCGGCATCGATCCGCCGCCCGTCGTCGAGCACGACGCCGGTGGCGACGGCACCCTCGGTCGAGATGGAGGTCACGCGCGCGCCGGTCTCGATGCGTGCGCCGGATGCCTCGGCGAGGCGCTCGATCGCGCGGATGATCTCGGTGAATCCGCCGCGCGGGTACAGCACGCCGTCGTCGAGGTCGAGGTGGCTCATGAGGTGGTAGAGGCTCGGGACGCCGTACGGGGACCCGCCGAGGAAGACGGCGGGGTAACCGAGGATCTGCCTCAGGCGAGGGTCGGTGAACCGGCGGTCGATGTGCGAGGCGAGGCTGCGGGTGAGCAGGGGTGCGAGCTGTGGCACGCGACGCAGCAGCGCCGGGTCGCGCAGTCCCGCGGTCGTCTCGTACGTGTCGTAGAGGAATCGGTTGACCGCGAGCTCGTAGGCATCGCCCGCCGAGTCGAGGTAGTCGGCGAGGCGCGCGCCCGCTCCCGGCTCGACGGACTCGAAGAGCGCGGTGGAGGCCTCGCGCCCCGACCTCACGTCCAGCGGCACCCGGCCGGTGGCGGGATCGGAGTACACGCGATAGGCGGGGTCGAGCGGCACGAGGTCCAGCTGCTCGGCAGCCGTCGTCCCCAGGAGGCGGAAGAAGTGCTCGAACACCTCGGGCATGAGGTACCAGCTCGGGCCGGTGTCGAACCGGAAGCCGTCCTGATCCCAGGACCCGGCGCGACCGCCGACCTCGTCCCGCGCCTCGAGGACGGTCGCCTCCCAGCCCTCCGTGCACAGCAGGGCCGCCGTGGCCAGGCCCGCGATGCCTCCGCCGATGATCACGGCGCGGCCCGGTGCACGTCCGTTCAGCCCCCTCATGCGCGGGAGTCCCGGGGTGCGAATCCCAGCCAGGCGCGCGCTGCCAGGCGCGCCTTGACGAGGTCGGGCACGCGGATGCGCTCGGATGGTTCGGGGGTGCGGCGCAGGCGCGCGGCGAGTTCGGCGAACAGGTCGTGCGCGGCCGTCACCGCGCGGCGGCAGTCCGCCGGGAGCCGGGGGATGACCGCGGCCGCGGCGGCCAGGTCGCCGTCGATGCGGTCGAGCACGTCGGCGCGCGTGGCGGCACCCGCCCCGAGCCCGAGGTAGTCGCGCCCGAGGGCGGCCGCGTCGTGGTCGAGGTCCCGCAGGAAGTTCACGTCTTGGAACGCCGCGCCGAGGCGTCGCGCTCC
The DNA here is from genome assembly GCF_042677065.1 of Microbacterium insulae. Lineage (NCBI taxonomy): Bacteria > Bacillati > Actinomycetota > Actinomycetes > Micrococcales > Microbacteriaceae > Microbacterium > Microbacterium insulae. Next base: position 741,817 of record NZ_JBHTII010000002.1, on the reverse strand, counting down.
GTCCACGAGGTGCGGTGCGGCGGGCTGGGGATGCTGCGCCCCCGCGTTGACGAACGCCTGCAGGCACATGAGTCCGACCACTTCCGCGGATCCGTAGACGTACTCGTCGTGCGAGGCGTCGTCGTGGCTGCGCGTGGACAGGTCGGTGCGCATCGAGGCGAAGAACGGCCGGATCAGGTCCTCTCCGATGCCGCATTCGCGGGCTGTGCGTGCGAACGCGTGGACCACGAGATTCGAGCTGAATCCGCGATGGATGGCAGCGAGAGTCTCCGTCTCGAGGTCGTCCAGCACGCGCCCCGCCTCCTCATCGGACAGGCCGGCGGCCGTGGCGGGGCCGTCGACGATCTCGTCCGCGACGCGCACGAGGGCGTAGATGACGCGGACGTGCGGCCGAGGCCGCGGCCCCAGGAGCCGGCACGCCAGGGCGAACGACGTCGAGTACGCTGCGATGACGGTCGCGGCGGCATCCCGAGCCGTGCGGTCGTAGAGATCGAGGCCGGTGGCGACGCGGTCTCTCGTACGCCCGCTCACGGGATGCGCTCCGCCATGCCGTCCGCGAGGCGGCACAGGAGCCGCGCAGCCTCTGGGGTGAGCGACGGCTCGCGCGACGCCTCTCGGACCTCGTCGAGCGTCTGCTCGATGACCGCGCGCAGCCGCACCGGTGCGCCGCTCTGCTCGAGCGCGACCTGGGCTTCCCGGACGGCGATCGGACCCGTGTGAGCCACGGCGAGGGCGTCGCTGACCCGGTTCCACGACGGCGTTTGACTCGCGAGCGCGACGAGCGGTGTGCGCTTCGACTCGCGCAGGTCGCCGCCCGTCTCCCGGCCCGCCTGCGCCGCGGTCCCGAACGCGCCGATCAGGTCGTCGACGAGCTGGAACGCGAGACCGAGCCTGCCGCCGGCCGTGGCCAGCACCTCCATCGCGGAGTCGGGTGCGCCCGCGAGGACGGCGCCCGCCTGGAGCGGTGCGCGGAAGGAGTAGACAGCGGTCTTGTTGAAGGCGGTGTCGAAGGCGTCCTGCGGTGTGCTGCCGGGGGATGCGACGCTGTTCTCGACGTCGGCGAGCTCTCCGGCCGCCGACACGAACACCGCGTCGTCCACGAGGGCGAAGAGCCGTTCCCGGGCGACGGGGTCGACGTCGGCGAACGCGACGAGCCGCAGGGCCTCGTGAAGGAGCAGGTCGCCGGCAAGGATGCCGGCGGCGTCTCCGAGGAGAGCCGCGCCCGCGGCATCCGCTCCCCGCGACCGCGCGCGCCCGCGGAACTCTCCCGCGACGTTGGGAACGCCGCGACGCTCGGTGTCGTGGTCGATGACGTCGTCGTGCACGACGAACGCGGTGTGAAGCAGCTCGAAGGCCGCGGCGACGGGGTACATTCCGGCCGCGGCATCGTCTTCGCCCCCGAAGGCGCGGAACGACGCCGCCACGAGCGCAGGCCGGAAGCGCTTGCCGCCGTGTGCGGCGCGCGCGACCGCCTCACCCAGCGCGCCGAACGAGGGTCCGAGCCGGGAGGCGCGGGCGACGATGCCGGCAACGGCGTCATCGATCGCCGCGTCGATCCCCGGCACCGGGGGCAGGGCGATCATGAGGCGCGTCGTCGCTGCGAGACCCGGTCGAACAGGTGCAGCTGCTGGGCCTGGAGGACCAGCCATGGGCTGAAGGCCCACGGCGTGGTCTGCAGCGACGCGGCGAGCTCGGCCGGGTCGACCCAGCGTGCGTCGACGACCTCCAGCGGGTTGAGCACGGGCTCGTCGTAGGTCAGCGCTGTGTAGACGGGGCACACCTCGTGCTCCACGATTCCGGTCGCGTCGACCGCGCGGTACCGGAACAGCGGCAGTGCGAGCTCGATCTCGTGCAGCGTGAGCCCGAGTTCGAACTCCGCCCGCCGATGGACCGCGCTCAGGACCGGCTCGGCCGGCTTGGGGTGCCCGCAGAACGAGTTGCTCCACACGCCCGGCCACGTCTTCTTGTCGAGGGCGCGGCGGGTGACGAGAACCTGCCCCTCCTCGTTGACGACGTGGCACGAGAAGGCGAGGTGAAGCGCCGTGTCGGTGCCGTGGACGCTGCTCTTCGGGGCCGTGCCGATCGCCCGTCCCTCGTCATCGAGGAGGACTACGTGGTCGGCATCAGTCATCGGCATCCTCCGTGTCATTCGCTAGTTTATCTAGCGACCTGGTGCGTCCGATAGTACAAGGGTAAGGGAGGCAGTGTCCACACGGGCGGACCTTGGGCCCGTCGCGTCGACGGAGCGCATACGCAGAAGAGGGCCCCCGCGATGCGGGGACCCTCTTCTTCTTGTTGCGGGGACAGGATTTGAACCTGCGACCTCTGGGTTATGAGCCCAGCGAGCTACCGAGCTGCTCCACCCCGCGGCACAAGAAGATAGCCTAGCACGCTTTCGAAGGCGTTCGTCACGTCGGGTCGGTTCGCTTGCCGAGCAGTGGTCGGGGCGGTGAGGATGTGGGCATGGTTGAAGGCGGTGTTGCCGACCCGGCGAGCATACGCCGAGGCGGACGCGACGAGACGCCCGAGGAGCGAGCCGACCGCAACTGGAGCGAGGTGCTGCAGGAACTGCGTGTCCTGCAGACGGGCACGCAGATCCTGACGGGCTTCCTCCTGGCGCTCGCGTTCCAGCCCGCGTTCGCCGACCTGAGCGCGTCGCAGCGGGCGATCTACCTGCTGCTCGTCGTGGCCGCGGCCCTCAGCGCCATCATCGCGCTCGCGCCGGTGGCGCTCCACCGCGTGCTCTTCCAGCACCACGCGAAAGCCGAAGTGGTCTCCTACGGGCACGCGGCCCTCATCACCGCACTCTTCACCGTCTCCGTGCTGATCGTCGGTGTCGTGGCGTTCGTGTTCGACGTCGTCGTCGGCGGGTCGGCGGCTTGGTGGGCGCTGGGAGCGCTGTCTGTGCTGATCGTGGCGCTGTGGATCGTCGCACCCGCGGTCATGCGGGCGCGCCTGCGGAACGGTGGGTCGCGATGACCGGGGTCGAACGGGTCGGTGTCGCGGTCGCGCAGTTCGCGCCGACCGGCGACACCCGGGCGAACCTGGACACCATCCGGCAGCTCACGGCCACGGCATCCGCCCGATCCGCGCGGGTGGTGGTGTTCCCGGAGTATTCGAGCTACTTCGTCGACCCGTTCGATGCGACGCTGGCAGAGAACGCGCAGGCGATCGACGGGCCGTTCGTCGCCGAGCTCACCGCGATCGCGCGCGCGTCCGGCGTCCACGTGATCGCGGGACTGCTCGAGCGCGCCGGCGACGAACGCCGTGTTCGCAACACGGTGGTCGCCGTCGGCGACGACGGCGTCGTGGCCGCGTACCGCAAGCTCCACCTGTACGACGCGTTCGGCCAGCGGGAGTCGGACTGGGTCGAACCGGGCGAGATGGCTCGGCCCCAGACGTTCGCCGTCGCCGGGCTCACTTTCGGGCTGATGACCTGCTACGACCTGCGGTTCCCCGAGGTCGGGCGCACTCTCGTGGACGCGGGCGCCGACGTTTTCCTGGTGCCCGCCGAGTGGGTGCGCGGGCCGCTCAAGGAGCACCAGTGGCGCACGCTGCTGCACGCCCGGGCCATCGAGAACACGGTGTTCGTCGCGGCCGCCGACCACCCGCCGCCCCTCGGTGTGGGGCTTTCGGCGGTCATCGATCCCCAGGGGGTGGAGGTGGCGTCCATCGGGACCGCGACCGACGTCGTCGTCGCGCACCTCGATCCGTCGGCCGTCTCCCGCGTCCGACGCGTCAACCCGGCCCTGCGCCTGCGCCGGTTCACGGTCGGTCCGCGAACGGACTGAGCTCTCCGCCTACCGGGCCCCGGCCAGCCGCGCGGCGGCTTCGGTGAGGATGTCGACGCGCTTGCACGCGGCGAACCGCACGAGAGTCGCGTACTCGGCGCGACGCTCCGACGTCGTGAAGGCCGTGAGCGGGATCGCGACCACCCCCGCGCGGGCGGGCAGCTCGCGACAGAACGCTCCGGCATCGGTCGCTCCCAAGGCGCGGGCGTCGGCGACCGTGAAGTAGGACCCGGCGGGAGTCGACACGTCGAAGCCGGCGGAGCGCAGCCCGTCGCCGAGCAGGTCCCGCTTCGCGCTCAGCGAGTCCGCGATCCCGCGGAAGAACCCGGCGTCCATCCTCAGGCCGACCGCGACCGCGGGCTGGAAGGGGCTGCCGTTGACGTAGGTGAGGAACTGCTTCACCGTCAGAACGGCGTCGACGAGGGCGGCCGGGCCGCTCACCCAGCCGATCTTCCAGCCCGTGACCGAGAAGGTCTTGCCCGCGGACGAGATGGTGAGCGTCCGCTCCCACGCGCCGGGGAGGGTCGCGAGCGGGACGTGAGGCTCGTCGAAGACGAGATGTTCGTACACCTCGTCGGTGACGATGACGGCGTCGTGGCGCTCCGCCAGCCGCACGATCTCTTCGCGGACTTCGTGCGGGAAGACGGCGCCGGTCGGATTATGGGGGTCGTTCACGAGGATGACGCGGGTGCGGTCGCCCACGGCATCGCGCAGCTCGTCGAGGTCGGGTCGGAAGTCGGGCCAGCGCAGCGGAACAGTCACGAGCCGGGCTCCGGACAGGGCGACGACGGCCGCATAGGAGTCGTAGTGGGGCTCGAACACGACGATCTCGTCGTCCGGACCGTCGACCAGTGCCAGGAGCGTCGCCGCCAGCGCCTCGGTGGCGCCCGCGGTCACGAGCACCTCGCTGCCCGGGTCGGGGCGGAGTCCGTAGAAGCGCTCCTGGTGCTCGGAAATCGCACTGCGCAGCTGCAGGATGCCTCGGCCCGGCGGGTACTGGTTGGCGCCCGCGGCGATCGCCTCCCGTGCCGCCTCGAGCACTTCGGGCGGGCCGTCCTCGTCGGGAAATCCCTGGCCGAGGTTGATCGCGCCCGTTTCGGCCGCGAGAGCCGACATCTCGGCGAAGATGGTGGAGTGGATGGATCCGTCCGAGCCGACCAGACCGGCGCCCGCTGCGGTGCGACGCCATGCTCCAGGGATGTCTCGCATCGGATCACGGTACTCGACCGCCTCACGTGGATTGCATAGACGCGTCCCATTCGCGGCATAAGAAACGCACAGCATCGGTGGGCAGTGTGGTCAGTGCGTTGAAGAAGGAGCGAACATGAGCGACAACCAGGGCACGGGCCCCGCAGACCACACCCCCGACGAGGCGATCGTGAGCACGCCGGGCGGCGAGACCGCGCCCGCCGCTCCCGCCGCGGAGGCGGCTCCCGCCGCCGGAACGCCGGCCGCCCCCACGGCTCCCGCCGCCGAGGCGGCCACCGTTCCCGTGCCGCCGGCACCTCCCACGACCGCAGCCTGGCAGGCGGCGCAGCAGGCGCCGCTGAACCCGCAGCCCGCCCCGCCCGCCGGCTACCCGTCTCACGCGCAGGCCTACGCCCGTCCGCAGGGCTACGCCGGCCAGACGGCCCCGTACCCGCAGTACGCGGGTCAGGCCGCTCCCGGCGCGGGATTCGGTCCGGCCGCCACAGGGACCACGCCCACCGCGCCGGCGAAGAAGAAGAAGTCCGGCTCGGGCAAGGTCGTCGGCCTCATCCTCGCTGCCGCGATCGTCGGCGGGGCCGCCGGCCTCGGCGGCGCGTACGCGGGAGTCACGCTGTTCGCCCCGGACGGCACCTCGCCCGCGGCCGGTCCTACCACGGTGACCGTCAACGACACCGACTCGGTGAACCAGACCACCGCGATCGCGGCGAAGGTCGTGCCGAGCGTCGTCACGATCGCGGCCACCAGCGACAGCGGCAGCGGCACGGGATCCGGCGTCGTGCTCAGCGAGGACGGCTACGTCGTCACCAACACGCACGTGGTCACGCTCGACGGCGCGACCGGCGATGCGTCGATCCGGGTGACCACGTCCGACGGTCATGTGTACGACGCCGAGGTCGTCGGAACCGACCCGACGTACGACCTCGCCGTGATCAAGATCACCGACGCCGAGGGCCTCACGCCCATCGAGTTCGCGTCCTCGGCCGACCTGAACGTCGGTGACGAGACGATCGCCGTCGGCGCGCCGCTGGGGCTCTCCAACACCGTGACGACCGGCATCGTCAGCGCCCTGAACCGGTCCATCGAGATCGCCTCGTCGGCGGCGCCCGAGTCCGGCGACGCCGACGAGGACCAGCCGTCCGACCCGCAGGACCAGGGGAGCCCGTTCCAGTTCGACTTCGGGCAGGGGCAGTCGCAGCAGACCCCGAGCGAGTCGATCAAGATCGCCGTGATCCAGACCGACGCCGCCATCAACCCGGGCAACTCCGGCGGTGCGCTCGTGGACTCCGAGGGACGGCTCATCGGCATCAACGTGGCCATCGCGACCGCCGGCGGCGGCTCGGGCGGCGGAGCCGGCTCGATCGGGGTCGGCTTCGCGATCCCGTCCGACATCGCTCAGCGCATCACGGAAGAGATCATCGAGAACGGCGAGGCGACCCACGGTCTGCTGGGGGCGAACGTGCTGTCGGCCGCCCAGGTCGAGGGCTCGACGATCGCCGGCGCCTACATCCAGGAGGCCGTGGAGGGCGGGGCAGCCGCCGCGGCCGGTCTCCGCGAGGGCGACATCGTCACGGCGTTCAACGACGTGCCGGTGACCGACTCCGTCGATCTGACGGCTCAGGTGCGCGCCGCAGCCGCCGGCAGCGACGCGACCGTGACCTTCGTCCGCGACGGCGAGACCCAGACCGTCGACGTCACGCTCGGAACCCTCGAGCCGTAACGACCACTGACGCACGAGGACGCCATCTCGCAGCTCGCCCGCAACCGCGGGCGCTAGGCTCGCGGGGTGGCGTCCTTCTCGTTCGGCGCGGGGAACGCGCGCAAGCTGGCCGCGCTCCCGCTCTACGCCGCCGGACGCCTGCTGACCCTCGTGATCCCGCGATCCCGCGACCAGTGGGTGTTCGGCTGCGGTGCGGGAATCGGCGACGGAGCTCTCGCGGTGTGGCAGGAAGCTGCGGCCGAGGGGCGCCCAGCGGTCTGGCTGGTCTCGTCGCGGCGGGAGGCGACGGATGCCGCGGCCCGCGGCATCCCCACCGTCCCGAAGTCCTCGCTGCACGGCCTGTGGCGCACCGCCCGCGCGCGCGTGGTGGTCGTCACCCACGGCTTCGGCGACGTCAACCGCTACGCCGTGTCGGGGGCGTTCATCGTCCAGTTGTGGCACGGCATCCCGCTCAAGCGGATCGGGCTCGATTCGCCCGAGACGCTGCGGCTGCCCGGTCCGCTCGCGCGGTCGCGAGCCGTGCAGCCCGTGCGCACCCTGCTGCGGGCGATGTTCCGCGGCGCGGCCCGGCGCATCGACATCGTCCCGGCGGCATCGCACGCCGTCCGCGGGCGGCTCGAGTCGGCCTTCTCGCTTCCCCATCACCGGGTTCCCGTCACGGGAGAGCCCCGCGTGGACGTTCTGTCGCGGGGCAGCGCGGAGGACCGTCGCACGCTCGCCCGCGCGGAGATCTCGCGCGCGGTCGGCGAGCTCGGGGCCGACGCCCGCCTCGTGCTGTATGCGCCGACGTGGCGCGACGGAGCCCCCGATCCGGCGGTGCCGTCCCGCGACGAGTGGGAGGGGATCCTCGAGGCTCTCGAGCGGCTGGATGCCGTGCTCCTCGTGCGCTCGCATCCCCTCGGTGCCGGCGAGTACGTCCCGCCGCGTCCGAGCGAGCGCGTGCGGCCGCTCGGACGCGATCTGGTCGCCGACGTCACGCCGCTCCTCCCCGGCGTCGACGTCCTCGTGACCGACTACTCGTCGCTCGCGTACGACTCGGCACTCGTGCCGCTCCCCGTGGTGTACCTCGCACCGGACGTCGACGAGTACGCCCGGCGCCGCGGCTTCTACGGCCGCTATGCCGATGTGGCGGGAACGGACTGGGCCACCGGCTGGCGTGAGGCGCTCGCGCAGCTGGACGCGGTCCTCGATGACGAGGCGGAGCGCGCGCGCCGGCTCGATGCGGCGCGAGCACTGAGCGCGAGAGTGCACCGATTCCGGGACGGCGGCAGCGCGCGACGCGTTTACCGTGCGATTCTGGCGGGATCGACGCGTGCGGCCGACGCCGCCGGGAGAGGACCGCGATGACCGACGCACGCTTCACCTCGGACGGCGGTGCGGCCCTGCTCCTGTCCGGCACGGGTCCCCGGCCGGTCTCGATCGAGCTCGTCGGTCGGCGCGCACGGGTCGCCGCGGCGCTCACCGGTCGCGGAAAGACCTGGAAGGCCGTTGTGCCGCTCCGGGCCGCGCGCTGGGGTGGGCCGGAGCTGCCGCTGCCGGCCGGCGACTATGCGCTGCAGGCCGTCGGCGCCGAGGGGGGCGAGGTCGCGGCGCCACCCGACCTGCCCCTGACTCAGCTCGGCACGCTGCGCGCAGAGCTCGCCGGCTGGTCCCTGCGGGTCGGGCCGCCGATCGATCCTGCGTACGACTCGGGCGAGGGACAGGACGCGCTCGAGCGCCGTTACGCCCACCGCTCCACGAACGCCGAGAACGCCGTGTTCTTCGAGAGCTTCTACGGTCGCAACGCCAGCTGCAACCCGCTGGCGATCGATCGCGAACTCGCCCGCCGTGCGCCGGGCGTCACGCGCTACTGGAGCGTCGTGGATCTCTCGGTCGCGGTGCCCGACGGGGCCATCGCGATCGTCGAGGGCAGCCCCGAGTGGTGGCGCGCGCGGGGCTCGGCCAGACTCCTCGTGGTCAACGACTGGCTGCGACGGCGGTTCTCGCGCCGGAACGGGCAGGTCGTGCTCCAGACATGGCACGGGACGCCGCTCAAGCGGCTGGCGTTGCACCGCCCGGGATTCGACCCGCGGCGCATGGCGGCGGTCTTCCGGGAGTCGCGTCGGTGGAACGTGCTGCTGGCGCAGAATCCGTATGCCGCCGGCATCCTGCGCAAGGCCTACGCCTTCGGTTCCCGGCCCGTGTGGGTCGAGGGCTACCCCCGAAACGATGTGCTCGTCACCGGCGACGGCGGCGCCACGCGCGCGGCCCTCGGCATCCGCCCCGGCGAGCGGGTGCTGCTGTACGCGCCGACGTGGCGCGACGACCGCTCCGAGATCGTCGACTTCGTCGATCCCGTGGCCCTGGCCGACGCCGCCGACGCGGTCGTGCTGGTGCGCGGCCACTCCCGCACCCTGCGAGAGGGGAGGGATGCCGAAGGCCCGCGCGTGATCGACGTCACGGGGTTCCCCGACACCTCGCTCCTGCTGCTGGCCGCGGACGCACTCGTCACGGACTACTCGTCGGTGATGTTCGACTTCTCCGTCACCGGGAAGCCGATGTACTTCCTGGTGCCCGACATGGAGCACTACCGCGGTCAGCTGCGGGGCTTCTACTTCGACCTCGTGGCGCGCGCACCCGGACCCGTGGTGCGCTCGCAGGACGAGCTCGTCGCCGCGCTCGCCGATCCGCCCTCCGACTACGACGAGCGATACCGGACCTGGCGCGCCGCATTCAACGCCCGGGACGACGGCCACGCCGCCGAGCGGGTCGTCGCGCGCATCCTCGATCAGGGTTTCGTCGACGCGGGGTGAGGAGCGGCCGCGGACGCGGCTCAGGGGAGCGGGGTGTTGCGGGCTCCGAGGCGCGACGTGTCCACGGTGTCGTGCGCCCCGCGCACCACGCCGACGAGGAAGCCCCAGCCCCACGCGAGATGCATGGTCGGCAGCACGGCGGCCGTCCAGAGCTTGTCGCGCCATCCGCGGCCTCCGCCGGGTCCGAGCGACACCCCGACGATGACGACGGCGTAAGCCGCCACCGGCAGGTAGACGAGGGAGGCCGCCACCGACCACCAGCCGCCCAGGACGCCGCTCAGCTGGAGCACGGCCACGACCGCGGCCACGAAGATGTCGAGCACGAGGAGCGGAGGTGCGAAGAAGCGCAGCGAGTTGCCGCGCCCGAATCGTCGAACCAGTTCTCCCCGCCACCGACCGGTGGCCGAGAACTGCCGGGCCAGGCGCGGCCAGCTCTCGCGCGGCCAGTACGTCACCGACAGCGCCGGGTCGAACCACACGCGGTAGCCGGCGCGGCGGATCCGCAGGTTCAGCTCCCAGTCCTCGCCCCGCCGGATCGACTCGTCGAACAGGCCGACCTCATCGAGGGCGGCACGGCGGATCACACCGAGGTACGCCGATTCGGCTTCGCCCTCCTCGGTGCCCCCGTGGTAGGCGCCGCCGCCGAGGCCGATCGGCGAGTTGTACGCGCGCGCGACGGCCCGCTGGAACGGTGTGCGGCCGTCGGCGCGCATCACCCCGCCGACGTTGGCCGCGCGCACCCGCCGGAGGGTCTCCAGTGCGCGGCGGGTGTAGTCGGGCTCGAGCTCGGAGTGGGCGTCGACGCGGACGATCGTCGGGAACCGGCCGGCGCGGATGGCGAGATTCAGACCGACCGGGATGTCGGCGCGGGGATTGTCGACGAGGACGATGCGGGGGTCGGCGTCCGCGAGCCGGCGGGCGAGTGCGGTCGTGCCGTCCGTGGACGGGGCAAGGGCGATGATGAGCTCGAACGGCCCGTCCACGTCCTGCGCCATCACGGTCTCGACGGCGCGTTGGAGATAGTCGGCCTCGTTGAGGACGGGCATGACATACGTCACGCCGGCCCCGGGAGGGACGTCCGGCGCATCACGGCGCCCACGTTCATCGACCTGCACGCGTCGATCATGTCATGTGTCGCCTGGGTAGTCTGGAGGCGTGGGTCTGGTCTCGGATGGCAAGAAGGCGGTCGCACTGGTCCGCAAGGCGGTGAAGAATCGCCGCGCCGTCATCGATGTCCGGCGCTCCCTCGCCGGCCGGCCGCAGCATCCACGCTTCCACTACCGCGTTGCCGTCTACTTCGCCGACGGAAACGTGAACATGTACCAGATGCGGCAGTGGTACAAGCCGCTCGCGGACCTCGCGCGGACGTGGCCCGTCGTCGTGCTCAGCCGCTCCGCGACCGGCGCGAGGGCTCTGCTCGCGGAGGATTCGCCGCCCGTGGCGTTCGTCCCGACCGTGCGCGACCTCGAGGCCTTTCTCGCCGAGCAGGACATCCGCGTGGTGCTCTACGTCAACCAGAACACCCGCAACTTCCAGATGTTCCGGTACGGGCGTCGCTGGCACGTCTTCATCAACCACGGCGAGTCCGACAAGATGTACATGACCACCAATCAGTACAAGGCGTACGACTTCGCCTTCATCGCGGGGGATGCCGCGCGCGAGCGGCTCTCGCGGGTGCTGTGGGACTACGACGTCGACCGCCGCGCCATCGCGATCGGCCGTCCGCAGGCCGACCACTACTCGGGCTCGCTGCCGTACACGCCCGACGACCGCATCGTCGTCCTCTACGCCCCGACGTGGGAGGGCGACCGCCCGTCCGCCCACTACGGCTCGATCGCGTCGCACGGCGAGGCACTGGCGGCTGCCGTGCTCTCGTCCCCGCGGCACCGCCTGATCTACCGCCCGCATCCGCGGTCGGGCGTGGTCGATCCCGCCTACGGCGCGGCGAACCGCCGGATCGTCGCCGCGATCGCCGCCGCGAACGCGGCCGATCCTGCCGCGGGGCACGTTCACGACGACGGGCCCGACCTCGGGTGGCAGCTCTCGGCCGCCGACGTGGCCGTCGTCGACATCTCGGCGATGGTCTACGACCGGCTCGCGGCCGACAAGCCGCTGCTGGTCACCCGCCCCGTCGACCCGGCCGCCGCCATCGACACCCACGGCTACCTCTCGGCGTGCGAGTGGCTGGATGCCTCGGCCGCGGCATCCGTCATCGCCGAGACGGATCGCGTCCTCGGCGACCCCGAGGCGGTTGCGCGCCTCGAGCACTGGGTGCGCCACTACTTCGGAGACACCTCGCCCGGCGCCGCCACGAACCGGTTCCACGCCGCCATCGGGCATCTCATGGACGAGTGGGGGCGGTGGTACGCGCTGTCGTCCGACGAGGACGACCCGGACGAGGGCGACGAGGCCGAGCTCGACGACGACGCCTGACGGCGCGCGGTCACGCGACCGGTGCCGGCCGCTCGACGAGCCGTGCGATCGCGCGCAGCGGGATCGTGACCCACGTGGGACGGTTCCTTGCCTCGTAGATGGCCTCGTACACGGCCTTGTCGAGCTCGAGCGCCGCCAGGACCGACTCCTCGCTGCGCAGGTCCGCGCCGGAGGCCAGGGCGTATCCCTCGAGGAAGCCCTCGCGCGCGGAACGGGCCCAGTCTCGTGCGGCCTCGGGCGAGCGCTGCGGATCGTCCAGTCGGATGGACCCGGCGACGTAGTCGAATGACCGCAGCATGCCGGCCACGTCGCGCAGCGCGAGATCCGCGCTCGTGCGCTCCGCCATCGGGCGCAGCGGCTCTCCTTCGAAGTCCAGGAGCACCCACCCGCGGCCGGGCACGTGGAGCACCTGGCCGAGGTGGTAGTCGCCGTGGATCCGCTGCTGCTCCGGCCACGGTGCCGTCGCAGCCCGCGCGTACACGCTCTCGATGGCTTCGCGGCGCTCCGCGATCTCCGGGACCTCGGCGATCGCGATGGTGAGACGCCGCTGCCACGTGCCGACGGTCGCCCGGCGGTCGTCGGCCGACGTCGGCCGGGTGGGGAACAGCTCCGCGAGCGACACGTGCACCTCGGCGGTCGCGGCTCCGAGGGCGCGTGCCGAGTCGCGGAAGTCGTCGCCCCGTGCCGCGGCGTGGAGCGCGACGCGCCAGGCGTCCTCGACGTCGGGGAGGAACTCCTGGGCCGAAGCCAGGGATCCGCTGACGCTGCCGCGGGCGGTGGCGAGGTCGGGCCACGTGCCCTCCACCCAGCCGACGGCGCGCGGCACATGCACCGAGCCCGCCTCGGCGAGGGCGGTGGGGAGCTCGATGTCGGGATTGAGGCCGGCCTGCAGCTGGCGGTACACCTTGCAGATCACGGGCATCCCGCTCGACCGGTAGATGAGGGATGTGTTGGACTGCTCGCCGCTCATGACGCTCGCCGTCGGAGTGCCGGCGGTGTGCCCGGGACGGCGCGGATGCCCGGTCGCGACCGTCCGCGGGCCCTCTCCGCTCCCGCCGACGGTGACCAGATCGTAGAGCGCGCGGGCGTAGGCGGGGTCGTGCGGTCCGTCGATGAACGTCGTGCCGGGTTCGGGGCTGCCGATCACGTGGTCGGGGTGCGCATCGACGGTCTCGGTGGCCCGGGAGACGACGGGCAGCTGGTACAGCACGACGGGGAGGGCGCCCTCGTCCGCGACGAGGTATGTCCGGATGCGCGCCCCGGCGTCCGCGGCGCTCGCGGGCGGCAGATCCCACCACGAGACCAGGCGCAGGCTCGGCGGGCGCCCCTTCGCGGCGTACCACCGCTGCCGGGGCATCCACGCCGCCAGGCACGCGAGAGTGCTGTCCATGGGACTGAGCGTATTCCCGCGCGCGGCGGCGTGTCGATCAGAGGGTCCGTGTCCGCCGGATCCGGTTCAGGTGCTCGTCACGGCCGAGAGGACGGCGTAGCCGACCTGCCGGCCGGTCACGTCCCCGTGTCCCGTGATGAAGGCATCCGCGTCGAGAGACCACACGTCGTGCTCCGCGAAGGCGTAGGTGCCGCCGACGTCGAGGAGCTTGCCGGCCGCGCCGCCGGGCGTCTTGAGAGCTCCGTTGCGGCCGATCCCGCCGTACGGATCGTTCTCGTCGCCGAGGCCCACGCCGATCTGCCGGGCCAGCCGGGACGCGATCGGGTAGGCGATCCCCACCGCCTTGTCGTTGCGCGTGTGGGTGATGATGATCGGACCGTGCACCTTGCCGGGCGCCGTGACGAACAGGCCGTTCTTGCGCGCGCCGTCCCAGCCTTCCGCCATGCCGAAGTGGCTGTAGGCCGCCTGCAGGAGCGACAGCGAAGAGACGGGGGCAGAGGTGGCGACCGTCGCCGCCGTCATCGCCCGTCCTCCGAACGAGTGGCCGACCAGGTGGAGGCGGGTGTCGCCGGAGTGGGCGTGGAGCCGGTCGAGGAGATCCGCGATGCCCTTGGTTCCGACGGTTCCCGCACGCTCCTTCATCGTGTAGTACGTCGCGACGTTCACCAGGTTGCGAGCCGCCCCGACGATGCTGTCGAAGAAGCCGGCGCCACCGCCCGCCGGCAGGGGCTCGAGCCCGGCGGGATCGAGGGATGCCGCGCCCCCGGCGGCGGCGGGAGCCCCCTCCAGGGCGCCGCCTCCGCGGGCGGCGGCCATCACCTCCGCCGCGGGTGCCTTGGTGAGTGCCTCGAACCCTCCTCCGTCTTCGCCCTCGGACGCCTGGGGGAGCGTGGTGCGCAGCAGTGCCACGAACTCCTCCTGCGCCTCGGATGAGGTGTCGAGGCGGGGTGCGAGGGCGAGCAGCCGCTCTCGGGTGCCGGCGTCGTCGACGCGCTCCGCGATCTCGGCCTCGAGGGCGGCGAGTTCGTCCCCGATACCGGCTCCCGCGCCGTCGTTCTCGACCGGCGCCCACTGGATCGACGGCCAGAGCACCCCGACGACGGCCAACCGCCGACTCGCGGCGCCCGGTACCCGGGGGCGCACCGCGACGATCGAGTCCACGAGTCGCTCGTACAGCTCGCGCGCCTGGCCGGCGGTGTTGTTCCAGCCGTGCGCCACGACGATGACGTCCGTCGGGCGTTTGTCGTCGAGGAGCTTCTCGGCCTCGTCGATCTGCTCCGGGTCGACGTATCCGCCCTTCGCGTCGAACTCGACCTCGGTGTAGGGGAGCTTCATGTCCTCATTCCTTCCGCTCGTGCGCGCGATCACACGCTCTGGATGGCACGCATCGCGTCGACGAGGCCTCGGCCCTGGAAGGCCGGGTCGCGACCGAGATCACTGGCCGAGTCCATGAGCACGCGCTTGACATCATCGGGCTTGCCGATGAACTCGCGATGGACCGAGAGGAACGCCGCCGCGACGCCCGACACGTGCGGCGCGGACATCGACGTGCCCGAGTCCTCGACGTACGTGATGTCGGCCGCCTTCTCGCCCGGCTTCAGCTGCACCGTTGCGCGCGCCTTGTCGAGGAGCTCGCCGGCTCCCGCGCTCACGACACGCTCGCCGGGCGCCACGAGGTCGGGCTTGCGCCGGCCGTCGCCGGTGGGTCCCTTCGACGAGAAGTACGACACCCCCGTGGAGTAGGGCTTGAGGGATGTCGAGCCCACGGTGATCGCGCGTTCGGCGTTCCCGGGGTCGTTGATCGTCATGCCGAACCCCAGCCGCATCTCTCGGCGGAGGGTGTCCAGCGCTGCGCCGTATCCGGTGTTCCCGGCCGAGACGACCACGCACACGCCGTTCGCGACGAGCCGGTCGACCTCGCGGCACACGGGGGAGAGGCCGGTCGCGAACCACGACGGGTCGAAGGCGTACCCGAGCGACAGGTTGACGCCGTGCACGTTGAGCTCGCGGCCCCAGCGGTTGAGCTCCTGGATGTGCTCGAGCGCCTTGAGCAGGGCCTCGAGGTCGCCGGTCCGATCATCGGCGAGGACCTTGATGGGCAGGATCTTGGTCTCGGGAGCCATGCCGCTGATGCGCTCGAGCGGCACCCGCTCCACGCCGGTCGCCCCCTCCGCCGTGCGGTACCAGGTCGCCGCGGCGATCGGCTTGCGTGCGGTGGCGGTCTGCCCCCCGGCGATGATCCCCGCCACGTGCGTGCCGTGACCGTTGGGGTCGCGCACCGCGGCGTCGTCGTCCGTTCCGCGGACGAAGGAACGAGGCGCGAGACCGGCCGGAAGATCGAGCGTTCGGTGCGTCGCGAAGTGCTTGTGGCCGGCGTCGATCCCGGTGTCGAGCACCGCCCACACGATGCCGTCACCGGTCGCGTCGAACGCTCGCACCGCCGCGTCGCACTTGGTCGTGATGACGGAGCGGTGGATGGTCGCGCTGACCTCGAAGTTCGGCCAGACGCGGTTGATCAGGCTCCGGGGCGCGGTCTTGGCCTCCTGGCGGCCGCCGGCGGGGCGTGCGCCTTTGTCGCCGTCCCACCCCACCAGCCGCAGGATCTCGGTGGCAGTCAGCGCGGCGAAGACGTAGCCTCCCGTCGCGCGGACGAGTTCGGGGTCCTTCGCCCGCGTCTTCCCCCCGGCGGAGTGGGACACCGCGAAGACGACTCCGACCGTCAGTTCGGCGACGGCGGTGTCCAGCGGCAGCCCGCTGTCGGTGCGGAGCTCGACGACGATCCCGATGAGCTCGTCGGCGGTGGCCGATGCCATCCGCTCGGCGAGCGGGCGTGTGATGACCGAGTCGGTCACGAGCGACACCGTGCGCGGCATGCCGGGCAGCGAGAACGCCGGTGGTGAGGATGACGCATCGGACGCGGGCGTCTCGCCTTGGGCCATGGGCTTGGGCGCGTCTGGCTCGAGCTCTGGCTCAGGCGGAACCGCAGAGAACTCCCGCGGATTGCCGTCGCCCTCGTCGGTGGGCATGAGCCCTCGTCTCTCTCCCCGCGGCGAGAGTACTCCCGCCGCCCCTCCCGGCACCAGAGAGGACGCGGTGGGCGCGGCTGATACGTTGCGGCAGCGGCGACGGGTCAGTCGTCGCCGATGTCGTCCTCGGGGATGTCGTGTTCGGCGTCGACGTCTCGGCCGGGACGTTCGGGCGACGACAGCTCCTTGCGGCGGCCGACGCGCCGCGCGGCTCCGCCCACGGTCGAAGCGCCCCGCGCGACGCCGCCGGCGATCGCGCTGCCGGCGCGCCGGATCGTGCGGGTGGCGGCGTGCTCGAGGCGCAGGGTACCCGGGCGGGGCTCCAGGTCGGGAGGAAGAAGGACGGGCGGCGCTCCGAACGCCCGTCTCGAGGTGACCAGCACGCGGCGGCCAAGGATGTTGTTGCCCGCGCCGCCGATCGCCGCACCGATGCCGAACGGCAGGGCCTTGCCGATCCACGATGCGCCGCCGCGGGCCGCGAACTGGTGGATGAAGGTCGTCTTCAGGCGATCGACGATCGGCCCCATGGCCGCGCGGGGGATCGTCTTGGTGACGAGCTCGCCCCAGTAACGGTCGCGCGCTGGTCCCCTCCCCATCGCCTGGCCGGCGAGCTGGGACACGAGGTCGACCCCCTCCTTGCCGAGCATGAGCGTCAGCACGAGCGCGCGAGCGCGATCGGGGTCGGCGACAGGGATGCCGTGCACCTCTGCGACGGACTGGGCGAACAGGGTCGTGGCCTCGAGGAATCCCACGGTCTCGACGCCGCTGAGGGCGAGCGTGACCCCGGTCCCGATGCCGGGGACGACGGCGGTTGCACCGACAGCGGCGCCGCCGGTCGTGACGGCGGCGAGGTAGCGACGCTCGAGGATCCGGACGATGTCCGCGGACGAGGCATCCGGGTGCCGCAGACGGATGCTGCGCAGGTGCGCGAGTACGACGGGGCGCTGGATCGCGAGCACGCGGTCCAGCGCGCGGATCGTGCGGGGATGCTCCTCGGACCCCGCGGGCGGGAGTCCGCCCTGCCAGGGGGAGTCGCCCGGCAGGGAGTGGATGCGGTGCACCTTCTCGCTCATCGGGCGATCCTATGCGGATCGACCTGGACGCACGCCCCGGGTTGACAGGATGATCGCCGAGGGTCAGACGAAGAGGTTAGCCCTCTCGAGGTCCTCAGCGAAGTCCACCTCGACCGCGTACAGGTCGGAGATGTCCAGCGGTGCGATCCGCACGCCGTCTTCGGCGATCGCGAGCTCGAGTCCGCGCTCGAAGTAGTCCTGGTCATCGACGCGGCCGAGCTGCCGGACGAACGCCTTCTTGTCGCGGCTGGAGATGAAGTTGATGCCCACCGCCTCGCCGGCGCCGCCGACGACGGTCTTCGACAGCTCGCGGATGAATCCGTCGCCGCCGACGGTGTACTTGACCTCTTCGTCGCTCACCTTCGAGGTGTTGACCGTCACGAATGACTGGTCGCGCTCGATGAGATCGATCGCGCGGCCGAGCACGCGCGGGTCGAAGACGACGTCGCCGTTCATCCACAGCACGCCGCCCTTGCCGGTCTTCGCGAGTGCGCGCAGCAGGCTCTTGGAGGTGTTGGTCTGGTCGTACCGGTCGTTGTACACGTAATCGACCGTCGGGAATGCCTCGACGATCGTCTCGGCGCGATAGCCGACGACGGTGGTGATCTTCGCGTCGTCGCCGAAGGCCGCCCGGATGTTGTCGTGCTGCTGCTGCATGATGCTGCGACCGTCGCCGAGTTCGGTCAACGGCTTGGGGAGACTCCGGCCGAGCCGCGAGCCCATTCCGGCTGCGAGAATGACGGTCTGAAGGGTCAAGGTCTGCTCCTGAGGTGCGTGATTCACTGTCGGTTCACCGACTCGACACCCCTTCGTGCCGCGTACATGGTAGCGAGGGCACCTGGGAACGCGCAGGATGCTGGGCCGCCGTTGCCGTTTCGTGACATGCGGCGATGTTGGGACGGGGTGTCCCCTGTGCCCGGGCGGTCCGGGGGCTTGATACGTTGGATCGGTGACAGCCTCCCTCCCGGTGCCGAACGACATCGATCCGGAAGAGCCGGAAAGTCACGAGGATGCGTCCGTCGTGGCGCTGTCGACGAGCCCGGCTCCGAGTGATACGGACGCCCCGCGCGAGACCCCCACGGGCGCCGCCGGAACGCCCGCGCGCAAGGCTCCCCGGAAGAAGTCCGCGACCACCACCCCGTCCAAGTCCGACGCGGCGTCGAGGCCGAAGCCCCGATCCAAAACCCCCGCGCCGGAACCGGAAACCCGCCTTTCCGACCTTCAGACGGCGGAACGCGCGGCCGCGGACATCGTCATCCCGCCCCGGCCTCCCCTCCCCGAACCACCGGCCGCGACGCCCGAAGTCGAGCCCGAGCCCGAGCCTCCGGTCGTCGAGCCCGAGCCCGAGCCCCCGGGCGTCGAGCCCGCACCGATCCGCGAGCTCGAGCCCGAGCCCGCCCCCGACCTGATCGTGGCCGCCGCTCCCGCGCTCGAGGGCGATGCTCTCTCCCTTCGCGGCGTGTCCAAGCGCTTCGGAGACGCGATCGCCGTCGACGGCATCGATCTCACGGTGCCGGCGGGCATTTTCTACGGACTGGTCGGCCCGAACGGTGCGGGCAAGACCACCACGCTGTCGATGATCGCCGGGCTCCTCGAACCCGACCGGGGGTCGATCCGCGTCGGACAGGTGGATGCGGCATCCGATCCGGTCGCCGCGAAGCGGCTCATGGGCGTGCTGCCCGACCGCCTGCGCACGTTCGACCGTCTCACGGGGCGTCAGCTGCTCTACTACTACGGCGTGCTGCGCGGACTCGCGCCTGCCGTCGTCGAGAGCCGCACCGCGGATCTCGCGCGCGCCTTCGACCTCGGCGACGCCCTCGGCCGCGTCGTCTCGGACTACTCCGCGGGCATGGTGAAGAAGATCATGCTCGCCGGGGCGCTGATCCACTCGCCGCGCGTACTGGTGCTCGACGAGCCGTTCGAGGCGGTCGATCCGGTCTCGAGCGCGATCATCCTCGACATCCTCTCCACGTACGTGGCGCACGGAGGCACCGTGATCCTGTCGAGCCACGGGATGGAGCTCGTGGAGCGCGTGTGTTCGCGCGTCGCGGTCATCGTCGCCGGCCAGGTCCTCGCCGAGGGCACAGTCGATGAGGTGCGCGGGGAGCTGAGCCTCGAGCAGCGCTTCATCGAACTCGCCGGCGGGCTCAGTGACGTGGAGGGCCTCGAGTGGCTGCACACGTTCTCCGACTGAGGATCGCACTGCTGTTCGGTGCTCTCCGCGGTGATCGTCGACAGGTGGTGCGCTCGGCGCTCGCCCTCGTCGCCGTCGTCGCCGCCACGGCGACGGCATGCTGGGCGCTCCTGACGCTGGCGGATGCCGAGACCTCCGTGGTGCTCGCCGTGACGGTGCTCGGCGGAGCCGCGTTGACCCTCGGGTTCGCCCTCGCCCCGCTCATCGGCGCGGCCGACGATCCGCTCGATCCGCGCCGGTTCGCGGTTCTCGCCCTTCCTCGCCTCCCCCTGACGGCGGTGCTCGCGGTGGCGGGACTGATCAGCGTCCCGATCTTCGCCCTGCTCGCGATCTCCGTCACGGCGGCCCTCGTGTGGGGCGAGCACGGAGTGACGTGGCCCGCGGCGGCCGCGAGTGTGCTCCTGGGGGTCCTCACCTGCACCCTGCTCGCCCGCGTGTGCATGGCGGTCGCCTCGCTCTTCCTGCGAGAGCGCCGCTCGCGGGAACTGTCCGGCCTCTTCCTGCTCGCGATCGTCATCGTGGTGGTCCCGGTCGGCGTCTTCCTCGCCTCGCTCGAGTGGTCCGGCGCCGTGCCCACCCAGCTCGCCGAGGCGGTCGCCGCGCTCGCCCTGACCCCGCTCGGAGCGGCGTGGGGGTTCCCCGGCCTCCTCGCCGCGGGGGAGGACTCGGCGGGACTGTCCCTCTTCGTCGCCGTCGCGACCGTCGGTCTGCTGGCACTGATCTGGATCTGGGTGGTCCGGCGCCTGCTCACGACGACCGAGCGGCCCGCGTCGGTGCGGGAGCGATCGGGACTCGGCTGGTTCGCCGTCGCCCCCGGCACACCGGGCGGCGCCGTGGCCGCGCGAAGCCTCGTCTACTGGTTCCGCGACCGCCGCTATGTCGTGAACGTCCTCGTCATCCCCGTCGCCGCGGTCCTGACCGTGGTCCCTCTCGTCGTGGCCGGCGTGCCTCTCGAGGTGGCGGCCCTGGTGCCGGTGCCGTTCGCCGCCCTGCTGCTGGGGTGGCTGCCGCACAACGATCTGGCGTACGACTCCACGGCGGTGTGGATGCACCTCGCGAGCGGCATGAGGGGAGTCTCGGATCGCGTCGGCCGGCTGGTGCCGGTCCTCCTCGTCGGAGTCCCGCTCCTCGCGATCGCCATCCCGATCGCCGTCTCCCTCCACGGTCGCTGGGCGCTGCTCCCGGCGATGGTCGGCGTGTGTGCGGCGCTGTTCTTCGGCGGGCTGGGCCTGTCCAGCGTCTCGTCCGTGCTCGCGCCCTACGCCGTGTCGCGGCCGGGGGAGAGCCCCTTCCAGCAGCCCCAGCGCACGGGGTCCAGCGGGGCGCTCTCGCAGGGTCTCGTCATGCTCGGCGCCGTTGCCGTCAGCGCGCCGGCGCTGTGGTGCGCGTGGATCGCGCTCACCGTCGACATCGACGCCGCGACGCCCGCGCTGTGGGCGGGACTGTCCGCCGGACTCGGCGTGCTGCTGATCGGGGTGGCCGCGGGATCGATGATCTTCTCGCGTCGTGGCGGACGCCTGATGGAGTTCGCGGAGTCGACGTGAGACCCCGACCCTGCCGGGCCGTGGCGGGCTACACTGGCTCTCCATGAGCACCCCTCTCGAAGGCCCGGATCAGGGCGGCCTGGCCACCCTCGATCGAGAGCTCGAAGAGCTCATCCGCGAAGAGAGCATCGAGCCCGGCGACCACGAGCGTTTCGCGCACTACGTGAAGAAGGACAAGATCCTCGAGTCGGCGCTCACCGGCAAGCCGGTCCGTGCCCTGTGCGGCAAGAAGTGGACGCCCGGTCGAGACCCGGAGAAGTTCCCGGTGTGCCCGACCTGCAAAGAGATCTACGACTCACTGGCCGGCTGACCGCTCGTCCGCCTCGCGATAGACGGTCGGGATGGCGGGATCGGACTTGCTGAGCGCGAGCGCGCGCACGGGCAGCTCCTCACGGGCGTACGCGTGGTGCTCGCGCGCCGCCTGCACCCCCGCGGGCCCTTCGAACGCGGCATCCGGCTCTCCGTCGGTCACGAGCAGCACCTGCAGCGCTCGCGCGTCGGGATGGGATGCCGCGGTGTCGACGGCTTCGAAGCCGTCGGACACCACGATGAGCTCGCTCGTGGCCGTTCCCCGGTCGAGTGTGCGGAACGCGGCTTTGCGCCCGCCCTTCGACCCCTTCTCGGCCGAGGCCTTGGCCACCCCCACCCAGCCGCCGGCGTCGTCCTGCCGTGCGACGAGCTTGTAGACCATTCCGGCGGTGGGGGTTCCCGAGCCGGTGACCACTGAGGTGCCGACGCCGTAGGAGTCGACGGGGGATGCCGCGAGCGCCGCGATCGCGTACTCGTCGAGGTCGCTGGTGACGGTGATCCTCGTCTGCGTCGCGCCGAGCTCGTCCAGCTGTGCGCGCACCTCGCCGGCGACGATGGGGAGGTCTCCGGAGTCGATGCGCACGCCTCCCAGGCCGGTCCCCGCGACACGGATGGCGGTCTCGACTCCCGCGCGCGTGTCGTAGGTGTCCACGAGGAGGGTCGTCCCGGTCCCCAGAGCCTCGACCTGCGAGCGGAACGCCTTCTCCTCCGTGTCGTGGAGCAGCGTCCACGCGTGCGCGGCGGTGCCCATCGTGGGGATGCCCCAACGGCGCCCCGCCTCGAGGTTGCTCGTCGCCGCGAATCCGGCGATGTAGGCGGCCCGTGCCGCGGCGATCGCGGAGGCCTCGCCCGCGCGGCGCGAACCCATCTCGGCGAGCGGGCGGTCGCCCGCGGCGACGCTCATGCGCGCGGCGGCGGTGGCCACGGCCGAGTCGTGGTTGAGCACGCTGAGGGCGAGCGTCTCGAGGACGACGGCCTCGGCGAACGTGCCCTCCACGGTCAGGATGGGGGAGCCGGGGAAGTACAGCTCGCCCTCGCGGTACCCGGTGATCGATCCGGTGAAGCGGTACTCCTCGAGGTAGTCGAGGGTCGCGGCATCCACCACCTTCTCGTCTCGGAGCCAGCGCAGCTCCTCATGCCCGAAGCGGAAGTCCCGGATGAGTCCGAGCAGCCGACCGGTCCCGGCGACCACGCCGAAGCGCCGGCCGCCCGACAGGCGGCGGCCGAAGAGCTCGAAGACGCAGCGGCGCTCGGCGGTGCCGTCCCGCAGCGCGGCGTCGAGCATGGTGAGCTCGTAGCGATCCGTGTGCAGTGCCGTGCTCGGAGACTCGCCCATGCGGGTCAGCCTAGTGATCACTGGCGTAGGCTGGTCGATCGTGAACGACGCTCCCATCGGAATCTTCGACTCCGGTGTCGGCGGGCTCACCGTCGCTCGCGCCGTCTCGGCCCAGCTGCCGCGCGAGACCATCCTCTACATCGGCGACACGGCGCACTCGCCGTACGGCCCGAAGCCCATCGCCGACGTGCGCCGGTACTCCCTCGAGATCCTCGACACCCTCGTCGACGAGGGTGTGAAGATGCTCGTGATCGCCTGCAACACCGCCTCTGCGGCCGTGCTGCGCGACGCGCGGGAGCGCTATGACGTGCCCGTCGTCGAGGTGATCGGCCCCGCCGTGCGGACCGCGATGTCGACGACCCGCAACGGCCGCATCGGCGTCATCGGCACGGCCGGGACGATCTCGTCGGGCGCCTATCAGGACATGCTCGAGGTGAACGAGCGCTTGACCGTGTTCGCGCAGGCCTGCCCGCGGTTCGTCGAGTTCGTCGAAGCCGGCGTGACCGACACGCCCGAAGTGCTCGCCGTGGCCGAGGAGTATCTCGCGCCCCTGCGGCACGCCGGCGTGGACACGCTCGTGCTGGGGTGCACGCACTACCCGTTCCTCGAGGGCGCGATCAGTTACGTCATGGGCCCGGAGGTCTCGCTGGTCTCGAGCGACACCGAGACGGCGAAGGACGTCTACCGGCAGCTCGTCTCCCGCGACCTGCTGGCGGGGGCGGATGCCGCGCCCCGCCATGTCTACGAGGCCACGGGCGACTCCGCCGACGACTTCCTGCGCCTCGCCCACCGCCTGATGGGACGCGAGGTGAGCGACGTCCGGCTCGTCCAGACCGGCGCCATCGACCTCCCGGGCCGCCACAGCTGAACCCCGAACACCCGACACGCACCGAGGAGCCCTGAATGACCGATCTCGTCCGCGCCGACGGCCGATCCGCCGACCAGCTGCGCCCCGTCACCATCGAACGGGGCTGGAGCAGCCAGGCCGAGGGGTCGGCGCTCATCTCGTTCGGGGGCACGAAGGTGCTGTGCACCGCCTCCTTCACGAACGGTGTTCCGCGTTGGCTGACCGGCAAGGGCAAGGGCTGGGTCACCGCTGAATATGCGATGCTCCCGCGGGCGACCAACAGCCGCAACGACCGCGAGAGCGTCAAGGGCAAGATCGGCGGGCGCACGCACGAGATCTCCCGGCTCATCGGGCGCGCGCTCCGTGCCGTGGTGGACACGAAGGCGCTCGGCGAGAACACGATCGTCATCGACTGCGACGTGCTCCAGGCGGACGGCGGCACGCGCACCGCCGCGATCACCGGCGCGTACGTCGCGCTCGCGGACGCGATCGAATGGGGTCGCCGGAAGAAGTTCATCGGCCAGCGCTCCGAGGTGCTGCACGACTCGGTCGCCGCGGTGTCGGTCGGCATCGTCGACGGCGTGCCGCTGCTCGATCTCGCGTACGTCGAGGATGTGCGGGCCGAGACCGACATGAACGTCGTCGTCACGGGACGCGGACTGTTCGTCGAAGTCCAGGGCACGGCGGAAGGCGCACCGTTCGACAAGCGCGAGCTCGACGCGCTCCTCGATCTGGGCGTCGCGGGCTGCGCCTCCCTGCGCGAGCAGCAGGTCACCGCGCTCGCTCCGGCGGAGGGCGACGCGACGTCATGACCGGGATCCGGGAGCAGAGCGAGGCCGCCCGCACGATCGTCCTCGCGACCCACAACCCGCACAAGGTGGAGGAGTTCCAGCACATCGTGGCGCGCACCCGCCCCGACCTCACGGTGATCGCCTACGACGGGCCCGAGCCCGTGGAGGACGGTGTCACCTTCGCCGAGAACGCCCTCATCAAGGCGCGGGCGGCGGCCGAGCACACGGGCCTTCCCGCGATGGCCGACGACTCCGGCATCTGTGTCGACGTCCTCGGCGGAGCGCCCGGCGTCTTCTCCGCGTACTGGGCCGGACACGCCAAGGACGCCGCCGCGAACCGTGGCCTGCTGCTCGATCAGCTCTCGGACATCCGCGATCCCCATCGCACGGCGCAGTTCGTCTCGACGATCGCCCTCGTCGTCCCCGGCGAGGCGTCACGCGAGCAGGTCGTCGAGGGCGTCTGGCCGGGCCGGCTCGCCACGAGTGCCGCGGGGGACGGGGGGTTCGGCTACGACCCCGTGTTCGTCCCCGACGGGCAGCCCGCGGACGCCGAGCGGACCGTGGGAGAGTGGTCCGCTCCCGAGAAGAACGCCGCCTCGCACCGCGCCCGCGCCTTCGAGCAGCTCGTCCCGCTGCTCGAGCGGCTGTGACGCGTCGCGACTGAGAATCAGACTCATTCCCGACTGCCGTCCACGCCCGCGGCCGCGGGTCGACGGGCCTAGCCTGGGATCATGCACGACCACGCCCGCGAGGGAGGAATCCGAGGCGCGAGCAACCGGCGGCTGCTCGCGATCTCGCTCGCCCTCACGGGTGCGGTCATGGTCGTGCAGGTCGTCGGTGCGGTGCTGTCCGGCTCGCTCGCGCTGCTCGCCGATGCGGTGCACATGTTCACGGATGCCGCGGGCCTCGTGATCGCGCTGGTCGCGGCATCCGTCGCCGCCCGCCCGGCGAACGACCGTCGCACGTTCGGATACCAGCGCGCGGAGGTGTTCGGTGCGCTGATCAACGCGGTCGTGCTGATCGCCCTGTCGGTGTGGATCGCGGTCGAGGGCGTGAAGCGGCTCATCGACCCCGGCGAGGTCGAGGTCGCGGGCGCGCTCATGCTCGTCGTGGCGGTCGTGGGGCTCGCCGCCAATGCCGTCGCGATGTGGCTGCTCAGCGCGGCGCAGCGGCGGAGCATGAACGTGCGGGGTGCGTACCTCGAGGTTCTGGGAGACCTCATCGGGTCGGCGGCGGTGATCGTCGCAGCGCTCGTCATCGTCGTGACCGGCTGGGTGCAGGCGGATGCCGTCGCCTCGCTCCTCATCGCCGCGATGATCGTGCCGCGCGCCGTGGGGCTGCTGCGCGAGGTGGTCTCGGTGCTGTCGGAATCGGTGCCGCAGGGGACGCAGGTGCGCGACATCCGACGGCACATCCTGGAGACGCCCGGCGTGGTCGACGTGCACGACGTGCACGTGTGGCAGCTCACGCGCGGGGCGCCCGTGTTCTCGGCGCACGTCGTCGTGGACGACGCGGCGATGGCCGACGGACGTGCCGCGTCGATCCTCAGCCGGCTGCAGTCGTGCCTGGACCAGCACTTCGACGTCGAGCACTCCACCTTCCAGCTCGAGCCCGCCGGACACGTCGAGCACGACGCCCACGCGTAGCGTCAGGCGCGGGTGCTCGCGGCGTCCTCCCGCCGCACGTCCGCGGGAGGCTTGTCCGGTCGCAGGCCGCGCCAGCGCGGATGGCGCAGGATGCCGCCCGGTGTGAACTCGCCGTACTCGACCTCGGCGACGAGTTCGGGACGCACCCAGAGCGCATCGCGCGCGTCGAGCGAGGGGACGCCGATCATCGGGTTCTCGTCGGTCCGCAGCGGCGTCAGCGTGCGCAGCAGCGACGCGAGCGCGCGGTCCGAGAACCCCGTGCCCACTCGTCCGGCGTAGCGGAGCCCCTCGTCGTCGGGGATGCCGACGAGGAGCGATCCGAAGGTGCCGCTGCGCCCGCCCTTGCCGGGTCGGATCCCGGCGATGACGACCTCCTGCGTGCGGGTGTGCTTGACCTTCAGCCACGACTCCGTCCGCGCGCCGCGCACGTAGGGGGCGTGCGGGTCCTTGACCATGACGCCTTCGAGCCGCAGCTGCGCGCTGCTCTCGAGCGCCGCGTCGAGGTCGTCGAACACGGGAGGAACCGTGACGGCGCCGATCGCGTCGACGGAGAGGGTCTCGAGGATGCCGCGGCGCTCGTCGAGCGGAAGCCCGGTGAGGTCGTGGCCGTCATGGGCGAGGACGTCGAACAGGTAGTACCGGACCGGGGTGCGGCGCGCCTCGCGTGCGATGTCTCCCGGGCGCTCGAGGTTCATGCGGGTCTGCAGCAGCGGGAAGCTCGGGCGTCCGTCCGGTTCGAGGGCGACGAGCTCGCCGTCCACGACCGCGGTCTCGGCGCCGAGACCCGCCTCGACGTCGGTGAGTTCGGGGTAGCGGTGGGTGATCTCGTTGCCGCTGCGGGCGTACAGGCGAAGGCGGGAGCCGTCCCACACGCCGACCGCGCGGATCCCGTCCCACTTCCCCTCGACCCACGCAGGCCCGCCCCACCGCGCTGCCGCCTGGGCAGCCAGGGCCGCGGTGGAGTTCGTCGCGAGCATGGGGCGCAGCGCGTCGGCGGCGGGAGGCCAGGACATCTCGGGCGCGGAGGTGGGCGCGCGCGGCGGCGGCGGCGTGCGTGCGGGCTCGTCCGCCTGCGCGCTGGGCTCGACGGGGTCGCCGTCCGGCTGCGGGTGGCCCGCGGCATCCGTCTTCATGCGGTGCAGGAGCCACGACGACTTCTCGCCCTCGCCCTCGGTGCGGATGAGGGCCAGGCGCACACGACCGAGCGGACCGCCCGGCCTGCCCTCGAGCGTCGCGATGATCTCGTCGTCGCGCCACTTCTCGAGCTCGTAGCGGCCGTCGTCCCAGATCGTCACCGTGCCTCCGCCGTACTCGCCGGCCGGGATCGTGCCCTCGAACGTCGCGTACTCCATGGGGTGGTCCTCGGTCATGACGGCGAGGTTGTTGCGCTTGTACGAGTGGGGCACACCGCGCGGGACCGCCCAGCTGACCAGCACGCCGTCGTGCTCCAGCCGGAAGTCCCAGTGGAGGCGGCTGGCGTGATGCTCCTGGATGACGAAGATCGGGAGGTCGGTGTGGGGTGGTCGCCCGAGCGGATTCCCGGGCACCGGTTCGGGAGTCTTGGACGCGCTGCGCTTCGCGATGTACGAGGAGAGCGGGCCCTCCTCGGCCTCGCGGCCTCCTGCGTGGTAGCCGAGGGAGGCCATCGGATCGCCGATGCGCTCCATGCGCTCGAGCACGTCCTCGAAGCGCAGGTGCCGCAGTTCGGGATCGTCGAGCTCTTCCCACGTGCGGGGGGCGGCGACGATCGGCTCGGTCCGCCCGCGCAGCGAATACGGCGCGATGGTCGTCTTGGACCCGTTGTTCTGGCTCCAGTCGATCAGCACCCTGCCCTGCCGCTCGGTCTTCTTCATGCTGCTCACGACGAGGTCGGGGTGGTCCGCCTCGATCGCCCGCGCCAGCTCCTTCGCGATCGCCGACGCGTTCTCGGTGGTCTGGCCGTCGGGCAGGGCGGTGTAGAGATGGATGCCCTTGCTTCCGCTCGTCACCGGGAACGGCTCGAGGCCCATGTCCGAGAGCAGGGTGCGCGCCCATGCCGCGACGGCCGCGCACTCGCGCAGTCCCGTCCCGGGCCCGGGATCGAGATCGAGCACGAGCCGATCCGCGAAGCCCCGTTCGCCGGCCGGCGTGAACCGCCACTGCGGCACGTGGAGTTCGAGACTCGCGACCTGGGCGAGGTAGACGAGGGTCGGCACGTCGCCGACCAGCGGATACGCCTTGGTGCCGGTGGAGTGGGGGATCGGCACCCGCTTCACCCAGGAGGGCGCGCCAGGCTCGAGGTCCTTCGCGAAGAACACCATGCCGGGATCGTCCTCGGTCCCCACTCCCTCCGGCCAGCGCTTGCGGGTCACCGGGCGCCCCACGACGTGCGGGATCAGCAGCGGGGCGATACGCGTGTAGTAGTCGATCACCTCGCCTTTGGTCGTCCCCGTGTCCGGGTAGAGCACCTTGTCGAGGTTCGTGATGCGCAGGCGGCGCCCGCCGATGCTCACCGTGCTCGGACCACCGGACATGGGTTCAGGCTAGCCGTGACAGGCGCGCCCGGTGTGTACTGGGGGGATGAGAGCGATCTGGAAGGGCGCACTGACCTTCGGGCTGGTCAACGTGCCGGTCAAGGTGTATTCGGCGACCGAGGACCACGACGTGTCTCTGCACCAGGTGCACGCGAAGGACGGGGGGCGCATCCGCTATCAGCGGGTGTGCGAGATCGACGGTGAGGTCGTGCCCTACCAGGACATCGACAAGGCGTATGACGACGGCGAGAAGACGGTCGTGCTGACCAAGGAGGACCTCGCCTCGCTGCCCTCCGAGAAGAGCCGCGAGATCGACGTCGTCGAGTTCGTGCCCAGCGATCAGGTCGACCTCCTCACCCTCGACAAGGCGTACTACCTCGAACCCGACTCGGCCTCCCCGAAGGCCTACGTCCTGCTGCGCAAGACGCTCGAGCAGACCGACCGCACGGCGATCGTGCGGTTCTCGCTCCGGCAGAAGACGCGCCTGGCCGCGCTCCGCGTGCGGGGCGACGTTCTCGTGCTGCAGACGCTGCTGTGGGCCGACGAGGTGCGCGAGGCCGCCTTCCCGGCGCTGGATGAGACGGTGCGCATCTCGGCGAAGGAGCTCGAGCTCTCGGCATCCCTCGTCGAAAGCTTCGCGAGCGACTTCGACCCGTCCGAGTTCACCGACGAGTATCAGGCCGAGTTGCGCACGCTGATCGACGCGAAGCTCGAGAAGGGCGACGCGCTCGACACCTCGGAGACGTTCGGCGAGCACGAGGAGGAGGAGTCCGGCGGCGAGGTGATCGACCTCATGGCTGCGCTGCGGGCGAGCGTCGAGCGCTCGCGTGCGGCGCGCGAAGGCAAGAGCTCGGGGACGGATGCTGCGCCCGCGAGCAAGCCGGCGGCCAAGACTGCGACCGAACCGGCCGCGAAGAAGGCGGCGGAGAAGAAGTCCGCCTCGAAGAAGACCGCCGAGAAGAAGCCCGCCGCGAGGAAGAAGACGGCCAAGGCGTCTTGACCGGCGACCGCAGGGTCAGGTGCGCGGAGCGCCGTCCGCCGCGTGACCGCCGTCGTGGTGGCCGGGCTCCGGGCCGCGGTCGAAGACGTCGGCGTCCAGGACGAGCGCCTCGGCCTCCTGATGGTCGGTGACGACGTCCTCACCGGCGGCCGCGGCCTTCTTGGCCTTGCTCCGCTCGCGGAAGTAGTGCCACAGGGTGACGAGGGCGGTGCCGCCGACCGCGACGAGGAGGATGAGGTCGATGTAGTTCTCGACGAAGTCGGCGACCGGGGGGATGAACCCGATGAGGTAGCCGAACATCGTCAGTCCGAAGCCCCAGATCACTGCGCCGATGAAGTTGTAGAGGGTGTACTTCCACTTGTTCATGTGCCCGACGCCGGCGGCGACGGGGGCGAAGGTGCGGACGATGGGGACGAAGCGGGCGAGGATGATCGTGAGGCCGCCGAACCGCTCGAAGAAGGCGTTCGTGCGCTCGACGTTCTTGACGCTGAAGAGCCCGGACTCCTTCTTCTCGAAGACCGACGGACCGCCCTTGTGGCCGATGTAGTAGCCGACCTCGCCGCCGATGAAAGCGGACAGGCCGATGAGCAGCGCGACCCACCACACGCTCAGCCCGAAGACGCCGTTGGGGGCGTAGTCCTGCGGGTGGGAGAGGAGGCCGGCGATGATGAGCAGGGTGTCGCCGGGGAGGAGGAATCCGACCAGGAGGCCCGTTTCGGCGAAGACGATGAAGCACACCACCGCGAGCGCCCACGGGCCGGCCCAGTCGATGATCGCGGCAGGGTCGAGCCAGGGGATCAGGGCGATGGAGTGCAAGGTCGTTTCCCGTCGTTTCGAGGCGGTCGGCGAGGAGTGGTGCAGCGTGGCCGCGTGCGGAAGGTGGGACTTGAACCCACACGCCCGGAGGCACAGGAACCTAAATCCTGCGTGTCTGCCAATTCCACCACTCCCGCGAGTGGCATCAGTCTACTGACGGCGCTGGACGCCGGCTGTGGGGTCTGCCCCCGGCTTCGCCTCCGGGGCCTCAGCGCCGGATTCCGAAGAGGAAGTAGCTCGCCGGCCCGATCCAGTTCACCAGGATGGCCGGGATCCACACCGGCTTCGGTCCGCGGACCTCCGAAGCGTCGCGGTGGGCGAGGTCCCAGAACGCGAGGAACGCGAACACGACCTGAACCAGGCCCACGAGGCCCATCGCGGCCTTGCCTGCCGGGGAGAGTTCTGTCTTGCCGGTCATCGGCTCGTCCTTCCGTCGTCATTCCATCCTGCCTCCTGGAGACGTCGGGCGCATCTGTGCACGGTATTGAACGCGAGAAGAAGAATATGAGTATTCTTTCCTCGGAGTGCGCCTCCTGTGGATAACTTCCGGATGGCGCTTGCCGGGCTTGCCAGGATGCTGACGTGTCCGTTCGTCCCGTCCTTTACGCCCCGTCAGGTCTCGGCGAGCGCTCGATCGCCCGGGCGACGCCCGCCGCTACCGTCGCCGAGCGGGTGCGTGAGCATCTCCGCGCGGAACGCGCCGATCCCGCGCGCGACCCGGAGCTTGCCGCGAAGGTGGTGCGCGCCGAGGTGCGACGGCACAATGACTTCGCGCTGGCGCGGGGTCTCGAGCCCGTCGACGACGAAGCGGCGTGTGTGCGTGAGGTGCTGGCGACGGTCGCCGGGTTCGGGCCGCTGCAGCCGTACTTCGACGACCCGACGGTCGAGGAGCTGTGGATCAACGCTCCCGACCGGATCTTCATCGCACGAGGGGGCGTGCCCGAGCGCACGCCGCTCGCCCTGACCGATGCGGCCGTGAGGGATCTCGTGGAGCGGATGCTGCACTCCACAGGACGCCGGGTCGACTTGAGCCAGCCCTTCGTCGATGCGTCCTTGCCCGACGGCTCGCGTCTCCACGTCGTGATCCCCGACATCACGCGTCGCCACTGGGCGGTGAACGTACGCAAGTTCCTGCCCCATTACCGGGATCTCGACGGGCTGGTGGCCGCCCGGTCCCTGACCGACGACGCTGCCGTCCTGCTCCGCCGCGCGATGGCGAACGGCGCGTCGGTGCTCGTATCCGGGCCGACCCACGCGGGGAAGACGACCCTGCTCGGGGCCCTCATCGCCGCATGCCCGCCGGCGCATCGCATCGTGACCGTGGAGGAGACGTTCGAGCTCGCCGTCGCGGCGCCGGACCTCGTCGCACTCCAGGGCCGGCAGCCGAGTCTCGAGGGAACCGGGGAGGTGTCCCTCCGGCGCCTCGTCAAGGAGGCGCTGCGCATGCGACCCGATCGTCTCGTGATCGGCGAGGTCCGCGACGCCGAAGCGCTCGACCTGGTGCTGGCCCTCAACACGGGGGTGCCGGGGGCCGGGACGATTCACGCCAACTCGGCGCGGGAGGCGCTCGCGAAGCTCGCTGCGCTGCCGCTCCTGGCGGGCCGCAACATCGACGCCGCCTTCGTGCTGCCGGCGGTCGCGGCATCCGTCGATCTCGTCGTGCACTGCGAACGGGACTCATCCGGTCGTCGTCGCGTCGCCGAGATCGTCGAGCCCACCGGCGTCGAGGCGGGTGTGATCACCGCCCGCACGCTGTACGGACGTGCGCCGTGACGTTCGTGTGGGGAGG
Organism: Microbacterium insulae; assembly: GCF_042677065.1. NCBI lineage: Bacteria > Bacillati > Actinomycetota > Actinomycetes > Micrococcales > Microbacteriaceae > Microbacterium > Microbacterium insulae. The sequence goes on along the minus strand of NZ_JBHTII010000002.1, from coordinate 709,601 downwards.
CGTCCTCGCCGCGGGAGTGCTGTTGGCCGTCTCTCCGTGGCTGTGGCCGGCCTCGTCGCGCCGTCCGCGTGCCGCCCGAGCCGGCGCGCTCGCGCGTCTGCTCGACGCCGCCGGCTTTCCCCGCGTGTCACCCGGCGCGGTCGTCCTCGTGTGCGGATGCTGCGGCGGGGTGGGTGCGTCGGCCGTGTGGCTCGCCACCCAGGTGGGTGCGCTCAGCGTCGTCGCGGCGGCGGCCGCGGCATCCGCACCCCTCGTCTGGCTGCGCGCGCGACGACGCGGACTGCTGCGCCAGCGGCGCGGACTGTGGCCGGACGTATGCGACCTCTTGATCGCGTCGGTGCGCGCGGGGATGTCGCTGCCCGACGCGGTGGCGAGCCTCGCCGACTCGGCTCCGGCGGGTCTACGACCCGCGTTCGCGGGATTCGCGCGGGATGTCGCGGCCTCCGGTCACTTCGACTCCAGTGCGCAGCGGCTCAAGGTCGCCCTCTCGGATCCGGTGGCGGATCGGATCATCGAGACCCTCCGGATGGCTCGACAGGTCGGCGGGACCGAGCTCACGCCCGTTCTGCGGGCGCTCGCCGCTTCGGTGCGCGCAGACGCGGCGCTCCGGGCCGAAGTGGAGTCGCGTCAGTCCTGGATCCGTGGCGCGGCCGTGCTCGGTGTCGCGGCGCCGTGGGTGATCCTCGCCCTGCTGGCGCTGCGGCCCGAGGGTGCTCGCGCCTACGGCAGCCCCGAGGGTGTCGTGCTCGTCCTGGCCGGTGGGGTCGTGTCGTTCGTCGCGTTCCGAGCGATGCTGCGACTCGGGCGCCTGCCGGAACCGCGGCGGTGGTTCGGATGATGTTCGTCGTCGACGATCTCGCGTTCGCGGTTGTTCTCGGCAGCGCATGGGCGGCAGGCGTGTGTCTGGTGCTCTCCCGTGCACCACGATGGGGTGCGCCCTCCCTCGCGCGGCGGATCGCGCCGTACATCCGCGACGTCACCGATCCGCGCGGCGTCGGACTCGCCGTCGCCGGGGTGCCGCGGGATCGCGATGCCGTGTGGCAAGCGATGCAGCGCCGGCTCTCCGAGATCGTGGGAGGTGAGGCATCCATCACGCGACGCCTGCGGCAGGCCGGACGTGGTGACGATGCGGCGGCGTTCCGCGGGCGGCAGCTCGCCTGGGCGGTGGTCGGTCTGGCAATCGGCGGCCTCGTGAGCGTGGCCGGCGTGATGCTCGGGCGAGCATCTCCCTCGCTGGCGGTTCTTCCGGTGCTCATCGCGGTGGGGGCGGCCCTCCTGCCCGACGCGCGTCTCACGCACGCGGCTCGCGCCCGGGTGGCGCGCATCGAGGAGGAGCTGCCGACGGTCCTGGAGTTCCTCGCGCTGTGCCTGTCGGCCGGTGAGGGGATCCGAGATGCGGTGAGACGCGTGAGCGATGTGGGCGCGGGCGATCTCACGCGGGAACTGCGTGCAGCGGTCGTCGAGGTCGGGACGGGGTCATCTCTTCCCGAGGCTCTCGCGGGTCTCTCCGGCCGTCTGGAGATCCCGGCCGTCTCGCGGGCCGTCGATCAGCTCGCTGCGGCCATCGAGCGCGGCGCGCCTCTCGCGCACGTGCTCCACGCGCAGGCGCTCGACGCCCGCGAGGACGCCAAGCGCGCCCTCATCGAGCGGGCCGGCCGCAAGGAGATCTACATGCTCTTCCCGCTCGTGTTCCTGATCCTTCCGCTGAGCGTCCTGTTCGCGGTGTTCCCCGGAGTGTTCATGCTCCGACTCGGCCTCGGCTGAGTCCTGTCCTCGAGGAGAGAAATGATCCGACGTCTGTTCGACCGTGCCGTCGCCCGCCTGCGGGCCGGGAGCATCGGCGTCCACCGCGACGAGCGGGGGGACGTGCCCGGCTGGGTCCTCATCACGCTTATGACCGCGGGGCTGGTCGTCGTGATCTGGGCCCTCGCCGGCCCGGCGCTCGCCTCGCTCTTCCAGCAGGCGATCTCGCGGGTGTCGGGCTTCTGACCCGTGTCCCGCGTCCACGCGAGAGCGACGGCCGCGGCCCGCGGCGACGAGGGGTCGAGCCCCGTCGAGTTCGTCCTGGTCGGGGCGCTGCTGACGTTCGCGACCCTCGCCGTTCTACAGCTCGGTCTCGCCGTGTACGTGAGGAACGTCGTCCACGACGCTGCGGTCGAGGGTGCGCACCACGCGGCACTCGCCGACACGTCTCCCGCCGACGGCCTCGCCCGGTCTCGCGACCTCATCTCCCGCACCGTCGGCGCCGAGTACGCGGCGGATGTCACCGTCCGTGAGACCGCGTCCTTCGGGTACCCGTCCGTCGAGGTGACGGTGCGCACGACGCTTCCCCTCCTCGGCCTGCTCGGCGCCCCCGGCGCACTGGAGGTGAGCGCGCATGCCCCCGTCGAGTCGTTCGACTGAGTCGCCCGGTTCGCGTCGTCGCGGCGCAGAGCCGGACGTGTGTGATCAGGGCTCGGCGGCGCTCGAGTTCATCCTCGTCGGCCTGCTCCTGCTGGTCCCTCTGGTGTACCTCGTCCTCGCACTCGGATCCATCCAGGGCCAGTCGCTCGGCGCCGAGGCGGGCGCTCGCCACGCCGCGCGAGCGATCGCCACCGCCGCCGACGCCCGTGATGCTTCCGAGCGGACGGACCGCGTGATCGGCTCGGTGATCGACGAATACGGCCTGGACCCCGACGCCGTCGAGGTCTCGCTCGAGTGCCGACCCGCAGCCGCGGGATGTCCGGCCGCCGGTGCGACGGTCGTCGTGACGGTGCGGACTACCGTGACGCTCCCGTTCGTGCCCTCTGTGCTCGGGCTCGACCGCATCGCGAGCATCCCGGTCGAAGCGACGGCGGTGCAGAAGGTGTCGCGGGTCTGGGGAAGCGGATGAGCCCCCTCACGCGCAGCGGTGACGCCGCCCGCCGCCCGCCGCACGCGCGCGACGGTGACGAGGGCGGCAGCGTCCTCCTGCTCACCCTCGGATACGCGCTCCTCGCGCTCGCCGTCGTGTTCGTCTGCGTCGACGCGACGAGCCTGTACCTCGCGCAGAAGCGGCTCGACTCCGTGGCGGATGCCGCCGCTCTCGCGGCAGCGGACGGCTTCGTCTTCGATGTCCGAGGCGAGGAGGCGGTCGCCATCCTCACGACGACGAGTGTCCGGGAGCAGGCCGAGGAGCTCGTCGCCGAGGTCGGCGGCGATGCCGTGTTGGTGGATGCCACGACCCCGGACGGCGTCTCGGCCCGGGTGACCGTCGCCGGGTCGTGGCATCCACCGATCTTCGCGCTCTTCGTGCCGGGCGGCGTGGATCTCGAGGCGACCGCCACGAGCCGCACCGCCCTGCGCTGACGGCTCGGGCGCTACGACACCCTGCTGCGCCGGCGACGCAGCTGCGTGAGGACGCCGACGGCGACGAGGAGGAGCCCGGCCACCGAGATCGCGGCAACGGCGCTGCCGTCGCCGCCCGTCGACGCGAGCGACGGGGGCCCGTCGACCGCCAGGGGAGTGGGCGGCGTCGAGATGATCGGGTTGGTGACGGTCACCGTGACCTCGACGTCGGCGGAGACCACCAGCGACTCGGTCGACAGGTGCGGTGCACCCCACGCCGCGCCGGTCACCGGATCAGGCGAGCGCTCGGCGAGGGTGACGACCGCCCCGACAGGGAGCGGCGGCGAAGTGACGGCGGTGCCGTCCGCCGGCAGTTCGAGGGTCCCTCCGCCTGCTTCGTAGCCCGGTCCGGCCGGGTACGTGTAGTCGAGGAGGAACGTCGCGTCGGACGGCACGAGCTGCGCGCCCGAGCCGGAGAGCTCCTTCGACGCCGAGAACACTCCGGTGGCGAGGCGGGCCTCATTCGTCAGCTCGACCGTCGCCACCGTGGCATTCGGGATCGCGAAGTCGTTCACCGAGAAGACGGGATCGGCCCACGCGATGCTCGATGGCTCCGTGGGCAGGACCTCCTCCAGGTGGACGATCGAGCCGGCGGGGAAGGCCTCGCTCGTCCAAGTCGTGCCGTCAGACACCTCGAACTGTCCCGAGTGGGTCGTGCCCTGCGGGTCGGTCACGGTGAACGTGCCGGTGAACGCGATGTCGACCGGTTCGCTGTGCCAGACGACGTCCTTGGTCACGGAGAAGCGGCCGACGGGTTCGCCCCCGCCGGTGCCGCCGCCGCCGCGCCGCACGACCTCGCCCGAGACGGTGACGGTGCGCTGACCCTCGATAGCGACCTCGGCGTCGTTGGTGTACGTCCGGGCGACGCCGCCGTCGGTGACGCGCGTCGTGTACAGGACCTTGTAGAAGTAGCCCGGCTCGCTGACGAAGGTGACGGTCGATCCGTCGGGCGAGACCGTGTAGGTGTCGGCCGGCTTCGGCCGCCAGCCGACAGGACTGGGTTCGCCCGTCGGCCCGATCCCCACGGCGTTCGCGTGCCGCACGGTGGTTCCCGGCAGGATCTCCTGGCCGGGGCCGGGAGTGTCGACCACCGTTACCGTCTCGCCTCCGACCATTCCTCCCGGCGGTGCCTTGACGCCGACGACCCACTCGATCGTGCCGGTCTCGGCGTCGTAGGTGCCGCCCTTGTAGTTGACGACGCCGTCGAACTCGCAGTTCGGCGCGCAGGTGTCTTCCGCGGGTGTCACCGTGATGTCCGCGGACACGTCGCCGAGGTCGAAGACGACCTCCTGGGTTTCGGTGACCTCGGTGGTCACGGTGGTCCAGAAGTTGAAGGTGCCGGAGAGGTTCCGAGGGTTCGCGGTGATGTACTCGGCATCCAGGTCGCAGACGAGCTGCGTGGCCGTGACCGTGCACCGACCCACCTCGGTGACCCCGTCCGACGCGACGAGCGAGAACTCGTCGGCATCGCCCTCGAGGCCCGGCGGCAGATCGATGACGAAGCCCGCGGGCGGCGTCGGGTTGTCGGGCAGCGACCAGGTCCCCGTGAGTTCGGCGTGTTCGCCGGACTCGACGGTCGACTGGACGAAGTCGAGCTCCGTGATCGTCGCCTCCGTCGCGAACGGCGGTGCCGCGTGGCCGCCCGCGGCCGCTGTCAGCGCGGTCAGAACGCCCACGATGACACCCGCGGCCAAGCCGGTGAATCGAGTACCTCTTCGATGTTGCATGTCTCCCCTTTGCAATCGCACGGTGAGTACGAGCCATCAGGGCGAGAAACGTGACGCGCGCGGGCGGAAAACTTCGGCGGATGTTGCCGCGCGGGGTCGACTCACGCGGGAGCCCGCGACACCCGTGGTGCCGCGGGCTCCCGCTCAGCGCGAAGAGGGACCTTACTTGAAGGTGTCCTTCACGTCCTCTGCCGCCTTCTTCGCCGAGGCCTCGACCTGGTCGGCCTTGCCCTCGGCGACGAGCTTGTCGTTGTCGGTGGCCTTGCCGACGGCCTCCTTGGCCTTGCCGGTGAGGTCCTGAGCGGCGTTCTTGATCTTGTCATCGAGTCCCATGGGGAGTGATCCAGGTGGCGAGGATCCACTGACGGCAGCCCTCGAGGGCGCCGCCCGAGTGAGGCGGGGGCTGGATGCCGCGGCCCTCAGTCAGCTCTCGCGATGCTCCGGGGCATCGGGTTCTCGTGCGTCCTGTCGTCCTGACCGGGGATGGCCGGCTGCGGCATCCCTCCCGCGCGGGCCGCGAGCGCGACGAGGACTACTTAGCGACTTCCTCGGCCCGGGCGGTCATCGCCCCGGGCAAACATCGGGCGAAGGATGGGGCGCGGTCCGGTCATCCGGCGGTGTTGAACCACTCCCGGCGGCGCGCAGCCTCGTCCGACCCCTCTTCGGGGTCGGAGGTGTCGTGCTCGGCGATGCGGCCCTCCTCCAGCGGGATGAACCGCAGGCACTCCGTGCAGAGAGCGCGCCCGTGGGGATAACCGTCGGCGCTGCGCGGAGCGGGCGACGCGGCGGCGCCGGAGCCGACACAGCGGGGTGGGTCGGCCGAGGCATCCGTCCACATGATCGTGCGATGGCGGTGCAGACCCGCGTGGTCGAGAGGCCGGGTGCACCGGCGGCCGAGATTGCGGCTTCGGCAGAAGCGCAGCGGTCCGACGTCGGCGGGGGTCATCCACGCACCCGCGGGATGAAGCGGGGCACCCACCGGACGAAAGCACCGGCGCCCAGCAGTCCGATCGCTCCGATCGCGCCCGTCGCGATCGAGAGAGTGGACACCGCCGCGATCGCCGACACCAGGAGCGGTGCGACCGCCCCGCCCGCGTCCGTGAGCGTGCGCCACGAACCGAGGAAGGGGGCTGGGTCGTCCTTGGGTGCGACATCCGCCCCCAGCGTGAGCAGGATACCGCTGGACAGGCCGTTGCCGACTCCGAGCACCGCGGAGAACATCGCGAACCACATCGCGTTCTGCGGGGTGTCGTGCGTGAACGCGAGGGCGATGAAGCCCGTGCCCATCAGCAGCATCGCGGGGAGTGCCGCCCACAGGCGTCCGAACCTGTCCATGACCTGCCCGCTGGCGTAGAAGAGGGCGAAGTCGATCGCGCCGGAGATGCCGACCACGAGGGCGATCGTCTGCGCGTCGAGCCCGATCGAGACGCCCCACAGCGGCAGCACGACCTGTCGCGCGGAGCGCACGGCGGCGAGGGATGCCGCGGCCAGCCCGAGCCGCGCCAGCACGCCGCGGAAGTGCCGCATCGTGCGGAACACCCCGGCGCGCCGGCCGTCGACCGTCGGAGCTGCGCGGAGCGAGGCCGTGATCGGCTCGCCCGTGTCCTCGACCGCCTCCGGGTCGTCGGTGCGCGTCGCGCGTGGCGCGGGCGGGGCGATCGCCGCCTCGGGATCGGGTCCGAAGAGGACGAGCAGGATCGTGGCGACGAGGCAGACGCCGAAGAACCACACCGCGGCGTGCTCGTCGCCGAACAGGGCGAGGAGCCCCGCCGCGACGAACGGGCCGACGAACATCCCGAGCCGGAACGTGCCGCCCAGCAGTGACAGTGCGCGTGCGCGGAACGCGAGCGGGACGCGCGTGGTCATGAACGAGTGGCGTGCCAGCCCGAACGCGGCCGCGCAGAAGCCGATGAGGAAGACGGATGCCGCGAGCACGCCGAGCGAAGGCGCGAAGGCGAGTGCGACCACCCCGCCGAGGGAGAGGATGCCGGCCGCGGTCATCGTGAGTCGTTCGCCCATGCGCGCGACGGCCCAACCGGCGGGGATGTTGCCGCACAGCTGACCGACGACGAGGGCGGAGGCGACGAGGGCGGCGGTCGCGATGTCAGCTCCGAGCTGCGCGGCGATGACGGGGATCAGGGGGAGGATCGCGCCCTCGCCGAGTGCGAACAGCACCGTCGGGCCGTAGATCATCGGGGCGAAGCGCCACAGCACTTCCCGGGCGGCGGGGGAGTCCGGGCGATCGCTCACGTGCATCCACGTTAGTCTGGAGTGTCATGCTCGAGCTCGATCTGTCCGCCGATATCCAGGCCCTGCGCTCCACGTTCGCCGACATCAAGGCGGTCGTGGACGTCGAGGCGCTCACCAGCGAGATCGCGCGACTCAGCGAGGAGGCGGGCGCCCCCGATCTGTGGGACGACGTCGAGAAGGCGCAGAAAGTGACGAGCACGCTCAGTCACCGTCAGGCGGCGCTCAAGCGCGTGGCCGACATCGAGCAGCGGCTCGATGACCTCGACGTGCTGGTCGAACTCGCGAACGAGATGGACGACGAGGACTCCGCCGAGGAGGCGCGGCACGAGCTCGCCGAGCTCGAGGACATCATCAGCCAGCTCGAGGTGCAGACGCTCCTGGACGGCGAGTACGACGACCGCTCGGCCGTCGTGACGATCCGCTCCGGTGCCGGCGGCGACGACGCCACCGACTTCGCTGAGATGCTCCTGCGCATGTACCTGCGGTGGGCCGAGCGTCACAAGTATCCCGTGAAGGTGATGGACACCTCCTACGCCGAGGGCGCGGGGATCAAGTCGGCGACCTTCGAGGTCGACGCTCCTTACGCGTACGGGACCCTGTCGGTCGAGGCGGGAACACACCGCCTCGCGCGGATCAGCCCGTTCGGCTCCGCCGACAAGCGCCAGACGTCGTTCGCCGCGGTCGAGGTCATCCCCGTCATGGAGGAGGCCGTCGAGGTCGACATCCCCGAGGGCGACATCCGCGTGGACGTCTTCCGCTCGTCCGGGCCCGGCGGACAGTCGGTCAACACGACGGACTCCGCGGTGCGCATCACCCACCTGCCGACGGGCATCGTCGTATCGATGCAGAACGAGAAGTCGCAGATCCAGAACCGCGCCGCCGCGATGCGGGTGCTGCAGACACGCCTGCTCCTGCAGAAGCGCGAGGAAGAGGCGGCGAAGAAGAAGGAACTCGCGGGCGTCATCACCGCGAGCTGGGGCGATCAGATGCGCTCGTACTTCCTCTACGGCCAGCAGCTCGTGAAGGATCTCCGCACCGGCCACGAGGTCGGCAACCCCGCGATCGTCTTCGACGGCGACCTCGACGGCTTCATCTCGGCGGGCATCCGCTGGCGCAAGCGCAAGGACGACGACGACTGACGCGTCGGGTGCGCTGACGCAGATCAGAACGGCGCATCCTGCGTGCGGCCCGACCCGGGCCGAAACGTCGGCCCGGACGCGAACACGGGACGTTCAGGTCTGACGAGGTACCGCCGACCGGTCGGTGAGGTCCACAGCAGGGCGCCCCCCTCGTCGGCGAGTTGCTCGATGGTCCAGCCTCCGTGGTGCTTGATCGTGTGATGCCCCTGACACAGGGGTGCGTGATTGTTCAGGGCAGTGGACCCGCCGTGCTCCCAGGCGATGTTGTGATCGATCTGGCATCGGTCTGCGGGGATGCCGCAACCCGGCGCCATGCACCTGTCGGCCCGCCATCGCACCAGGCGCCGCAGCGACGCCGGCGGTCGGTATCGGGTGCGACCGATCGAGAGGACCATGCCGGTCTCGGGGTGCGTGAGCACCCGCATCCATCCCTCATCGGCGCCGCCGCAGAGCTCTTTCGCGACCCCGAGCGGCACCGGACCGAGCCCCTCGACGGTTGCCGGGGCGATCCCTTCGGCGTGACGAGCGGCATCGTCGTGCGCGAGCAGCGCAAGGGCGGGGACGGTCACGGCGACACTCGCACGAATACCCGCGACCACTCCCGGGTGAGCGGCCATCGAACCCTCGATCAACAGGTCGCAGAGGACATCGGCGCGCGCCTGGTCGAGTGTGCGGGTGTCGAGCTCGGCGCTGCCCGACGGTGCGACAGGCTCGGCAGCAGCGGAAAGGCCGCGCCCGTCGTCCGCTCCTCTGCCGGTCAGCGCTTTCGCCATGGCTGTGATCCGCCCGTGGAGCGCGTGCGCTTCGACCGCGGGGAGGAGAGCGTGCAGCCAAGCCATTCCGTCGGCGGCGGGCTCGACCAGGACGCGTCGATCTTCAACCGCCCGCTCGTGCCGTTCGGTGAGGGTCGCGGACTCCTCCACCTCGATCAGTCGTCGCAATGAGCGTCGGAACGAGCCGACCGGGAGCTCCTCTGCCAGCTCCACGGCGCGAGTCGTCAGGCGAGCCCGCGTCGCCTCGCTCGCACCCTCGAGCAGTTCGACGAGAACCTGTGCGTGCCGCTCCGTCATCCGCGCCCGACCGAGCGAGTCGAGCGCGGCAGGGTAACGCTCGACGAGCGCCTCCGCCTGAGCCAGCAGCATCCCTGCGGCATGCTCGGTGATGCGCAGGGCGGACGCGAGCTCCAGCCGGACGGAGCGCTCGATCACTGCCGGAATCGCGGTTCCGTACGCGCCGCCATCGGCGAGCGCGTTGCGCCGCAGGTCGTCTATTCGCTGGAGCCGCTGGGCGGCCAAGACCGCCATCAGGTTCGCGACGTCTGCGACGAGATCGACATCGTCGGGCAGCGCGGGAGCCCACGCATCTTCGTCGTCGGTGACGATGTCACGCGGGTCGATCAGCTCGGGTTCCATGGCGATGACGTTAGAACATACCTACGACATCGAACGTCGCGCCGCGGATTCGTGGCGCGGCGTCGCGCGGGGGCATCGGGAACCCGGTCGCACGGCTCAGGGTGTCGCAGGAGGAGAGCGGCAGTCGGCCGCTTAGGCTCGATAGGCCATGATCCGGTTCGAGAACGTCACGAAACGCTATAAGGGCACTTCGAAGCCTGCCCTGAACAACGTCGACTTCGAGGTGCTGCGCGGGGAGTTCGTGTTCCTCGTCGGCGCCTCCGGATCGGGGAAGTCCTCCTGCCTGCGCATGGTGCTGCGCGAAGAGACGCCGTCCGATGGGCGCGTGGTCGTGCTCGGGCGCGACCTCCGCACCCTCTCGAACCGCAAGGTGCCGTACTTCCGGCGCCACATCGGCGCCGTCTTCCAGGACTTCCGGCTGCTGCCGGGGAAGACGGTCTTCCAGAACGTCGCGTTCACGCTCCAGGTGACGGGGTCGTCGCGCGGGTACATCCAGCAGACGGTGCCCGAGGTGCTGGCTCTGGTCGGCCTGGACGGCAAGGAGAAGCGGCTTCCCCACGAACTCTCCGGTGGTGAGCAGCAGCGCGTCGCGATCGCACGCGCTCTCGTGAACCGCCCCCAGGTGCTGCTGGCCGACGAGCCGACCGGGAACCTCGACCCGGCGACGTCCATCGACATCATGCAGCTGCTCGCGCGCATCAACGGCGGCGGGACCACGGTGGTCATGGCCACGCACGAGGCCGGTTTCGTCGACCAGATGCAGCGTCGCGTCATCGAACTCCGCCACGGCGAGATGGTCCGCGACGAACGTCACGGCGGCTATGGCGACACGTCGGGCCTGCCGAGCCTCGCCCCCCAGGAGGAGCGCGGCGCGGCAGCCGTGGCCGCCCTCACCGCCGTGCTCGAAGTCCAGCGCGAAGCGGCCGCCGCCGCGGCGGCCGGGCTCGACCCGACTGCCGTCACGAGGGACGAGTCGTCGGATGCCCCCGCCGAGCGGGAGACGGATCCCTCGACTGCGCCGGACGCCGCGGCCGAGGCATCCGCTCCGGCCATTCCGCCCCGCCCGGCGCCGCCTACCCCCACGGCGCCCGAACCCGAGTCCGAACGAGAACCCGAGTCCGACCCCGAACCCCAGCCGGCGCCCGTCTCGCACACCCAGCCGATCCCCGTCGCCGACATCCCCGAGGTCGACGTCGCCGAACTCGGTCTCGCCGACCGTCTCGGACTCGACCGGCGAGATGACGACGAAGTGGGGCCGACGTCATGAGGGCCGGACTGATCCTGGGCGAGGCCTTCTCCGGACTGAGGCGCAACGCGTCGATGGTCGTCTCGGTCGTACTCGTGACGTTCGTGTCGCTGACGTTCGTCGGGGCGGCGATCCTCATGCAGATGCAGATCGCGACGATGAAGGATTTCTGGGTCGACCGGGCCCAGGTCGCCATCTACATGTGCACGGCGATCTCGCAGGCGCCGACGTGCACGGACGGCGTGGCATCGGAGGAGCAGCTCGCGGCCGTCCAGGAGAAGCTCGAAGGTCCCGCGCTGGCGCCGCTCATCCGCGACGTCCGATTCGAGGACAGCGAGGAGGCGTATCAGAACGTCATCGAGTTGCTCGGCGAGGACTACGCGAGCGTCATCACTCCCGACCAGCTTAACGAGACGTTCTGGATCAACCTCATCGACCAGAATCAGTCCGACGTCATCATCGAGGCGTTCGGCGGAACCGATGGTGTCGAGGAGGTGCAGGACCAGCTGCAGTATCTCGAGCCGCTCTTCTCCGCCCTCACCGTCGCGACCTACATCGCGGTCGGCATCGCCGCCCTGATGCTCATCGCGGCCGTCCTCCTGATCGCCACGACCATCCGGCTCTCGGCCTATGCGCGACGGCGTGAGCTGGGGATCATGCGCCTGGTCGGAGCATCCAATCGCTTCATCCAGACGCCGTTCGTGCTGGAGGGCGTTTTCGCCGCGCTGATCGGCTCGCTCCTCGCGAGCGCGGCGGTGCTCGCCGGGGTCCACTTCGGCGTCGATCAGTACCTGCGCGGTCGGGTGGAGTTCGTCACGACCTGGGTGAGTGTCGCGGACGCGTGGATCGTCGTGCCGGTGCTCATCGTGATCGGCGTGGTGCTCGCGGGGCTTTCGGCGAGCTTCGCGATCCGCCGCTGGCTGCGCGCCTGACCGACCCCGCTTCGCGCCGCGCGCGTCGCCGGGGGTAGACTGAAAGGCTGCCGTGCGCCCGCACGGTGGTTCGACAAGCTCAGCAACCGGAAACGGAGCGATCATGCCCAGGGAACGCGGGGAGAAGGTCGTCGCGACCAATCGTCGCGCGCGCCACGAGTACACGATCGAGAAGACGTACGAGGCCGGCCTGGTGCTGACCGGAACCGAAGTGAAGTCGCTGCGACAGGGTCGAGCGAACATCTCGGACGGCTATGCCTACATCGCGAACGGCGAGGCGTTCCTCGACGCCGTCCACATCCCGGAGTACTCGCAGGGGCACTGGACCAACCACGCGTCCAAGCGCATCCGCAAGCTGCTGCTTCACAAGGACGAGATCATCAAGCTCTCCCACGCCGTCGCTGCGGGCGGGTACACGCTCGTTCCCCTCAAGCTCTACTTCAACGACGGTCGCGCCAAGGTCGAGATCGCGGTCGCCAAGGGCAAGCGCGAGTACGAGAAGCGCCAGACGATCCGCGAGCGCGAGGACAAGCGCGAGGCCGAGCGCGCGATGCGCACGCGCAACCGCCTGGGGGAGTAGAGCGGATGCCGCGACCGCCCGCTACCGGGCCGTGAACCGCGCCTCGACCGCAGCGGTGACGACGATGTCGTCGGGCTGAAGCTGCACCGAGGGCCCGCCGCCCATGCCGGCGTCGGCGAACTCGGCCTTGGCCATGAGCATGCGCGGCGCGGGCTGCGGGGGATCGTTGCGGGCGAGCAGTCCGACGTCGGCGACCTCGAGCGGGGTGACCGACGCCAGCCCGAGCGCACCGGCATACGCGTTGGCGCGGGTGACGGCGACTCCCACGGCGCCGGCCGCGACCTCGCGCTCGACCGCGGCCCGTGTCTCGGGCGTCAGCTGCCACTCGATCCACCCCAGCTGCACGCCCTCGCGCTCGGCGACTTCGCCTGCCCACCACGACAGCACCGTGAAGTCGGTGAACGTCGCGGTGAAGTCGACCGTCGCGTAGTGCACGGGCGCAAGTCGCTTGCCGTCGGCGCTCCACGGACGCTCCGACCACACCGACACGCGCTGGCTCGTCCACTCGGCGACCGTTCCCGCCGCGGAGCGGGCCGTCAGGTCTTCGCGCACCGGCTCGCTGTAGGCGGCCATGCGTTCCACCACCGCCCCGCGCTCGGGCCCCTCGGCGCGGATCGTGAGGTGTGCGAGCGCGCGCTCGGGCGCGATGCGCGCCTCGTGCTCGCCGCGGACCGTGATGACGACTTCGCTCATGCCGCCGACTCTACTTCGCCGTTGCGACAGCGAGGGGTACCCGGGAAGGATGCTGAGCGTGACCGAGTCGCCGCGCGCTTCGAGTGCCCGCATCCCGCCGCGCTGGTTCATCCGCACCGCGTGGGTCGTGCACCGGGCGCTGTACCGCGTCACCGGCGGACGGTTCGGTCTGCGGCGACCGACCGACACCGTCTACGGCATGATGCGCCTGCACACCGTGGGACGCCGCACGGGCAAGGAGCGCGTGGCCATCGTCGCCTACTTCGAGGACGGGCCCGATCTCGTCACGATGGCGATGAACGGCTGGGACGAGCCGCCGCCGGCGTGGTGGCTCAACCTCCAGGCCCACCCCGAGGCTCGGGTGGACCTGCCTGGCGGGGAGCGGCGCGTCCGCGCCCGCCGCGCCGCCGGGGCCGAGCGCGAGCGACTGTGGGACGTGTTCCGGGGGCTGGAGGGTGCGAACGTCGACCTCGACGCGCTGGCGCGCCTGCGCTCTCGCGAGACGCCGATCGTCGTGCTCGAGCCGCTGCCGTGATCCGTGCGGTCCGCGCGGAATGGCGGGGGCGCGGCATCCGTTGTATCCTGATGTGCTCGGATGCTTCGGCTCCGAGTGTTGGAAACTCCACAGCGTGACAGCGGCCCTCCACGGGTTCATGGGGATGATCGGTTTCGACATCGCCTGCGAATCTGCGGGAAGCGGGCCGAGGATGCAGAGCTATCTCGTTAACGCTCTCTGCAAACCAATAAGTGCCGAACCTAAGCGCACTGAACTCGCCCTCGCTGCGTAAGCGAGCCTGAGTTCCGTCAGACCGTAGGCGTTCCCGCTACGGACCCTGGCGTCATCTAGGGGACTTGCTGTGTGGCGGCGTCTGGACGCCACACGGGACTCTTTCCAGACTGGGCTCGTCGACTTAGGTGTCTGTGACAAAGGTCGGAGCCGAGCAGAACGTCTTCACAGACTGCGCCCGGAGAAGACGCAGTATCCCAGCGATGGACGGGGGTTCGATTCCCCCCATCTCCACAATCCGCTGTCACGGAACAAGGCCCTGAGAGCCGCGTAATTACGCGGTTTTTGGGGCCTTCGTTCGGTACTGGTGAGATGCCTTGAACCTCGATCGCCCACAAATCGCCCACAAACGTTTGGGGCATATAGGTCGAAACGTGTGTCCGAAAGCCGCTAGTTGTGGATTTCGGGCCTGCGGGCGCGAGCAAGCGCGAGTCGGTCGTTGAGCGAGCGCAGCGAGACGAAACGGGAATCAACTCGCCCAGAGGCGGCCGACATCGGCGTTCAATCCGCCCTGATTCATCCGTTCGGCGACGTCGGCGAGGTCGTCGTCGAACAGATCGGCGTACGTGTCGAGCGTCATCGCCGCCGACTTGTGTCCCAGCATCCGCTGCACCGCCTTGACGTTCGCTCCCGACGAGATCGCTAGGCTCGCGGCGGTGTGTCGGAGGTCGTGCGGTGTCAGCCTCTCGATGTCGGCGAGATCGAGCGCGGTCGTGAACCACGAGTTCACCCCGTACTGGGTCTTCGCGCGGCGCAGATGCCTGCCTTCCAGGTCGGTGAAAACTAGATCGTCGGCCCGCTTGGCGCGGCAGAGTTGCTTGAGCGGGTCCTCGAGGAACGCGGGGAACGGGACGAGCCGGCGTTCCCAGTTCTTCGGAGTGCCGAGCACGATCTTGCCCTCGACCTCCACGGCCGCGCGCTGCACTTGGATGCGATGTCTCGGGAAGATGATGTCGCTGACGTGCATTCCGATCGCCTCGCTCCAGCGGAGCCCGCAGTAAGAGAGCACGAGGATGAGGGTCTTGTGGATGTCGTTGTTCGTCGACTCGGCGAGGCGGACCACCTCGGCATGCGTCAGGTAGCGTCGAGGCTTCTGCGACTGCTTCGGTGGCAGATTCTGGGCTCCGCGGGCGACGTTGCGCGGGATGCGGCCGTCGCGCACGGCGGTGTCGAGGATTCCGGCGAGCACTCCTAATGCGCGATAGACGACACTCGCCGAGCGAGGGTTGGCGCCGGCCTTCTCACTCTTCGTGCGCTTCGTCGTGGCTGTTCCCTCGGAGAGCTCGCGGATCCACTGCTCTACGTGAGAGGCGCGGATGTCGCCGATGCGAACGTCGCCCCAGCGCGGGAGGACGTAGACCCTCCACGACGTCTTCAGCGAACTGAACGATGAAGGCTTGAGCGCGTGCTCCTTGTTGCGGAGCCACTCGACGCCGAGGGAGCCGACGGTGATGCGCGCCTCGCCCGGATCGGTGTAGGAGCCGTTCGATCGCGAGACATCGGTGTGCGCCAGGTAGAGCTCGGCTTCCTTCTTGGTCCTGAAGCCTTTCCGTTCGACCTGCTTCTGCTGGTCGTTGCGCCAGCGGACGCGGTAGCGCCGCCCCGCCTCGATCTCGTACGCCGTGATGCTTCCCATGAGTCACCTCGCGGCCAGGGTAGCCCTGACATGCGACGTCTGCGACGGCAAACTAGCGACATGCGCGTGTCTTGTGGATAACTGCTGCCTGTTGCGGTTCGTGGAGGAACCGAAGCCTTCTCAGATGCCCCGTCGTGAGATCGGGTCGCAGAAAGGGAGCGTCGACTTCGACCCCAAAGCGTTCGCTCAAGACTCGTTCGAGGCGTTGGAGCGCACGCTGATAGCGGGTGCGTGCAGTGGATTCGTTCATACCCAGGAGCCGTGCGGCCGCGGCGATGCTAAAGCCATCCCAGCGAACGAGCGTCACGAGTTCACCTGACTTCATATCAAGCGAACGCACGGCACTTCGAACGTCGGCGGCCCCCATGCTCGACACGGCGGGAGTATCGGCCGCGTTGGCTTGCGAACTGGTACTGCGTAGGTAGTCGCGGAACTCACCGGCGAGGTCGAGATACCGGGCGGTGTGCCTATGAGACGGTGGCGCAGATCGCAGCACGCAAGAAACATCTGGACCCGCTCTTCGCCGAAGCGGCTCTCTCCGACGCCGAGTTTGCCCCGGTCGCTGCTCGCTTGGGCTGCTACGCGGGATCTCGGCTCTGACCGCATATGCCCTGGCGGTCGTGATCGGCGACTGGCACCGCTTCACCGGGAACACCATCGGCGCGTATCTCGGGCTCGTGCCGACCGAGTACTCGTCGGGTTCATCCAGAGCTCAAGGAGCGATCACCAAGACCGGCAACGCCCACGCCTGCCGACTCCTGGTCGAGTCGGCCTGGCATCACAAGAAGGACTACCGGCCGGGCGCGGTCATGCACGCCCGCTGGGCAGCCGCGCCGACAGACGCGGTTCTCCGCGGCCAGGCCGGCAACCGTCGACTGCACCGCAGATGGCAGCAGTTCACCCTTCGGAAGAAGCGATCCACCGTCGCCGCCGTCGCGGTTGCCCGCGAGCTGGCCGGCTGGTGCTGGTCCCTGGCCCTCATGGACAGCTGACCCCCCAAGACTGGGACCGATGATCATCACGGCGATGACGGCATCACGAGGAGCGATCCTCGAGGTTGCTATGAGCAGTCCACCCGCTTGGGCAGGCGACGCTCGACCTTAGCCACGCGACACCCGCTCCCCATCGAACAGCCCGTCCTGCGGTAATCAACCCGCGCATTTCAGCCTGACCGTGCGTCGACACCGACACGCTGTCACCGCCGAACACGACCGTCGATCCCACGAACGAGCGTCCGAGGGACGATCACCCCGGGCGCTCCTTCACCTGCCACTTGACAGCACACCACCCCATATCAGCAATCGCTCGCTCCGGGCACGACGTCATCCCCGCTCCGCTCGATCGGCCGATTGTCGGAGAGGCCGAAGCATGAGCAAGAACCCTCTCTCCATCCTGGGGTCGGAGGATGGCCCAAATGATCCCGAGCAGCCCCTCATCAAAGGCGACGCCACGTAATCCTCTGAGTTCTGCAAGAATCCACGGCTCCTTGGCATAAGGGTGCGTGGCCACGAGGTAGCCTAGAAGAGATGATCGCGCTGTCACGGAACCCGAGATCCGTGACCCTCAGCGAGCGGCTATTGATAACGAGGTTCATTACCAGCGTCGGATTGGCGTTGTTGCTCATCTTCGGAATCGCCGCAACCGCGCACGCCGAGTCGGATGGCTTGGCTCCAGCTGCTCTGATGAGCGGGATTCTCGACCCACATCTCGACGCGGTCACGACCGAGAGCGCTCATGAGGCACAGATCGGTGAGCCCGGGGAAACGGTGCTGCTGGTCGGAGCGGCACTGTGCGTTTTCGGCGTGCTTTGCGGACTCACCCTCATCGTGGCGGTGGTACGGCGATGGCTGCGACGCAGCATCCCGCCAATCCTCTCGATCATGCCGCGTGAGGCTCCTCCGCTGCTCGACCGTGCTACTGAACAATGGCGCGCGGGCGCTCTCACCTTGACCCAGTTGGGACTTTCCCGAACCTGACTTCGGCACGCCGTCCGTTCGGACGGTGCAATCGCCCGGGCACCGCCCGGGTCCTTTCCACGTGCCGTGTCTGTGTTTGGAGTACCCGATGAAAACCCCTCTCAAGGCTGCGATCGCGACCGCGGTCGTCTTGATCGTTGTGTTTGTTGCTGCGCTGATCTACATCCTCGTCAATCGAGACGTTCCGTCCTCGGCGGATGGCGACGCAACGCCGCCGCCTGTTGTTCAGGAGAGTTCGCACATCCTCGACGAGGGGGGTGACGGAGCCCCGATAGTCGTCGAGTTCCTAGACTTCGAGTGCGAAGCGTGCGGCGCGTTCTATCCGATCGTCGAAGACTTGCGTAAGCAGTATTCGGGTCAGATCACCTACGTGGTCCGCTACTTCCCGTTGCCGGGCCACTCCAACTCCACGAACGCTGCAGTGGCGGCGGAAAGCGCCGCCCAACAAGGCCGATTCGAGGACATGTATCACCGACTGTTCGAGACGCAGGCGGAATGGGGAGAGGCGCAGGACTCCCGTGCCGACATGTTCCGCACGTTCGCAGAGGAGCTCGGACTCGACATGGCAGCCTACGACGCCGCTGTCGCGGACCCCGCGACAGCGGAGCGAGTGGCACTGGACTTCGACGACGGACGGGCTCTCGGCGTCGCAAGCACGCCGACGTTCTTCATCGATGGCGAGATGCTCGAGTTGCAGGAATGGGGCGACCTCGAGGCCGCGATCGAGACCGCGGTGAACGGCGGATCCTGATGGTTGCCGGGTTGTCTCATCGGCGTGCAATCATCGTCGGCACGGGGCAGGCTGGCCTTGCCGTGGCGGCAGCCCTGAGCTCCGAAGGGCTGAAGCCGCAGCATGATTTCGTGGTGATCGACGCCGCCCCGAAAGGTGCGCGTTCGTGGGCTTCCCGGTGGCCCTCGATGGCGTTGCTCAGCGATGCCCGACACAGCGCCCTCGCGGTGCGACGCCTGCCCGGCGACCAGCGACGGCACCCGAGAGTCGACGAGATGGTGGACTACTTCACCTTCATCGAGGCAGCGCTCCGCGTGGAGACAGTGTGGGGCACTCGCGCCCTCGGGGTAGAGCACCGGGGGAACGGATCCACGCTGCTTCTGTCTACGACGGCAGGGGAGGTGCAGACCCGCAACGTGGTTTGCGCCACCGGCGCCGCCGCCCATGCGCGCATACCGGACTGGGCATCCGCGCTCACCGTTCCCGGGGTCATTCTGCACAGCAGTGAGTTCCAGCACCCTCAACTGGTCCCCACGGAAGATGTACTCATCGTCGGAGGTGGCAACAGCGGAGTACAACTGGCTCGCGAGCTGGCCGCGTCGCACACTGTCACCCTCTCGACCCGAACGCCACGACGCCAGCGCCCTGCGACCCGCCACACGTCTGGAGTGGAAGAGCGCACGTCATGGCTGTCGCGCAAGAGACGCCCCGAGCCGGTGCTCGGCGACAGCTACCACCAACTGCGCCGGAGCGGAGTCAGGCTCAAACCAGCGGTCGGCTCTGTCGAGGGGGCTCTCATCAACTTCGTGGACGGTACGCACACCCAACCCGGGTCCGTGATCCTCGCGACCGGATACCACCCGGGCGATGACTGGCTTCCCGAGAGTGCTCGAACCGATCGCTCGCGACGCACCATGACCGGATTGCCGGGGCTCTTCGTCGCCGGAATGCCGGGGTACGGCGGGCGAGGCTCAGACACGATCGCCGGCGTTTGGCGCGATGCCGCCGCGATCGCCAACCACATCATCAACCGCCCCTAAGAGGAACAATGACGAGAGCAACGCTCACCCACGGGTCTTGGGAGCCCACGAACTCCATCTTCGCAGGAGCGACGGCGGTCCTGCTGGCCTTCGGACTTCTACTGTCCACAGCGGATTCAGCGACTGCGGCCGACTCCACGCTGAGGTCCACAGCGGAGGCAGTCCCAGCGGCCACCTTCACCGCAGGTTCGGATGGCCACGGCATCCCCTCCGGTGGTGGTGAGTTCCTACCGGTCGCCACCGTGTTGGGGGGCACGATCATCGTCGGCGGCGTGCTCGTCATCGTATTGCGGGTAGCGCGGGAGCGTCGCCGCCGCGAGAAGGCTGTCGCTGTCGCGGCATCCCGGCGGCAAGCCCAGAAGGACGTTCAACTGTCCAAGACCGAAGGAGGAAATCATGAAATGCCCGATTGACGCCACCGATCTGCTCATCACCGACCGTTCCGGCATCGAAATCGACTACTGCCCGCAGTGCCGTGGCGTTTGGCTGGACCGCGGCGAACTCGACAAGATCATCGACCGCGCGCCAAACGACGTGCGCACCGATGCGTACAACTCAGGAGTAGCCCGCGGTTCCCACGGCCAGTACGAGGTACCCGCCGGCGAGCGCAACCAGCCGGTGCGCCGCAAGCGAGAGGGATTCCTCGGTGACCTCTTCGACTTCTGACGACGCGGCTCGCGCGCGTCATCTCCGTCTCCCCAGGTTCGCTGTCGCCTTCATCGTCGCGGGCGCGGTCGTCCTGATCGACCAGTTGAGCAAAGCTGCGGCGCTGGCGGGACTGAGCGAAACCGAACGCGTCCCGCTCCTGGGTGACTATTTCGGGCTGCAGCTCGCGTTCAATCCCGGCGCGATCCTCGGACTCGGGTCGAGCTCCACGTGGTTGCTCACCGTTCTCGGGGTGGCCGCCGTGGGGGCGTTGTTCGTCGCCGCAGTCCGGGCCCGTTCCCTCTGGTGGACGGTCGGCATCGGCTTCATTCTGGGTGGTGCACTGGGAAACGTGATCGACCGGTTGTTCGCCCCACCAGGACTCGGACGCGGGTACGTCACCGACTTTCTTGCCTACGGTGATTGGTTCATCGGCAATATCGCAGACGTTGCGCTCGGAATCGGTGCCCTCATCTTGGCGATCGGACTGTGGATCCAGCGTCGGGCCGGGGCCCGGGGTGAGGTCGGAACACAGCTTGGCGCGAGCTCGTCTGCGGGTGGACTGTGACAGGCAGCATCCGGACACCGTCCCGCTATCAGCGCAACGCGCTCGCTCCGAGCCTTCTCGCCGCGGCGACGCTGTTTCTCGCGCCCGTGCTGCTGGACGGAGAATGGTTCACCGTCGTGCTCTTCCTCGTCGCGATCCTTGCGGTGATCGTCGGCTGGTTTGCGATTCAGGCGCGCCAGTGGTGGTGGGCGCCGGTGTTCGCCGCGATCGCCGTGCTGTGGAACCCCGTCTTCCCGTTTGCGTTCGCCGGGCCGGTCTGGATCGCCGCGCAACCGGCCGCGGCGATCGTATTCCTGGTTGCCGGTGCGCTCATCAAGATCGAGCGCACGTGAACCGCACACTCGCGGTCGTTGCCGCGCTCCTCAGCGTTGCGGTGCTCGCAGGGTGCAGCAGCAACGAGGACCTTGCAGATCAGTATCGGGAGGGGAGCGCGAAGGGCTACATCTCCGGTGACTTCCGAGTCGTCGAGATCCCACCGGCCGACCGAGGCGCGCCCGTGGTCTTCGAGGGGGTCACCGAGACAGCGGAGCGGGTGTCCAGCGACGACTACCGCGGAAGGATCCTGGTGGTCAATTTCTGGTACGCCGCCTGTGGGCCGTGCATCGTCGAAGCCCCCATGCTCGAGGAAGTGTGGGAGGAGTATCAGGGTCAACAGGTCGACTTCCTCGGCGTGAATACTTACGATCAGCCCGCCACGGCCCTGTCGTTCGCCCGGGACAATAACGTCACCTACCCGAGCGTGATCGACGTCACCGATGGGAAAGTGAAGCTCGCGTTCGCGCAGGTCACCCCGATTCAGGCAACCCCGACCACGCTCGTCCTGGATCGGGAGGGGCGTGTCGCCGCGCGAATCATCGGCCAGTTGGCCAGCGCGTCCATCCTCTCCACCCTCGTCAAGGACGCGTTGGAGGAGCCGTCGTGAATCCGGGTGCACTGATCATGGATGGTGGCCTCTGGGTCGCGCTGCCGCTCGCGATGATCGCCGGTCTCATATCGTTCGTCTCGCCGTGCGTACTGCCTCTGGTGCCCGGCTACCTCGGCTACCTCGGGGGCGCGACCGCCGGGCAAGACTCTGCCGCGACACCGTCCACCGCGATTGTCCCGGTGAGGGGGGAGCGGGCGCGCCTTCTGCTCGGCGTCTCCCTTTTCATAGCCGGATTCACGGTCGTGTTCGTCGCCGTCACGGTTCTGGGTGGCACGTTCGGATACTTGCTGCTTCAGTATTCGAATGTCCTGACCCGCATCTTCGGGGTCGTGATCACCGTGCTCGGGCTGGTGTTCATCGGATTCTTCGGCCTCGCGCAGCGCACCATTCGCCCGCGGTTTCGCAGTCGCGCCGGACTGGTCGGCGCGCCTCTACTCGGGTTCGCCCTCGGAGTCGGATGGACCCCCTGCATCGGTCCCACCCTGGCGGCAATCCTGTCGATGTCGTGGAACCTCGGCGATCCGGCCCGGGCGGGGCTGCTCGGGCTCGCCTACTCGGTCGGTCTGGGCATCCCGTTCCTGTTGCTCGCCCTCGGGTGGGGGTGGGCTTCCCGCTCCGTCGGGTTCCTGCGCCGGCACATCCGCGCTCTGAACATCATCGGCGGCAGCCTTCTCGTCCTCCTCGGCCTCCTCATGGTGACCGGCTTATGGACCGCGATCATGTCAGCTCTGCAGCAAGTGGTGATCAATGTCCCCCTCCCGCTCTAAAAACCCCGCCGAAAGCGCTATCGATCCGCTCCGCCCGGGCGATCACGCCGACTCTGACGGCGCCGACATCACCCAGCCCGCGCTCGGTCTGACCGGATGGCTGCGGTGGGCGTGGCGGCAGTTGACTAGCATGCGCACCGCCCTCGTGCTCCTCCTCTTCCTCGCCATCGCCGCCGTCCCCGGCTCACTGTTCCCGCAACGCACCGCAGACCCCAACGGGGTCGTCCAGTGGGAACGCAATAACCCGGACGCCTTCCCACTCGCCGACGCGGTCGGCATGTTCGATGTCTACGCGTCACCATGGTTCTCCGCCATCTACCTGCTTCTGTTCGCCTCTCTGATCGGCTGCGTGATCCCGCGAGCCCGCCATCACTTCAGGGCTCTCCGCTCCCGGCCGCCCCGGACCCCAGCCCGCTTGACCCGTCTCTCCGCGTACGAGCAGACGACGCTCCCCGCAGGTGACGCCGGATCCGACCAGGTGAAGCTAGCAATCGCCCTCGCCGAGGAGCAGCTGCGACGTGCCGGCTACCGCGTCCAGCGGTACGACGGCCGTGGGTGGGATTCCGTGTCGGCCGAACGCGGCTATCTGCGGGAGACCGGAAACCTGATCTTCCACCTAGCCCTCGTCGGTGTGCTCGTCTCCGTCGCGATCGGCGGCTCGTTCGCATACACGGGGCAGCGCGTCGTGGTGGAGGGTACCACTTTCGTCAACGCGCTGAGCGACTACTCCTCATTCAACCCCGGTCGGTTCGTCGACGGGTCCGGCCTCGCGCCGTACTCCCTCTCCCTCGAAGACTTCGAGGTCACCTACGAACTGCCCGGAACACCCGGAGCGGGGCAGGCTGGGGATTTCTCCGCCGACGTCACTGTCCGTCGTCCCGGCGCGGCGGATCAGACAGAAAGTGTCGTGGTCAACTACCCGATCACGGTCGCGGGCGACCGCATCTATCTGCTCGGCAACGGGTACGCCCCTACCCTCTCCATCCGCAACGCGGAAGGAGAGGTGGTCTACCGCGAATCCCAGCCCTTCCTGCCACAAGACTCCAACTTGACCTCGCTGGGAATCATCAAGATTCCCGATGGCCTTCCGCAGCAGCTCGGACTCGTCGGATTCTTCTACCCCACGCAAGGCGTCCTGCCCTCTGGCGCCTTCACTTCGGTCTACCCCGATGTGATCAACCCGGTGATGACGTTCAACGTGTTCAGCGGCGACCTCGGCATCGACGACGGCACGCCTCGATCGGTGTACGCCCTCGAGGTCGACGCGCTCACTCAGCAGACAGGCGGAGACACCGGAGTCGACTCGCTGGAACTGACAATCGGCGAGACGGTGGATCTGCCCAATGGGTGGGGCACCGTGACCTGGGAAAGTGCCGGTGAGGAAGACCCGGTGAAACGGTTCGCCTCACTGCAGATCCAGAACGACCCGAGCAGCACCTGGGTGCTCGTGTTCTCGATCGTCGCCGCGGCCGGTATGTTCGCCGGCCTGTTCGTGCCACGCCGTCGGCTGTGGGTGAAAGCCCAACCGGCCATCGACGGGGTACGGATCGAGTACGCGGGCCTCGCCCGTGGAGAGGATCCCGCGCTCGCTCGCGCGGTGGTGGACTTCGCCGCGCAACACGCGGCTGCGTACCTGGCGGAGACAAGCGAGGCGACACCGCGATGAGCGAGTGGATGCCCGACGCCCCGCCGACCTTCCTGGGTTTTCTCACCCCTATGCCGTTGCCCTTTCCCGTCCTGCCCACGATCGCGGTGCTTCTGGCGGCGGCGTACGTCGTCGGGGCGGTTCGGCTGTGGGTTCAGGGTCGTCGCTGGTCGGTATGGCGTACTGTCAGCTTCCTTGTGGGATGTCTCGCGCTGGCGGCGATCACGGGACTCGGCGTCGAGGCATACGGATATGCACTGCTATCGGTGTTCATGTTCCAGCAGCTTTCGCTGATGATGGCTATACCGCCTTTGCTCGTGCTCGGTTCGCCCGGCACGCTGCTCCTGCGTGCGACACCTCACCATGGGCTGGGAGTGATCGTCCTCCGCGCCGCCCATGCCGGTCTGCGCAGTCCCGTATCCCGGTGGGCCCTGAGCCCATGGGTGGCCTTGCCCCTCTACCTCTTCGCGTTCTATGGGCTCTACCTCGCCGACGTCGCCGATCCCATCCTCGCCGCACCCGGCGGACATATCGGGCTCGAGGTCGCATTCCTGGCGGCAGGGATCCTTTTCACCATCCCGATTCTCTCGTCCGACCCACTGCCGGTGCGGTTCAGTCATGGCGGACGCGCCCTCGACGTGTTCGCCGAAGCGGCGCTGCACGCGTTCTTCGGCGTGTTCCTCATGATGGCCACCACACTGCTCATCGAGAGTTTCGCGGCATCCACGGTGGCGCTCGGGATGGACCCCTTAGAGGACCAGCGGCTCGCGGGTGGACTCGCATGGTCCTACGGTGAGGCGCCCACCCTGCTGATGTTGATGTTCGTCATGCACCGGTGGTTCCGCGATGACACCGCCCGAGACGCTGCGGACGCGCGCTACGCCGACGCCCACGGCGACCCTGAGCTCGACGCCTACAACGCCTACCTCGACGCGCTCCGTCAGAAGGACACCTGACGGCGGCTGACGCCGACACGATCTCTCTGGCAGCTCACCGACGATGAAGAGGAACTCACGCCATGACCGGAACAGGCACGCTCAGTCTGGACGACCTATCGCTTCTGCTCGTGTGGACGGCGATCTCGATCTACTCGCTCGCCTTCATTGCGTACACCATCGATCTCGCCCGACGCGCCGACGCTGAGGTGCGGGCGGAGCGGGTGCTCGTCGGTGCATCGGCTGCGGAGGGAGTGCCGGGCGAGCATCGCCCCGGGAATGTTGTGGTATCGCCGGCACGTCGACAGCGAATGCTGTGGTCCCGCATCGGGACGGCCCTGACGACCCTCGGGTTCTTGTTCCATTTGAGCGGAACCGTTCTCCGGGGAATCTCCGCTGAGAGGGTTCCGTGGGCGAACATGTACGAGTTCGCCCTGACCGGCACGGTTCTGATCGTGGCGGTCTACCTCGTCGTACTTTGGAGGTACGACCTGGGATTCCTCGGCGCCTTCCTGGTCGGCTTGGTGGTCCTGCTGCTGGGGGGAGCGACGATCACGTTCTATGTGGAAGTCGTCCCATTGATGGATCCGCTGAAGAGCGTCTGGTTGGTCATCCACGTCTTCGTCGCGTCACTGGCCACCGCTCTGTTCGCAATCGCGTGTGGCCTCGCCGCGACCCAGCTCATGCAATCTCGTCGCGAGCGTCGCGTCGCGTCATCATCCGAGGACGCCGAGCGGCTCCCGGGCGCCCGTTTCCTCACAACACTGCCTACTGCGGAGGTGCTCGAGTCGCTCGCCTACCGATTCGTGATCGTCGGGTTCGTGTTCTGGACCTTTACGCTGATCGCCGGTGCAATCTGGGCCAACGACTCCTGGGGTCGCTATTGGGGCTTCGACACCAAAGAGGTGTGGACATTCGTTATCTGGGTGCTCTACGCCGGCTACATCCACGCCCGCGCAACCCGGGGCTGGCGGGGGACACGTTCGGCGTGGTTGTGCATCATCGGGTTCATCACGGTGCTGTTCAACTTCACGATCGTCAACATGTTCTTCAAGGGGCTCCATGCCTACTCGGGGCTGACCTGATGACCACACGGCAGGAACTCGATGATCGCTACGGCCGCGCCAGGCGTCCGCTGCGGCGCCGAGCGTTCTGGATCATGGTCGCTGCCGTTGCCGCGGCATCCGTCCTCGGGCTGTCCTGGCTCACCTTTGCGAACTCCCTCGATGACGTCGGATTCGACGAGACAGGCTATGAGGTCGTCGACGAGCGCACCGTCAGGCTGACCTTCCAGGCGACTCCGCCATCCGGTGCCACTTTCGCCTGCGCGCTGCAGGCGCTCGACGAAGAGTTCGGCGTCGTCGGCTGGCGTGTCGTCGAGTACCCAGGATCCGAGACCGTCACACGGACGTTCGCTGAAACCATCCCGACGGTCGGCCTGGCTACTACCGGTACCGTCCATTCTTGTTGGGCGACATAGCCCTGCCGCGCCACGTACGGGACGGGGGAGCCGTCGGTTCGTCACGCCTCGGGCTTGTCCTCGTGGTCGATACCGTGGTGTTCCTTGCCGCGCTCGAAGTTGAGCAACCGCAGCGCGTTGGCGACGACGATCAGCGTGGACCCTTCGTGGATGAGCACGACGGCGCCGATGTTCAACCCGATGAACGTCGCCACGATAAGGAACACAACGACGGCGAGGCTAGCGATGAGGTTTTGTCGAATGATGCGGCTGGTCGCGCGGCTGAGCCGCACCGCGAACGGCACGCGCCCAAGGTCGTCGCTCATCAGGGCGATGTCGCACGTTTCTAGTGCCACGGTCGAACCGGCGGCGCCCATCGCGATGCCGACATCGGCGCGCGCCATCGCGGGGGCGTCGTTGACGCCGTCGCCGACCATCGCGATGGGGCGGTGCGTCTCAGCGAGCCGAGTGATCTCGGCGACCTTGTCCTCGGGCAGCAGGTCGCCGATGGCGTTGTCGACGCCGACTTCGCGGCCGACCGCGTCCGCGACACGCTGATTGTCGCCCGAGATCATCACGAGCTGACCCACGTTCGCAGCGCGCAACGCCTGCAGAACCTGTGCAGACTCGGCGCGCGAGGCATCCATCACCCCAACGATGCCCAGGAATCGTCCGGCACGCCGCACGATCATCAGTGTCTGGCCCGAACTCTTCGCCTCCTGGTACGCAGCCTCAAGTTCGGAGGGAAGGGCGAGTTGTTGTTCGCTGAACATGCGCATGTTCCCGACTTCGACCGGCTCCCCTCCGATCGTGGCGCGCACTCCCCGGCCGACAACGGCGTTCAGGTCGTTCGCCTCAAGTCGCGCGCCGTCCGGCAGTTGGCCAGCGAGATCGCGGACGATCGCTGACGCAAGCGGATGGTCGCTGAGCGACTCCACGGCTACGAGCGTCGGGACGAGAGCTGCTCCGGCATCACCCGCGGCGGGGGTGACGGACGTGACGCGGGGCATGCCCCAGGTCAATGTCCCCGTCTTGTCGAACGCCATCGCTTTGACACGCCCGAGCGTCTCCAACGGGGCGCCGCCCTTGACGAGGACGCCGGCGCGGGCCGCGCGAGCGACCCCGGCAAGGACCGCGGCTGGGGTAGCGATCGCGAGAGCGCATGGGCTCGCGGCGACCAGGACTGTCATCGACAGATAGAACGCATCAGCGAAACCCTGCCCGAACACGAACATCGCGACCAGCAGCGTGGCCGTGACGCCGACGACCACCGCGGGCACATACCAGCGCTGGAACTTGTCGATGAATTGTTGCGTTGGGGACGTCGCCTGATCGGCGGTACGGACGAGCTCGACGACTTTGCTCAGCGTGGAGTCTGCCGCGGTGGCGGTGACTTCGACCTCGAGTGCACCGGGTCCGTTGACGGTGCCAGCGAAGACCCGGTTCGCGGCAGGCAGGGAATCGATGGTTCGCTTTGCTCGTTCCCGGTCGGCGACCGGCTCCTTCTCAATGGGAATCGATTCGCCGGTCACCGCTGACTGATCCACTGCGGAGACGCCTACGATGACGAACCCGTCTGAGGGAATGCGCGAGTTCGGCCGGATCACGATGGTGTCGCCGACCGCAATCTGCTCCACCGGCGCCTCGACCGGCTCCGCATCGCCGCGACGAACAAGCGCCGTGCGCGGCGCGAGCCCGGCGAGAGCCTCGATCGACCTGCTCGCGCGGCTCAGCGCATACTCCTCGAGCGCATGGCCGAGGCTGAACAGGAACAACAGAACCGCTCCTTCAGCCCAACGCCCGATGAGCGCAGCGCCGATGGCGGCCACCAGCATCAGGAAGTCGACTTCGAACTTCCCGCGCATCGTCGATGCGATTGCGGTGCGCACGGTGAAGAAGCCGCCGAAGAAGTAGGTGGCGAGGAAGAACGCCAGGGGCCAGCCGATCATCGGAAGCCCCATCACGTACTCCGCGATCATTCCCGCGCTGTAGGTGACACCAGCAGCGATCGCAAACCACAGCTCCCATCGCGCGGAGCCGTGGTTGTGTTGGGGAGCGTCCGTGGTCGGAGCGGCTACGGCAGCGGAAGTGTTCATGCATCCAGATTAGTTCACAACATCATGATATGTTGTAGTTGTGAATGATTATCGTCATCGGCGATCAACGGACAGACATGCTGAGGCGCAGGCGAGGATGACAACAGCCGACGCCGAGCAGCTTGCGGAGATCATGCAGGGGCTCGCGTCGCCGGTCCGCTTGCGCATACTGAGTGTGCTGCGCGAGCGGCCGAGCACCGTCACGGAGCTCAGTGCGCGACTTGCGCTCGGCCAGACCACGATCTCCAACCACCTGCGGCTGCTCCGACACCTGGACCTCGTGACCGGCGATCGCGACGGTCGCCATGTGCACTACGCGCTCTTCGACGACCACGTCACCGAACTGCTCGACGCCGCCGTCGGACATCTCGGCCACTCTTCACCCGGCTGAGGGTAATCTCCTCGTCGTAGGCGGCTCCGGCCCCGGATGCCGGGGCTGCTCACGCCGCCACGCGCATTCCACGAGATGGATCAGTCATGACAAATCAGCAGATGGGCATCACGCCGCGGCTCGCGCGGATCTTGATGTCCGAAGAGGCCATCTACGGCTTGATCCTGGTGTCAGGCATGGTCGTGGTTTCCGGGCTCTCCGTCGGCACAGCCGTCAACGCGCTCGTCACCGTTGTCGTCACCGTGATCGTGTTCTACCTGGCGCACGTCTACGCAGGGACTCTCGGGCGACTGGCCGCAACCGATGGGCGCGCCACGTTGCGAGCGGGGCTCGCCGCCGCGGCGAGGCAGTCAGGCGGGATGCTCCTCGCATCTCTTCCGCCCCTCGTCGTGCTTCTGATGGGAGCCCTCGGCATCCTCGAGGAGAATGTCGCCCTCTGGTTCGCGCTCATCGTCAACACGGTGCTGCTCGGTGGATTGGGCTGGTTCGCGGTTGCGCGGTGGAGCACGAGTCGGCTCTCTCGCATCGCCGGTGCTGTCATCACTGCGGCGTTCGGCGGCGTGCTCATCCTGCTCAAGGCATTCATCAGCCACTGAGGTGCCCGCGCCGGGTGGCCGCCCGCCCCCGCTTCTCGATCAGAGCAGGCGGCCCCGTGTGCGATCACGACTCCAGGAGCGTCTCGCCGATGTACCCTCCCGGTTCGCAGCCGGGCGGGATCGCGAAGACTGCGGACCCGATCGGAGTCGTCCACTTGTTCAAGAGATCGAGCTCATCGAGCCGTCGCTGGATCGGCAGGAACTGGGCATCCACATCGGCCTGGTAACTGACGAAGACCAGGCCGGAATTCGATACACCTGGGCCGGTCGGCTGATCGTCGTAGTTGTAGGAACGACGGAAGATTCTCTCCTTCGCACTGTCCGAGCGCGCACGCCGGAGGTGCGAGAACTCGGGAATGACGGGGAACCCAGTCGCGGAGACCGCGCCGAAGTCGGGCTCATCCGTATCCTTCGACCCGGTCAGAGGAGCGCCGGTGTCCAGTGTCCGCCCGACCGCGAGTTCCCGGCCGGGACGGTCCAGTTCGTCCCAGGTGTCGAGGTTCATCTCGATGCGACGCAGCACCATGCCCGTCCCGCCGGAGAGCCAGCCGTCCTCAGCCCACACCACCGAAGCGAAGTCGGCTGAGCCGGGCACCGGGTTGACGGTCTCGTCTACCTGTCCGAACAGGTTGCGCATCGCGGTCCCGTCCGCGGACGTGCCGTACGCACGGCGGAAGCCGTTCTGCGCCCACCGCACGGACGCGAAGCTGCGGGTGTCCTTCAGGAGCATCCGGGTTGCGTGCGCGACAGCCATGGGCTCGTCGGCGCCGACATGGATCAGCAGATCCCCGCCCGAGAACTCGTCTTGCAGCCTGTCAATCGAGAACGCCGGAAGCGGCCGCAGCCACGCAGGTCCGGTCGCGGCCGCCCGCGCGACCAGCCCTGGACCGAAGCCGAATGTGACCGTCAGACCGGCTGGGGTGGTGGCCAGTTCCACCTCGGTATCGGCGAGGGCGGGGCGGCCCTGAGTCAGGCGGGAGGCGTCGTCGGTCAGCAGCTGCATCAGGCGGCGGAGACTGTCGCGGTCGACGTCGCTGTTCAGGTCGAGCGCTGTGAACACTGAGTGCGCCTGCGCCGGGGTCTCCACGCCCGCTTGATGAGCGCCGTGGAACGGCACTGTGCGAGCGCCGTTGAGGGCAGTCGCCGCGGCGTCGGTCGAAGGTGGCGCTGCGCCGGTCGACGAGAGCGCGTAGGTTGCACCGATCGCGCCGGCCGCGCCAAGGCCGGCGACAGCTCCTCCGAAGAGGAACTGTCGCCGGCTGGCACCCGGACGGCGGGGAGGGCCGGTCTGTTCGCCTGCCATTCAGTCGTCACCGCCCATGTCCATGTCGCCGTCGCCGACGTAGTTCTCATTTGCGCCCGAGTAGTCCTTGACCACGGCGGTGAACTCGAGCGTGGAGCCGTCAGCGAACTCGAGGGTGAAGTCGGCCTCCTCGCCGGTGGCGAGGGGGCCGGCGAGCTCCATCAGCATGAGGTGGTTCGCTGCGGGCTCGAGCGGGAAGTCGGTTCCGGCGGGGATGACGAAGCCTCCCTCGATGGGGCGCATGACCATGGTGCCGGTGTCATCCTCGACGGTCTCGTGCAGCTCGGCGACGGATGCCGCGTCCGTCGTCACCCCGACGACGTTGACTTCGATCTCACCCATGTTGCTGATGATTCCGAACGCTGCGGTCATACCCCCTTCCGCGGTCTTCACCCAGGCGTCGTCGACCGTCACAGTGCTGGCCTGGGTAACAGCCTCCGCGGTGGGGCCGGCAGCAGGGTTCTGGGCCGGGGCCGCGCATCCGGCGAGCAGTGCGAGGGCCGTGGCGATGGCGCCGGCAGTGAGCAGGCGAGGAGTTCGATTCGTCATGAGTGGGGGTTTCCTTTGCTGTCGATGTCCGCTGCGTCATCTGACGTCAGCGGTGCCGTCTGGGTGCGACGGCGGGTGAAACGGATGGCCAGATAGAGGCCGAGGGCGAACACCGCGCCGGCGAGCCCGACGAGCGCGAGCTGCCAGAACTCCGGGGCACCCTGCGCCGAAGCATCCGTTTTGCTCGCTTCGCTCTCGGTGGGCGGGGATGCCGTCGCTTCGTTTTCGCGGGAGTACGGCTCGCCGTCGCCGATGGTGAACGGGATGATCGAGCTGATGACGTGACCGTCACCGGACACGACGCGCCAGCGCAGCTGATAGCCGGCATCCGGCATGCCGGGAGCCAACTCGACGACTACGGTCGCATTGTCGATTTGCGGCCCCCCTGTCACCCAGTTCTTGCCGCTCTCGTCGACGACGGCGACGGCCGCGCCGATCGTCAGGACGTCACCCGTGAACACCAGCTCGGCGCTGGTGGGGGCTGTGTCGAATCGCTCGTTCCCCGTCGGGGAGCTGGATGCGATGTTCTCGTGTGCGGCCGCGGGGATCGCGGTCGCAAAGACCAGACCGGTGGCGGCGACCAGAACAGCGGTCGTCGCGACGATCCGGTGCTGCCATGTGGACATGGCTCACCTTTCGCTTCGCACGCGGGGCGTGCGTGAACAGTCGGAGCACACGTCGCGCGTGCTCATGCACCGACCCACGGTCAGGCGGGCCAGGAGGAGATCAGACTGCGAGCGAAAGCGGGGGACCGCGCCGGCTGACCGGCGTCGCGGAGACACCACGGAGGATCGAGGGTGCGCGCAAGGCGGGAAGAAGCTGCCGCGACGGAGCGGGGACGGGGGTGATCGTGGACGAGACGCGACGTCGAAGCCATGCGACCAGTCGAGCCGCGATCGTCCGCAACGCTCGCAGCGTTCGCTCGCCCGCATAGAGGGCGACGATGGTGAGAACGGCCGCGGCCGCATGTCCCAGCCACATCATCCCCGACATCGCCGGGACCTCGCCGCCGGCAGACGGAGTCACGGCCAACGCGCCGTGGAGGTGAGCGGTGGGCAGACGCGTCTCATGGACGTGCGCGGCATCCGAGCCGGACGAGACGGACCCGAGCACGAACAGAGTGTGGAACAGCACCTGGCTGACCACCACCGAAATCGACAGGCGCACCACCGAAAGGCGACGTCCGGCCAGGAGGGTGCAGACGGCCATGGCGAATACCCACGGCACTGCGACCCCGACCCATCCGGGCATCGCACCGCCGGAACTGACGTGAGAGAGCAGCGCCACAAAGGTCGCGATGGTGCACGATGCAAGGCCTCGGATCAGGCGTTGTGGTCGCGATTGGCGCATTCCAGGTCTCTCTGAGTGGCCAGCGCCACCCGCGCGTCGCACATCAGTATACGGAACCGCGGCCGTGAGCTCAGTGCGCTGGTCTGTCGTGATCGGGGGGGGGGGGGGGGGGGGGCGACGGCTGCTCGCCGGATGGGGCGGGATCGAAGTCACGCGCTTCCTCGACAACGGCCAGAGCCCCGCGCCAGGCACGCGGCAGGCTCGGCGGCACACGAGGTATGCCGCCGGGCGAATCGCGGACGGCCGGGTTCAGCGTCGAATCCACTTCGTGTTGCTAGTGTGACCGCTGATGCTCATGTGAGGAGAGCGAGCCATGCCCCATGTCCCCTCGAACGAATGCGGCTGCGCGCCAACTGTGGGCGAGCTGCGCGCGCTCCGACAGCGCGTGACGCGTCGCGGTGTCATTGGGTTGAGCCTGGTGGGTCTCGCGACGGTCGGGCTTCTGGCAGCGAGCCCCGCGTTCGCCGCGACCTACCCATCATGGGATGACGTGGAGCGTGCCAAGAGGAACGAGCGGTCGAAGGCCGACGAAGTATCCCGCATCGAGGGTCTGATCTCTTCATTAGCCGCCGACCTGGCCCACAAGGAGGCCGAGGCCGAGCGCCTCGGTGCAGAGTACATCGCAGCGCAGGAGGCCTTCGAGGTTGCAGCCGACCGGGCCGACGCGCTTCAGAATCAAGCCGATGAAGAAGCGGCCCGGGCAGCCGAGGCGGCGGACAAACTCGGACGACTGGCCGCGCAGCAGTACCGGATGGGCGGCGAGGACACGACGCTTCAACTGTTCTTCTCGGGTTCGGCGGCCAGCGCTGACGACCTGCTCGCCAAACTCGGCACAATGGATCAGCTCTTCGACGCGAATCGGAGCGTCTATGCGGATGCCGTCAGCTCGCGTGATAGCGCGCAGAACCTGTCCAACCAGGCCGAGGTCGCGCGCGCCGAACGCGATCGACTGAAGCGTGAAGCCGAGGCCAAGATGGTTCGCGCGCAGGACGCCGCCTCTGCCGCTCAAGCGGCCCTTGACACCCAGAACGAGCACCGGGATGTGCTCGAGGCCCAGCTTGCGGCTCTGAAAGACACCACAGCCACGACTATTTCCGGATACAGGGCCGGTGTAGAAGCTGAACGCAAGGCCCGTGAGGCGCGCCTGAAGCGTGAGCGGGAAGAGGCCGAACGCCGGGCACGAGAGCAAGCAGCGAACGGTGGCGGGGCTCCCGCCGGTGGAGTACAGCCGTCCGGGTGGGCGCGGCCCGCATACGGGTCAGTGAGCGGACACTTTGGGGCGCGGGGCTCGATCTGCGCCAACGGGTACTGCACCGCCGCTGGGCACCGAGGGACGGACATGTACGCAGGCTGTGGGGCACCGATGTTTGCGGCTGCTGCGGGACGGGTCGCTTTCGCCGGCTACAGCGGCACCTGGGGAAACTACGTCAAGATCGATCATGGCGGCGGCATCATGAGCGGATATGCGCACATCATGCCGGGCGGGTACAACGTCGGATACGGTCAAAGCGTCCGCGCCGGACAGACCATCGCCTATGCCGGCAACACCGGCGCCTCTCTTGGATGCCATGTGCACTTCGAGATTTACCAGGGCGGCATGCGCATCGATCCGGTGCCTTTCCTCCGTGCTCGCGGCGTCTACCTTTGACGACGTGCACATGATCATCCCAGCGAACCATCTCGACCGCGCGTCGCGGCCCACAAGTGAGGTATGGGCGTTGGGTACCGCATCGCTCAACTGTTCGATCACGGTCGCCTGTCGCGGCCGAAGCGGAACTGGGAGCCCTCAGCGGCCGGTGGCCTCATCGAGCGCGTCGGTGAGATCGGATAGCTGGGTGAGTTCCAGCTTCTGATCGTTGAGGAAGAACGACGGTGTGCCGCTGACGCCGAGGTTTTGGCCGTCGTTGAAGTCTTCTTCGACTCGCGCCTTGGTGGCAGGGTCGGCGACGGCTGCGTCGTATGCGTCCATGTCGAGGTCGAGGTCTTCGGCGAAGGTGCGGAACAGGTCGCCTTGGGAGACCTGCTGCTCGCCCCACTGGGTCTGAGTCTCGAAGAGCCGGTGGTACATGCCCTCGAACTCTCCTTGCTGAGCGGCGGCCTCGGCGGCGATGGCGGCGTTCATCGAGTTGAAGTGTCCGGGCAACGGGAAGTACCGGACGACGTAGTTGATCTCGCCCTCGTAGTCGGCGCGGATCTGCTCGACGGCGGGGTACAGCGCGCCGCATGCCTCGCACTCGAAGTCAAGGAATTCCACCAGGGTGGGGGCATCCTCTCCGACGTTATCGACGACGTGCGAGTTCGCGCGCGTGACCGGCACCGCACCGGCGGGCCCCTCCGCGGCGGGGGCGGGAGGGCGGTTGAGGATCGTAACGATGATGGCGGCGATCACCAGCACGATGATGAGGGCGAGGGAGATGAGGGTGGCTTTGACGGGGGTAGTCACGATGGTGGCTCCAGGTCGTAGTCGGGGGCGGGGTCATCGGGTCAGGGCGGGATGCCGCGAGCGATGCCGGGTGTGGATTTAGGCTCGGGCAGGCTCGGAGTGCGGGGCTGGCGCGGTGGCGAGCTGGCGGAGTGCGGCGGGCCGGCGGGCGGCGCGGACGCCGTTGAGGATGACAACTATCTCGGCGACCTCATGCACCAGCACCACACCGGCCAATCCAAGGATCCCGAACAATGCGAGAGGGAACAGCACCGCGATGATCGCGAGCGCTAGGACGATGTTTGCGGTCATGATGCGGCGGCCGCGACGAGCATGTGCGAGAGCGCCCGGGATGAGGCGGAGGTCGTGGCCGGTGAAGGCGACGTCGGCGGACTCGATCGCCGCAGCGGATCCTTTCAGTCCCATCGCGATCCCGACCGTCGCGGTCGCAAGCGCGGGGGCGTCGTTGATGCCGTCGCCAACCATCGCAGTCGGCGACGCCTTGACCAGGGTGTCGATGGCGGCCGCTTTGTCGGCCGGCAGCTGTTCGGCGCGAACGTCGTCGATGCCTGCTTGAGCGGCGATCGCCCGGGCGGCGCGGTCATTGTCGCCGGTGAGCATGATCGTCTCCATGCCCTGTGCGTGCAGCATCCGCACCGTCTCGGCAGCCTCGGGGCGCAGTTCGTCGCGCACCCCGATCAGCCCGGCGATCTGCCCGTCGGCCTCGACGACGACGACGGTCATTCCCTGCGCGGCCATCGACTGCGCGGCCACCCGCTGCACGCCAGGGTCGAGCCAGCGGGTGTTGCCGACCCGGATGCGCCGGCCGTCCACGATTCCGGTGATGCCGTGTCCTGCCTCCTCGACGACGTCGGTCGCGGGGGCGACGCGTTCGATCGCGGTCGTGATCGCCGATGCCAGCGGATGGGTGCTCGTGGCCTCCACGGCGGCCGCCCAGGCCAAGAGATCCTCGCGATCGATCCCGGCGATGGGCTGCACGTCGATCACGGCGGGCTCGTTGCGCGTGAGGGTGCCCGTCTTGTCGAGCGCGACCGTGCGGATCGTGCCGAGCTGCTCGAACGCGTCACCGGACTTGACAACCACGCCGAACTTCGACGCGGCACCGATGGCGCTGATGACGGTGACCGGGACCGCGATCGCCAGAGCGCACGGGGATGCTGCGACCAGCACGACGAGGGCGCGTTCGATCCACGTCGACGGGTCGCCGACGACGAAGCCGAACAGCGCCACGAGGGCGGCGGAGATGAGCACAGTGGGCACCAGTGGGCGGGCGATGCGGTCTGCCAGTCGTGCCCGGTCGCCCTTGCGCGCGTGGGCCTGCTCGACGAGTGCGACGATCTGGGTGAGGGAGTTGTCGCCGCCGTCCGCGGTGGCCTCGATCCGTAGCGTCGACGACCCATTCACCGAGCCTGCCGCAACCGACTCGCCAGGGCCGACCTCGACAGGAATCGACTCTCCGGTGATCGCCGACGTATCCAGGCTCGATCGACCGTCGACGACAACCCCATCCGTCGCGACTCGCTCACCGGCACCGACGACAAGGATGTCCAGCTCGCGCACGTCTGCGGCAGGGATGGTGACGTCACTCGCCAGGCGGGACACGCGCGCAGTGTCGGGGATGAGCGACAGGAGCGCGCGGAGCCCTTCCTTGGCGCGGTCCATCGCCCGGTCCTCGAGCGCTTCGGCGAGGGAGAACAGAAACGCGAGCGTCGCGGCCTCGCCGACATGACCCAGCAGCACTGCGCCGATCGCGGCGATCGTCATCAGCAGCCCGACACCCAGCCGGCGTCGGATCAGTCGGCGGATCGCACCGGGCACGAACGTGTACGCGCCGGCCAGCAGGGCCGCCCACTGCAGCACCAGCCCCGGCAGGTTCAGGCCGGACCACTCCAGGCCGTAGCCCAGCAGAAGGAACACCCCCGACAGTGCGGAAGGAAGCAACGCAACATCGCGCCACCACGGCGGGCGCACCTCCGGCTCTTCACCCGCGTGAACTGCACTGGCGACTGCGTCGGGGCCGCAGCACGCATCGCCCTCGTCGAGCGGGCCGGTCCGCCTGGCACCGGTGGCGCTGGGCTCGGGTGCGCAGCACGCATCGCCGGCGGGGAGCGGACGGGGCAATTCGATTTGCGCCGTCGGCTTCTTGCGTGGCTCGTCCGGACCGCAGCACTCCTCACTCATCGCTCACCCTCGCCTACCAGCTCGTTACGTTCCCGGGGACTGTCAGCGTCACTGCACGCCCATCACAGCCACCGCTCACTGGCAGCACTCGCACTTCTCGTCCACGCACGGTGCGCCCTCATCCACGGCGACGACCGATTCGAGCAGCTGGCGCAATCCTCGCGTCAGGTGAGGATCCGAGATCTCGTACCTAGTGCGGCGTCCTTCCGGGGTCGTGACGATCAACCCGCACCCGCGCAAGCAAGCAAGATGGTTGGAGACGTTCGTCCGAGAGAGGTCAAGATTCTGAGCGAGCTCCGCGGGATAGCTCGGACCGTCCAGTAATGTCAGAAGGATTCGTGATCGGGTGGGATCGGCCATTGCCCGGCCCAGGCGGTTCATCACATCCAGACGCGAAGCAATAGTCAGCACACGCTGACTATACAGCAACTGATGAATCGTCTTGACCACAGGCTTGGATGAGCTACGGTTGGTCTGACCTCAGACGCATCGCAACCCACAGCCCGCACCGACGGCAGATGTACGCGCTGTCACGGAGTGCGTGAACTCGATCGCGCGTGCGGTCCCGCCCGCAGCAACTACACGCCACTCGACCTCTCGTACCTCGATTGGTCAGCGCATCCCGAATCGCAGCCAGGCTTGGCGCGCCGCTTGGCCCACCCGGGCCTCCGTACAGCCGACACACAAGTTCGGCGACTTCGGAATAGCTTCTCACCGACGACCCCGTTATGCGCAGCTCTGCCCTACGTGAGAGCCTCGATACCTACTTCAACCGCAATGCAATGAAATGCAATGCACGCAGGCATCAGGTGATGGTGCTGCCGAGTCGCCGGCAAGAATCGGCATCTAGCGACGCGTGCGTGCAACGCACAAAAATACCTGGATAAGGGGCAAATCGCACCGTACTCTTGCGCCATGCGAGGCGGGCTCGAGCGATGGAAGCGAGGCGCTGATTCACGCGGCGTGCGAAACGCCATCGCCTACGCGCTCGAGGGTACCTGCGATGCTCACCTTCACTCCGCGCGTGGCGTGGATGCCCTCGACCGGTATGGCGAAGCATGCGATTCGAGCGTCTCTCGATTCATCGTCGCCGACGGTGTCATCATGAGCGATGAACTCACCGCGGGCGGTCTGCGGGTGTGGCTCACCGGCCACGACCCGATAACGGGGGAGGAGCGAGGTCGTGCACGACTGAGCCCCGATGCGGACCTCGTTCTGGACGGAACCATCAACCACCCGAAGTCGTACAGCGTCGCCGCGCTGCTCCACCCCGACCTCGCCCAGGAGGTCGAGGCGTTGCAGGATCGCTTGCGGAACAGGATCCTCCTCACCTGGCAGCGGGAGCTCAACGTGCGTCGCGGCCACAACGGCCTCATCCGCGAGGATGTCACCCGCCTCGAAGTCGTCGAGCTGCTGCACCGGCGATCGCGGACACTCGACCCGCACATCCACCGGCATCTCTGGCTCAACGTGAAGGTGCTCGGGACTGACAGGAGATGGTCCAACATCGACTCGCGCGTCGCGATGAAGCTCCACACCGTCATCAACGCCGAAGGCGAACTCGCGGCCCGCACCGACCCGGAATGGCTCTCGGCGCTCGCCCGTCACGGATACACGATCAACGCGGCGGGGGAGATCGCCGAGTTGTCTGCCGCGGTGCGCCCGCTTTCGCGCCGATCTGCGCAGATCGAATCGAACCGCGCGCGGCTGATCGCCGAATGGTCGAACGCGCACGACGGTGTGACCCCGAGCCAGGAGGTCATGAATCAGATCGACCGACGCGCGTGGGCCGTGTCGCGCCCGAACAAGCCAGCGGATC
Source organism: Microbacterium insulae (assembly GCF_042677065.1). Classification (NCBI taxonomy): domain Bacteria; kingdom Bacillati; phylum Actinomycetota; class Actinomycetes; order Micrococcales; family Microbacteriaceae; genus Microbacterium; species Microbacterium insulae. The sequence goes on along the minus strand of NZ_JBHTII010000002.1, from coordinate 670,415 downwards.
TCGACGAAGCGTCCTGGGAAGCCATGGTCCGCGACGAGCTCGCCGCGATCGATCCGGATCTCGTGCGCGAGCGCGCGCCGGTCGCGACCACGTCAACTCGACTCGACGAGGTCGACTTTGAGCTGCTCGCCGCGATGGCCGTCGTCGACGCCGATAGTCGGTCCACGACGTCCGGCGGACGATTCAGTGCCTTCGACATTCGCGCCGGCGCGGTTCGCGCGCTGGCGCGGTCCGGCGTCGTCGACCACCGCGACGCTCTGGACGAGATGATCGTCACCATCACTCAACATGCTCATGGAGACTGCGTGCGGCTGACCGGCGATGGCGACACCCCAGCGCACGTGAAGAACTTGATGGCCACCGAGACCATGCGATTGAAGATCGTTCTGTCTCGGCAGCTCGACCTGATCGCCACGGCCGGACGGTCGTTGCTCGCGGGCGAACTGCATCGTGCCGTCGGCCGGATCGAGGGATTCGATGAGCTGGATGCTTCGCAACTGGCCGCCGCTTCCGCCATCGCCGGCACGCACGGCCTCGTCACGGTCACCGGTCCCGCAGGTGCGGGGAAGACCGCGATGCTACATGTGGCGTTCGGCGCGCTGACCGCTCGCCACCGACGCATGATCGTCGTGGCTCCCACGCGCAAGGCCGCGTCCGTCGCTGCTCGTGAGGTCGGCGCGCCGGCGACCAGCATCCATTCCCTGCTTGGCGATCACGGCTACCGGTGGGGAGCGGGCGCTTCGGGAGCGCAGACCTGGCGGCGACTCTCAGTCGGCGAGGTGGACGCGGACAGCGGACAGATATACGAGGGCCCGCGGATGTATCCGCTGCGGCCGCACGATCGAATCGTCGTAGACGAAGCCGGGATGCTCGACCTCCAGACCGCGAACGCACTCGCCGAGCTCGGCCACGAGCAGCGTGTGGGTCTCGCGATGGTCGGCGACCCTCACCAGGCGCTCCCCATCGGCCACGTCGGCGCCATGGCCGCCGCGATTCGCCTCGCCGGCGCTGCAGTCGAACTCGACACCGTCCACCGTTTCCGTGACCCGGGGTACGCCGCTCTCACCCTTCTACTGCGAGACCCGCGAGACGGCGAGCAGGCGATGGAGATAGCCGAAGAGTTAGCGAAGCGTGGCCATATCGCGCGCGTGCAGCATCTCGAGGCGGCGCACGATCACATGATCATCGCGTACTTCGCATGGCGCGACAGCGGGAAGCGAGTCGCCCTCGTCACCGCGACGAACAGCGAGGCGAACGCGATCAACGACACGATCCAACAGCAGCGCGTCGACCGCGGCGAAATAGACGCGAGCCTCATGACGTGGGGGATGGGCAAGCAGCGGATCCTCGTCGGAGATACCGTGCAGACCCGCCGCAACGACGCCCGCACCGGCGTCGAGAACCGTGCCGTGTGGGTGGTGAGCAGCATCCGCGACGACACGATCATGCTGGTCTCTGCGAGCGATAGCGGGGAGTTGCGTCAGGTCACGAAGGACTACGCCCTCGACCATCTGCAGCTCGCCTACGCGTCGACGGTTCACGGCATTCAAGGAGAGACGGTGGATGCCTCGATCGTCGGCCCGGATGTGGATGCGGCCGGCCTCTATGTCGGCCTCACCCGAGGTCGGCTTCACAACGAGGCAGTCGCGGTCGCGCCGACGGACCGAGCTGCGAGGGCCAAGGTGGCAGCGAGCATGCTCCGCGGTGGGACCGAACTCACGATGCAGGATGCCATTCGCGCGGCGGAAGCGGAGCTGCGGCGTGCAGCGAGAGTGCGCAACGATCCCGCGATGACAGGACCATTCGTGGCGCCTGGCACGGGGGTCGGACTATCGCAGTAGCTGCCTTCGGTGCGATCCGATGACGACACGCTCCGCCCCCACCTCAGAGATCGTAGCGGTCAATTGCGCCTACGTTCCCTGCGCTCGCTATTTGCAGACTCCGCTCTCCGCTGCGCTCCGAGCTGCGCTTATCAACCGCTCTCTTCGGGCACGACGGCGCCGTCGACCGCTGAATGGCTGATTGTCGGAACGGAGAAGACTGGGCAGATCGTCACGCCCCGATATTCCAAACGATCGGGAGCGGATCCTCAGTCGCGCCACTCGAGAGTCGGACGCGTATCGGTCACCGACACCGGCACCAGCTGCCGGTCGGGCGCGCTCAGCACACCGAAGCCGTGCGCGGCACGCGCAGATGCGAGCGATGCGGTGCGCGCAGCGTGGCGCGCACACCCGGAATGGCGAGTCAATGTCGGCCTCGGCCCTAAGATGTGCCCATGGACCGGCTGGGGAGGGCGTCATGACCTATACCCCTGAGCTGGCAGTGAAGCTCTCCGGTGCGACCTCCTATCAGCTAACCAAGTGGCGCCGGACGGGACTCCTCGTGCCTGAAGTGCAGCCGAAGCGCCCGCCGATCTACTCGTATCGAGACGTCGTAGCGTTGCGAGCCATGGTCTTCCTCCGTGCCAAGACTTCGGCTCAGAAGCTGCGCGCGGCGTGGGGCAAGCTCGACATGGTGGCGGTCGCAGATCATCCGTCCGACTTCTCCTTCGGGACCGACGGCAAAGTCATCTTCGTCCGCCGGCCCGACGGCGTTGTCATGGACCTTACGCACAGGCCCGGCCATCTCGTGACGGAGTACACCTTCGAGGAGCTCTTCGAGGAGTTCGATAACTTCCGTGGCGAGACAGTGGTGAACTTCGAACGCCCGGCAAAGAGTCTCACCGTGCACCCTCGTACTCTCGGTGGCTGGCCTGTCGTCGCCGGAACCCGCGTGCCGTTCGACACAATCGCGCAGCTCGTCGACGAAGAGACCGTGTTCGTAGAGGACATCCCGGAGATGTTCCCGCGTGTTTCAGTCGACGCTGCGCGCGACGCGATCGCGTTCAGCCGCGCACTCGAGGCTGCGTGACCCGGGTGACGCGACCTAAGTTCTTCATCGATGAGAACCTGCCACACGAGTACGCAGATTCGCTGCGCCGCCCGTTCCGCGCGGCGCTCTATCGCTCGTACGTTGAGGAGAATCTGCGTCGGACTGAGGACGTCGACATCTTCCCAATCTTGAGCAAGCGCGGCTTCACCGCGATCATCACGCAGGACCGCAAGCAGCTGTTCTACGACGAAGAGCGGGACGGGTTGCGGGCCGCGGGTTTGCACTGGGTCGGCCTCGTCGATATCGATGGCAAAGGCCTCGATTTCCACTCGCAGGCGCTCGCAATGCTGGCGAGCGTGCTACCCGGGCTGATCCGGACCGAGATGGATGGGGCCCACGCGTTCTACGTCACACCCGACCACAAGCGCGTGATACGACCAATCCACGTCGAGCGGATCTGAGTTGTCCGACTGCGGGATTCGAACCCGCGGGAGGCTTTCACCTCCACCGGCTCTTCAGGCGGGCGCATTGGGCCACTCTGCCAAGTCGCCGGACCCTCCCGAGGGAAGGGGGACTCCGAGCGTACCGCTACAGGCCAAGGATTCGCCGTCGGGCAATCTCCTCCGCCTTTGCCCGACCAGCCTGCACGCCAATCTCAGCGGCTCCGTCCGGATTGTTGTCCTCGAAGCGCGCCTTGTTGGCAGCATCCATAGCCGCCCGGAGGGCTTCTGCGTACTCGTCGTCCGTGAGTGTGTACTCGGCCATGGGGCGAGCGTATCGATGCCGTGGAACAGGCGGCAACGAGCGAGGACGATCGGGTCCATGCCCGCGTTCGACGACTGTCTCTTCTGCTGATGTGATCCCCGTCCGCGCTTGCGCTCGAGAGACGGTGGTTGATCGGGCCGCTGAAGTCTCATGGAAGCAGGTCGTTGACGTTGACCGACGTGCTCGCTAGCTATGCCCGCATCGATGCTCGGCACAGGGTGCCTATCCGGGCTGAGGTAGCGGAGCGCCAATTCGCAGAACAACCGCGTGAAGTCGCCGATGGATCGTGCGCCCGTGCTCGAGCTCTCAGTGAGTCTGGGCGGTTAGGGGTCGACTCCGAATACCCGGAGGAGGGCGGCTCGCGGGATCATCCTCCTCGGTCCGAGCTGGACCGTCGGAATCGTCCCGCTTTCGATGCCGAGCTTGATTGTTCGGTAGTCCACGCCGACGAGTTGTGCAGCATCCTTCATCGTCAACGCGAGCGACCGAGGCGACTTGTTCATGGTTCGTCTCCCTAGCGTGCGCAGTGTGTGACAGCACTTGCGCACACCGTACTCCGATTCCGAGCAATGCGCGACATGAATTCCTCACGACATGGATTGCCCTCGTAGACCAGCCATGACAGACTCGCCGACATGACCGAGCTTCACCTCGAATCGATCGCTGCGGAGCGGGTCGACGTGGGTGACGGGATCAGCATCGCTGCTGGATGGGATGCGGTGGTAATGGGGGAGGCCAGCATCCCGGGAGCGGTCAGGATCGCGGTGAGGTACGACCGCGACCTCCGCCGAGTGGTGGCCGCGTCCGTTCGCGTCGACCGTAGCGACGAAGGCGATGAGGTCACGGCTCTCACGTTGCGTGCGGTGCGTGTCCAAGCGGTGGTCGCGGCGTCAGCGATGAGGCTCGTCACTGTTGCGCGTGACGGGGCCGACGCGAAGTCGCTCGACGACTACCGCGCGGACATCCATGCGGCGGAGGAGCGCACAACGGCAGAAGCGATCACCGAGGCCGTGGTGCTCTATCGGATCGCGTTCACGGTGAGCCTGCCTCCATTGCGGTTTGTTGCCGACGAGCTCGAGGTCAGCGTCAGCACGGCGACGCGGATGATGGCAAAGGCGCGCCAGCAGGGTCTCGCCACGGACCTGATCACTCGCGAAACCTATAACCGGATGCAGGAGGAGCAGAACCGGATGTCCGCCCCTCACCAGCTTGGTGGCGCGTCGACGGGGCCTGTCATCGGGCGATAACCCGCGCGATGGGCTGGCCGGGATCAGCTGCGCGGCGTAGCCTGCTAGAGAAGCGTCGGTGCGTATTTCGATTTAAACGCCCGCTGCCCATCTCGCCCGCGATTCGATGTTGAGGTCCCACTCCGTCGGATCGCCCACAAATCGCCCGCACTTGCTCTGAATGTGGGCGATTTTCAATGCATCTGCTTGTCGGTGCATTCCCGCACGAGCCGCGTGATTCCGCGGATTTTGCAGGTTGATGTGGAAGAGGGAATCGCCCACAGCGGAATTCGATTCCCCCCATCTCCACCACTCCGCTGTCACGGAACAGGGCCTCGAGGCCCGCGGAATCACGCGGGCCTCGAGGCCTTTGTTCGTCGCGGTGCGCATCGAGCCGGCGGCTCACGTCCATTGATCGTCCGCCGAGGCCGCGTAGCGATCGGGCTCGGGGCCGCGGCGGAAGCGGCGGCCGGTGATCGACGTCGGGCTGATGCGCACCCAGCGGTACTTGAGGGTGGGGATCCACGGGGTGAGCGGCAGCGCATCTGCCTCGTCGATCTCGCGCTGCAGCTCGAGACGCGTGGCGAAGCCCTTCAGGACGACGCTGGCCGCGACCTGCGGGTCGTACTCGTCGACCTCGAAGGCCACACGCGGGTTCGCCGCGAGTTCGGCGAGCTTCGATCCCGGTGCTGTCCTGAACAGCACGTGCGGGCCGTCCGTCACGTAGTTGACGGGGAAGATGTCGGGCTCGCCCTGCACCGTCACCGCCAGCCGGCCGATCTCGCCGCGCGCGAGCAGGTTCCAGCACTCGTCCTCGCTCAGCGTCCACACCGCCGCATCTCTCAGCTCTGGCATGTCGTGAGTCTCGGCCCCCGTCGCCGCCGGTCTCGGGACGTAAGTCCCGTGCTGCCGGAACCCGCAGCCTCGCGGATGCGGGACCTTCGGCCCGGCAGCCGACCGCCGCGAGGCACACACTGAGGCCGGCGGGAACTGTCGAAAAGAGAGGAAGTCATCATGTCTGCGAATCTCACACCTCACGCCGTCGTTTCCCCAACGCCGCCGCTCCCGAGCGTTCCGCCGGAGCGGTCGTTCATCGCCACGTGGATGTTCTCCTGGTTGCTCGGCTTCCTGGGAGTGGATCGCTTCTACCTCGGCAAGATCGGCACTGGCATCGCGAAGCTCCTGACCATCGGGGGCCTGGGTGTGTGGTGGCTCATCGATCTGATCCTCACCCTCGCGGGCGTGCAGCGCGACAAGGAGGGACGGCTGCTGCCCGACTTCGAGGAGCACAAGATGATGGCGTGGATCATCACCGCGTCGGTGTTCGGACTCTCGCTTCTCACGTCGGCCCTCGCGCAGATCTTCGTCTACATCCCGGCCCGATTCGGACCGATGATGCCGTGGTGGGTCGGCCAGTAGACCTCGCCTCGGCGGGACCTTCGACCCGGATGCCGCGTCGCACGCTGCGCGAGGCTCGAGGCATGTCGAACCATCCTGGAGGAGTCATGCGCATTGCTGAAGTCACGGCGTTCGGATCGCCGGCCACCGTGCAGGAACGCCCGATCCCGCACCCGGGGCACGGGCAGGTCCTCGTCCGCCTCGAAGCGTGCGGGCTGTGTCACACCGACATCCACGCGATGCGCGGCGATTGGCCGGTCAAGCCCACGCTGCCGCTCGTTCCAGGCCACGAGGGTGTCGGGATCATCGAGGAGCTCGGGGAAGGGGTGACGACCCGGACCGTGGGGCAGCGCGTGGCGATGCCGTGGCTCGGGCACGCGTGCGGAGACTGCCGCTACTGCGTCGACGGCAGGGAGAACCTCTGCGAGCGCCAGTACAACAACGGCTACGCGGTGGCCGGCGGCTACGGCGAGTACATGCTCGCGGACGCCCGGTTCGCCACGCCGGTGCCCGACGAGGTGACGCCGGTGGATGCCGCGCCGCTGACGTGCGCGGGCGTGACGACCTACGCGGCGATCAAGAACGCGCACGTGACCCCGGGCGAGACGGTCACGATCTTCGGCGTCGGCGGACTCGGGCACCTCGCCGTCCAGTACGCCCGGCTCGTGGGCGCGAAGGTCATCGCCGTCGACGTCACCGATGAGAAGCTCCAGCTCGCCACGGAACTCGGCGCTGACCACGTCGTCGACGCCCGCGGCACGGACCCGGTCGCCGCCATCAGGGACCTGGGCGGTACCGACGTCAGCGTGGTGCTGGCGGTCGCACCGACTGTCTTCCGTCAGGCGTTCGACGCGCTCAACCGCGGCGGCCGGCTCGTGCTGGTGTCGCTGCCGGCGGGTGGCGAGCTGACGATCCCGATCTTCGACACGGTCCTCAAGGGAATCAGCGTCATCGGCTCGATCGTCGGCACGCGCCAGGACCTCGCGGAGGTCTTCGCGCTCCACGCGGCCGGGCGCACGCGAGTCATCACCGAGGAACGCGACCTCGAGCGGGTCAACGAATCGGTCGAGGAAGTCCTCGCCGGCGCCGTCCCGGCGCGGCTGGTCTTCACGTATCACACGGCCGACCTGGTGCCCACGAGCGACTCCGCCCGCGCAGCTCGCTGAGCTCCGAACGGCGGCGGCGGCGCCCCGGCCTGACGGGCGAGCGAAGGGCGGAGTGCGATGGTGTTCCGGTCGTCCCGAGGGGCCTCGGAGAGCCGGGCTCGACCGACGGAGGGCCTCGTCAGATTGGGTTCGCCCGCCGCCATCCGCGTGGCGTGGATCGCCCTCTGCCTGGCGAGCAGCATCCCGGCCATCGTCTTCGCCGAACTGACCGGAGCGGTGCCTCCGTGGCTCTGGGTCGTTCAGCTCGTCGTCGTCGCGGCGGTCCTCGGCGCCAGCCTTCTCCACCGAGCAGCGAGGCGTCTGTGGCGGTTCGCGGTGGTGCTGATCGCGCTCCTCCTGCTGCTGCAGGTCGCCCCGCTCCTTCACCCCGTCTGGATGCCTCTCCAGGCGCTGCTGGGTGGATCACCGTTCGACGCGCGCATGCAGCCGGAGCAGACCGCCAAGGTCGCGACATCCGTGGTGATGGTGGGTCTTCTGCTCCTGCTCGGACTGAAGCGGCGGGACTTCTTCCTCGCCGTCGGGTCGCTGAAAGCGCCGATCAAGCCGGCGCCCCTCCTGGGCTTTCCCCACCGCGACCCGTGGTACCGGTTCGGTCTTATCTGGGGTTTCGGGATCGCGTTCGCGCTGTTCGCGGTCCCGTACGTGATGATCCGACCGTCCGGTGAGGACCTGCTCGTGGTTGTACCCGCCCTCCCGTCGATCGTCGTCTACGCCGCGGTGAACGCGCTGAACGAGGAGGTCACCTACCGGGCACCTCTTCTGGCCACCCTCGAACCGGCTGTCGGAAGCACGCAGGCCATGTGGCAGACGGCGGTGTTCTTCGGAGTCGCGCACTACTTCGGCACGCCGGGGGGCCTGATGGGCGCGGCGCTCGCGGTGTTCATGGGATGGATTCTGAGCAAAGCGATGGTCGAGACCCGTGGGCTCTTCTGGCCCTGGTTCATTCACTTCCTCAGCGACGTCGCGATCTTCGTCTTCCTCGCACTCGACCTGCTGACCTGACGCCGCGAAGCCGGCGTGCGGGCGGTCGAGAGGAGTTCTCGCCGGACCAGTGCGGCGGTCCACCGTCCCAGCACGGCGCCCGCGACGGTGTCAGAGATGTGATGCTGTCCGCGGTAGATCCGCGAGAAGGCGATCGCCGTCGGAATCCCGTACCGGAGGAGGGGGCCGCGGAGTCGACCGCCACCGGGGTGGTGCCGATCGAGGAGATCGGCCAGCGTGCCGTGGAGCGCGAAGGCTGCCGCGGTGTGCCCGGAGGGGAACGAGGATGTCGCGTGGGGGTGCTCCGGCCGCCACACGCGCTGCGGCCGTGGCCGCCCGACGACGGCCGCGGAGGCGACGAAGCACGCGGTCTCGATCGCGAGCGCCACCCCGGGGGCCACCGCCGAGCGGCGGTCGCGCGTCAGCAGCCAGGTGACGGCGCACCAGGTCGCCCCGGCGGCGATGGTCTGCGGTACGCCGGAGTACCACGAGAGAGGTGCGGTGACCCGATCGATGGGCTCGCGCGTCCGCGCCGGGGCCGCGGCGTCGAGGGCGGGGGCCGGTTCCTCGCCCTGCCCGTGGCCGAAGGCGCCCTGGAGCGCACGGACGGCTCGGTCTTCTCGCGGGTCTTCGCCGCCGATGACGCGCACCGCCCACCCGGCCGCCACGAGCACCGTGACAGCGCCGAGCCCGGGAAGGACGACGCCTCGGAGCAATGGCATGCCCGCAGACTATCCGCGCGAGCGCCGTCGTAGACTTCATGCGCACCGGTGCATCCGAACTCGGCTGACGTCGTCGTCGGCACCGATCACCGGGGCGAGGGCGACCCGCGCGGCACCGACGGCAGGAGTGGACATGGGCGAACAGTGGCACCGCAAGCACCTCGGTGACGACGTGCCGGAGCAGCCTCCCGGGGAAGAGACGATCCTGGGTGCCGCGGGCGATGAGGTTCCGCCCGGGGGCAGGGTCGCCGGGTCGTTCGATCAGGAGTTCCCGGGTGCAGACCCGTACGCGGGCATCCCGGCAGACGAGGTCGGTCTGCCGCCGTTGTCGGAGGCCGAGCAGGAGGCCGTCGCCCGCGAGGCGGATCGGATCGCCGACGATCCCGACGCCCGCGCCGACCTCTGACAGCGGCATCCCGGTCCACTGCCGTGTTTCCGCCGTGATTGCGGGGCGTGACGGCGGTGTGAACCGAACCTGGGAGCGGTGATTCCCGCACCCGGCCGAAGCGCGAGATTTTCTTCCTCCCGACCTGGGATTGCTGGATGCCGTGTCCGCCGGAATGCCGACAAGCGGCGCCCGTAAACGTTACGTGACGGTGTGGGCGTGTCGATTGCGCGGACCGGGCAGGAGGCGTGGACTCGTCATCAACGACGGCCCCCGACGAGGTGGGTTTCCCCCACCCGTTCGGAAGGATCGCCGTGTTCATCTTCCTGCTGCAGGTCCGCCACATGCTGGGCGGATATCCCGAGCTCTATCTGTTCGCGGTCTACTCGCTGCTCATCTGGGGGATGTGGCTGCTGAAGGTGCTCGTGAGCATGCGCTACCGGCCGTACACCGCCCCTCATCGGGCGGGGACGAGCGTCATCATCCCGGTCGTCGACGAGCCGCTCGACCTCTTCCGGGACGTTCTGCGCCGCATCACCGAGCAGAACCCCAGCGAGATCATCGTCGTCATCAACGGCGCGAGGAATCTCGACCTCGAGGAGGTGTGCGCGGAGTTCGCGCCCGCAGTCCGCTGGGTGCACACGCCCATCGCCGGCAAGCGCAACGCCGTCAAGGTCGGGGTGGAGCTCTCGCGCTACGAGATCTCGGTGCTCGTGGACTCGGACACGATCTGGATGCCCGGAACGCTCGACGAGCTCGTGAAGCCGTTCGCGGACGAGCGGGTCGGCGGGGTCACCACGCGCCAGCGCATCCTCGAGCCCGAGCGCAGCTGGATCACGCGGTGGGCGGACTGGCTGGAGAACACGCGGTCGCTCTACTCGATGCCCGCGCAGAGCGTCGTCGGCCAGGTGGGCTGCCTCCCCGGACGCACGATCGCGTTCCGCCGGAGCATCCTCGTGAAGGTCATGGACAAGTTCATGACCCAGAAGTTCATGGGCGTCTTCCTGGAGATCTCCGACGACCGCACCCTCACCAACCTGACGCTGCAGGAGGGCTACCGCACGGTCTACCAGCACACGAGCCTCGTCTACACCGACGCTCCGCTGAAGATCAAGAAGCTCTACAAGCAGCAGCTGCGCTGGGCGCGGGGGAGTCAGTACAACACGCTGCGCATGCTGCCGTGGATGCTGGGACACGCGCCGATGCTCGCCCTGTTCATGGTGATGGACATCGTGCTCCCGTTCCTGCTGGCGGGTGTGCTCATCGGCTGGATCTACCGGGCGACGGTGGGCGCCGGTCAGAACTTCTACGCCGCGATCCTCCAGGAGCTCGGAATGGGCTCGGGAATCCTCTGGGTGGTGGCGCTCATCGTGGTCTCGTCGGTGCTGAGCATGGCGATCCGCCAGCTACGCCACCTCTCCGAGAAGCCGGGCGACTTCCTGCGGCTGCCGGTCTTCATCATCACCTCGACGCTGTTCCTGATGCCCATCCGCCTCATCGGCTTCTTCCGCATGGGCCACGCGAGCGGATGGGGCACCCGGGCGGGCGCGTACGCCGGCGGCGATGCGCCGACCTCCGATGAGCAGGCGTCCACCACCTCCGCGGATGCCGTCAGCGAGCGGATGCACCGCGAGCTCGAGGACTCCGCACCCCTGGAGCCGATGAACCGGCTCTTCGGAGAGATCCTCCCCGAGGAGGACACCGCGCCGCGCACCGGATCGGTCGCGACAGCCGTCGCCGCGCAGACGCGGGTCGCGCGCCGGCTCGCCGTCACCGCGTCCACGCCCGCCCCCGCGGCGGCACCACGCCGCCGCCTGAACCCGAAAGCCGCGTGGCCCTACGTCATCGGCGCCGCCATCATCGCCCTGGAGGTCTGGATCATTGTCTGACAGCACGCCCCGCACCTGGTGGGCCACCAGTGGCCGTGCCTCCAAGCTCACCGCGCTCGGCGGACTCGTCCTGACCGTTGCCCTGGTCGCCACGAGCGCCGTCGTGTGGGCCTCGCCCGGCGGATTCACTCCCGGTCCCAGTGCCGAGGATCAGCTCGCCGCCGCACTGGCCGAGAACGCTTCGCTCCAGGCGAAGCTGGATGCGGCGGACCGCGATACCTCCAACGTCACGCCGACGCCGCGGGCCGCAACGCCGACCCCGACGCCGAAGCCCACGACGACCCCGAAGCCCACTCCGCCCACCCCCGCCCCTCCCGCTCCTGAGCCCGAGACGAACACCGTCGTGGTGTACCGGACGGCCCCCGAGGGCGGCGGCGAGCAGGCGGTCGCGCCGGCGCCGGCGGCACCGGCGAAGCCGCCCGTCAAGCCCGCGATCACCGCGCCGCCGATCGCCACTCTCCTGGCCCCGGAGCAGCGCTACTTCGGCATGTACACGGCGCAGGCCCCGTTCAACTTCGCGACGTTCGACGACGCGGCGCTCAAGGCAGGGACGCGCCAGAGCATGGTGGGGTACTTCGGCGGCTGGGACCAGACCTTCCGCGGCGACGCGGTCGCGCGCTCGTGGGAGCGCGGTCTGCTGCCGATGCTCACGTGGGAGTCGCGGCCGATCGCAGCGGCCAACGACGTCGCCGAAGACCCCGTGTACTCACTCCCGCGCATTCTCGGCGGAGCATTCGACGACTATCTGCGGCAGTACGCCCGCGACATCGTCGCCACCGGCCTCCCGCTCGGCATCCGGCTCAATCACGAGATGAACGGCACGTGGTACCCCTGGGCCGAGCAGAAGACCAACGGCTCCTCGAACAACGGCAACCGGCCCGGCGACTACGCGGCGGTCTGGCGGCACGTGCACGACATCTTCGAGAGCGAGGGAGCGAACGACTTCGTCATCTGGACGTGGGCACCCAACATCGTCAACAATCTCCCGTCCCGCCACCAGGACCCCGCGTACCTGCAGTCCCTCTACCCGGGCGATGAGTACGTCGACCTCGTGGGGATCTCGGGCTACTTGCGCACCCCCTTCGTCTCTGCGAACAACTTCACCTTCGACTACACGTTCGGGGCGACGCTCGACCAGTTGCGCGCCCTCACGGACAAGCCCATCCTCCTCGCCGAGGTGGGCGCGACCGAGAACGGCGGCAAGAAGGTCACGTGGCTCAACAGCCTCTTCGCCTCACTCGGCGAGCCCGAGAACGACGACATCATCGGCCTCGCATGGTTCAACATCGCCGTCACGACGGTGAGCGGGGGCGATCGCGTGACCAATGACTGGCGCATCGACTCCCGCGCCGACTCGCTCGCCGCGTTCCGCGACGGGCTCGCCCGCCCCTCCGCCGACTTCCGTCTGATCCCTTACTGATCCGTCCGTTCCGCGCCCACAGAGGAGATCCCATGTCACCGAACCTCCGGCCCGCTCCCGTCCCCATCGCCGACGAGACGCCCCTGCGCGTCAGCGTCATCGGCACCGGCTACCTCGGCGCCACGCACGCCGCCGCCGTCGCCGAGATGGGCTTCACCGTCATCGGGGTCGACCACGACCCCGCGAAGATCGCCGCCCTCGAGCGAGGCGAGGTGCCGTTCCACGAACCGGGCCTGCCCGAGCTGATCCGCACGCACGTCCAAACCGGACGGCTCAGCTTCACGACCGATCTCGCGGCGGCGGTCGCGGCATCCGATGTGCACTTCATCTGCGTCGGAACCCCGCAGCAGGCGTCGAGCCACGCGGCCGACCTCTCCTTCGTCGAGGGTGCGACGCGTGCGGTCGCCGAGGCGCTGACCCACGACGGCCTCATCGTGGGCAAGTCGACGGTGCCCGTGGGAACAGCGGCGAGACTGCGGGAGATGGTGGATGCCGCGGCCCCCGCCCACCTCCACGTCGAGCTCGATTGGAACCCCGAGTTCCTGCGGGAGGGGTACGCGGTCGAGGACACGCTGCGTCCGGACCGGGTCGTCATCGGGGGAGCCTCGCCGTGGGCCGAGGAGCAGCTGCGGCGCCTCTACGGGCCGGCGATCGCGGCCGGGGCCCCCGTCGTGACCTGCGATCTGCCCACCGCCGAACTGGTGAAGGTCAGCGCGAACGCCTTCCTTGCGACGAAGATCTCGTTCATCAACGCCATCGCGGAGATGTGCGAGAAGACCGGCGCCGATGTGACGACCCTCGCGGACGCCATTGGATACGACGCACGGATCGGGCGTCGCTTCCTCAACGCCGGGCTCGGGTTCGGCGGGGGCTGCCTGCCGAAGGACATCCGTGCGCTGACCCACCGCGCGAGCGAGCTCGGCGCCCTCCAGGTGGCCGGGCTGATGCAGCAGGTCGACGAGATCAACATGTCTCAGCGGCAGCGCGTGGTGGAGCTCGCGATGGAGGCCTGCCCGGTCAACATCCTCAACGCCCGCGTCGCCGTGCTCGGGGCGGCCTTCAAGCCCGACACCGACGACGTGCGCGACTCGCCCGCCCTCAACGTCGCCGCCGCGCTGCACCTTCGCGGCGCGCTCGTCTCGGTGTACGACCCCGAGGCGTCGGCGACGGCCCGCCGCTCGTTCCCGACGCTGAGCTACGCGGCGACGCTCGAGGCGGCGGTCACGGGAGCCGATCTCGTGCTCGTCCTCACGGAGTGGCCCGAGATCGTCGGCGCCGATCCGGTGACCCTCGGACGCCTCGTCGCGCATCGCGCTGTCGTCGACGGACGCCGCTGCCTCCCGGCCGCCGCCTGGCGCGACGCGGGGTGGCGGGTGCGGACGCTCGGCAGCGCGGCGTCGGAGACGGCGGTCGTTCCCGCCGGCGTGCGGGTGGCGGCGTAGGGGCGCCGGGGAGCGTCAGCTCCAGGCGTCCTCGATCGGGACATCCCGACCGAGGACGCGGACGGCCGCACGGTGTCCGGAGAGCATCGCGGCGGTCACGGTGGCCGGATCGTCGGTCCAGGTCGCCTCGCCGGCGAGGTGCAGCACACCGCCGACGGGTGTCGCGAGGGCGTCATGGTCCTCGGTCGTCGAGCCGACGGTCATGAAGGCATACGAGCCGCGCGAGAACGGGTCGTCCTGCCAGTCCGTCACGTGCACGTGGGTCGGCCGCGGAACGGACTCGCCGTACAGCCGCCGCAACTGCTCCATCACCGACTCGGTGATGCTCTCCTCAGACCAGTCGAGGGTCTCGACCGCCGCGGGACCGGCGGCGAAGGTGAGCAGGGTGGGTTCGCCGTGCAGGTCGGTGAGGTCGTACCACGAGTGCCACCAACGGCCCTCGGGTCCCTGCTGCCGGATGACGTAGACGTCGTCGTCCCAGAACTTCTCGGCGAACCGCAGGAACACCTTCTCGAACGCGTTCATGCGGAGGCGTCCGAGCGCGCCCGCGACGGGCTCGGGGAGGGCTGGCTCGATGACGAACTCCTCGGACTGCAGCACCCCCACGGGCACCGTCACGATGGAGGTGGAGCCGGTGACGGTGCCGTGGTCGGTTTCGATCTCGACGCCCACGTCGGACCAGCGCACGCGCGAGACGACGTGCGTCAAGCGGAGTCGAGGCCCTCGGCGAGTCGCCGGGGGAGCACGTCATACCCGTCGGGGAAGACCACCTCGTCGCCGTCGATCTGGTCGTCGTCGAGCCCGTGGGCGGCGAGGTCCTCGATCCAGGCGCCGTACTGCTCCTCGGAGCGATGCTCGAGGTATTCGCGCACGCGCTGGGTGCGCTCGGCATCCCACCCCTGCGCGGCGAGGGCCTGCTCGGTGACGTCGCGGTACGAGGCATCCGGTGCCGACTCGGCGATCGCGTCGAGGAGCGCACGATCGACCGCGTGGATGTCGGTCACGTAGCGCTCGGCGGCCTCGGCGCTCAGCCGCCGCCCATCCGGGCCGTAGTGCGCGATGGGGCGGCTGTCGGGCTGGTATCCGCCGACCGTGAACTCGACCATGCGCATGCCGAACGCCTCTGCGGCGGCCGCGACGGGCGAGTCGGTGATGCCGTGGATCCACGACGCGCCCATGTCGGTCGCGCGGCCGAGCCGACGATCGGTCGAGACGCGCCCGCCCACCCGGTCGCGGGCCTCGAGCACGAGCACGCGCTGCCCGTGGCGGCTCAGCAGGCGAGCCGCGGTGAGTCCCGCGACCCCCGCGCCGACCACGACCGTGTCGAAGTGCTCCATCGCCGACCTCCTTGACGCGCCACGCGGCGCTTCTCCGACCCTATCGATCGGCCGACGATCCGGATCCGCGAAGCGCGGCTGTCAAGACCGTCGACGGCGGTCGCTCATTCTGCCTGAATGGGCAGTGGAGAAGGAGATCGCTGCTGTCGACCGAGGAGGGTGGCCATGTCGCGCAACGTGAGAGTGCTGCGATGCACACCGACGGACGTCTTCGACGTGCTCGCCGACGGGTGGCTCTACCCGGCCTGGGTGGTCGGGGCATCCCGCATGCGCGAAGTGGATGACGCGTGGCCGCGAGCGGGCGCGAGCCTCCATCACTCGTTCGGCGCCTGGCCGTTCCTCATCGACGACCGGACGGTCGCCGAGGCCTGGGACCCGCCGCACCACATGGTCATGCGCGCCCGCGGCTGGCCGATCGGAGAGGCGCGCGTCACCATCGACGTGAAGAAGCGCGGTGAGGAGTGTCTCGTGCGGATTCAGGAAGAGGCCGTGGCGGGGCCGGGGAAGTATGTGCCTGCGCCGCTCATGGACGTCTTCCTCCACTGGCGCAACACCGAGACCCTGCACCGCTTGGCGTACCTTGCTGAAGGAAGGGCGCGACGGCCGCGCGCCGACACGACCGCGGGAGACGAGATGGCGCGCAGCGGAGAGGATCAGGCGGAGGCGTGAGCGAAACCGACCTGGATGCGGTGGTCGTCGGCGCAGGCCCCAACGGCCTCGCCGCGGCGGTGACGCTCGCCCGATCGGGCCTGCGGGTCCGGGTGTTCGAGCGAGCAGACCAGGCGGGTGGAGGTGCCGCGACCCGCGAGCTCACCCTCCCCGGATTCCAGCACGACGTCTGCTCCGCCGTCCACCCCCTCGCCTTCGAGTCGCGGTTCTTCCGCGAGTTCGGGCTGAGGCATCGCGTCGACTTCGTCACGCCTGAGCTCTCCTTCGCGCATCCGCTGGACGGCGGCCGCGCCGGCCTCGCCTACCGCGATCTCGCGCGCACCCGCAGCGAACTCGGCCCGGACGGTCGTGCCTACGAACGACTCATGCGGCCGCTCGTGGAGCGCTCGTCGGAGGTCGCAGAATTCACCGGCTCGTCCCTGCTCCGTGTCCCGAGCTCCCCGGCCACCGCGGTCTCGTTCGGTCTGCGCGCGCTGGAGCAGGGGTCCGCGGCATGGAACGCCCGCTTCCGCGGCGACGTCGCCCCCGCCCTGGTCACGGGGGTCGCCGCCCACACGATCCTGCCGCAGCCGTCCATCGCGGCCGCGGGCGCGGGCCTCGCGCTCGGCGCCTACGCGCACGCGCGCGGCTGGCCGATCCCGGTCGGCGGCAGTCAGGCGATCATCGACGCCCTGATCGACGACCTGCGGGCGCACGGCGGCGACGTCGTGCTCGACCGTGAGGTGGGCTCGCTCGGCGAGCTTCCCTCCGCCCGGGTCAAGGTGCTCGACGTCACGCCGCGCACCCTGCTGCGCTGGGCGGGCGACCTGATGCCGTGGCGCTATCGCCGGGCACTCGAGACCTTCCGCTACGGCGGTGCCGTCGCGAAGATCGACTTCGCGCTGAGCGACCCGGTTCCGTGGACCCACCCCGAGGTGCGCCGCGCGGGAACCGTGCACGTCGGGGGGACGCGGGCGGAGGTGGCGGATGCCGAGAACGAGGTGAACCGCGGTCGACTCCCCGAGCGGCCCTACGTCCTGGTCTCGCAGCCCACGCTGTTCGACGCGAGCCGCGCACCCGAGGGCAAGCACACGCTCTGGACGTACACGCACGTCCCTTCCAGCAGTCCTGCCGACCGCGCCGAGGCCGTGATCGCGCAGATCGAGCGATTCGCTCCGGGCTTCCGCGACACGATCCTCGCGGTCCACTCCCGCTCGGCGGTCGAGGTCGAGGCGCACAATCCGAACTATCCCGGAGGCGACATCGCGGCCGGCGCGCCCACGCTGTGGCAGATGATCCGCCGCCCCGCTCTGAGCCTCGATCCGTGGAGGACGCCGCTTCCCGGCGTCTACCTGGCGTCGGCGTCCGCGCCTCCCGGCCCCGGGGTCCACGGGCTCGCGGGCTGGTTCGCCGCCCGCAGCGCGCTGAGCAATGAGTTCGGCCGGCGCGCCCTGCCCGACCTCTCTCTGCGGGACTGACGACGATCAGGTCAGGCCGGCGGCCATTCGATCAGCAGCAGTCCCTGACGTGTGTCGGCGAACTTCACCCAGCCGTCGCCGAAGAGGTACGTCATCCCGTATCCGTCGTCGTCGACGACGATGGCCGTCCCCTTGGGGGTCGTGATGTAGATGCCTTCTTCGGAATCCTCGCGGATCCATCCCTGGGACACCAGCCAGGCCTGCGCCTCGGACGCCTCGTCTTCCGGCATCCGTCCCCAGCCGAACATCTGCAGGTGGTCGCCGGCGGGGCCTTCGAAGTCCGCCCACACGCACTGCAGGCCGTCGTCGACCGTGCGGTCGCCGACGCGGAGCGGCTCGGCCTGCGAACTCCACCCGACACTCTCGAAGTCGGCGACGATCTCGGGGCCGATGAGGGTTTCGCAGGTGGGATCGGGGGTCGAGGCGTCGACCGTCGGCGTCGGCGACACCTCGGGCGCGGGGGCGGAGGGCGTTCCTGCGACCGACTCGGTCGGCAGCGGCGCGGGGGGCGGACCGGCCGCGCACGCCGTTGCCAGAGAGGCGACGGTGAGAGCGAGGACGATGGCGGCGCCGGTTCGGTGTCGCGGGGAAAACATCGAGCGGTCTCCGGGGGAGGGTTGGGGGAGGTCGTCAGGGGGAGTGGAGCAGGTGCAGAAAGGCGTCGTGGAGCGCGCCGTTGGTGGCGAGGGAGGAGCGTTCGGCGAGGGAGTCGGTGCCCGCGTACGAGGTGAATCGTCCGCCGGCTTCGGTGATGATCGGCACGAGCGCCGCGATGTCGTACTCCTTGACCCCGAACTCGGCGACCAGTTCGAGACGGCCTTCGGCCAGGAGCATGTAGGGCCAGGCATCGCCGTAGCCCCGGTCGCGCCAGACGGCCGAGGTCAGGCGTTCGAGGGCGTCGAGCTCGCCGGCATCCCGCCACTGGCCGATGCTCTGGAAGCTGACGCTCGCCTCGGAGATCGCGTCGACGTCCGAGACCGAGATCCGACGGGGCTGTCCCGTGGAGCCGTTCGTCCATGCGCCGAGTCCCGTCGCAGCCCACCAGCGTCGGCCGATGGCGGGCTGGCTCGCGACCCCGACGCGAGGGATCCCGTCGATCGCGAGGGCGATCAGCGTCGTCCACATCGGGATGCCCTTGAGGTAATTGGCGGTGCCGTCGATGGGGTCGATGATCCACTGGCGCGCCGAGTCTCCGGTCGTGCCGTACTCCTCGCCGAACACCCCATCCCCGGGTCGCTCCGCGGCGAGGAGCGCGCGGATCGCCCGCTCGGTCGCGAGGTCGGCCTCGGTGACATGCGTCGCGTCGGGCTTCGTCGAGACCTCGAGGTCGGGGGCGTCGAAGCGGCTCATGGATGCCGCGTCCGCCGCATCCGCCAGCCTCAGAGCGAATGCCAATTCGTCCTGAAGGTCACCCTCGAACGGCGCGTGGAAGGGCGTCGCGGGGGAGGGTGAGGTCACCCGTCCAGGATATCCGGCGAAGGATGGCCTCGATTTCCGGTGACGCAATCGTGATGGTAACGTTGACCCTCGGTTCGCAACGGCGGATCACGCACCTCTAGCTCAATCGGCAGAGCAACTGACTCTTAATCAGTGGGTTCAGGGTTCAAGTCCCTGGGGGTGCACAACCCAAGAAGCCCGGTATCTCGGACCAAACGAGATACCGGGCTTCTGCTTGCAGGACGCGAGCGGGGCGATCCCCTCCGGAACCCCTCCGAGGCGTGGCGTCCGGCGCGGAGGACCGCCACTAGGTCCGGTCGATCACCCTCGACGCGCTCCGTCAGCGGCGGCTGCCCCCCCTTCCCCTCACCGGTCTACTTCACGATCGGACGCCTCGACATCGAACTCGCGCACGCGAATCCGGCACCACCCGCGCCGCAGTGATTCGATCGGATCCCCGAGCGGCCATTGCGCGGGAGGGGGTGGTCGAGTGCGGGCAGCGTAGGTGCAAGCGGGTTCAGGTCATTGGCTGGCGGCTGCGAGGGTTTCGTTGATGCTCTGCCAGAGCTCGACGCGGACGGTGTGGGATTCGGCGAGCGTTGAGGGATCATCGGTGAGGTCCGGCCAGGGGATGTAGGGCGCCATGGTCACGTAGTGGTCAGCGCCCTCGCCGCGGGCGAGCAGCGTTTGCTGCTCGAGTTCGCGACGGTTCAGGATGTCGTCCGCGAACTCGCAGGAAAGCCAGAGCTGGTCCTCGGTGCCGCAGGCCAGGACGACGGGACCGGTGATCGCGCGGACGTCGATGCCGGCGCTCGCGGGGATGCGGGTGTCCTCGGGTCCGAAGCAGTCTTCGACCAAGGGGTGTCCGGAGAGCGTCCACGCGGGGAGTGTGGTGTCGGGAACGCCGCAGACGATCGCGCCTGCTCCGACGGGTGCGAATGCCCCGAACACCTTGCCGGGATGTGTTGCGGCGAGCCAGAGTGCCATCTCGCCGCCCCGCGAAGCACCGTAGGTGAAGACACGCTCGCCGTCCACGCCGGGTTGCTGGTGCAGCCAGTCCAGCGCGGTGAGGAATGTCTCGGCGGGCACTTCCTCGAGCCTTGTCGGCTGCCCGTCGGAGCCGAAGTATGAGATTCCCAGCGCGGGGTAGCCCAAGCCCGCGATCCAGCGTGCGGTGGCGGCCGCGAACTCGCCTCCGCCCTCGGATCCGCCGAACGCGAGCACTGCGGGTCGCGGCTCTCCAGGGTCCATCTCTGCGGGGGTGGCATAGACGCCGATGATGCCGTCGTCGGTGACCTGCTGCACGCGGATGCCTGGGGCGAGCCCGGGCCGACGGACGGTCGTTTCCGCGAGGGGGTTGCCGTTGTCATCGGCGACGGTGAGCGTCACGTCGTACGGCTCGTCCCACATCGACGCTTGGCGGACGCTGCCACCAGTCCCGGCCCAGAAGGGAGCCATGGGGTCGGCTGCCGACCAGTCGCCGTCAACAGGCTGTGCGCTGGTCAGATCGACCACGCCGTCTGGATCCGCGATGAAGACCGCGCGCGCAGCGAATGCCATGTCGTCCAGATTGGTCTTTGAGCGCAGACTGACCTCCGCGCCAGGAGGCAATCCCGTCACCTCGATCTCAAGCGGTGCGAACACCCCGTTGCCCGACGTGACCTCGATCGCGGGCTCGGTCGCCTCGAGTGCGCACCCGGACATCGCGAGGACGCCCGCGAACAGCGTTGCGGAGGCCCGAACTCTGAGTCCACGGCGACGAGAGAGACGCATCCACTCATTCTGGCCGGTCAACTCGCCCTCCTGTCGACCGGCCACGCGGTCCGCACTCGGGCAGCGCACGTTGATGGGGTGCAGCGGGCGGGCAGAGACGCGGTTGGTAGTGTTGTGGGGCCGCGCACGAGTTGAGGAGGTGATACCCCGTGAACGTATCGACATGGGTGCTCCTCACTGAGGTCACGGTCGGGCGCTAGAGAGCCCGGGGGCGCCGACTCACTGGCATCCCGAAAGGCACACTCGTGCGATTCACCTCAGAACGACGACTCGAAGACGGACTTCTCGAGCGCGACTTCACCCTCGACGGCATCCTGTGGACGCCGGATTCCGCATCCCCGGCCGACCCTGTGCCGCTGATCCTGCTCGGACATCCCGGCGGGCTGCAGCAGATGCGGCCGCGCCTGGTCGACCGTGCCCGGCGCAGCGCCGCGGACGGGTTCGCCACCGCAGCGATCGAGCTACCGGGCGGTGTGGATCGGCCCGCGCTCCCTGCGGTGAACGAGGCACGCGCCGACCTGGCCCGCGTGCTGGCCGACGGTGGGCCGGTCACCGACGACATCATCCGTCGGCTCGTCGTCCCGCTCGTCGAGGCCGCTGTGCCGGAGTGGCAGGCCGTGCTCGACGCGCTGCTGATGCTTCCCGAGATCGGTGGTCCGGTCGGCTACTCGGGTGGGCCGATCGCGATTGGCATCCGTCTCGCACGCGTCGAACCGCGAATCGTTGCGGCAGGCATGTTCGCCGGCAGCTTCGTCCCGGCCGAGATGATCGAGGAAGCCCGCGACGTCTCGATCCCGCTCCACGTCCTGCTGCAGTGGGACGATCGCGGCAACGACCGCCAGCTGGCACTCGACCTGTTCGACGCGTTCGGTTCCAAGGAGAAGACCCTCCAGGCCAACCTGGGCGGCCACACCGCCGTACCGGAATACGCGGGCGAAGACGCGGCCCGCTTCTTCGCGCGACACCTCACGGCGTCGAGCTAAGCCATCAGCATCCGCGCAGGGTGCGGAAGCTGGTCCAGCGCGAGCGCCGATTTGGTCCACGGGATCCTTCGGCGGGCGAGCTTGCTCCGGGACGACCTTTCGCCCGACCGTGACCTCAGCGAGAAGCAGCTATCTCGATCCGGTTATCCATGTCGCCTCTTCTCGCCTTGCGGAGCATTCGGGTTCAACTGCTCCTGGCCGAACGCGTGCGGATCAGTCGGGAACGATCTTCAGGCTCTCGATCCGATCGCCGCGCAGCGAGAACCGGAACGGGCTCGTTCCGTTGAACCCCTTCCCCGTCACTCGGAGGTGCACGAGGTAGGTGTCGGGTCTCGCCTCCGCGACGATATCGACAAGTTCGAAATGGGACTCCTTGCCGATGTTGTCAGTGCGATCCCACTCGCGGATGCTCTCGTGACCACGCGCCACACGTCCCCAGTCGTCAAGGACCCCGTCCTCGGTGAACGCCGCGACGAAGGCATCCGAGTCGCCCGTGTTCGTGGCATCGATGAAAGCGGCGATGGGCGTCGGGAGCGCACGCATGAATCGATCGTCGCGTCCGACCCACAGCGTGTCGGCCGGTTCCGCCCGCGCGACGTCGGCCACCTCTTCCTCTGGACGAGGCGCGACGTTCTCGTCGACTTCCAGCTTAGGGATGCTCGACTCGCCGGGACCGGGAATGCGCCCGGAGCGGGTCTGCTCCGTTCCGCCCATGGGGCAGTTCCTTTCCTGCGGGGGTATGGACAGCGTAAGCCTGATACATCCGCGCTGACCACACCGGTGCTTCCCCGTCAACCTGTGGCCCGAGCAAGCGACGAGCGTTAGACATGGAATCATGGCGTCTTCCGCTCTTCTCGTTGGACCGATGCTGCGCTACACCGCAGAAACCTGCGCGACCGTCTGGGTCGAGACTGCGGACGACGCTGCCGTGACCGTGCGCGTCGGCGAGCGCGAGTGGCGAACTCGGACCTTCGCGGTGCACGGACATCACTACGCCCTCGTCGCACTCGACGACCTCGAACCGGGATCGGTGATGCCCTATGAGGTTCGTCTGGACGGAGAGCGGGTGTGGCCCGACCCGGACTCGTCCCTGCCGGCTCCCGTCATCGCCACCCGCGCGCCTGAGCAGCCTCTGCGGATGGCGTGGGGATCGTGTCGCACGAGCGTGGACCACGACGCCACCGGCAATCGCACACATGGCGTCGACGCGATGCGGACGTTCGCTCTGGCACTGGGCGAGGATGCGTCGCTTCGGCCGCATCTCATCCTGCTCCTGGGTGACCAGGTGTACGCCGACATGACCACCGAGGCCATGCAGGAGTACATTCGCGATCGCCGCGACATTCGCGAGCCGCCCGGCAAAGAGCTCAAAGACTTCGAGGAGTACGCGCACCTGTATCGGCTCGCTTGGTCGGACGATGCCAACCGATGGCTGCTGTCGACCGTGCCGAGCGCCATGATCTTCGACGACCACGACGTGCGCGACGACTGGAACGCGTCACTGGACTGGAAGAAGCAGATGGAGGCGACATCGTGGTGGCACGACCGCGTTGTCGCCGGGCTGGCCTCGTACTGGGTCTACCAACACCTCGGCAACCTCTCTCCCGCACAACGCGCAGACGACGAGATCTGGCAACGGATCAACGCGCACGCCGGTCCCGGCGAGCTGGACATCACCGACGCGCTGGATGCCTGGGCGGATCGCGTGGACCGGGAGCCTCGCACGTACCGTTTCAGTTATTGCCGCGACTTCGGCGACATCCGTCTGGTCGTCGTCGACTCCCGCGCAGCACGCGACCTCACGCCCACGGCCCGAGCGCTGGTTGATTCGACGGAGTGGGCGTGGCTGGACGAGCAGCTGCAAGGCGGTTTCCGGCATCTGCTCATCGCGACCTCGCTCCCGTTCCTGCTGCCTATCGGGCTGCATCACATCGAGTCCTGGGACGAGGCGATCTCGCAGGGCGCCTGGGGGCGCTTCGCCGCCCGGATCGGCGAACGCCTGCGGCAGATGGTGGATCTCGAGCACTGGGCTGCCTGGCAGAGCAGCTTCCAGTCGCTGGCGGGCATCCTGACAGAGATCGCTGATGGAGGCCGCGGCGACGCGCCCGACTCGCTGCTGGTGCTCTCCGGCGACGTGCACTTCTCGTATGTCGCAGAGGTCGAGCGGTCCGGTGGGGGCAGGATCGTGCAAGCCGTGTGCTCTCCGGTGCGCAATCCGCTACCGATCCTGATGCGCTGGTTCTCGGTGGTGATGTCATACGGCCTGGCGCGTCCCGTCGGTGCCGTCGTTGCCCGCTCGGCGAAAGTACCCGATCCCCCGTTCGAATGGACGACGACCAAGGGGCCGTGGTTCGACAACAATCTCTCGGTGCTGCAGGACACGTCTGACGGCCTCGAGTTGACCTGGCACAAGGGCGTGGTCGAAAACGGCGACGAGCGGCATCCGCGGATGGAAGAAGTCTCGCGCCTCATGGTGGGCCCTCGCCGCTCAGTAGACGGAGCGGTCGGCGGGCGAGCTCAGGGATAGCAGTCGAGCGGGGGCGGCGACCACTTGGTTGCGAATCAGATCAAAGGTCAGGCGTCGGAGCAGCAACCTGACGCCGGCGCTTGCTCGCCGGGTTTGGCTGGGGTGTGGTTTGGGAAGTCCGCCTCTCCGATGCCGCCGGGCCCGGAGAACGCCTCGACGAACTGACGTGCTCTGGACGACGAGTTCCTCCGGGCCGTACGGCCAGAGGAGCGACCTACGGTGAATCCGTACGTTCATTCCGCTGGCGCATTCAGCCACGCGAAGTCGTAACTCCTGGTCCCACCCGCCCGAGCTCGCTCGGTAGTTCGGAACAGCTCACCTTTACGACGACGTCGAAGTGATCCATCCGGCGATCCTAGGTGTGCAGGCGCGAGAGAGCACAGCAGCTGTGCACGGCCGGATCCGCATGCGGGCGGTGCGCGTTTGACGGACGGGAGTGTGCGTTTGGTTACTCGGTCATTCGGGCCGGGATGTCGCGCTTGGAGTGGAGCACGTGCCGGACGTCGACGAAATCGGCGGTATCGAAGTAGACGATGACGTGGGGGTAGGTTCGCAGGGCGAAGACACGGACGCCGGGGATGCCGAGTTCGACCTCGAGTCGAGGGGATCCGATGGCCGGATGGTTGCCGATCGCTTCCAATGCGGCTTCGAACTCGTCCACCAGGCCCAGCGCGGCATCCAACGCACCTTTGTCCGTGTAGAAGGCGATCGCGGAGTGCAGTTCCGCCTCCGCGGTGGTGCGTGTGCGCACCCGCTTCCCGGTCACCGCGCGGCAGTGCCCTCGCTGGCGGCGCGGATCACGCCGCGTAGCCGTTCGAAGTATGCCCCGTCCATCGGCTCGGAGTAGTCCGCATCCGCTGAGGCCAGGATGCGCTCACGGAGAAGAGATCGATCCCGGTCATATCGAATCAGTTCGCGGACATACTCGCTGGTGGTGCCGAAGCCTCGTTCGGACACCTGCTCATCGACGAACTGTCTGAGCGAGTCGGGAAGCGAGACATTCATCGTGACCATGCACCCAGCATACGAGCGTTGGCAAGAATTGCCAATGGTCTGGATGCTTGACTCCGCGGGGGACCGGCGGAGCCCTGGGATATCAGAAGATGTGTGCTTCGCAGGTGGCGAGGAACGCGACCCGGCGTCGCCGCAGTTCGCGGTAGACGGTGGCGCGGGAGACCGAGAAGAGCTCAGCGATCTCCGTCTGCGTGTACTCGCCGCGGTCCTGCACATCGAACAGCAGTTTGCGCTGTGTCATCGACAGCTTCGGCTGCTTGCCTTTCAGGTGTCCCTTGGCGCGGGCGACCGCCATACCTTCCTTCGTGCGCATGCTGATCAGGTCGCGTTCGAACTCGGCGACCATGGCGAGCACGTTGAACAGGAGCCGCCCCACCGGGTCTGTGGGGTCGTATCTTCTTCCGCCGAGACTGAGCGCGACGCCTTTCGTCGTCAGTTCGTCGGCGATGTCGCGTGCGTCCCTGACCGATCGGGCGAGCCGGTCGAGCTTGGTCACGACGAGGGTGTCGCCCTCTCGGACTGCGGCGAGCGCCTCACGCAGCCCGGGTCTGGCGCGGTTGGTACCTGTCAGGCCGTGATCGACGTAGATGTTTCGCATCGAGGAATCCGAGTCTCAGCAACGCGTCCCGCTGCGAGGTGAGGTCCTGATCGGCGGTCGAGACTCTGGCGTAGCCAATCTGTATTCCATTCATGCCGCGAGCGTCCCACCCGGAGCAAGGGAGCGCACCCGAGTCGGATCCGTAACGGGCAACGCCCGGAAGCGGGGCGTCGCGTGCGGGGCTCCGCGAGCTCAATGGCCATCCGCAATCGGGCAATGCGCGGTGCGAATACGTCGCGCACGGCTCCGAGCGCGCTCGTTCGCCATCCCTAAGCGCGCATCGCCCGCTGAGCGCGCCCCAACGAGCGTCCGCGATCCGGCAACGTACATGAAACATCCGACGTCCGTGCAAGTGTTGCGCCATGTTCTCTGCAACGGATCGAGACACGATCCAATCCAGTCTGATCGCGCGGGCTGTCGCCGACCAGCGAGTCATCGGCGCGGCGCTGGTCGGATCGGCGGCGCGCGGAACCCAAGACGACTGGTCCGACATCGACCTCGCTCTGCAGCTCGACCACGGCGTCGACGAACAGCAACTGGTCGACGAATGGACCCAGGCCATCGGCGACGAGCACGGCCTGTCCGACACACACGATGTGCGGTCGGCCGGTGCCCGCTACCGGGTGTTCCTCCTCTCCAACTCCCTGCAGGTCGATGTGTCGTTCTGGCCGCACAACAAGTTCCGCGCCACCGAACCGGGCTTCCATGTTCTGTTCGGCACACCCAACGCACCCACCGAGCCGACCCCGGCCGACGCTTCGGCGATGATCGGGATGGGCTGGCTGTACGCCCTCCATGCGCGTTCCTCGATCGCGCGGGGCAAGCTCTGGCAGGCGACGTCCATGCTCGACGGACTACGTAGTCAGGTGCTCGCCCTCATGTGCGCACGAGCCGGGCTCAACGCATGGCACGGCCGCGAGATCGACCGACTACCCACAGACGACCTGGACAGGCTCGAAGCAACACTGATCGGCGAGCTCGTCGCCGACGACCTCGACCGCGCCCGAACCGCGCTGACTCGACTGCTCCTCGATGAGGTCACCAAGACCGACTCCGATCGAGCACGACGATTGCAGCCGGCCTTCGACGCCCTGGCTGCACCCGTGGCATGATCCGATCCCTAAACGGGCATCGCTCGTGAAGGGCGATCCGCTGCTCGCTCTCTGGCCGGTCGTGCAGCGCACGCGGTTCCGTTGCTATCCGCGCAAGTGGACCGATTAGTGCGACGCGTCACGTAGGTTTGCCGTGTGTCAGGAGACTCGCGGAGCGATGAAGTCCATCAGCGGGTCTCGCGACGCGAGTGGCGCGCGACCCATAACCCGCCAGTTCGGCGCGGAGACCCCATCGTCGGCCTGGCTTCGTGGATCCTGCCCACCGGCATGATCGCAATGTTTATTGGTAGCTTCGGAGGACGCCGCAGCCCCCACCTACCCCCGGATTTGTCCGCGATCGCCGTCGCGATCTGCGGTGCGGCAATGGGAATCGTCCTGCTTGCCGTGGCTGTGCGACTGCTCGTGAAACGAGACCACGCGCCCCTCTCGATCGCCGGAGGAGTTGCGTTGGTAGTCGTTTCCCTCCTGTCGTCCGTCGTGGTGCTAGCCCGGAGCACCGGTGAGATCTCGTGGTCAGTGCTGGCGATGTTCATCGTCAACCTCGCCTGCCTCGCCCTCGGTGGGTTCGCGCTCGTCGTATCTTTCCTGCGCTCGCCACGATCAACGGCATAACCGCGACTCGAATGCCGGTCGTTCTGCGGGCGCCGCCACGAGGGACGTAGGTGTGTCTCGCCACGTTCAGGGGATGTCGTGTCCGAACGCGAAGAGTGTCCACGGGGGAAGGAGGGATGCCGTGATGCGCGTCGCGTGCGAATGTTCTCCGGGACGGAACTCGTGGTGGAGGTAGTCGAGCAGGTCGTCCCCATACACGATGACGTCGGTCTGGTAGACGGAGAGGACAGGAGCGCGGGTTCCATGTGGGTCCGCGGGAAGATAGCGATGCCCGTAGAGCGGCACCAGTTGCGGCCACAGTCCGACACGAGCTTCGACCACCCTACGGCGAGCATCTTCGTCTTTCGGTTTCTCACCCCACGACGCTGGCCAGAACGCATTCGCCTCGACATCGAACAGCACTCCCTGAAACGGCCAGCAAACCGCGGCCCGGATGCGATGATCGTCGAGGTTTCGCCAGTTAAGCCACCGGTCCCCGACGGGGAGCGCCTCGGACAAGAATTCGCGGTGGTCGGTGCCGAAGTGCACGCTGTAGGCGGACTGAGCGGCCATCAACTCCTTGTCACTCAGGCCAGGTGTGAGGGTAACGCCGATGGCACGAAGGAGATCGACGGCAGCGCTCTGGGATACTCATGAATGATATGGCGGAGTAGTGCGTCCGCCGGCTCATTCGTGCAATGGTCCGCTGAAGCACGGGTGCGGGTCGTGCCGCGTGCGCCGCTACCGGCGGAAGTAGTGCCGGGAGACGCTGTTCACCCAGGCCACGAACTGACGTGCTTGGAGTCCTAGGTTCGGGTTAACCGGCGCAACCCAGAACTGCTCGGGCCCGTCGATCGAGATGTAGAACTCACGACGATCGACCTTCTTCTTGAACATCGCGCCGGTGATCATTCCGGCCGGCCCGAAGAGGAGGCCGCCGGCTGCGGCACGAGTCAGAGTCGATCGCTCGCCGATGTCACCCGCAGTCTCGAAGGAAGCCATGGCGCCGCCGATGGGCTGGCTCATCTCGCCCAGGAAGATCCAGCTGCCCGCCACCGTGATGCCCGCGAACGAGTGAGGCTCCTCGATGAACTGGGTCTGCTGCCCCCACTGGGTTCCGTCCCACCAGCGCAGGCGCCCGCGCCCGTCGTCGTACCAGCCGGCGGCGTGTGAAGCTACGGCGACCGTAGATGATGTGTGCAGCTCGACGGTTGACCCGCTCATGTCGGCGTAGTGCTCGGTCCACTGGGCACCGTCCCACCAGCGCTGTCGGCCGGAGCCGTCGTCGAACCATCCTGCCTCGGCATTCCCCATGCGCAGATCGTAGTGAAGCAGTCGGCTCCACGTGCGATTGCCGGTCCGCCTGCGTGCGCGGTTCCACTTCGTCGGCAGCGCGCAAGGCGAGGGCACGTGGGTGCTAACGCGTCGGGCTGACTTCCCACGGTGACTGCGGCTCGGCTCCGAGCGACCAAGCTTCCGGTGTCTGCCAGCGAGCGAAGAATGCGTCGATCGCAACAGATGACGACTGGTCTACGGCTAACCACTCGTTGGCCACCTTGCGTCCCATCGCTTCACAGGCCTCCTCAGAGTAGCGGCCGCGCGGATCGTCGTATTCGTCGCTCACGCCCATCCACAGCGCGTACGCGTTACCTCCATGCGAGCAATCGAAGTACTCGCTAACGAACTGTTCGGCGCCCCCAATCGCCAAGTCGTACATCCGCTGGTTGCCCGGATCCTCTGCAGCCTGGGCTACTCGAGTCATGGCCTCTAGGAACCGCAGCTCATCGTCGGAAGTGGGCACCTTTGGGAGTGTACCTGGGCTCCAGCGTTGGCCACGCGGAGGTCTCGAGGACGTAAGCCGGTCCTCCTACGCGCTACCGCGGGCGGTGTGCGACTGGGTTCGAGCGCCCGCCTGACTCAAGCGGCTGAGCGAAGGGCGCTCACGGGTCAGCCGGCGACGACCTCGACGCCGTGCCAGAAGGCCACGTGGTCGGTGATCTGGGAGGCCGCTTCGGACGGGGTTGGGTAGTACCACGCGGCGTTCAAGTTCCGCTTGCCGTCAACTTCGACGTGGTAGTAGCTCGCGGTGCCTTTCCAGGAGCAGACTGTGTGGTTCCCGCTCGGAACGAAGAACTGCTCGTCGATGGAGTCCTTCGGGAAGTAGTGGTTGCCTTCCACGACGACAGTCTCGTCGGTTTGAGCGATAACAGCCCCGTTCCAGACAGCCTTCATCAGTTCCCCTTCGTGATTAGCACATCGCATCTTTCGAGGCGTACCGAGAGTCGCCCGTAGTCGATGAAGCCGGATGCCACCCTGGTCTATTCCCGTGAGTCGTTGCAGACACGAACGCGCCGCTTCGCCCGGAGCTCGCGGCGAAGAATGGTTGCCTGTGGTTGACGACACGAATTGCACGTCAGCGATAGATCCCGACTGAACCGTCGCGTCCGCAGCGGGGTCGGCCAGCGAGCGGTTCAGGCGAGCTCAGCGATCAAGTGACGGTTGCGCCTGGTGATGAGGCGTCGCAGGTACGGCACGAGGACCATACGCTCGGCAAGCCGCCCGAAGATGGGAGAGCCGACGGTGATGGTGTCGGTCATCCGGCATCCGCCGCCGACTGATTCGAATCGATGCTCGTGGACGAAAGTCTTGAATGGCCCGCGTACCTGCTGGTCGACGAATCGCGAGGGCTTATCGAGTTCGGTGATCTTCGAGGTCATCGTGAACCAAATGCCGAAATGACGTGCGCGCCAGGTGACGGTCTCACCCAGGCCGATCGTGCCTGAGGTCGTGCCAGCGATCGCACGCTCGCTTGACTTCTGCATCGACGACACGTGCGCGTCGATGTCGAGAGAGATCTCGAATAGCTCCTGCGGGCTCACGTCAGTGTCGGTCACGACCACAAACGTTGACGGCATTCACCCATTCTGCGCCGTCGGCCGGCGTTGCGACCGCACGGGGACCGGTGGTTGAGCGCGCCGACACGAGGGTGGGTAGCGCGACGTGAACGCGCTGCCGTCCTGCCCGCAGGCCGGTTGTCAGGCGGGCGAGGCTGAGGGCCGCATCAACCCCGGATCGGTGTCCCCAGCACGGATGTCGCCGCCCGCATCCCCGAGAACAGCGCCCCTTGTATCGACGGTGTCTCGCGGTGGTCGCCGGCGATGTACAGTCCGTCGCCGATGCGGGCGGGCGACGGGCGCCGCATGGGTGGAGGCAGGGCGGGGAGTGCGTGTGGGATGTCGTCGCGCCGGAGGAGTTCCCACGTGGTCGAGGCACGGCCCCACATCCGCGAGAGCTGGGCGCGCACCTCGCGCTCGGTGGCGACACGCTCCGGCGCCCACAGGCAGGTCGCCTGAATCAGGTGGCGGCCTCGCGGTGCCGCCTCCGGGACCGTGGCGGAGATCGCCAGTGAGTTGACGATCGGGCCGTCGCGAGTACCGTCGAGTGTCAGAACGCCGGTTTCTGGTGGTTCGGTGGCCGCGAACCACCATGTCTGCAGTCCTCGGGTGGCAGGGACCGGGATGTCCACGAGCACGTCGAGAGAATCCGCGCCGACCGCGACGACGACGTCACGCGCGAGCAAACGGCCCTCGCCCAGCGCGCGCACCTCCCACCGATTCTCGCGCCGCCGCAGTCTGCTCACGGCACGGCCCACCCGGATATCGGCTCCCGCTGCATGAGCGCGCCAGGCGAGGGCTTTCGGCAGGGCGCCGATGCCTTCTCGGGGCAGCCCGGCCGCTGCCGGCAGGAACGACCGCGCCAGGAGGCGCACGTATGTGTCGGACGTCGATTCCGAGGCGTCCGCCAGAACCCCGGAGAAGAACGGCGACAGGAGCTCGGTGCGCAACGACCCGGTCAGGCCCGCGGCGTCCCAGGCCTCATCGACGGTGCGGTCCGTGCGTGTCACCGCGGCACGCGGACGAAGGGCGATCGGGCCAAGCCACCGAACGAGCCCGACCAGGTCACGCGGTGTCAAGAGACCGCTCGCGAGCGTCGCGGGAAGCAGATGCGGCTGCTGTAGCGGATGCGCGACCGTCGCCATGGAACCGTCTGTGCGGCGCACCCGGACCGCCGCCGGCAACTTACGCACAGCGAGGCGATCGACCTCCACCGAGGTCCGGACAGCGGGATAGACCGTGTTCAAGACATGGAACCCGCGGTCGAGCGTGAAGCCGTCCACGCGATCAGTGCGCTGGCGCCCGCCGACGCGATCGGCGGCTTCGAGCACGACCACCTCGCGACCGCGGGCCGCCAGTTCGGCGGCGCACCGCAGGCCCGCCAGCCCAGCACCGATCACGACCACGTCGTGCGTCTGCATGAACCGAGTGTAAAAGGACGACGCGAAGTCGGGGTCTCGATGCTCCGCATTCTGTGGTGTAGGGCCGCGATCGCGTCGCAATCCGTGTCCCCGGGCAGGTTCAACGAGCGGGCCTATGCGGGTCGCTCTCCGTGCTCTCGTGCCGACGATGATCGAAGGCCCGATCCTCGCAACGCGATCTTCGGGTCAGTGCACGGAAAGCCCGCCCGCGAACGTGCACGCTGGACGTTGCTCATACGACCGACCCAAAAGCGCGAACCGCGCGTGCCATGCCGGCTCGCCGGGACGGCGTCAGAGTGGCCCCGGACCCCGGCGCTCGGCGGCCAGCCGGGCGATCACGTCCTCGTCGGGCCAATCGGGATGGTCCCTCGCGATGTCCGCCAGCAGCGACGCGTCGCCCGCGTACTCCGGATGATTCCTCCGCCAATGCCCCGTCCCGCGGCCGAATGAGCTCCCCATCGGACACCCCCTTCGGGTCCGAGACGCGCGAGCCGCCCCTTTCCTTACGCGGGAACGTGCAACCGAGCCGGGCGCGTCAGACGCGGCCGGTGAGGATCAGGTTCCAGTAGACCCACGGCAGGATGTGCCGATCGAAGATCCAGGCGAGCCGGTTCTCGCGGTACATCGTCTTCCAGAACGGGATCGTCGGCGCGAGGCGGTTCCTGTCATCGAACTCCGCCCACACCACCGTCGACCGCGACACCGTGAACGGGCAGACGGCGTAGCCGTCGTAGAGCGACTGCGGCTGCTCACCGCGGAGGACGGCGGCCAGGTTCTTCGCGACGACGAACGTCTGCTTGCGCAGAGAGCCGCCGCACTTGGAGTTCGTCGTGGCAGCGGCATCCCCCAGCGCCCACACGTTCGGGTACCGGTTGCTGCGCAGCGTGCGCGGATCGACCTCGACGAAGCCTCCCTCGTCGGCTGCCAGCACCGAGCCCTTGAGCCAATCGGGCGCGGACTGCGGCGGAACAGCGTTGAGCACGTCGTACGACAGACGCTCGGCGCCGTCCGGGCCCCCGATGACGACCTCCTTCGCCGCGCCGTCCACTTCGAGGAGCTCGCTGCTCGTGCGCAGCTCGATCCCGTACTCGGCGATGACGCGATCGAGCTCATCGGCCACCGCCGGCACGCCGAACGGGCGGTCGCCGGGGACCACCATCACGACGCGGATGTCGTCGAGCACACCGATCGCCCGCCAGTACGCGCACGCCTGGTACATCGGCTTCTGCGCCGCCCCGGCGCACGAGGCGGGGTCGTCCGGCTGGGTGAAGACCACCGTCCCGTGGCGGAGGTCGCGCAGAAGCAGCGACGCCTTCGCAGCGAGGTCGTAACGATAGTGGGATGCCGCGGCCGGCGTCTCGATGGCTTCTGCGAGGCCCGGCACGCGCTGCCAGTCCAGCTGGATGCCCGGACAGATCACGAGGTGCTCGTAGGTCACGCGGCCGCCGCCGGACAGCACGACCGAGTCGGACTCCGGATCGATCGAGACGACGGAGTCCTGGATCCACTCGACGCCCGGGGGAGTCACCGCACGCTGCGCGCGCACCGTGGAGCTCGCTCGCGCCGTTCCGCCCGCGACGTGCGAGAACAGCGGCTTGTACACGTGCTCCTCGCGCGGTTCGATCACCGCGATGCCGTCCACGCCGCGCCGCTTCAAGCGCGCCGCGGCCGAGATGCCGCCGTTTCCTCCGCCGATGACCAGTACACGGTGGTGCGCCGTCGTCTCGGGCATGTCGCCCCTCCTCGGGTTCGCCGAACGACCACCGTAGGTCGATCCGCCGTCGATCGAGGAGGGGTTGCGGCCTGCGCCGCCGGGAGCTAGCGGCACGGCACCGCGGCCCGAGAGAAGATCGCGATCGCGAAACGGTGGCCGCGGCATCCGGCCCTCGACTTGACCCGCCGCTGCTCCCTCCCTACATTTGCAGTAACCTGAATCAGCTTTCAGGTTGCCTCCGGGCACTCCAACCTTCCAATGGTGAAAGGCACGCACATGCGGGTTTCGAAGAAGTTGCTCCTGGGCTCCGTGGTCGCCACGGCCGCCCTCGCTCTGGCGGCCTGCGCGCCGCAGACCGCCCCAGGCGGGGATGCGACGGACGACGGAGGGCCGTCGGAGGTCACCGTCGGCATCGTCACGAGCGAGACCGGACCCCTCGCGGGCTACGGCAAGCAGTACCTCGACGCCTTCGAGGCGGGGCTCGACTACGCCACGGACGGCACCGGCGAGATCGACGGCACGACGATCAACGTCGAGTACCGCGACGACGCCGGCGATCCCGACAAGGCGGTCACCGCGGTCAAGGAGCTCATCGGGGAGGGCGTCAACATCATCGCCGGCACCGCCGCCTCGGGCGTCGCGCTCGCCGTCGCCGAGCAGGCCGAGCAGAACCAGGTGCTCTATATCTCCGGCCCCGCGGCTGCCGATGCGATCACGGGCATCAACGAGTACACCTTCCGCTCCGGACGCCAGAGCTCGCAGGACGTCGCCACCGCCGGCACCTTCCTCGACGACATCGAGGGCCGCACGATCACGGTGTTCGCGCAGGACAACGCCTTCGGCCAGGGCAACGTCGCGGCGGTCGACGCCATCCTCGGCGGGCAGGGCGCGACCGTGAACTCGGTGCTCGTCGCGGAGGACGCGACGGAGTTCACGCCGTTCGCCCAGCAGATCCTCACGTCCGAGCCCGACCTCGTCTTCGTCGCCTGGGCGGGTGCGACGTCCGGGGCCATGTGGCAGGCGCTCAGCCAGCAGGGCGTGCTCGACGAGATCCCCGTCGTCACCGGACTGGGTGACAGCGCGACCTTCGGCGCCTACGGCGAAGCGTCCGAGAAGATCAACTTCCTCAACCACTACTTCCCCGGTGCGCCCGACAACGAGGTCAACACGGCGATGGTCGAGGCCATCGAGGCCGCGGGCGGCACCCCGGATCTGTTCAGCCCCGACGGCTTCAACGCCGCGATCATGGTCGTGCACGCCATCCAGGAAGGCGCCGGCGACGTCGACGCGATGGTGGCGGCGCTCGAGGGCTTCGAGTTCGAAGGACCCAAGGGCATGATGACCGTGCGCGCGAGCGACCACGCCCTCGTCCAGGAGATGTACCAGGTCAAGCTTGTCGCCGACGGGTCGGCGTTCGTGCCGGAGCTCGTCGACACGGTCTCGGCCGAGGACGTCGCGCCCGCCGAAGCGGCCGAGTGATCCGGAGCGACCTCCCACGATGAGCACCCCTGTCCCGTCCGCGTCGCCCTCGCCGACCGCCGTTCGCGGTTCGCGGCTCCAGATCGAAGGCCTCGGCCTGCAGATCGGCGGCGCCACCATCCTGAAGGATGTCGCACTCGACATCGCCGCGGGTTCGCTCGTCGGCGTGATCGGACCCAACGGAGCCGGCAAGACGACGCTGTTCAACGTCGTCTCCGGGCTCCTCCGCCCCACCGAGGGCCGGGTCCTGCTCGACGGCGACGACATCACGACGGCCGGCGTGCCCGCGAGGGCGCGGGCGGGACTGGGGCGCACCTTCCAGACCTCGAGCCTCTTTCCGAGGCTCTCCGTGCTCGAGAACGTGCGTCTGGCCGCCCAGGTGTCGCTCGGCGGCTCCACGTCGCTGCTGCGCTTCCCGAGGCGAGGGGATGCCGCGACCGCCCTCGCGCTCGAGAAGCTCGAGGCCGTCGGCCTCTCCCACAAGAGCGACGCCGCCGCGGGCGACATCTCGCACGGCGACAAGCGCAAGCTCGAGATCGCCGTGCTGCTGGCCACGGAGGTGAGCATCGTGCTCCTGGACGAGCCGATGGCGGGGGTCGGGTCCGGTGATGTCGCCGGACTCGTCCAGAACATCCGCGATCTGCATCAAGAGAAGGGATGCACCGTGCTGATGGTGGAGCACCACATCGACGTGCTCATGGGACTCGTCGACAAGGTTGCCGTGATGTACTTCGGCACGATCATCGCCTACGACACCCCGGAGCGCGTCATGGCCGATCCGACGGTGCAGAGCGCCTACCTCGGAACGGGGGCGGCATGAGCCCCTCCGCCGAGCCCATCCTCACCGTGCAGGGCCTGCGCTGCTCCATCGCCGGACAGCAGGTCGTCGAGGACGTGACCTTCGAGATGCCCGCGACCGGGATCACCGCCGTACTCGGCCGCAACGGAGTGGGCAAGACCTCGACGCTCCGCGGCATCCTGGGCCTCATCACCCGCCGCGGTGAGGTGCGACTGGCGGGGGAGCGCATCGACGGCCTCCCCACCCACCGCATCGTGCGCCGCGGGGTCGGCTACGTTCCCGAGGACCGCGAGATCTTCGCCACCCTCACCGTCGCCGAGAACCTCGCCCTCGCCGAGCGGCAGCGAGCTCCGCGGCGGGAGTTCGTCGCGGACCTGTTCCCCGACCTCGTCGCGCGACGGGACCAGCTCGCGGGAACGCTCTCGGGAGGGCAGCAGCAGATGGTCTCGGTCGCGCGCGCCCTTCTCAACGAAAACCGGATCCTCCTCGTCGACGAGCCGACGAAGGGCCTCGCGCCCAAGATCGTCGCCGAGGTCGCCGACGCCCTCGCGGAAGCCGCCAAGACCGTCCCGATCCTGCTCGTCGAGCAGAACCTCGAGGTCGTGCGTCGCCTCGCCGGCACCGCCGTCGTCATCGGGGGCGGACGCGTCGTCCACACCGGAACGGCGCGCGAGATCCTCGACGACGACGACCTGACCCGTCGCCTGCTGGGCGTCCACGCGGAGGCCCACAGCTCATGAGCACCCTCGTCCTCACCCTCATCACCGGCGTCGGCCTCGGCGCCCTCTACTTCCTGGTCGCCAGCGGGCTCAGCCTGATCTACGGCCTCATGCACGTGCTGAACTTCGCGCACGGCGCGTTCCTCACCCTCAGCGCCTTCCTGGGATGGACGGTTGCGCAGGCGCTCGGCACGCAGTCGTGGGGATCGTTCCTCGCCTCGATCGTCGTCGGAGCGGGCGTCGGCGCGATCTTCGCCACCCTCACCGAGCTCGTGCTCATCCGCCCGCTCTACGAGCGCCACATCGAGCAGGTGCTCGTCACGGTCGGGCTGTCCTTCGCCGCCGTCGCCCTGTTCGAGGGCATCTGGGGAACCGACCCGATCACCGTGTCGGGACCGCCGTGGCTGCGCCAGACCACCGAGGTGCTCGGCGCCCGCATCCCGAACACCTACTGGGTGCTCATGATCGCCGCCGCACTCGTGCTCGCCGCTCTCGTGCTCTTCCTGAAGCGCACCCGCTACGGCATGATCATCCGCGCCGGCGTGGAGAACCGCGCGATGGTGACGGCGCTCGGCATCGACGTGCGGCGCTCGTTCACGCTGGTCTTCGCGATCGGCGGTGCGGCGGCCGGCATCGGGGGAGTGCTCGCGATGCACTACTCGACCTTCGTCTCGGCCCACCTCGGTGCGACGCTGCTGATCTTCGCGTTCATCGTGACCGTGGTCGGCGGGCTCGGGTCTCTCACGGGGGCGGCCGTGGCATCCGTCCTCGTCGCCGTCCTCCAGCAGTTCGCCAACTTCTACCTGGGCGGCACCGGGGACTTCATCGTCGTGATCCTGCTGGCGGTGGTGCTCCTCGTGCGCCCGTCCGGACTCCTGGGGAGGAAGGCATGACCGCCCCCGCCTCGGCGCCCTCGCGCCTGCGCTCGTTCGTTCCCGCTGTCGCCGGCGTGGTGCTGGTCGTGTTCATGGCCGTCCTGCCGCTGCTCAACCTGTCGCTTCCCGGCATCCTCCCGACGCCGACCTACCTGCCCGGCACGCTCGCGCTGCTGTCACTGTGCATGGTGTTCGCTGCGCTCGCCCTGTCGTACAACCTGCTGCTGGGGTCGGCGGGCATGCTGTCGTTCGGACACGCCCTGTACTTCGGTGCCGGCGCGTACGGACTGGGGATCGCACTCGAGCACTTCGGCGTCCCGCTCTGGCCGGGCGTCTTCATCGCCCTGCTGGGCGGGATGGTGATCGCGCTCGTGACCGGTGCCGTGTCGATGCGGGTCTCGGGGATCCCCTTCGCGATGGTCACTCTGGCCTTCGCGCAGGCAGGCTCGGTGCTGGTGCGCCGCAACTCGCAGATCACCGGCGGCGAGGAGGGGCTGAGCCTCGAGACGGATCTCGTCCCGGAGTTCCTCGTCGGCGTCGTCAACACGCGGAACCTCTACTGGTTCACCCTCGCGGTGCTCGTGATCGTCTACCTCGTGACCCTGTGGGTGGACACCTCGCGTCTGGGACATCTCGCCCGCGCCACCAGGGAGAACGAGCAGCGTGTGCGCGTGCTCGGCCTGCAGCCGTACCGCGTCAAGCTCGTGGTGTTCGTGATCGCGGCGGTGCTGGCGAGCCTCGCGGGAGTCGCGTACATGCTGCTCCAGTCCGGCACGGTGCCCCGCGCGGTGTCGGCAGACCTCACGATCACGATCCTCGTGATGGTCGTGCTCGGTGGCGTCGGGTTCCGCTGGGGTGCCATCGTTGGCGGTGTGCTGTACACCTTGCTCGATCAGCGGCTCACCGTCCTCGCCGGCTCGGATGCGATCGCGGGCCTGCCCGACGTCCTGCGCATCCCGCTGTCCGAGCCGCTCTTCCTGCTCGGGGTGCTGTTCATCCTCGTCGTGATGTTCCTCCCGGGCGGGATCGCCGGAACGATCGACGCCGCGATGCGCCGTCGTCGCGGGCAGAAGGTCCGGGGATCGCTGCAGACGCTCGACGACGCCGACGAGTCGTCCGAGGCCGCCGTGGAGGTGCGGTCGTGATCGTCGACGACGACCTGACCGACGGCCCGCACACCGTCGGCCGCTGGCTGATCGATCGCGCCGCCCAGTCGCCGCGGCGCATCGCGATCGACGACCGGGGCGTCACGACGGACTACGCCACGCTGGCCGCGCGCGCGACGGCCCTCGCCGACGCGCTGCGCGCGGCCGGCTACGGACCCGGGGACCGCATCGCGACGGTGTCGGGCAACTCCGCGGACCACGTGGTCGTGTTCTTCGCGTGCGCCCTGACCGGCGTCGCCTTCGTGCCGCTGTCGTGGCGGCTGACCCCTCGCGAGCTCGTCGGCGTGATCGACCGGACGAGGCCCTCGCTGGTGCTGATCGAGGACGAGCACGCCGCGCTCGCGGGAGAGGCGCTGCGCGCCGCCGACCGGATGCCGCGCACCGCGGCGCTCGCGACGACCGTCGCCTCGGCGGCCGTGCCGCCGTCGCTGCATCCCCGCGAGTCCCGTCGAGTGCGCGACGACGACGCACTGCTGATCATCTTCACTTCGGGCAGCGAGGCCGAGCCCAAGGGCGTGGTCCTCACTCACGAGAACTGCTTCTGGAACAATCTCGCGCTGGCACAGGCGCTCCCGCTGACGGCGGACGACGTCGTGCTGGCGATGCTGCCGCAGTTCCACGTAGCGGCGTGGAACTGCCAGCCGCTGCTGGCCTGGTGGGTCGGCGCGACGGTCGTGCTCGAGAGGTCCTTCCAGCCGGAGCGGGTGCTGCAGCTCATCGCCGACCGCCGCGTCACGGCGATGATGGGCGTGCCGACGCAGTATTCGATGCTCGCTGCCGACCGGGCGTGGCCGGCGACGGACGTCAGCTCGCTCCGTCTCGCGCTCGTCGGCGGTGCGACCATGCCCGACCCGCTACAGAAGGCGTGGCGGGCCCGCGGGGTTCCGCTCACACAGGGATACGGCCTGACCGAGGCCGGGCCCAACGTGCTGCACCTGTCCGCCGCCGAGGCCGAAGAGCATCCCGGAGCCGTCGGACGCCCCTACCCCCACGTCGAGGTGGCGGTGGTGGACCCGGTCTCGTCTCTCGCGCTGGGCGGGGAGGCCACCGGCGAGCTCTGGGTGCGGGGGCCCAGCGTCTTCGCCGGCTACCTGGACGATCCCGCCGCCACGATGCGGGCGACGCGGGACGGCTGGCTGCGCACCGGAGATCTCGTGCATCGGGACGCCGCCGGCATCCTGCGCGTCGTGGACCGCCTGAAGGACATCTACATCTCGGGCGGCGAGAACGTCGCCCCGGCCGAGGTCGAGCACGCGCTCGTCCTCCATCCGCTGGTCGATGCCGCCGCGGTCGTGGGCGTGCCGGATCTCGTGTGGGGGGAGCGGGGCGTGGCGTTCGTCGTGCCGGCGTCCGGAGCGAAGCTGTCGGAGGACGAAGTCCTCGCGCACGCGCGCCGCAACCTCGCCGCCTTCAAGGTGCCGGTGCACGTGGAGTTCGTGGACGCGCTGCCGCGCTCGACGATCGAGAAGCTCGCCCGCTCGCGACTGCGCGAGCGCGCGCAGCGGGCCGTGGACCGCCGTGCGGCGATGACGTCGTCCGGCGCGAACGAGGAGGTGGGGCGATGACCCTTCCCGACGAACTGGTCGACGACGACGCCGCCCCGGTCTCTCCGGCGACCGGCAGGCCGCTCACGAAGCGCGGCGAAGCGACCCGGCGACGCCTGCTCGAGGCGGCCGAGCACGTGTTCGCCGAGCAGGGCTACCACGAGGCATCCATCGTCAGGATCACCGAGCGCGCCGGCATCGGCCTCGGCACGTTCTACCTCTACTTCGACAGCAAGCAGTCGATCTTCGAGGCGCTCGTGATCGACCTCAACCGACGCGTCCGCCACTCGATGTCGGAGGCGATGACCGGAGCATCCTCGCGCCTGGAGGCCGAGCGGGCGGGCTTCGCAGGGTTCTTCCGCTTCACGGCAGAGCACCCGGCGCTCTACCGCGTCGTGCGCGAGGCCGAATTCGTGTCGCCCGACGTGCTGCGACTGCACTACACGCGGATCGTCGAGGGCTATGAGGCAGGCTTGCGCGCCGCGCAGGAGGCGGGCGACGTCGACCGGGCGCTCGACCCCGAGACGACGGCGTGGGCCCTCATGGGCATGGGCGAGCTCATCGGCATGCGCTTCCTGCTGTGGGAGCGGGATGCCGAGGGCCGCCCGCCCGCGCAGCTGGACCCCGTCGTCTTCGACGGCATGTCGCGCATCATCGACAACGCGCTCGCGCCGAGATCGGCGGGGCAGGAGGAGGACGAGTGAGTTCCGACCGGGATCTGACGGGCCGCCGTGCGCTCGTCACGGGGGGCGCGAGCGGCATCGGGCTGGCGTGCGCGCACGAGTTCGCCGCACGCGGTGCGCATGTGATCGTCGCCGACCTGAACGGGGATGCCGCGGCCGCCGCAGCGGCAGAGGTCGGCGGAGAGTCGTGGGTCGTGGACCTGTCCGACACCGCCGCGCTCGACGACCTGCACCTCGACGTCGACATCCTCGTCAACAACGCCGGCATCCAGCGGGTGAGCCCCATCACGGAGTTCGACCCCGACGCCTTCCGCCTGCTGCTGCGACTCATGCTCGAATCGCCGTTCCTGCTCGTGCGGGCGGCGCTCCCGGCCATGTACGAGCGCCGCTGGGGGCGCATCGTGAACATCTCCAGCGCCCACGGTCTGCGCGCGAGCGCGTTCAAGTCGGCGTACGTCGCCGCCAAACACGGGCTCGAGGGGCTGTCCAAGGTCACCGCGCTGGAGGGCGCGCCGCACGGTGTGACGAGCAACTGCATCAACCCCGCCTACGTGCGCACACCCCTCGTGGAGAAGCAGATCGCCGATCAGGCGAAGGTCCACGGCATCCCCGAGAGCGAGGTGGTGGAGAAGATCATGCTGACCGAGACCGCCGTCAAGCGGCTCGTGGAGGCCGATGAGGTGGCCTCCCTCGCGGGCTGGCTGGTGTCCGACAAGGCGGGCATGGTCACGGGTGCGTCCTACACGATGGACGGCGGGTGGACCGCACGATGAGCGCCGATGCGACGACCGCACACGGATACCGCACCCTCGACGTCCCCGTTGCCGGAGGCGAGCTGCGAGTCGCGGTGTGGGATCCGCAGCCGCCCGCGCCCGGCGCGCCGGACGTCCTGCTGATCCACGGGGTGACGGCATCCCACCTCGCGTGGCCTTTCGTGGTGGAGCGGCTTCCGGGCGTGCGGGCCATCGCGCCGGACCTGCGGGGTCGCGGTGCGAGCAACGGACTCACCGGCCCGGCCGGCATGCGCGCGCACGCCGACGATCTGGCGGCTGCGCTGGATGCTCTGGGCGTCGAGCGCACACTCGTCGTCGGGCATTCGATGGGCGCCTTCGTCGCTCTCGTGTTCGCCCACCTCCACCCCGAGCGCGTCTCACGGCTGGTGCTGGTGGACGGCGGACTGCCTCTCGATGTGCCCGCCGGGATGGACCCCGACGCGCTCGTCGCCGGCATCCTCGGGCCGACCGCGGCCCGTCTGTCCATGCGGTTCGCGGACGCGGGCGAGTACCTCGCGTTCTGGCGTGCGCATCCGGCGTTCGCGCGGGACTGGACTCCGGAGCTGGAGTCGTACCTGTCGTACGACCTGGTCGACGACGGGGAGGGGACCTTCCGCCCGGCGACGAGCTACCGCACGACCGTCGAGGACACCGTCGACATGAACACCGGCACCGCGCTCGCGGACGCCCTCGCGGGCCTCGGGCATCCGGCGCGCCTGATCACGGTGCCCCGCGGGCTGCAGGACGAGGAGCCGGGACTCTACGCGGGCGCGCACCTGGAGAGGGTCCTCACGGCCCACCCCACCATCCGGCACGAGCGGATCGACGGCGTGAACCACTACACCGTCGTGATGTCGCCGGAGGGAGCGGATGCCGTCGCCCGCGTGGTGCGGGAGGAGCTCTCCGCCTAGCGCGCCGCGGCGATGCGGGTCGTCAGCTGGTGCGCGTGGGCGAGCAGCGTGCGCCCGAGCTCGGGAAGGCGGTCGGGACCGAAGCGGAACTCGACGCCGGTGAGGCTCAGCGCCCACTGCGGGTGACCCTCCCGGGTGAAGACCGCCGCCCCGAGGCCGTAGGACCCCTCGACGATCAGCCCGGGGTTGAGCGCGTATCCGCGTTCGTGCGTCTCGCGCAGCCGTGCACGCAGACGAGGCTCCCCGTGCGCTGCGCCCCACTCCCGGGCGAGCCGGGGGTGTCGCTCGAAGTAGGCGTCCACATCGTGGGGCGGGAGGAACGACAGGATCGCGAGGCCCGCCGACGCGACGCCGAGCGGGAACCGCACGCCCTCGGACAGCACGAACGAACGGATCGGGAAGCTGCCCTCCTCGCGCAGCAGGCACACCGTCTCGTCCCCGCGCCGCACGGAGAGGAACGCGCTCTCCTCGGTGCGCACCGCGAGGGAGCGCACGATGTCGCGGGCGATGCCCGTGATGTCGTAGCGGGATGCCGCGACCGAACCCATCAGATACAGCTCGGGTCCCGGCATCCACCGCCCCGTGCGGTCGTCCTGATCGACCAGTCCCTCCTGGCGCAGCGCGGTGAGCAGCCGGTGGGTCGTGGGCCGCGTGAGCTCGGCGCGCCGCGACAGCTCGGCCACGGGCATGCCCTCAGCCCCGCCCGACGACACCAGACGCAGAAGGCGCGCGGCACGGGCGATCGACTGGGCACCCGGCACTGTGCGGCCGGAGATGTTCGTGTCCACGATGTGGACGATACGCATCCGGGCCTCCACATGGCAAACGCCGCGATGCGTCCGGCGTTCGGACGGCGCAGGATGGAGCCATCCGGCAACGAAGGAGTGCACGTGATCGACAAGACGTGGGCATCGGCCGCCGAGGCCGTCGCCGACATCCCGGACGGAGCATCGCTCGCCGTCGGCGGGTTCGGGCTGTCCGGCAATCCCATCGCCCTCATCGAGGCGCTGCTCGCGCAGGGCACGGCGGATCTCAGCATCGTCAGCAACAACTGCGGCGTCGACGACTGGGGGCTCGGCATCCTGCTGAACGCCCGGCGCATCCGCAAGATGACCTCGTCCTACGTCGGCGAGAACAAGGAGTTCGAGCGGCAGTTCCTCTCGGGCGAGCTCGAGCTCGAGCTCACGCCGCAGGGGACGCTCGCCGAGAAGCTGCGCGCGGGCGGATCGGGGATCGCGGCGTTCTACACGCAGACGGGTGTCGGCACCCAGGTGGCCGAGGGCGGACTGCCGCGGCGGTACGACGGCGCCGGCGGGGTCGCGGTCGCCTCGCCCGCGAAGGACGTGCGCACGTTCGACGTCGCGGGCGGGCAGCGGGAGTACGTGCTCGAGGAGGCCATCGTCACCGACTTCGCCCTCGTCCACGCGCTCAAGGGCGACAGGCACGGGAACCTCGTGTTCAACAAGGCCGCCCGCAACTTCAACCCTCTCGCCGCCATGGCCGGCCGCGTGTGCATCGCGCAGGTCGAGGAGCTCGTCGAGCCGGGCGAACTCGACCCCGACAGCATCCACCTGCCCGGCATCTACGTCCACCGCATCGTG
Source organism: Microbacterium insulae (assembly GCF_042677065.1). Classification (NCBI taxonomy): domain Bacteria; kingdom Bacillati; phylum Actinomycetota; class Actinomycetes; order Micrococcales; family Microbacteriaceae; genus Microbacterium; species Microbacterium insulae. The sequence goes on along the minus strand of NZ_JBHTII010000002.1, from coordinate 626,073 downwards.
GAGGTCGGCGGCGACATCGAGAAGCGCATCGAACGGCGCACCGTGCGACAGGAAGGCGACTGACATGGCGCTCACCCGCAACGAGATGGCGGCGCGCGCCGCGCGCGAGCTCGCCGACGGCGCCTACGTCAACCTCGGCATCGGCCTGCCCACGCTCGTGCCGAACTACGTACCCGACGGGGTGACGGTCGTCCTGCAGTCCGAGAACGGCATCCTCGGCGTGGGGCCGTACCCCGCGGAGGACGCGGTCGACCCCGACCTCATCAACGCCGGCAAGGAGACGGTCACCACGCTCCCGGGCGCGGCCTTCTTCGACTCCGCCACGAGCTTCGGCATGATCCGCGGCGGCAAGATCGACGCGGCGATCCTCGGGGCGATGCAGGTGTCCGCCGCGGGCGACCTCGCCAACTGGATGATCCCCGGGAAGATGGTCAAGGGCCCCGGCGGCGCGATGGATCTCGTGCACGGAGCCGCGACGGTGATCGTGCTGATGGAGCACGTCGCGAAGGACGGATCGCCCAAGATCGTCGACGCGTGCTCGCTGCCGCTGACCGGCCGCGGTGTCGTCGACCGGATCATCACCGACCTCGCCGTCATCGACGTGACCGAGGATGGACTCGTGCTCGTCGAGGTCGCCCCCGGTGTGACCGTCGACGAGGTCGTCGCTGCGACCGAGCCGCCGCTCGCGATCGCCCCCGCACTTCAGGAGGAGTCATGAACCACGACGACATCGTCATCGTCGCCGCCGCCCGCACGCCCCAGGGGCGGCTGAAGGGCCAGCTCGCCCCGCTCACGGCGGTGCAGCTGGGCAGCGCCGCCATCCGTGGCGCGCTCGAGCAGGGCGGGATCCCCGCTGAGGCCGTCGACGCTGTCCTCGTCGGCCAGGTCCTCCCGGCGGGCTCCGGCCAGAACCCCGCACGTCAGGCCGCGGTGGGCGCCGGGATCGGATGGGACGTCCACGCCGGCTCCGTCAACAAGGTCTGCCTCTCCGGCCTCACCGCGATCATCGACGGCGCGCGGATGCTGACGGTCGGCGACGCCTCGGTGGTCGTCGCGGCGGGGATGGAGTCCATGACCCGGGCACCCCACCTCCTGATGGGCTCGCGCGACGGGTGGGCGTACGGCTCGATCGAGGTGCTCGACCACATGGCCTACGACGGCCTCACCGACGCCTTCGACCGGGAGAGCATGGGCGCCTCGACCGAGCGTCACAACGAGCGGTTCGAGGTGACGCGCGAGGCGCAGGATGCCGTGGCGGCTCGCTCCCACCAGCGCGCCGCACGGGCGCAGGCCGACGGCGTGTTCGACGCCGAGATCGTCCCCGTCGAGATCCCGCAGCGCAAGGGCGACCCGGTCGTCGTCACGAAGGACGAAGGCATCCGACCCGACACCACGGTCGAGACCCTCGCCGGGCTGCGTCCGGCGTTCGCGTCGGGGGGTTCGATCACCGCCGGCAACTCCTCCCAGATCTCCGACGGGGCCTCGGCCGTCGTCCTCACCCGGCGGTCCCACGCCGATGAGAACGGCTGGCAGGTACTGGCAGTCGTCGGCGCCTCGGGGCAGGTGGCGGGACCGGACAACTCCCTGCACGCGCAGCCGGCCCGCGCCATCGAGAAGGCGCTCGCGAAGCAGGGCATCGCCGCCTCGGATCTCGATCTCGTCGAGATCAACGAGGCGTTCGGCGCGGTGGTCGCACGCTCGCAGGCGGAGCTCGGTCTCTCCGACGAGGTGGTCAACCCGCACGGCGGCGGCATCGCGATCGGCCACCCGATCGGCGCGTCGGGCAACCGGCTCGTCGTGCACGCGGTGCACGAGCTCGTGCGGCGTGGGAGCGGCACGGCCGCCGTCGCACTGTGCGGCGGCGGAGGCCAGGGCGACGCCCTCATCCTCACGCGCTGACACGCGGCGAATCGGGGGCCGCGCGCGCGTTCGCCCGGGCCCGGGTCCCCGCCCGGGATACGGTCGCGGCATGGTCTCTCTCACCCCGATCACCGCTGACGACCGGCCCGCGTGGGACTCGCTGTGGCAGGCGTACCTCGAGTTCTACGAGTCCGAGCTCCCGCCGGGCGTGTCCGAGACGACGTTCGCGCGCCTCGTCGGCGACCAGCACCTGCACGGCGTGCTGGCTCGGGATGCCGCGGGCCGCCCGATCGGGCTGGTGCACTGGCTCACCCATGCGAGCACCTGGACGACGGGCGTCTACTGCTACCTCGAGGATCTGTACGTCGATCCCGATTCACGTGGCGAGGGCGTCGGCGCGGCACTCATCGGACACGTGCGGGAGTGGGCGGTGAAGTTCGGGGCCACGAAGGTGTACTGGCTGACGATGAACGACAACGTCGCCGCCCGTGCGCTCTACGACCGCGTGGCCACCTCGACCGGCTTCGTGCACTACGAGATCGAGCTCTAGGAGCGCTTGCGCCGCGCGCGGTCCTTCATGAGCTTGTCCTCCTGCCCGTGGACGGGGGAGTCCGGGTCGATCGTCCGCCCCTTCGAGGCCCGCCGCACGTCCACGATGGCGCCGATCACGAGGGCGACCGAGATGGCCCAGCTCAGCCATCCCAGGGCGGTCCGCCACGTGAACGGCGCGTCCTCGCGCAGGCTGCGCAGCAGCGTGAGACCTCCGCTGATCGCGGTCACGAGGCCGGTGCCGAAGAGGTACTTTCGCATGCGACCCACGCTAGCGCGCAGTGTCGCGCGCCGTCTCCCCTTGACAGGATGGACCCGTCGCGTCAACCCGCACGGGGCGTCTCACGGGCCGCGATAGCCTGAGGACGCCTCGTCCCCCGCCACCGCTAGGAGCCCGAGTGACCCAGGCCGATCTGGTCGTCGTCGCCAACCGCCTTCCCGTCGACCGCGTCGTCGACGCCTCCGGGGAACCCTCCTGGCGCCGCTCGCCCGGCGGTCTCGTGACCGCGCTCGAGCCCGTCATGCGGCGGGCCGACGGCGCGTGGGTGGGGTGGCCGGGCCAGCCGGACATCGACGTCGAGCCCTTCGAGTTCGAGGGCGCGCACCTCGTTCCCGTGCGACTGAGCGCCGACGAGGTCGAGAAGTACTACGAGGGGATGTCCAACGACACCTTCTGGCCGCTGTACCACGACGTGATCGCCGAGCCGCGGTATCGCCGCGTCTGGTGGGATGCCTACGTCCGGGTGAACGAGCGGTTCGCCGCTGCGGCGGCCGAGGTCGCCGCCGACGGCGCGGAGGTGTGGGTGCAGGACTACCAGCTGCAGCTGGTGCCGCGGATGCTGCGGGAGCTGCGGCCCGACCTCACGATCGGCTACTTCCACCACATCCCGTTCCCCGCGTACGGTCTCTACTCCCAACTGCCGTGGCGCCGCCAGGTTCTCGAGGGCCTCCTCGGCGCCGACGTCATCGGGTTCCAGCGCGTCGCCGATGCCGGCAACTTCGCGCGTGCGGTGAGACGGGTGCTCCGTTACGCGACCAAGGCCACCGGGATCACGGTGCCCCAGGAGGACGGCAGCACGCGCAACGCGCTCGCCAAGGCGTTCCCCATCTCGATCGACGCAGCCTCCTACATCGAGCTGGCCCGCCGGCCCGACATCCAGGCGAGGGCCGCCGAGATCCGGGAGGGCCTCGGGAATCCGAAGAAGATCCTGCTGGGCGTCGACCGTCTCGACTACACCAAGGGCATCCGCCACCGTCTCAAGGCGTTCGGCGAGCTCCTGCACGACGGCCGCGTGTCGGTCGAGGACGTCACGCTCCTCCAGGTGGCCAGCCCGAGTCGCGAGCGCGTCGAGGCGTACATGCAGCTGCGCGACGAGATCGAGCTCACGGTCGGGCGGATCAACGGCGACTTCGACACGACGGGTCATACCGCGATCCGGTACCTGCACCAGGCCTATCCCCGCGAGGAGATGGTCGCGCTGTTCCTCGCCGCGGACGTGATGCTCGTCACCGCTCTGCGCGACGGCATGAATCTCGTGGCCAAGGAATACGTCGCCGCGCGGGTGGACAATCGCGGGGTGCTGGTCCTCAGCGAGTTCGCCGGCGCGGCCGACGAACTGCCCAGCGCCGTGCGCATCAACCCCCACGACATCGACGGCATGAAGGATGCGATCATGCGCGCGATCGAGATGCCGGCGGCGGAGCAGGGTCGCCGCATGAGAGCGCTGCGGAAGCGGGTCATGGACTACGACGTCGCGCGATGGTCGCGCTCGTTCCTCGAAGCCCTCGACGAGGCGAAGGCGGCCAGGCGCAGCACGAGCGCGACGAGAGGTGAGTCATGAGCCTGCACGACCGGCACGACGCGATCGGGCGGATGGCGGCATCCGAGCGCCTCCTGGTGGCGCTGGACTTCGACGGCACGTTGGCGCCGCTGGAGGACGAGCCGATGGAGGCGCGCATGCTCCCTGTCGCTCGCGACGCCGTCGATGCGCTCCTCGCCGCTCCCGGCGTCGTCGTCGCCCTGGTCTCCGGTCGCAGCCTCTCCGACCTGCGGATCATTGCCGAGCACCGCGACGACTCGCGGTTGCTGCTGGCGGGCTCGCACGGCGCGGAGTACTGGTTCCCGGGAGAGGGTGCGTTCACGCACGAAGACGATCCCGCCGACGCCGGGCTGCGCGACGAGCTGCGCGCCCACGCGGAGAAGGTCACCGCCCAGCTCGACGGCGTGTGGATCGAGCCCAAGCGGTTCGGCTTCGGCGTGCACACGCGCAAGGCCGCGCCGCAGGACGCGGCGGAGGCGAACCGGCTCGTCGACGTGCTGGTCTCGGCCGAGGCGCCGCGCTGGCGGCGTCGCACGGGTCACAACATCGTCGAGTACGCGTTCCGTCACGAGGGGAAGGACTCCGCCGTCGCCGAGCTCCGCGAGAAGACGGATGCCACGGCCGTCCTGTTCGCCGGTGATGACGTGACCGACGAGGACGCCCTGCGCAGCCTCGGCGACGGTGATCTCGGGGTCCACGTCGGGACGCCCCCGACCGCCGCCTCGGTGTGCGTGGCCGACATCCCTGCGATGGCGGCGCTCCTCGCCGACATCGCGCGAGAGCGGGGCTCCGCGCGGTCGTAGACTCGCAGTCATGCCCCAGCCTGACAACTCCATCGACATCAAGCCCCGCAGCCGGGTGGTCACCGACGGCATCGAAGCGACGACGTCCCGCGGAATGCTCCGCGCCGTCGGCATGGGCGACGAGGACTGGGACAAGCCGCAGATCGGCATCGCGTCGAGCTGGAACGAGATCACCCCCTGCAACCTGAGCCTCGACAGGCTCGCGCAGGGCGCCAAGGAGGGCGTGCACGCCGGTGGCGGCTACCCCCTCCAGTTCGGCACGATCTCCGTCTCCGACGGCATCTCGATGGGTCACGAGGGGATGCACTTCTCGCTCGTGTCGCGCGAGGTCATCGCCGATTCGGTCGAGACCGTCATGATGGCCGAGCGCCTCGATGGCTCGGTCCTCCTCGCGGGCTGCGACAAGTCGATCCCCGGCATGCTCATGGCCTCCGCGCGCCTGGACCTGTCGAGCGTGTTCCTGTACGCCGGGTCGATCGCTCCCGGCTGGGTCAAGCTCTCGGACGGCACCGAGAAGGACGTCACGATCATCGACTCGTTCGAGGCGGTGGGCGCGTGCCTCGCCGGCAAGATGAGCGAGGCCGATCTCAAGCGCATCGAGTGCGCGATCGCGCCCGGCGAGGGGGCGTGCGGCGGCATGTACACCGCCAACACGATGGCCTCCGTCGCCGAGGCCCTCGGCCTCAGCCTTCCCGGCTCGGCGGCGCCGCCCTCGGCCGATCGTCGTCGGGACTACTACGCGCACCGCTCGGGCGAAGCGGTGGTGAACCTCCTCCGTCAGGGCATCACGACCCGCGACATCCTCACCAAGGAGTCGTTCGAGAATGCGATCGCCCTCGCGATGGCCCTGGGCGGCTCGACCAATGTCGTCCTGCACCTGCTCGCGATCGCGCGCGAGGCCGACGTCGAGCTCAGCCTCCACGACTTCAACCGCATCGGCGACAAGGTTCCGCACGTCGCCGACATGAAGCCGTTCGGGAAGTACGTCATGAACGACGTCGACCGTCACGGCGGGATCCCGGTCATCATGAAGGCGATGCTCGACGAGGGCCTGCTCCACGGCGACGCGCTCACCGTCACCGGGAAGACCCTCGCCGAGAACCTCGCCGACCTCGATCCCGACCCCATCGACGGCACCGTCATCCATACCTTCGACGACCCGATCCACGCGACGGGCGGCATCACGATCCTCCACGGCTCGATGGCCCCCGAGGGCGCTGTCGTCAAGACCGCCGGCTTCGACGCCGCCGTCTTCGAGGGCCCCGCCCGGGTGTTCGAGCGGGAGCGCGCCGCAATGGACGCGCTGGAGGCGGGGGAGATCGTCGCCGGCGATGTCGTCGTCATCCGCTACGAGGGCCCCAAGGGCGGCCCGGGGATGCGGGAGATGCTCGCGATCACCGCCGCCATCAAGGGCGCGGGGCTCGGAAAAGATGTACTACTGTTGACGGACGGACGATTCTCAGGCGGCACAACCGGCCTGTGCATCGGCCACATAGCACCCGAAGCGGTGGACGCAGGTCCCATCGCCTTCGTGCGCGATGGTGATCTGATACGGGTCGATATCGCGGCTCGCAGTCTCGACCTACTCGTCGACGATGCAGAGCTCGACTCCCGCCGCTCTGGCTGGGAGCCTCTTCCTCCGCGCTATACCCGTGGCGTCCTTGCCAAATACTCCCGTCTCGTGCGCTCTGCTGCAGAGGGCGCGACGACGGGCTGATGGCGTCCGACTACTCACCCTCGAGGAATCCCACCATGCCCGCCGAAACCGTTGCGGCCGTTCCCCGGCCCCCCGCTCGCACCGCCGCCGCGCCCGTGCTCACGGGCGCGCAGGCGGTCGTCCGCTCGCTCGAGCTGCTCGGCGTCACCGACGTCTTCGGGCTGCCGGGCGGCGCCATTCTTCCCGTGTACGACCCGCTCATGGACTCGAGCGACCTCCGCCACATCCTCGTGCGCCATGAGCAGGGCGCCGGCCACGCGGCCGAGGGCTACGCGGCTGCCTCGAACAAGGTCGGCGTCGCCATCGCGACGTCGGGCCCGGGTGCGACCAACCTGGTCACGGCGATCGCGGACGCCTACATGGACTCCGTGCCGATCGTGTGCATCACCGGTCAGGTCTTCTCCAACCTCATGGGGACCGACGCCTTCCAGGAGGCCGACATCGTCGGCATCACGATGCCGATCACGAAGCACTCGTTCCTCGTGAAGGACGCCGCCGAGATCCCCGGCGCGATCGCGGCCGCGTTCGAGATCGCGGGGACAGGACGACCCGGACCGGTTCTCGTGGACATCACGAAGGACGCGCAGCAGGCCGAGGTCCCGTTCGTGTGGCCCCCGAAGATCGACCTGCCGGGGTACCGGCCGGTGACGAAGGCCCACGGCAAGCAGATCCAGGCGGCGGCGCAGCTGATCGCCGCGGCGAAGAAGCCCGTGCTGTACGTCGGCGGCGGCGTCATCCGCGCGCAGGCCTCCGACGAGCTGCGTGCGCTGGCCGAGTCGACCGGCGCACCCGTGGTGACGACGCTCATGGCGCGCGGAGCGTTCCCCGACTCGCACCCGCAGCACCTCGGCATGCCCGGCATGCACGGCACCGTGCCCGCGGTCCTCGCGCTCCAGGAGGCCGACCTCCTCGTGTCGCTCGGCGCGCGGTTCGACGACCGGGTGACGGGCAAGGCCGCGCTGTTCGCGCCGCACGCGCAGGTCGTGCACGTCGACATCGACCCGGCGGAGATCTCCAAGATCCGCACGGCCGACGTGCCGATCGTCGGCGACCTCAAGGAGGTGCTCGTCGACCTCGATGTGGCCTTCCGCCAGGCGGCCGCGTCCACGAGCCCCGACATCGCGGAGTGGTGGTCGTTCCTCGACGGGCTGCGCGACGAGTTCCCGCTCGGCTACACGCAGCCGAGCGACGGGCTCATGTCGCCGCAGTACGTGATCCAGCGCATCGGCGAGCTGACCGGGCCCGAGGGCGTCTACGCCGCGGGCGTGGGTCAGCACCAGATGTGGGCCGCCCAGTTCATCAAGTACGAGCGGCCGAACGCATGGCTCAACTCCGGGGGCGCCGGCACGATGGGCTACTCGGTGCCGGCGGCGATGGGTGCGAAGGTCGCCCAGCCGGATCGCCACGTGTGGGCGATCGACGGCGACGGATGCTTCCAGATGACCAACCAGGAACTCGCCACCTGCGCGATCAACAAGATCCCGATCAAGGTCGCGATCATCAACAACTCGTCCCTCGGCATGGTGCGGCAGTGGCAGACGCTGTTCTACGACGGCCGCTACTCGCACACCGACCTCAACACCGGGCACGACACCATCCGCATCCCCGACTTCGTGAAGCTGGCGGAGGCGTACGGGTGCCTCGCGATCCGCGTCGAGAAGGAGGAGGACGTGGATGCCGCGATCCAGACCGCGCTCGAGACGAACGACCGCCCCGTGGTGATCGACTTCGTCGTGAGCGCCGACGCGATGGTGTGGCCCATGGTGCCGCAGGGGGTCAGCAACAGCTACGTCCAGTACGCCCGCGACCACGCGCCCGCGTTCGAGCAGGAGGACTGAGCCGCATGACCACCCACGTGCTGAGCCTCCTCGTCGAGGACAAGCCCGGTCTGCTGACCCGTGTCGCGGGGCTGTTCGCGCGCCGCGGCTTCAACATCGAGTCGCTCGCGGTGGGCGTGACCGAGGTCCCCGGCCTCTCGCGCATCACCGTCGTGGTCGACGTCGACGAGCTGCCCCTGGAGCAGGTGACGAAGCAGCTCAACAAGCTCGTCAACGTCATCAAGATCGTCGAACTCGACCCCGCGGCATCCGTCCAGCGCGAGCACATGCTCATCAAGGTGCGCGCCGACAATCAGACCCGATCGAGCGTTCTCGAGGTCGTGAACCTCTTCCGCGCCTCGGTCGTCGACTACGCCGCCGACGCGCTCGTCGTCGAGGTGACGGGCGACAAGGGCAAGATCGACGCCCTGCTGCGTGCCCTCGAGCCGTTCGGCGTGAAGGAGCTCGCCCAGTCCGGCCTGCTCGCGATCGGCCGCGGCGGCAAGAGCATCACCGAGCGCGTTCTGCGCGGCTGACATCCACCCCCATCAAGGAGAAACACACACCATGGCTGAACTCTTCTACGACGACGACGCCGACCTGTCGCTCATCCAGGGCAAGAAGGTCGCGATCGTCGGCTACGGCTCGCAGGGCCACGCCCACGCGCAGAACCTGCGCGACTCGGGCGTCGAGGTCGTCATCGCCCTCAAGGAGGGCTCGAAGTCGACCCAGAAGGCGCAGGACGAGGGCTTCGAGGTCAAGTCGGTCGCCGAGGCCGCCCAGTGGGCCGACCTGATCATGATCCTCGCGCCGGACCAGCACCAGCGAGGCATCTACAACGACGAGATCAAGCCGCACCTCACTCCGGGCAAGACGCTCGCCTTCGCGCACGGCTTCAACATCCGCTTCGGCTACATCGAGGCTCCCGAGGGCGTCGACGTGATCCTCGTCGCCCCCAAGGCCCCGGGCCACACGGTTCGTCGCGAGTACGTCGCCGGGCGCGGCATCCCCGACATCATCGCCGTCGAGCAGGACGCGTCGGGCACCGCGTGGGAGACGGCCAAGTCCTATGCGAAGGCCATCGGCGGCACGCGCGCCGGGGTCATCAAGACGACGTTCACCGAAGAGACCGAGACCGACCTGTTCGGCGAGCAGGCCGTGCTGTGCGGCGGTGTCTCGCAGCTCGTCCAGTACGGCTTCGAGACGCTCACCGAGGCCGGCTACCAGCCTCAGATCGCCTACTTCGAGGTGCTCCACGAGCTCAAGCTCATCGTCGACCTCATGTGGGAGGGCGGCATCGCCAAGCAGCGCTGGTCGGTATCCGACACGGCGGAGTACGGCGACTACGTCTCGGGCCCGCGCGTCATCGACCCGCACGTCAAGGAGAACATGCAGGCCGTGCTCGCCGACATCCAGTCGGGTGCGTTCGCGAAGCGCTTCATCGACGACCAGGACAACGGCGCCGTCGAGTTCCAGGAGCTGCGCGCCAAGGCCGCCCAGCACCCGATCGAGGAGGTCGGCCGCGACCTCCGCGGCCTGTTCGCCTGGAAGCAGCAGGACGCCGACTACACCGAGGGCAGCGCGGCGCGCTGACCGAGGTAGTTCAGGTTGAGTAGCGGCGAAGCCGCGTATCGAAACCAGGGCAGCGCGGCGCGCTGACCTTCCATCGAGCCAGTCGTACCCACCGGAACGGCTCCAGGCCCGATGGCCGCCACCCCCGATCGGGGCGGCGGTCATCGGGCCGCTTTCGTTTTGCTCCCTCGGCGAGTCGGACGGCGAGCCTCGCTACGCTGGGGGAGTGCCGACCGGACGCGACGACGATGCCCTGACCTGGGGAGACGACGATCCGACCCTCGACGTCGGCGCGCCCGCCGGCGAAGACGCAGCCCCCTCCGACCCGCCGCCAGCCTTCGATCCGGCGGCGCTGCCGGACGGCTACACCGCCGTCGGGAAGGGCAGCGAGTCGGTCGCCGAAGCGGCAGAACCGCAGACGAAATCGGACGACGCGTCGACCGTCGAGGACGATGCCCAGCCCGCGATGGGCAACGCCGAGCTGATCTCCCTCGGCGTGCTGGGCGGCTTCTCGCTGCTCTTCGCCGTCGGCTGGATCATCGGCGGCCTGCGACTCCAGGGGACGGCCGAGTTCCTCGTCGCGCCGCTGGCTTACCAGGTGAGTCTGTGGCTCGCCGTCGCCGCGCCGCTCGTGTGGTTCGGCGCCGTGCTGCTCCTCACCCGGGACTCCCGCCGGTGGGTGCGCTTCACGTGGCTCATCGCCGGTGTCGTCCTCCTCGTCCCGTGGCCGTTCATCATGGTGGGGGCGATCGGACAATGACGGATTCCCTCGGGGATGCCGCGGCATCCACCTCTGCCGGCCGCCGGGCGATGCCGACCTGGGCGGTCGTGGCGATCTCGGTGCTGTTCGGGCTCTTCTACGCGTACGCGCTGTGGAACGCGGTGGCGTTCCTCATCTCACAGGCCACCGGCCCGCTCGGGCTCAACGGCTACGGCTGGTTCGTGCTGCTGCTGGCGGTCGTCTTCCCGCTCATCGCCTTCGGAGTGGCGTTCGCCCTCGGCTGGCGCCGCGTGTGGTGGCAGTTTGCGCTGGTGCTGCTCGCCGGGCTGTGCGTCGTGTCGGTGTTCTGGCTCAACGTCATCGCGTACGCGGCGGTGTACGGCGCGTCCCTGCTGGGCTGAACGCGGCGTCACACGGTCGGGGAGGCCCGCGCCCCCGCGATAGGGTGGGACACGGCCTCGCCCCCATGGCGTGCGGCGCGGCATCCGCTCTGCACTGCGCCTTCGCGCACCGCCCCCCGAAGGATGAACCCGTGACGAAGCCTGTCGTGCTGATCGCCGAAGAACTGTCTCCCGCGACGATCGACGCCCTCGGTCCCGACTTCGACGTGCGCAGCGTCGACGGCACCGACCGCCCGGCACTCCTGTCCGCTCTCGCCGACGCACACGCGGTGCTGATCCGCTCTGCGACCCGCATCGACGCCGAGGCCATCGAGGCGGCGCCTCGGCTCAAGGTGGTCGCCCGTGCCGGCGTCGGGCTCGACAACGTCGACATCAAGACGGCGACCACGGCCGGCGTCATGGTCGTCAACGCGCCGACCTCGAACATCATCTCGGCCGCAGAGCTCACCGTGGGTCACATCCTGAGCCTCGCCCGCCGCATTCCGGCGGCGCACGCCTCGCTCGCGCAAGGGCAGTGGAAGCGGAGCGCCTACACGGGCACCGAGCTGTTCGAGAAGACCGTGGGCATCATCGGGCTCGGCCGGATCGGCGCCCTCATCGCCGCGCGGCTGCAGGCGTTCGACATGCGCGTGGTCGCGTACGACCCCTACGTGACGAGCGCGCGCGCTCAGCAGCTCGGCGTGCAGCTGGTGAGCCTCGACGAGCTCCTCGAGCAGAGCGACTTCGTCACGATCCACATGCCGAAGACCCCCGAGACGACCGGGATGATCGGCGCGGCGCAGTTCCGCGTCATGAAGCCGACCGCTTACGTCGTGAACGTCGCGCGCGGCGGCCTCATCGACGAGGCGGCGCTCCACGAGGCGCTCACCACCGGCGAGATCGCGGGCGCGGGGCTCGACGTGTTCACGAGCGAGCCGCCCGCCGAGGGCGGAACGGCCCGTGCGCTGCTCGACCTGCCGAACGTCGTCGTCACCCCGCACCTGGGCGCTTCGACCGAGGAGGCGCAGGAGAAGGCCGGCGTCTCTGTCGCCCGCTCCGTGCGCCTCGCGCTGGGCGGCGAGCTCGTCCCGGATGCCGTCAACGTCGCCGGCGGTGTCATCGACCCGTACGTGCGTCCCGGCATCCCGCTCGTCGAGAAGCTCGGTCAGATCTTCGCGGCCCTCGCGCACTCGCCGCTCACGAGTCTCGACGTCGAGGTGCACGGCGAGCTCAACTCGTACGACGTGAGCGTCCTCAAGCTCGCGGCCCTCAAGGGCGTGTTCACCAACATCGTGAGCGAGACGGTCTCGTACGTCAACGCGCCGCTCCTGGCCGAGCAGCGCGGCGTCGAGGTGCGGCTCCTCGTCGACGACGACAGCCCCGAGTATCGCAACATCATCACGCTGCGCGGCGCGCTGTCCGACGGCTCCCAGCTGTCGGTCTCGGGCACGCTCACGGGCACGAAGCAGATCGAGAAGCTCGTCGGCATCAACGACTACGCGATCGAGCTGCCCATCGAGCAGCACCACGTGGTGATGGTCTACACCGACCGCCCCGGAATCGTGGCGATCTACGGGCAGAAGTTCGGCGAGGCGGGCATCAACATCGCGGGGATGCAGATCGCCCGCCGCGAGGCCGGCGGTCAGGCGCTGTCGGTCCTGACGGTGGACTCGCCGGTGCCCGATGCGCTGCTCGAAGAGGTGAGCTCGGCGATCCACGCCGGCCTCTTCCGGCAGATCGAGATCACCGAGTCCTGAGGCGTCCGGCCCGCGGGCACACGCGCGCGCTGCAGTTCGCGGCACGCGCTGCGTCGCGCGACGGAGCGATTGCCGGAAACTGCAGCGCAACCGGCCGCGCGCCCGTTCACACGCGCGCGGCGCGCTCCACGAGCGCGATGAGGGCGCGGAGCGCCTCGCCGCGGGGGACCGGCCCCGGGATCGATCCTCCCGAGAGTGCGTTGTTGAAGTAGAGGCCGTCGCTCACGAGCATGACGAGGTCGAGCGCCGTCTCGTCCTTCGTGTGGGGCCGCAGGGCTTCGGCCCACTGGTCGCGGATGCTGCGCAGGGCCTCGCCGGCGGCGATGTTGCCGCCCTGCGCGAGGCGGGCCGTGGCGAGAATCGCCCGGTCGATGGGGTCGTTCGAGTTCACCGACGTGTGCAGGAAGTAGGCGATCGCCCCTTCCGGCGCCGCGGTCATCGCGGCGACGTCCTCCTCGACGAGCGCCGTGAGCCGCTCGACAAGCCCGCCCTCGAGAGCGTCCTTCGAGCCGAAGTGGTAGAGGAGGCCGCCCTTGGAGACCCCGGCGGCGCGGGCCGTGGCGTCCATCGTCGCCGCGCGCTCACCCTCCTCGATGAGGAGCTGCTCGAACGCGTCGATCACCTTTTCGCGGGCGAGCGGGGGGCGACTCATGGGGTCGATCGTATCGACAGGGCGTGCAGCATCCTGATACTATACCGACCGGACGGTATAGAAATGATGACTCTCACTCAAGAACTCTCCCTCGCCGAGGCTCGCGGGCAGCGGGTCGGCTGGCGCGGCTGGGCCGCGCTCGTCGTGCTCATGCTCCCGGTGCTGCTCGTGTCGGTCGACAACACCGTGCTCAGCTTCGCGCTCCCGTCGATCGCGCTCGAGCTCGGGCCCACGAGTGCCCAGCAGCTCTGGATCATCGACGCGTACCCGCTCGTCCTCGCCGGACTGCTCGTGACGATGGGCACGCTCGGCGACCGCTTCGGGCGTCGCAGGATGCTGCTCATCGGCGCGATCGGCTTCGCCGCCGTCTCGGTGCTCGCGGCCTTCGCTCCCAGCGCCGCCTGGCTCATCGCCGCGCGTGCGGCCATGGGAGTCTTCGGCGCGATGCTCATGCCCTCGACGCTGTCGCTGCTGCGGAGCATCTTCACCGACCGCGATCAGCGGCGCCTGGCGATCGCCGTGTGGGCGGCGATGTTCTCGGCCGGCGCCGCCCTCGGTCCGATCGTGGGCGGGCTGCTGCTCGAGCACTTCGCGTGGGGCTCGGTCTTCCTCCTCTCCGTCCCGGTGCTCGTCCCGCTGCTGGTGTTCGCGCCCCTCCTGGTGCCCGAGAGCCGCGACCCGAAGCCCGGGCGCATCGACCCGCTCAGCATCCTGCTGTCCATGGCGACGATGATCCCGATCGTCTACGGCATCAAGGAGCTCGCGGTGCACGGACTCGTCACCGCCGCCTGGCTGCCGATGCTCGCGGGTGTCGGCTTCGGCGTGATCTTCGTGAGGCGCCAGCTGAGCGCGCGGGCGCCGATGCTCGACATGCGCCTGTTCCGGCGCGGCACCTTCAGCGGAGCGCTGCTGGTCAACCTCCTGAGCGTCATCGCGCTCGTGGGCTTCCTGTTCTTCGTCGCGCAGCACCTGCAGCTCATCGTCGGTCTATCACCCATGCAGGCGGGGCTCGCCCTGGTGCCGGGCCTCGCGATGATGATCGCGGCGGGGCTCGCGATCGTGCCGATCGCCAAGAGGTGGCCTGCTCGCGTCGTCGTTCCCACGGCGCTCGTGTTCTCCGTCGCCGGCTACGTCACCGTCGCCCTCACGAGCGGGACCGAGAGCATCGCCGCCCTCGTCGCGGCGTTCGTGTCGCTCGGGATCGGCATCGGCGCGGCCGAGACGGTCTCCAATGAACTCGTGCTCTCCAGTGCGCCTCCGGCCAAGGCCGGAGCCGCGAGTGCGGTCTCCGAGACCGCCTACGAGCTGGGAGCCGTGCTCGGCACCACCGTGCTGGGCGGAATCCTCACGGCGCTCTACCGCGCCAATCTCGTGATTCCCGAGGGGGTTCCGGATGCCGCAGCCTCGGCCGCAGCAGAGACCCTCGCCGGCGCGGTCCATGCCGCAGACGAGATCGGCGGGGTCGCCGGCGATGCGCTCTTCGCCGCCGCCGCCACGGCATTCGACGCCGGCGTCGTCGTGACGTCACTCCTCGGAGCGGCGCTCGTCGTGATCGCGGGAGTGATCGCGGCCACTACCCTGGGAGGGTCCCGCAAGAACTCCTAGGAGCACCATGTCGCGTGTCGTGAAGCTGGCCGTCATCCCCGGCGACGGGATCGGGCCGGAGGTGATCGCCGAGGCGGAGAAGGTCCTCGACGCGGCGACCGCGGCAAGCGGCATCCGCTTCGACAAGACCCACTTCTCGCTCGGCGCCGGACGGTTCCTCGAGACGGGCGACACGCTCACCGACGCCGACCTCGTCTCGATCGCCGCGCACGATGCGATCCTGCTCGGCGCCGTCGGGGGCGTGCCCGGAGACCCGCGCCTCAAGGACGCGAACATCGAGCGCGGGCTGCTGCTCCGGCTGCGCTTCGAACTCGACCACTATGTGAACCTGCGTCCGTCCAAGCTGTACCCGGGAGTGCCCGGTCCGCTCGCCGAACCGGGCGACATCGACTTCGTCGTCGTCCGCGAGGGCACCGAAGGTCCCTATGTCGGCAACGGCGGTTCGATCCGCCGTGGCACGCCGCACGAGGTCGCCAACGAGACCTCGGTCAACACCGCCTTCGGTGTCGAGCGGGTCGTGCGATACGCCTTCGACCTCGCCGAGCGACGTGGCAAGAAGGTCACGCTCGTCCACAAGACGAACGTCCTCGTGCACGCGGGCGGCATCTGGAAGCGGATCGTCGACGCGGTGTCCGCCGAGCACCCCGACGTCGCCGTAGACTACCTGCACGTCGACGCGGCCACCATCTTCCTGGTCACGAACCCGGGCCGATTCGACGTGATCGTCACCGACAACCTCTTCGGCGACATCCTGACCGACCTGGCCGGCGCCGTCACCGGTGGCATCGGCCTCGCCGCTTCGGGCAACATCAACCCCGACGGCGCGTTCCCCTCGATGTTCGAGCCCGTGCACGGATCGGCGCCCGACATCGCAGGTCAGCAGAAGGCCGACCCCACGGCCGCGATCCTCTCCACCGCCCTGCTGCTCGACCACCTCGGGCTGCACGGCGAGTCCCTCGCCGTCACCCGCGCGGTCGAGGCGGACATCGCGGACCGCGGTTCGGCATCCCGCACCACGGCGCAGATCGGCGACGACATCGTCGCCCGCCTCCGGGCGTAACCTGGAACCGGCAAGCGCCGCCATCCCGGGAGCACCCGCTCCTCACGAAAGCACAGGCCCGTCATGACGCTCATCGACACCGATCCCGACACCGGACTCACCCCGCTCGAGTTCGCCGTCAGCCGCAACCTGCAGGCGAAGTCCGCCGAGCAGCGTGCCGAGATCCTCGCCAACCCCGGCTTCGGCACGAGCTTCACCGACCACATGGTCGACATCTGCTGGTCCGTCGGCGGGGGCTGGCACCGCCCGCGCGTGCAGCCGTACGGGCCGGTGTCGCTCGATCCCGCCGCCGCGGTGCTGCACTACGGCCAGGAGATCTTCGAGGGGATCAAGGCCTATCGCCACGCCGACGGGTCGATCCACACGTTCCGCCCCGACCAGAACGGTCGCCGCCTGCAGCGCTCCGCGCGCCGGCTGGCACTGCCCGAACTCCCCGTGACGTACTTCATCCAGTCGCTGCGCGAGCTGATCGCCGTCGACGGCGCCTGGGTTCCGTCGGGTGCCGACCAGAGCCTCTACCTGCGGCCGTTCATGTTCGCCAAGGAGGCGTTCCTGGGCGTGCGACCCGCGCACAAAGTGGGCTACTACGTCATCGCGTCGCCCGCCGGCGCCTACTTCAAGGGCGGCGTCCAGCCCGTGTCGATCTGGCTCAGCGAGGACTACGCGCGCGCCGGCAAGGGCGGGACGGGCGCGGCCAAGACCGGCGGCAACTACGCCGCGAGCCTGCTTCCGCAGTCGGAGGCCTACGAGAACGAGTGCGACCAGGTCGTGTTCCTCGACCAGGACCGCAACGTCGAGGAGCTCGGCGGCATGAACGTCGTGTTCGTCTACAAGGACGGCACCCTCGTCACGCCGCAGTCCGACTCGATCCTCGAGGGCATCACGCGCGACTCCATCCTCCAGCTGGCCCGCGACCGCGGCCACAAAGTCGAGGGCCGCGCGGTCTCGTTCGACGAGTGGCGGCAGGGCGTGGCATCCGGCGAAATCGTCGAAGTGTTCGCGTGCGGCACCGCCGCCGTCGTGACGCCGATCGGACTGCTCAAGGGCAAGGACTTCGTCGACGAGCAGCCGACGGGCGAGCTGGCCCTGTCGCTGCGCGAGGAGCTCACCGACATCCAGTACGGGCGTCGCGAGGACAAGCACGGCTGGCTCCTCCGCCTCGACGGATAGGGTCGTCGGGTGAGGATCGCGCGCTTCAGCCACAACGACGTCATCAGGTTCGGGATCGTCGACGAGGGCGAGCTCGTCGTCCTCGCCGGGGATCCGATGTTCGCGGGGTACGACACGACGGGGGAGCGCGTCCCGCTCGCCGACGTGGCGCTGCTCGCCCCGGTCATCCCGCGCTCGAAGGTCGTGTGCGTCGGCCGCAACTACCGCGACCACGCGGCGGAACTCGGCAACGACGTGCCGACCGCGCCGATGCTCTTCTTCAAGCCCAACACCTCGGTGGTCGGGCCGGGCGACGCGGTGGTGCTTCCCCGCCACTCCGACTTCGTGAGCTACGAGGGTGAGCTGGCGGCGGTGATCGGGCGCATCACGAAGAACGTGTCGGCGGCGGATGCTCTCGGCCACGTGTTCGGGTACACGATCGCGAACGATCTCACCGCGCGGGACTGGCAGAAGAGCGACGGCCAGTGGGCGCGGGCGAAGGGCTTCGACACGTCCTGCCCGCTCGGTCCCGCGATCGAGACCGAGTTCGACGTGGACGGCGAGGCCGTGATCACGACGCGGCTCAACGGCGAGGTCCGCCAGCAGGGGCCGATCAGCGACATGATCTTCTCGCTCGCCGAGATCATCGAGTACGCGTCGGCGGCATTCACACTCCTTCCCGGCGACGTGATCCTCACCGGAACGCCGGCCGGCGTCGGTCAGCTCGTCGCGGGCGACACCGTCGAGGTCGAGATCACCGGACTCGGCACGCTCCGCAACACCGCCCGCGCGGCCTGAGCCGGGCCATGGCCTCCGCGTCCGCCGACCCGTCGCGGTCCTCGGCCTCCGACCGGGATGCCGCGGACCTCGCACCCGCCGAGGTCGCGCGCGTGCAGCGACGCAGTGTCCTGGTGCTCTCGGCGGGGCAGATCCTCGGCGGCCTCGCGTTCGGCGCCACGCTCTCGCTCGGCGCCGTGCTCGCGGCCGAGGTCTCCGGCGATGAGGCGTTCTCGGGTCTCGCCGCGGCGGGCGTGACCCTCGGCACGGCCGCCCTGGCGGTGCCGCTCGCCGCGTTCGCGCGTCGCCGGGGCCGGCGCGTCTCCCTCGCCACCGGGATGTCGCTCGCCCTCGTGGGGGTGATGCTCGTGGTGCTGGCCGTGTCGGTGTCGTCGTTCCCCCTTCTGCTCGTGGCGTTCGCGCTGGTCGGGGCGGGGCAGGCGGCCAATCTGCAGACGCGGTTCGCGGCGGCCGACCTGGCCACCGATGCGACGCGCGGCCGCGACCTGTCGATCGTCGTGTGGGCGACGACGATCGGGGCGGTCCTCGGTCCGAACCTGACGGGTCCGGGGGAGGTGCTCGGGGATGCCGTCGGGATGCCGCCGCTCACCGGCCCCTACCTCATCACGGTCGTCGCCCAGGTGCTCGCGATCGCGCTCTACCTCGTCGCGCTGCGGCCCGATCCGCTACTGCTCGCGCAGCGGGTGGTGGCCGCGTCGCGCGAGGCGACGAGCGCGATCGCCAAGCCCGACAACCCGTCTGTCGCGCGGTACGCGATCTTCGCCGTCGCCGCTGCGCACGGCGTCATGGTGTCGGTCATGGCGATGACGCCGGTCCATCTGCTGCATCACGGCGCGTCGCTGTCGATCATCGGGCTGACGATCAGCCTCCACATCGCCGGCATGTACGCCCTGTCGCCCGTGTTCGGCATCCTCGCCGACCGTGCGGGCCGCCTGCCGACGATCCTCATCGGGCAAGCGCTTCTCGTCGCGGCGCTGCTCACGGCGTCCTTCGGTGCGGAGACGTCGGCGATCGTCACCGTCGCGCTCGTGCTGCTCGGACTCGGGTGGAGTGCGACGACGGTGGCGGGTTCGACGCTGCTCACCGAGGCGTCGTCCGAGTCCCAGCGCACCCGTCGCCAGGGCCTCAGCGACCTGACCATGAGTCTCGTCGGTGCGATCGGCGCGATCCTCGCGGGCGTCGTGCTGTCGTGGATCGGCTACGGGGGCCTGGCGCTCGTGGTCGGTGTGCTGGTCGTGGCGACCGTGCTCTTCGCGCCGTTCGGTCGGCGCACCCGCGTCGCCGTCTGACCCTTCGGTCGGAAGGTGCGGTCAGCGGCCCAGGGCCCGGACGGCGAGGTCGACGTCCTCCTCGTCGTTGAAGACGTGGAAGGCCACCCTCGCGCGTCCCGCGCGGCCCGATGCCACGATTCCGGCGTTCGCCATCCGAGCGAGGTCGGCGCCGTCGGGGTCGGCCCACGTGACGATGGCACTGTCCCGCGCAGGGCGGGCGAGTCCCAGCCGCAGCCGGAACGCCGCGGCGAGACCGGTCGCATGGTCGCGCAGCGCCTCGGCGTCGAGGGAGGCGAAGAGCGCGAGCGCGGGAGCGGCGCCGACGAACGCCTGCCACGCGGGTGACGCGTCGAACCGCGACGCGTCCGGCGCCAGTTCGACGTCGCCGCCGTAGCACGACGACCACGGATCCGCGCCTGCGTACCACCCTGCGAAGAGCGGCGGGATGTCGCGCGCGAGCTCGTCCGAGAGCGTGAGGAAGGACACGCCGCGCGGCGCGCAGAGCCACTTGTACGTGTGGCACACGACGGCGTCGAAGCGGGATGCCTCCACCGGCAGCCACCCGACGGCCTGGGTCGCGTCGCACAGCGTGCGTGCGCCGTACCGTGCAGCGGCGGCGAGGATGGCGTCGGCGTCCGCGACCTCGCCGGTCGCCGACTGGACGAGGGAGAAGGCGACGAGGGCGGTCGAGGGCCCGACGGACTCGGCGAGCTCCGCGAGCGGGACGCTCCGGACGCGCAGCGATCGACCGGCGTGGACGAACGGCAGGACGACGGAGGAGAAGTCGCCGTCGGCCACGAGCACTTCGGCTCCGTCCGGGAGGGAGGCCGCGACGAGAGCCACGGCGACCGACACCTGAGAACCGATCGCGACGCGGCTGGGCTCGACGCCGACGAGCCGTGCGAAGAGGCCGCGCGAGCGCTCGACGGCGGCGGACGCGGCCGAGGGATCCGGCCGGCCGGAGGCCGCGGCATCCAGCTCGGCGATCACGGCCGCCCTCGTCGCGCGCGTCGGGAGGCCGACGGTGCACGCGGCGAGATACCCCCGCCCGCCGGTGAACTCGCGGCGCGCCGCGGCGACGGTGGGTGGGGGCGCGGGAAGCGTGTGCAGTGCCATGAGTCCAGCGTCCCCTTCCGGAACCCATTCGTCTACAGGAGGTGTCACATGTCTCACATCACGTGGCGTGATGTGACAGACCCGCCTATGCTGTGCGTGTGACGCTCCTCGACGACCCCGATCTGGACGCGCAGGCGCTGCGCGTCGTGAAGGCGATCGCCGATGAGGGCTCGATCACCGGCGCGGCCGCCGCCCTCGGCTACAGCCAGCCGGCCGTCAGTCAGCAGCTCAAGCGTCTCGAAATGCGGCTGGGGCTTCCGCTGGTCGAACGCGTCGGCCGCTCGGTGCGCCTCACCGAGGCGGGTCGCATCCTCGCACGGCATGCGCCGGCCGTGACGACGGCGCTGGATGCCGCGGCCGGCGAGCTGGCCGAGCTTCGGGGACTTCGCACCGGTCGCGTGAGACTGGTCGGCTTCCCGTCCGCATCCCCGACGATCGTCCCTCGGCTGCTGGCCGACCTCGAGGCGCGCCACACCGGAGTGAGTCTCACCTACCTCGAGGCCGAACCGCCCGAGGCGGTCGAGGCCGTGAAGGAGGACCGGGCGGACATCGCGCTGACGTTCTCGTACCCCGGAGATCGCGACGACCCGCACGGGGCGAGCGCGCGCGGCCTGTCGGTGCGCGCGATCGGCACCGACGATCTCGTCGCCGTCCTGCCGGAGGGCCATCCCGCCGCGGCCGGGGGAGAGGTCGACCTGCCGGCGCTCGCGGGGGAGCGGTGGATCGCGGGATGCCCCAGGTGCCGCGGCCACCTGCTCGAGCTGTGCGCTCGTGTCGGCTTCTCTCCGCGCATCGCGTTCGAGACCGACAACTTCGTGGCCGTCGAGGGTCTCGTGGCCCGAGGGATCGGCGTGGCGACGCTGCCTGCGCTGGCCGTGGCATCCTTCCCGCGCCTGCCCGGGGTCATCACCCTGCCGCTCCCGCCAGCGGAGGCGCGCACCCTGCACGTCGTCACCGCGCACGGCGCCGAACGAGTGCCGGCGGTGCGCGCGACGCTGGACGCTGTCGAGCGGCTCGTGGCCGAGTGGACCCCCACGGAGGTGCAGACGGCGCGCGCCTAGACTGGAGCGCGATGTCCTCTTCACCCGATCCCCGCACCACCACCGCGACCGGCGCCGATGTGCGCGTGCGGTTCTGCCCCTCGCCGACGGGTCTGCCGCACGTCGGACTCATCCGCACGGTCCTCTTCAATTGGGCCTACGCGCGCCACCACGGCGGGAAGCTCGTCTTCCGCATCGAAGACACCGACGCCGCCCGCGACAGCGAGGAGAGCTACCAGCAGCTGCTCGACGCACTGCGCTGGCTCGAGATCGACTGGGATGAGGGGGTCGAGGTCGGCGGTCCGCACGCGCCCTACCGCCAGTCCCAGCGACACGACGTCTACCGTGAGGTCCTCGACAAGCTGATCGCGTCGGGCGCCGTGTACGAGAGCTACTCGACGGCCGAGGAGATCGACGCGCGCAACGAGGCGAACGGGCGCGCCAAGCAGCTCGGCTACGACAACTTCGACCGCGACCTGACCGACGAGCAGCGCGCCGCGTTCCGCGCCGAGGGTCGCGAGCCGGCGTGGCGCCTGCGGGTGCCCGACGAAGACCTCACGTACGTCGACCTCATCCGCGGCGAGGTGACCTTCCCGGCGGGGTCGTTCCCGGACTTCGTGCTGGTCCGCGCGGGCGGGGTGCCCCTGTATCCGTTCGTCAACCCGGTCGACGACGCCCTGATGGGCATCACGCACGTGATCCGGGGCGAAGACCTCATGCCCTCGACGGCACGTCAGCTCGCGCTGTACCAGGCCCTGGTCGACGCGGGTGTCACGACGTTCATCCCGCGATTCGCGCACATGCCGCTCGTGCTCGGCGAGGTGGGCAACAAGAAGCTCTCGAAGCGCGACCCGAAGGCCGACCTCTTCCTTCAGCGCGAGAAGGGCTTCATCCACGAGGGACTGCTCAACTATCTCTCGCTGCTCGGCTGGTCGATCGCGCCCGACCGCGATGTCTTCTCGCTCGACGAGCTGGTCGCGGCGTTCGACATCGCCGACGTCAATCCGAATCCGGCCCGCTTCGATCAGAAGAAGGCCGAGTCGATCAACGGCGACCATATCCGGATGCTGCAGCCCGACGACTTCGCGGACCGCCTCGTGCCCTATCTCGCGGCCGCGGGGCTCGTCTCCGATCCGCCGACGACGCCGCAGCGTGCGATCCTTGGCGCGGCCGCGCCGCTCGTGCAGGAGCGCATGCAGCTGCTCGGCGAGGCCCCCGGACTCCTCGGGTTCCTCTTCCGCGACGAGGTCGTGTACGACGAGGACGCTCTTTCGTCCCTGCCGGTGAACGCGGCGGAGGTGCTCGTCGCCTCGGTCGGGGCGCTCGAGCTCGTGCCGGAGTCCGAGTTCACGGCCGCGGCGGTGCAGGATGCCCTCTCCGCGGCGCTGATCGACGGGCTGGGACTCAAGCCCCGTGTGGCATACGGGCCCCTCCGGGTGGCCCTCAGTGGGCGCCGGGTGTCACCGCCGCTGTTCGAGTCGATCGAGCTGCTGGGCAAGGCGGTCACCCTCGACCGGCTCGGAGCCCTTGCGGGCCGCACGGCCTGACCCTCTGGTTTGGAGCACGTGCCGGGGTCGGCTAAGCTTGACCCTCGGCACGGCTCCGGCCGAACGCCTTGGGGTATGGTGTAATTGGCAACACGGCTGATTCTGGTTCAGTTGTTCTTGGTTCGAGTCCAGGTACCCCAGCAGTACGAAAACCCCCGGTCAACCGGGGGTTTCGTCGTTTCTTCCGGACAACCGACCCGGGGAGTCGGAGCCGGACGATAATGGGCTCATGGACGCGCCGTCGTTGTCGCCCGAGCGATCGACCGAGCTCGCCGCGCTCCGGCGCAGGGCCTACGGCCCCGACGCCGACATCGCGAGCGATCCCGTAGCCCAGCAGCGGCTGCTCGAACTGGAAGCACTGGCCCACGCCGCCGAGGCGAACGTCGACGATGTTCACCGCCCGGCGCCCGCGCACCGGGTCGCGCCCGACCCGGACGATGATCTCTTCGCCGATCCGTCGGCGGAGCGCTCACACGGCGGGGCCGTCGCCGCCCCGCCGAGCGAAAGCGCCGGCGTGCCCGCAGCATCCACCTCCCCACCCGCTGGCACGACGGAGCGCGCGTGGTGGCGGCGTGTGCCCCTCTGGGCCGTCGCGGCGATCGTCGGTATCGCGATCGGTGCGGCGATCGGGTTCACGTGGCCGTCCGGCGACGGCCCGCCGCCCGATCTCACGCTCGGCGTCGACCCGACCGGCGGGGAACGAGGGGCCGGGTTCACGGAGAACCTCGACTACTGGGGCGTGGATGCGGGCACCGTCGTGCCGCACGAGGGGTTCGACTCGATCCAGGTGTGGACGGCGCTCGGCATCGACGAGTCCCGGTGCCTGCTGCTCTCGCACGACGGATCGTTCCTCAGTGCCACCTGCAGCGGATCGGGCCTGGATCCGGTGCTCGACTTCACGATCTACGACGGCATGTCGCTGGACTTCGAGAACCCGCTGCCGGTGGGGACGATCATCCGGTTCGTCGGGCACGAGGGCTCGGTCGACGTGTGGGTCCGCCCGCCGGGCGGTCAGGATCCCGAGACGATCTCGTCGAGCGCCGACCTGCCCAGCGCGGCATAGTCGGGCTCGTCGTCGCTGTGCGCGAGGAGGAGCACGGCGACCGCCGCCGCCCAGGCCCGCGCACGGGTCCAGGTGGCCAGGTCGTACCGAGGACCGGTGGCCGCCCTGAACCGCTCGCGCCCGTTGGCGTCGAAGGCCAGCCACGCCACGGCGAGATCGTAGGCGGGGTCACCGGCGGTGACATCGCCGAAGTCGATGATGCCGACGAGCCGCGCCGCATCGGCGACGATGTTTCCGGGGTGGAGGTCGCCGTGGATCCACACCGGCGGCCCCGTCCAGGGTGGCTCGGCGAGACCGTCCTCCCATGCCGTCGTCACGGCCCGCTCCTCCGCGTCGGTGACGAGGCGGGCGGCGACGAGTGCCTCCCGTCGTGCGGTGAACGAATCCGCGCGTTCGGGGAGCGGGACGCCCCGCACGGGGTTCGGCGGATGGTCGGGCGGCGCCGCGACGTGCAGCGCCCCGAGAGCGGCGGCGAGCGATTCCGCCCATCCCGTCCGCACCTTCCACGGCACGTCGATCCCGCGGGATCCTTCGATCCAGGGCGCAACGGACCATCGCCACGGGAACGACGAACCGGGCTCCGCACGCACCACCGGCATCGGCACCCGCACACCGGTGGCCTCGATCGCGGGTCCGACGAGCGGCAGCGCCCGGTGCTCGTGCACGATCAAAGAGGCGGCCGCGGCGCGCCTGGGGAGCCGCACCGCCCAGTCCTCACCCAGGCGCCAGACCTCGTTGTCCCAGCCGGCGCTCACTCGAGCAAGCGGCAGGGACGTCGCGCCTTCGAGGGCTCCTGCCTGTTCGCGTAGGAGCTGCCTGACGAGGGCTTCGTCGATCACCACTTCGCCCGCGGGTTTGTCGGCCACGGATCGAGCGTACTGATCTCAGCGCCCGCATCTTGTTTCATGTTGATATGTGTTGTAGTGTGTGGGAATCCGACGAGGGGTCAACATGTACGCAACGGAGCGCCACGATGCAATCGAGCGCCGGCTCGCAGCCGACGGTCGTGTGAGCGTCGTCGATCTCGCGGCGACATTCGGCGTCACTACCGAGACCGTCAGGCGAGATCTCGCGCAGCTCGAAGCGAACGGGAGCCTTCGCCGTGTCCACGGCGGTGCGGTGCCCGCCGACCGCGAGAGCACCGCGGAGCCGGCCCTCGCCGAACGGCTCCAACGCCACAGCGCCGCCAAGTCAGCCATCGGCCGGCGCGCGCTGGACGCGCTCGGCGGCGGATTCCGCGGGTCGGTCTACCTCGACGCCGGGACCACGACGGCTGCGGTCGCGGGTGCTCTCGCGCCTCGGCTGGGGGACGGTGGGATCGAGGTCGTCACGCACGCGCTCACCCTCGCCCACGCGCTCGCGTCCGTCCCCAACGCCGCGCTCACCGTCATCGGCGGGCGTGTGCGGGGCCTGACGGCCGCCGCCGTCGGCGCCGACACCGCCCGGACGATCGAGGGGCTTCGCCCCGACGTCGCGTTCCTCGGCACCAACGGCGTGTCGGCCGGATTCGGGCTGAGCACTCCCGACCCCGACGAGGCGGCGGTCAAGCGTGCGATCGTCCGAGCCGCGCGTCGCGTCGTCGTCGTCGCCGACGCCGACAAGCACGACCGCGAGCTGCTGGTCGGCTTCGCGCCGCTGGAGGACGTGGACGTCCTCGTCACCGACGCCCCACCGGGGCCCGAGCTTTCCGCGGCGCTGGCCGACGCGGGCGTGGAGGTGTGGCTCGCATGATCGTGACCCTGACGGCGCATCCGTCCCTCGACCGCACCATCACCCTCGACGCCCCGCTGCGCCCGGGTGAAGTCCAGTCCGCGATCGGCGCCCGCGAGGACGCCGGCGGCAAGGGCATCAACGTGTCCCGGGTCGTCGCGGCGGCGGCCCTGCAGACGCTCGCGGTGCTGCCCCTCGCCGGCGGAGACCCTTACGCCGCGGCCCTCGCGGCGACGGGCATCGCGACCCGAGCGGTGCCGGTGCACGGCTCGGCGCGCGCCAACGTCACCATCACCGACCCGGAGGGCGTCACGACGAAGCTGAACCTGCCGGGTGCCCCGCTCACGTCGATGGATGCCTCGGCCGTCGTGAGCGCGGTCGCCGAGGCCGCCGACGGCGCGGCGTGGCTCGTCCTGGCGGGCTCCCTTCCGCCCGGCGCCCCCGACGACTTCTACGTGACGGTGATCGAAGCGGTCCGCGCCCGGTTCGGCACCCGCGCCCCGCGCATGGCCGTGGACACCTCCGGAGCGGCCCTCGCCGCGGTCGTCGAGCGCGGACGCCCCGATCTGATCAAGCCCAACGACGACGAGCTCGCCGAGCTGGCGGGGGAGGCCCTGCCCTCGGGGGACCTCCCCGCCGCGGTGACGTCGGTCGCACGACGACTCGTCCCCGGCCGGGTGTCCGCCGCCCTCGTAACCCTCGGAGCCGACGGGGCGGTCCTCATCGACGCCGAGGGCGCGTGGGTCGCCGTGCCGCCGCGGATCCGCGTCGCGAGCACCGTCGGCGCGGGCGACAGCTCGCTCGCCGGCTATCTCCTCGCCGACGTCGCCGGCGCTTCGCCCGAGGATCGCCTGCGCAGCGCCGTCCGCTACGGGGCGGCCGCGGCATCCCTTCCCGGCACGCAGGCGCCCACCCCCGCAGACCTTCCCTCCGACGACGTGCCCGTCACGCGCCTCTCTCCCGTTTCCGCCTGATTCGCCCCACCCCGACCATGGAGGTCACCGTGTCCGACACCATCACCCCCGAACTCGTCAGCCTCGACGTCGGCCTCGGCGCCGACAAGGCCGACGTGATCCGCTCGCTCGCCACGCGCGTCGTCGCGCAGGGCCGTGCCACCGACGCCGAGGCGCTCTTCGCCGACGCGTGGGCGCGCGAAGAGAAGGACGAGACGGGACTCCCGGGCGGCATCGCCATCCCCCACGCGAAGAGCGCGGCCGTCACCGTGCCCTCGCTCGCGTTCGCCCGGCTGACGCCCGGCGTGGACTTCGGCGCGCCGGACGGTCCCGCCGACCTCGTCTTCCTGATCGCCGCGCCGGAGGGTGCCGCCGAGGCGCACCTCGCCGTCCTCTCCAAGCTCGCGCGGAGCCTCATGCAGGACGACTTCACCCGCGGCCTGCGCGCCGCGCACACCGAGGACGAGGTCGTCGCGATCGTGCGCGGCGCCATCGGGGAGGGGGATGCCGCGGCCGCCCCCGCAGCGCCCGCCCCCGCAGCGCCCGCCCCCGCAGCGCCCGCCCCCGCAGCGCCCGCCCCCGCCGCCGGCGCTCCCGCCGCCGCGCAGACGGGCCCCGAGGTCGACGGGCACCCCGTCCGCATCGTCGCGGTGACCTCGTGCGCGACGGGAATCGCCCACACCTTCATGGCCGCCGACGCGCTCAGCGCGGCGGGCGTGGCCGCCGGCGTCGACCTCGCCGTCGAGCCACAGGGATCCAGCGGCTACCAGGCGCTTCCACGCGAGGTCATCGACGCCGCCGATGCCGTCATCTTCGCCACCGACGTCGACGTGCGTGAACTCGGCCGCTTCGCGGGCAAGCCCGTCGTCCGGTCGGGCGTCAAGCGCGGCATCGAGCAGCCGAAGGAGCTCATCGCCGAGGCGGTGGCGGCGGCGAAGAACCCCGACGCGACCCGGGTGACCGGCGCCGCCGACTCGTCGGCCGCGCCCACGGCGGCGGAGTCGGTGTCGTGGGGCGCCCGAATCCAGCGCATTCTGCTGACCGGCGTCAGCTACATGATCCCGTTCGTCGCGGGCGGCGGTCTGCTGATCGCCCTCGGCTTCCTCTTCTTCGGTGACAATTACGAGGCCACGGGCGAAGCCGCGTCTGTGGTCGTGCAGTACTCGCTGTGGAATCTGCCGCCGGGAGGCCTGAGCCTCTACCTCGGGTCGGTGTTCTTCACCATCGGCGCGACGTCGATGGGCTTCCTCGTCTCGGCGCTGGCGGGCTACATCGCGTTCGCGATCGCCGATCGTCCCGGTATCGCGCCGGGCTTCGTCGCGGGCGCCGTCGCGGTGCTCATGAACGCCGGATTCATCGGCGGCATCGTCGGCGGTCTCCTGGCCGGCGTGACGGCGTGGTGGATCTCGACCTGGAGCGTGCCGCGCTGGCTGCGCGGCCTCATGCCGGTCGTGATCATCCCGCTGCTGGCGTCGGTCGTGGCGTCCGGGCTCATGATCCTCTTCCTCGGGCGCCCGATCGCGACCCTCATGGAGTGGCTGACGGTCTGGCTCAACGATCTCGCCGGCACGTCGGGCATCGTGATCGTCGGCGTCGTCCTCGGGCTGATGATGTGCTTCGACCTCGGCGGTCCCGTCAACAAGGTCGCCTACGCCTTCGCCGTCGCCGGACTCTCCGCGGGCAGCCCTGAGAATCCGACCCCCTGGCTGATCATGGGCGCCGTCATGGCGGCGGGAATGGTCCCGCCGCTGGCCATGGCTCTCGCCTCGACCGTGCTCGCCCGCAACATGTTCCCGGCGATCGAGCGCGAGAACGGCAAGGCCGCCTGGCTGCTCGGCGCCGCGTTCATCTCGGAGGGCGCCATTCCGTTCGCCGCGGCCGACCCGCTGCGCGTGATCCCCGCCTCCCTCGTGGGCGGCGCCGTGACGGGCGGTCTGAGCATGATTCTGGCCGTCGAGTCCCTCGCTCCGCACGGCGGCGTGTTCGTGTTCTTCGCGATCAGTCCGTTCTGGGGCTTCCTCGTGGCCATCGCCGCGGGTACCGTCGTGACGGCACTCCTCGTCGTCGCGCTCAAGCGCTGGGTCGGCCGCAAGGAGCTGGAGCAGGCGGAGGCGCCTTTCGAGGCCGTCCCCGCGTGACCGACCGCGCACACCGAGTGATCAAAGGAGAGACACATGGCAGAACGCCAGGCCACCATCGCCAGCAGCTCCGGGCTGCACGCCCGCCCCGCCAAGCTGTTCGTGCAGGCCGTCCAGGAGAAGAGCGTCCCGGTGACGATCGCGGTGGAGGGCGGCCCCGATCTGAATGCGGGCAGCATCCTCTCGCTCATGGGACTCGGCGCCTCCCAGGGCACCGTAGTGACGCTCAAGGCTGAGGGCGAGGGCGCCGAGCAGGCGCTGGACGAACTGGTCGAACTGCTCCAGACCGATCTCGACGCGCAGTAGAGCGCGCAGAGCCGGACGACGGATGCCGCGGGACGAAGCCGCGCGGCATCCGTCGTCTTCGCGGCATCCCGGGCAGCGCCGCGCTCAGATGTCGGTGGAGTCGCCCGGCTCGAGCGCGAGGAATTCGCCGCCGTCCTGCTCGACCGCCCACCGCAGCCGGGCTCGTCCCATGTCGTTGCCGATGCGCGAAAGGGTCATGTCGTGGGTCCCGAAGGCCTGCCGCGGTGCGACGGCGAGCACGAAGTCCATGGCCTCGCCGATCTTGAGCCACGGCGCACCCACCGGCGCGGCGAGGAGCCGCACCTTCTTCCCGGTCGGCACGGCGTACGAGTCGCCCGGGTAGTAGAACTCGTCGTTGACGAGCACGCCCACGTTGTCGATCACCGGGATCGAGTCGTGGATGACGGCATGCTGCCCGCCGAAGAACTCCAGGCGGAACGGGTCGAGGTCGACCGTGTCGCCCGGGTGGACGACCGTGACGTCGTACCCGGCGGCCGCGCGGGCGACGCCCTCGGGCCCGTAGATCGGCGTGCCGGGGAACGCCTTGAGCAGCCGGTCCAGGTGGTCGGGCGTCCAGTGGTCGGGATGCTCGTGGGTGAGGACGATTCCCACCAGGTCCTCGAGGTCGGCGAGCGGCGAGGTGAACGATCCGGGATCGATGACGAGCGTGCGCCCGCTGTCGAGGAGGGTCAGGGTGGCGTGCTCGAACTTGGTCACTCGCATGCCCCGAGTCAACCGCTCCGTACGCTCCCGGACAAGCATCGCCCAGGGATCTCGGCCGGATTTGGAGAGCGATGAAGCACATGGCATAATCGAACGGTTGCCAAAACGGCCCCATCGTATAGCGGCCTAGTACGCCGCCCTCTCACGGCGGTAACGCGGGTTCGAATCCCGCTGGGGTCACAACACCAAGAAGCCCGGTCTCGCAGACCGGGCTTCTTCGTTTCTCACCGTGGGTCGTCGACCGAGGCGCCGGCGCGCGCGGCGGGGGCGGCATCCGTCCGCCGTCGATCGCGACGGCCGCGCACGCCGCGCACGATCGCCCACACAATGAGCGCCGCGACCGCTGCCACGGCGAGCCACGGGAGGAGGAACCCCAGGGCGACGACGATGCCGTTGAGCGTGGCCACGAGGCCGTTCCATCCGGCGGCGAGCCCGTCCGTGAAGCCGGCGGGGTCCGCCTCGACCGGCACGACGTCCGGCGTCAGCGTGATCGTGAGCGTCGACATCGCGACCAGGCCCTCGAGGCTCTCGAGCTGCTGCTGGTAGGACTCCAGCAGCGCCTGGCGCTCCGCGAGGGCAGCTTCGGCGGCGAGGAGGTCCGCGGTCGACGTCGCCTCCGCCATGAGACCGAGAAGGCGGTCCACCGATGCCTGCGCCGCGTCGATCCGCGCTTCGAGATCGACGGTCTGCTCCGTCACGTCCTGACGGTCGATCGCCGACGTCGTGACCTCGCCGATCCCCGACAGCTCGTCGATCAACGCCGGCAGCTCCGCCGAGGGGACCCGCACCGTGATCCACGCATTGTCCGAGGGATACGGGGCGGGATAGGGGGAGGTGGAGTCCGAGACGACGCCGGAGCCGGGATCAGCCGGAGCGCCGCTCGTGCCGACGCTCATCGCTTCGACGTATCCGTCGTGCGCGACGGCGCGCTCGCCCACCTGCTGCGCGGCGACGGCGACGTCGTCGACGACGACCGTCGCGGACGCGGTCGTGATGATGTCGCGCGCTGCCGGATCCGGCTCGGCGAGCGTTGCGCCGCCGTCCGTGGCGTCCCCGAGGTCGTCGCCCGTCACCGCGCCGCCCCCGTCCGACTCCGTGACCGGCGCATCGGGCGCGATGCCCGGCTCGATCGCGGAGTCGCTGGAGCCGCCGGCTTCGTTGACGGGCGAGACCAGCGGGACGATCGAAGGGGCCAGGATCGCGGCCACCACGATGACGGCCGCTGCTGCTCCGCCGGCGAGCCACCGCCGACCGCGTCGGGCGCTCCGGGTGCGTGCCGCGTCACGATCGCGGGCGATGTCGGCGAACAGCGCCTGCTCGATCTCGTCGATGCGCCGGTCGTCGAGCTCCGGAAGCTCGGCCGCCGCGCCCGAGGGCTGCTGGGTGCTCATGTGCTCTCCTTCACAACGGTCCGCAGTCTCGTGCGGATGCGGGAGAGACGGTTGCGGACGACGCCGTGGGCGACGCCGAGCTCCTCGGCGGCGGCTTGGTAGGCGTAGCCCTCGGCCGCGCAGAGGCGGAAGATGTCGCGGTCGAGCGGACTGAGTCCGGCCACCTCGCGCAGTATCCGGTCGGCGAGGTCCGCGCCGATCACCTGCTCCTCGACGTTCACGGTCGAGGCCAGTGCCTCATCGGCCGCTGCGGCGGTGTTCTCGCGATCGCGCTTCTGCCGACGGATGCGGTTGGCCGCCTGGAAGCGGCACACCGTCGCGAGCCAGGGAAGCAGCGATTCACCGGCGAGCTCGAGGCCCGCCAGCTTGCGCCACGCGACGAGGAAGGTCTCTTGCGTGACGTCCTCGGCATCCGCCGCATTGCCGACGAGTCCGTGGGCGAGCCAGTACACCGGACGCACGTACGCGCGGTACAGCGAGCGGAAGGCGTGTTCGCTGCCGCCCGCTGCCTGCGCCACGAGGGTCGCGTCGTCGCGCTCGCTCTCCTGCATGCCTCGCCCTCCGGCCCCGGCGGCGATCCCCGATGAGGGGGGTGGCCTGGGGGCACCATTGTCTCTCACGGTGTCAGTGTCGCGCGGGAGCGGATCGTCTCGCCGCGGGGCCGGGCATCCGCCTGCCTGTATCCTGAACGGGCGAGAGGGAGTATCCCGGAAGCGCGCATCCGTCATCACGGGCCTCGACAGGGCGGCCCCGGGTCCGCGCCGCGGACATCGGATCCGCGGGGAGAGACTTTCGGTACACGTCGACGCTTCCGCCCCGAAAGGCCTCCATGGACCTCGTCCTCCCGCTGTGGTTCGAGATCGGATCGCTGGTGCTGCTCTCGCTCATCCTCCTGGGCGATCTGCTGCTGATCCTCAAGCGCCCCCACATCCCGTCCACGCGCGAATCCACGCTGTGGGTCGTCTTCTACGTGACCCTCGCGCTCCTCTTCGCCGGCATCATGTGGGTCGTCGCGGGTCCCGAGTACGCCGGCCAGTTCGTCGCCGGGTGGCTGACGGAGTACAGCCTCTCCATCGACAACCTCTTCGTGTTCGTGCTCATCATGAGCCAGTTCGCCGTGCCGCGTCGCTATCAGCAGGAGGTGCTGATGGTGGGGATCATCATCGCCCTCGTGCTGCGCGGCCTCTTCATCCTTCTCGGCGCCGCGATCATCGAGCAGTTCAGCTGGGTGTTCTACATCTTCGGGGCGTTCCTCGTGTGGACCGCGTGGCGGCAGGCGTTCCCCGGCGGCGACCACGACTCCGACGTCAAGCAGGAGAACTTCATCGTGCGGCTGCTCCGTCGCACGATCGACATCAGCGACCACTACGACGGTGCGAAGATCCGCACGGTCGTCGGCGGCAAGAAGATGTGGACGCCGATGATCATCGTGTTCGCCGCGATCGGGGTCACCGACCTGCTGTTCGCGATCGACTCGATCCCGGCGATCTTCGGCATCACGCAGAGTCCGTTCATCGTCTTCACGGCGAACATCTTCGCCCTCATGGGCCTGCGCCAGCTCTACTTCCTGCTCGGCGATCTCCTCGACCGTCTGCGCTACCTCCACTACGGCATCGCGTTCATCCTGGCCTTCATCGGCGTGAAGCTCGTCTTCCACGCGATGCATGTGAACGAGCTGCCCTTCATCAACAACGGCGAGCACATCGAGTGGGCGCCCGAGATCTCGACGTGGATGTCGCTCGCGGTCATCGTGGTCGCGATGACGGTCGCGACGGTCGCGAGCCTGATCGCATCGGCGCGCGACAAGCGGGTGGGGAAGACGGATGCCCCGACCGCGGTCGACGCTCCGGCCGGCACGGAGTCCGCCGCCGAAGCGGCCGCCGTGGTCGCCGACGAGAAGGGCACGCCCCCCACGGTGGAACCCCCGCACGGCGGTCCGGAGCGCTGACCGCACCGACCGGGTGGTAACCTGGGCCCGTGCGGATCGCTCGCCTTCTCCTTAGCGGCCGCGACGAGTCCTCGTTCTAGGCCTCACTCGTCGCGGAGTTCGTCGCGGGCCACACCCGAGAGGGCGCAGTCGCTTCCAGAGGAGAACCGAGCAGTGAGCAGCATCCAGACGTCCGTCATCCCCGATCGTCCGCGCACCCTGGCGGAGAAAGTGTGGGACGACCACCTCGTCGTGAAGGGCGAGAACGGCCAGCCCGACCTGATCTACATCGATCTGCACCTCGTGCACGAGGTCACGAGCCCGCAGGCCTTCGACGGCCTGCGCGCCGAGGGTCGCCCGGTGCGCCGACTCGACCTCACGATCGCGACCGAGGACCACAACACGCCGACGATCGACATCGACAAGCCGATCGCCGACCTCACCAGTCGCACGCAGATCGAGACGCTGCGCCGCAACGCCGAGGAATTCGGCGTCCGGCTGCACTCGCTCGGCGACAAGGAGCAGGGGATCGTCCATGTGGTCGGTCCGCAGCTGGGCCTCACGATGCCGGGCATCACCGTGGTGTGCGGCGACAGCCACACCTCCACACACGGAGCGTTCGGCGCGATGGCTTTCGGGATCGGCACGAGCGAGGTCGAGCACGTCCTGGCCACCCAGACGCTCCCGCTCAAGCCCTTCAAGACGATGGCGATCACGGTCGAGGGCGAGCTGAAGCCCGGGGTGACGGCGAAGGACATCGTTCTGGCGATCATCGCCAAGATCGGCGCGAACGGCGGGCAGGGCTACGTCCTGGAGTTCCGCGGGAGCGCGATCCGCGCGCTCTCGATGGAGGGCCGCATGACGATCTGCAACATGTCGATCGAGGCGGGCGCCCGTGCCGGCATGGTGGCTCCCGACGAGACGACCTTCGCGTACGTGAAGGGCCGTGACCACGCCCCGAAGGGCAAGGACTGGGAGGATGCCGTCGCCTACTGGCGCACCCTGCCGAGCGATGAGGGCGCCGTGTACGACGCCGAGGTCTTCCTCGACGCGAACGAGCTCGAGCCCTTCGTGACGTGGGGCACGAACCCCGGGCAGGGAGTCTCCCTGTCGGACGTCGTGCCCACGCCCGCCGACATCGCCGACGCGAACGAGCGCGCCGCCGCCGAGCGGGCGCTCGAGTACATGGACCTGCGACCCGGGACGCCGCTGAAGGACGTCGCCGTGGACGCGGTCTTCATGGGCTCGTGCACGAACAGCCGCATCGAGGACCTGCGCGCCTTCGCGTCGGTGATCAAGGGCCGCACGAAGGCCGATGGTGTGCGGGTGATGGTCGTCCCGGGCTCCGCACGCGTGCGGCTCGAGGCCGAGGCCGAAGGGCTCGACAGGATCTTCACCGAGTTCGGTGCGGAATGGCGCTTCGCCGGCTGCTCGATGTGCCTCGGCATGAACCCCGACCAGCTCGCACCGGGGGAGCGCTGCGCCTCGACGAGCAACAGGAACTTCGAGGGACGCCAGGGCAAGGGCGGTCGCACTCACCTCGTCTCGCCCCTCGTCGCGGCGGCGACCGCGGTGCGCGGCACGCTGTCGAGCCCCGGCGATCTCGAACCGATGCCGTCGGATGCGCACATCGGCGCCGGGGCGGAGGCCTGACATGGAGAAGTTCACCACGCACACCGGCGTCGCCGCCCCGCTCCAGCGCTCGGCCGTCGACACCGACCAGATCATCCCCGCCGTCTACCTCAAGCGCGTGACGAAGACCGGCTTCGAGGACGCCCTGTTCGCCAATTGGCGTCAGGATCCCGAGTTCGTCCTCAATCAGCCCGCGTACGCCGGGGCCAGCATCCTCGTCGCCGGTCCCGACTTCGGCACCGGTTCCAGCCGGGAGCACGCGGTGTGGGCGCTGCGCGACTACGGCTTCCAGGTCGTGCTGAGCCCGAAGTTCGCCGACATCTTCCGGGGCAACGCCGGCAAGCAGGGCCTCGTGACGGGGGTCATCTCCGAGGCGGATCTCGAGTCGATCTGGGCTGACATCGAGGCGGAGCCCGGCATTCGGATGACCGTCGATCTGGAGGCGCGAACCGCCACCATCGGCGATCGCCAGGTTGCTTTCGAGATCGATGATTACACTAGGTGGCGGCTTCTCGAAGGGCTCGACGACATCGGGCTCACGCTGCGCGAAGAAGACAAGATCGCGCAGTTCGAGGCTCGCCGCGAGGCATGGCGGCCGCGGACACTCCCCGTTCCGTAAGCCAGGACGACGCCCCACCAGGGCGCCCGATCCGCACCTGCCGCCCCTCGAATGACACAAGTGAGGTCCACCGGATGAAGTCCGCTCTCAGCGTTACGCCCAGCACCCCCGCAGGGAGCGAACCGGCCGGCGAGGTCCTCGCCATCCGCGGAGGGCGTCCCCTGTCGGGGCGCGTCGAGGTCAAGGGCGCGAAGAACCTCGTCACCAAGGCGATGGTGGCGGCGCTGCTGGGAGAGACGACGAGCACGCTGCGCGATGTCCCCGACATCAGCGACGTCCAGGTGGTCCGCTCGCTGCTCGAGGTGCACGGCGTCCGCGTCGACGACGGCGACGAAGAGGGCACGCTGCATCTCGACCCCAGCGGCGCGGTGTCGGCGCACTTCGAAGAGATCGACGCGCACGCGGGAGCTTCGCGCATCCCGATCCTGTTCTGCGGTCCGCTGCTTCACCTCTTGGGCGAGGCGCTGATCCCCGACCTCGGAGGATGCCGGATCGGCGACCGTCCGATCAACTTCCACATGGATGCGCTGCGCGCGTTCGGCGCGATCGTCGACAAGAGCTACGAGGGCATCCGGATCACCGCCCCCGACGGTCTCCACGGTGCGAACATCCAGCTGCCGTACCCGAGCGTGGGCGCCACCGAGCAGGTGCTGCTCACCGCCGTCAAGGCGAAGGGCACGACCGAGCTGCGCAACGCCGCGATCGAGCCCGAGATCATGGACCTCATCGCCGTCCTGCAGAAGATGGGCGCGATCATCTCGTACGAGCCCAACCGCGTCATCCTCATCGAGGGGGTCGACGAGCTGCGCGGGTACGACCACCGTGCGATCTTCGACCGCAACGAGGCAGCGTCCTGGGCCTGCGCGGCGCTCGCGACCGACGGCGACATCTTCGTCGGCGGGGCCAAGCAGCAGGAGATGCTCACCTTCCTCAACGTCTACCGCAAGGCGGGCGGATGGTTCGACATCCACGAGGACGGCATCCAGTTCCGGCGCGGCGGCGCCCTCAAGCCCGTCGTGGTCGAGACCGACGTGCATCCCGGGTTCATGACCGACTGGCAGCAGCCGCTCATCGTGGCGCTCACCCAGGCGGACGGACGCTCGACCGTGCACGAGACGGTGTACGAGAACCGACTCGGCTTCACCACCGCCCTCAACCAGATGGGCGCCGACATCGTTGTGCATCCGCACGGCATCGAGGCGCCCGATCGCCGCGTGCCTCGTCGCGAGCTGGAGCAGGCCGCTGTCATCACGGGCCCCACGCCGCTCCACGGCGCCGACGTCGTGGTGCCCGACCTCCGGGGCGGGTACAGCTACGTCATCGCCGCCCTCGCCGCCGAAGGGGAGTCGATCGTGCGCAACGTCGGCATCATCCGCCGCGGATACGAGAAGTTCCTAGCCAAGCTCGAGGCGCTCGGCGCCGACTTCGACGTCATCGGATAGCCGTGACGACCGGACGACTGCGCGCTTCGCCGGAGAAGACGCGCCCCAGCATCTTCTGGCCGCTCGCCGCGATCGTCGTGCCGCTGGCCAGCCTGCTGTTCAAGGTGGAGATCCGCGACCGGCACAAGCTGCCGCGCGAAGGTGCCTACGTGCTCGCTCCCAATCACGCCAGCGAGATCGACCCGATCGTCATCGCCCTGGCCGTGTGGCGGATGGGCCGCGCCCCGCGCTTCATGGCGAAGGAGAGCCTCTTCCGCGTTCCGGTGCTCGGCTGGGTGCTGCGCGTGACCGGCATGGTCCCCGTGGCCCGGTCGACCTCGGCTGCCGCGTCGCGAGCGACGCTCGAGGCATCCGAGACGCTCGTCCGTCACGGCCGCGGCGTGATCGTGTACCCGGAGGGCACGCTCACGCGCGACCCCGGCCTGTGGCCGATGCGCGGCAAGACCGGTGCCGTCCGGCTCGCGCTGGCGGGCGGCATCCCGCTCATCCCGATGGCGCAGTGGGGCGCGGAGCAGGTGCTGCCCCGTTACGGCAAGCTGAAGCTGTGGCCGCTGCGTCGCCGCGTGAGCGTGGTCGTCGGGGACCCGGTCGACCTCTCGGCGTACGAGCGAACGGCGTCTCAGCCCGCGACCCTCGTCGCGGCCACCGATGTCCTCATGGCCGAGATCTCCGGCCTCCTGTCGGGGCTGCGCGGCGAACCGGCTCCGGCCGAGCGCTGGAACCCGGCCGACCACGGTCAGAAGGAGACGGGCCGCCTTGAGTCGTAGAACGGATGCCGCG
Source organism: Microbacterium insulae (assembly GCF_042677065.1). Lineage (NCBI taxonomy): Bacteria > Bacillati > Actinomycetota > Actinomycetes > Micrococcales > Microbacteriaceae > Microbacterium > Microbacterium insulae. Next base: position 588,155 of record NZ_JBHTII010000002.1, on the reverse strand, counting down.
CGCCCCCGGGTCGCCGTCATCGGCGCCGGCAGCTGGGGGACGACGTTCGGCAAGATCCTCGCCGACGGGGGCGCGAACGTCATGATGTGGGCGCGTCGCCCCGAGCTCGCCAGCGAGATCCAGGAGGGCAAGCGCAACAGCGAGTACCTCCCCGGGATCAATCTGCCTCGCACGATGCACGCCACGCATCACCTCTCCGAGGCGCTCGATGGTGCGGAGCAGGTGTACCTGTCGATCCCGAGCCAGGCTGTGAGGCAGAACCTCAAGGCGGTCAGGCCGCTCGTGTCGCGCACGGACGTGCCGATCGTGTCGCTCATGAAGGGGGTGGAGCGCCGCACCGGGCTCCGAATGAGCCAGGTCATCGAGCAGGAGCTGCACTGCGACCCCGCCCGCATCGCGGTGGCGTCCGGGCCGAACCTCGCGCTCGAGATCGCACGCGAGCAGCCGACGGCCGCCGTGATCTCGTCAACGAGCCAGGAGACCGCCGACGCCGTGGCGCGCCGTGCGCGCAACGCCTACTTCCGCACCTTCGTCAACACGGACGTGATCGGCACGGAGTTCGGCGGGGTGCTGAAGAACCTGATCGCCGTCGCGATCGGCATCGTCGACGGCGTCGGCTACGGCGAGAACACGAAGGCGTCGATCATCACGCGCGGACTGGTCGAGATGACCGACTTCGCGGTGGCGTTCGGCGCGCACCCCGAGACGCTGCAGGGCCTCGCCGGGCTCGGGGACCTCATCGCGACGTGCCAGTCGCCCCTCAGCCGCAACAACACCGCAGGGCGGCTGCTCGGCCAGGGTTACCGCTTCGACGACGTCGTCAAGCAGATGAACCAGACGGCGGAGGGGCTGGCTTCGGTCGCGCCCGTGCTCCAGCTCGCTCGCGAGGTGGGCGTCGACATGCCGATCGTGGAGCAGGTCAAGATGGTGCTGGACGGGACGATGAATCCGCGCGACATCGCGCCGCATCTGACGACGGACGACGACACCCCGAAGGGCGAGAGGACGCAGAATGGACAGGCCGGCGGTGGCGGTGCTCTTTGGCGGTCGATCCAGCGAGCACTCGATCAGTTCCGCCACGGCGGGCGGGGTGCTGCGGGCGATCGACCGTGATCGCTACCGCGTGATCCCGATCGGGATCACGCGCGACGGCGCGTTCGTGCTCGAGGACGACGACCCCGACAAGTTCGCGCTGGATGCCGCGCGGCTCCCCGAGGTCGTCGACAACGGCACGCGCATCCTGTGGCCGGACTCGACCCTGACCCGTGAACTGCGGGTGGTCGACGCGGACGGCTCGGTGCGCTCGCTCGGTGACGTCGACGTCGTCTTCCCGATCCTCCACGGTCGATTCGGGGAGGACGGCACGATCCAGGGGATGCTCGAGCTCCTCGGCCTCCCGTACGTCGGCGCGGGAGTCCTCATGTCGGCGATCGGCATGGACAAGCACGTCGCCAAGAGCGTGCTCAAGGCTGCCGGCGTCGCGGTCGTGCCCTGGGTCGCCGTCACCCGGGGCGAGCTGAGCCGCCGGTCCGACCTGTGGCGGCGGCGGATGCGGTCCCTGGGCCTTCCGGTCTTCGTCAAGCCGAACCGCGCGGGTTCGAGCGTGGGCGTGTCGAAGGTCTCCGAGTGGGACCAGCTCGACGCCGCGCTCGAGACCGCGTTCGCCGAGGACGACACCGTCCTGGTCGAGCAGGGGGTCACGGGCCGCGAGCTCGAGTGCGGCGTCCTTCCCGGGCGCGACGGCGGGGAGCCGCGCGTCAGCGTCGCGGGTGAGATCGTCGTGTCGGGCCGGGACTTCTACGACTTTGAGGCGAAGTACCTCGATGCGCCGGGAATCGATCTCGTGTGTCCCGCCGATCTGCGGGACGCCGAACTGGCCGAGATGCAGCGGATCGCGGCCCAGGCCTTCGAGGCGCTGGGCGGCGAGGGCCTGTCCCGCGTCGACTTCTTCTACACCGGCACCGAGTTCTTCGTGAACGAGGTCAACACGATGCCGGGGTTCACGCCGATCTCGATGTTTCCCACGTGCTGGATCGCTTCGGGGATGACCTACCCCGAGCTGGTCGCCGAACTGATCGACACGGCGCTCGAGCGCTCGGCGTAGCGCTCAGCCGGCGGTCGCGTCCTCACGGGCGAGGCACGTCGCCCCGTCGGTGGGAAGCCGGGCCACGAGGACCGACAGGGAGTCCAGAACGTCGGCGCTGGACACGACGTCGTTGTCGAGGTACACCTCGACCGCGGGAACCCGGCCGAAGCTCGTCACGCGGTAACGGGGTGCCTCCGACTCGTCGATCACCCAGTCCACGCCGTTGACCGTCTGGCAGGGGAGTGTCGTCGGGCCGATCGGCTCGACGCCGCACGTGAGCAGGACCGCAGCCGGATCGCCCCACGCGCCGGTGGCCTGCGCGTCGGTCCAGCGCCGCGGCTCGCCCGCGAGCGAACCGGGAAGGCGGGAGGTCACCTCCGCGCACGCGGGGTCGTTCGCGTCCGGGGCGGGGTCCATCGACACCGTCGTGGAGCATCCGGTGACGCCGACGGCGGCGACGAGGACGAGGACGGCGGACGCGACGCGGGACGGACGGGGCACCCCTCCAGGCTAACCCGCGTGTGGTGCGCGGATGCCCCGGCGGTAGCGTGGAGCGATGAGCTCCCCGCATCCGGATCCCGCCGTCGGAGACCTGTCCGAGGGCGCCGTCCTGCGTCGGATCCTGGAGCAGCTCGATGGCTCTCGCGCAGAGGTCGGCCCCGGGGACGACGCGGCGGTGCTGGCCGCTCCGGACGGACGCGTGGTGGCGACCGTGGACACGCTCGTCCACGGTCCGGACTTCCGGCTCGCGTGGTCGAGCGGGTTCGACCTCGGCTGGAAGGCGGCGGCGGTGAATCTCGCGGATGTCGCGGCGATGGGCGCGCGCCCGACGGCGCTGCTCGTGGCGCTCGCGATGCCCGACGCCACCCGGCTGTCGTTCGTGGAGCAGATCGCTGCGGGGCTGCGCGCAGCGTGCGACGCACTCGCGCCGGGCTGCGGTGTCGAGGGGGGAGACCTCACGGTCTCGGACACCCTCACTCTCGCCGTCACGGCGCTGGGGTCGCTCGACGGCCGAGCGCCCGTCCTCCGCTCGGGAGCGCGGCCGGGCGACGTCGTCGCGGTGGCGGGGGAGCTCGGCCGGGCCGCACGCGGTCTGGGAATCCTGTTCGACCGGTTCCGGGATGCCTCGGGCGCCCCGATCGCGGTGGACCCGAGCGTGCTCGGCGCCGACGAGGCCGCAGATCTGGCGGCGCAACTGCGGCCCGCGCCACCGCTGGCGCTCGGTCCGCTCGCCGCCGGGGCAGGGGCCACCGCGATGATGGACGTGTCGGACGGCCTCGTGCTCGACGCGTCCCGGATGGCGGAGGCATCCGGCGTCACCCTCCACATCGACGCCGCCGTGCTCGGCGCCGATAGCGCGCGCGCACTCGCCGGCGGTGAGGACCACGCGCTCCTCGCGACCTTCCCCGGCACCCCCGCCGAGGGTTTCCGGGCGATCGGCCGCGTCGAGGAACGCGGCGAGCACGCGGTGCTCGTCGACGGCCGCCCCCACGACGGGCGCGGCGGGTGGGACCCCTACCAGGACTGGGACGCGCGGACCGGCTGAGTCAGTCGCCGGCCGCGGCGGCCCACCACAGCGCGGTGTCGCCGTAGCGCTTGGAGCGGTCTGCGGTCAGGCCCTCAGGCAGCGACGGCTCCGGAGAGCGCGAGGCGCGCTCGATGACGACGATCGCCCCCGGTGCCAGCGAAGGAACGAGAAGTCCCAGCGCGGTCGTGAGCTCGGCCTCGCCCACGTCGTAGGGCGGGTCGAGGAAGACGAGGTCGAAGGGGCCGCGGGGCGTCTGGAGGAAGGCGGTGACCGACGCGCGGTGCACCGCGAGATCGACCTCCCGCGCGACGGCCTTGCGCACCTTCGCGGCGTTGCGCTGGACGATGGATGCCGCGCGTGGCGACTTCTCGACGAGGTCGGCGCGTGCGGCGCCCCTGCTCACCGCCTCCAGACCCAGGGCGCCCGAGCCCGCGTAGAGGTCGAGCACGGCGGCGCCGCGCAGCGCATCGGCGGACTCCAAGGCGCCGAAGAGCGACTCACGCACCCGGTCGCTCGTCGGACGTGTCCCGGCATCGGGCACCTCGAGCGTGAGCGAACCGGCCCGGCCGGCGATGATGCGGGTCACACGCCCACGATAGCCGGGCCACTCACAACCCGGCGGCGGTGCCCTCCTCGCGGAGACGCGGCTCGGTCCGCCGCTCCGGACGCACCCCGGACTTGTCGGCGTAGAAGGCGCGGATGCGATCCATGTCCGCGGCCACATCGCCCGTGAGGTCGATCGTCGGGCCGAGCCCGGTGGTCATGGTCGTGCGGTCGACGTAGCCGAGCGTCACGGGGAGACCGGCCTCGCGGGCGATCCGGTAGAAGCCGGATTTCCACATCCCGCCTCCGCCGCGCGTGCCCTCGGGTGTCACCACGAGACCGAACGTCTCTCCCGAGCGGATGCGGGCGACGACGTCGGCGACGACCCGCGAGGGGTCCGAGCGGTCGACCGGGATACCGCCGAGCGCGCGCATGACGGGACCGCGCCAACCGCGGAACAGGCTCGACTTGCCGAGCCAGCGCATCTTCAGCCCCAGCCGCCACGCGATGCCGAGCATCAGCACGAAGTCCCAGTTCGAGGTGTGCGGCACGCCCAGAAGGATGGTGGGTCGGGTGGGGGCGGGCTCGGAGGTCAGCTTCCAGCGGCTGAACGCCCAGAACACGCGGGAGACGAGTCGCCGGAGCATGCGAGCAACCGTACGCCACGTGGCTGGGGTTCTCCGGCGAGGGTGCGCCGTCGCCGGGCATCCCTAGACTCGTCCCATGCCGTCGTTCACCCTCGAGTCGCGCCTGGACGGCGCGGTCGGCGGCAAGACGGCGTCGGCGCTCGAGCGCGCATTCGGCATGCGAACCGTAGGAGACCTGCTGTCGCACTATCCGCGCCGGTACGCCAAGCGCGGCGAGCTGACGCCGATCTCGTCGCTGCCCGTCGGGGAGCCGGTGACGATCGTGGCCGAGGTGCGCCGAGCGGGGGAGCGGCGGATGCAGAACCGCCGGGGTTCGATCCTCGAAGTGGTCATCAGCGACGGTCGGGGCGATCTGTCGCTCACGTTCTTCAACCAGTCCTGGCGCATCAAGGATCTCCAGCCCGGACGCCGCGGGATCTTCGCGGGCAAGGTGGGGGAGTACCGCGGTACGAAGCAGCTCACTCACCCCGACTACGAGCTCTTCGACGACGAGGCGACGGCACGCCTGACGGCCGAGGCGAACGCCAACCTGCCGATCCCGATCTATCCCGCGACGAGCACCGTGGCCAGCTGGCAGATCAAGAAGATCGTCGATCTCGTCCTCGACGGGCTCGGCCCCGTCGAAGACCCCCTGCCCGATGAACTGCGCGCGAGAGAGGGCCTGCTGGAGGCCCGGACCGCGATCGAGCGCATCCACCGTCCCGACTTCGAGGAGCAGATCGAGCCGGCGAGGGCAACGCTGCGCATGCACGAGGCGTTCGTCCTGCAGGTCGCCCTGCTTCAGCAGCGGGCTTTCGTGCGCGCTCTGTCGGCGACGCCCCGCGCACCGGGCCCCCTGCTGGCGAAGTTCGACGACGCGCTGCCGTTCCCCCTCACCCCCGACCAGGTGAGCGTCGGCGAGCAGGTCGAGCGCGACCTCCAGGGCGACTGGCCGATGAACCGCCTCGTGCAGGGTGAGGTCGGCTCGGGAAAGACGCTCGTCGCCCTCCGCGCGATGCTCCAGGTGGCCGAAAGTGGCGGTCAGTCCGCGCTCATCGCTCCGACCGAGGTGCTGGCCGCCCAGCACGTCCGCTCGATCGCGCGGATGCTGGGCCCGCAGCTCGCGCCCGAACTCATGCCGACACTGCTCACCGGGCAGCTGCCGGCCGCGGAGCGGCGTAAGGCGGCCCTCCGGGCGGCGTCCGGTCAGGCCCGGATCGTCGTCGGGACCCACGCCCTCCTGAGCGAGAGCACGACCTTCGCCGATCTCGGGCTCGTCGTCGTCGACGAACAGCACCGCTTCGGCGTCGATCAGCGCGAGTCGCTGCGCGCCAAGGGGTCCTCGCCGCACGCGCTCGTGCTCACCGCCACGCCGATCCCGCGAACGGTGGCGATGACGGTTTTCGGCGACCTCGATGTCTCGACGATCCGCACCATGCCGCAGGGTCGTGCGGGCATCCAGACATTCGTCGCCCCTCTTGCCGAGCGACCGGGATGGTTCGGCCGGGTGTGGGAGCGCATCGCCGAGGAGATCGCCGCCGGAAGGCAGGCGTTCGTCGTCTGCGCGGCGATCGACGCCGAGGCTCTGACCAAGGACGACACGGCCGACGAACCCGCGGGTTCGGACGAGGGCGAGTCGAGCCGCATGCGGTGGGGCGTCGTCCAGGTCGGCGAGCTGCTGTCGCGGCATCCGGCCTTCGCCGACATCCGCGTGGAGATCCTGCACGGCAAGATGCCCTCCGACGAGAAGGACGCCGTCATGCAGGCCTTCGCGCGCGGCGAGGTCCAGGTGCTCGTGGCGACCACCGTCGTCGAGGTCGGAGTGGATGTCCCGAACGCGTCGACGATGGCGATCCTCGAGGCCGACCGGTTCGGCGTCTCCCAGCTGCACCAGCTGCGCGGCCGCGTCGGGCGAGGGGGCGTCCCCGGGCTGTGCCTGCTCGTGACCGAGGCATCCGCCGGGTCCCCCGCGCGTCAGCGCGTTGAGGCGGTCGCCGCGACGCTCGACGGCTTCGAGCTCGCCGAAGTGGATCTCGAGCTGCGCGGCGAAGGCGACGTCCTCGGCGACGCGCAGTCGGGTGCGCGCTCCTCGCTGCGACTCCTGCGGGTGGTGAAGGACGCCGACGTGATCGCGGAAGCGCGCACGGCGGCCGAGAGCGTGCTCGCCGACGATCCCGCCCTGGCGCGGCACCCGGGACTGTCCGCCGCGCTCGAGCGGCGTGTGGGAGCCGAGGAACGGGCGGCTCTCGCCAAGAGCTGACGGCGACGGTCCTGCCGCGGCCGATAGGCTGGCCGAATGAACAGCCGGATCGCCGTCGTCCCCGGATCCTTCGATCCGCCGACCCTCGGTCATCTCGACGTCATCCGCCGTGCGGCGTCGCTCTACGATCAGCTGCACGTCCTCGTGGTGCACAACCCGGGCAAGGAGGCCATGCTGCCGATCGCCCAGCGGCTGTCGCTGCTCGAACAGTCCATCGAGGAGAGCGACATCGAGGGCGATGTCGTGGTCGCCTCGTGGAGCATGGGCCTGCTGGTGGACTACGCCACGGATGTCGACGCCGGCGTGCTGGTGAAGGGCATCCGGTCGCAGGTCGACGTGGCGTACGAGACTCCCATGGCCATCGTGAACCGGCACCTCGCGCACGTCGAGACCGTCTTCCTCCTGCCCGATCCGGCGCATGCACTCGTGTCGAGCTCGCTCGTGCGCCAGGTCGCGTCGCTCGGCGGCGATGTGGCGCCGTTCGTCCCACCGGCCGTCGCGCGCTTCCTCGACACCGGCGCACGCGACATCTGAGCGCTCGGGCCGTGCACAGCGGGCCACGGCTACGATGGGTGACCGTGGTCAGACAGCATGTGACGGGTCCCTTCTCGATCCGCGTCCGCGACATCGTTCATCGCCCCGGCGAGATGCGGGAGTTCGAGTTCGAGGTGCCCGCCCCCGAGAAATGGGGCGAGGGTCTCGTGTCGGTCCCGGCGGAGTCCCCGGTCGATCTGGACGTGCGCCTGGAGTCCGTGCACGAGGGGATTCTCGTGTCGGGAACCGCCGACGCGGAGTACAGCGGAGTCTGCGGCCGGTGCCTCACCGACATCGCCGAGGGCGTCCAAGTCGAGTTTCAGGAGCTTTTCGCGTATCCTGGGGACGAAGCAACTGACTTCGAGGTTCAAGACGACCACGTGGATCTTGAAACTCTGGTCAGGGATGCGATCGTCCTGTCGCTTCCGTTTCAGCCGGTGTGTCAGCCGGATTGCCCCGGCCTCGATCCGGCCACGGGTGAGCGGATGACCACGAGCACCGGCACAGAGCAGCGCGAGCCCCTCGATCCTCGCTGGGCCGCGCTCCAGGGCTACACCACAGACCACGACGACGAAGCACCGCGCCCAGACGTCGAGAACACAGAAGAGAGCTAGCTATGGCAGGCAACCCCCCGAAGCGGAAGGTCTCCCGTTCCAACACGCGCTCGCGTCGCGCGCAGTGGAAGGCCGAGGCCCCCACGCTGGTCAAGACGGTCGAGAACGGCAAGGTCGTCTACAGCCGTCCTCACCAGGCGAAGGTCGTCACCGACTCGCAGGGCACGGAGCTGTTCCTCGAGTACAAGGGCCGCAAGGTCGCCGACGTCTGATCGCCCACCGGCGACGTGACCGACGTCATCGCTGAGCGCCGCGCGCTCACCCAACTCACGCAGAAGCTCGGGGTCGACATCGACCCCGAGCTTCTGTCGCTTGCTCTCACGCACCGCTCGTGGGCATACGAGAACGGCCAGGTGCCCCACAACGAGCGGCTCGAGTTCCTCGGCGACTCCGTCCTCGGCCAGGCCGTCACGGTTCGCCTGTTCACCGCGCACCCCGAACTCGAAGAGGGGGCGCTCGCCAAGCGCCGTGCGAGCGTCGTGTCGACGGTCGCACTGGCAGAGATCGCGCGCGGCATCGGGCTGGGCGCTCACCTGCGGCTCGGGCGCGGCGAAGATCTCACCGGCGGTCGCGACAAGGACTCGATCCTCGCCGACACGATGGAGGCCGTCATCGGCGCGGCCTACCTGTCGGCGGGTCCGGATGCCGCGACCGCCCTCGTCCTGAGACTCGTCGAGCCGCTGCTGGCCGACCCCGAGCGCTATGGCGCCGCGATGGATCCCAAGACGAGCCTTCAGGAGCTCGCCGCACGCAGCGGGGTGCAGCCCCCCGCCTACTCGGTCTCGTCGACCGGACCCGACCACGATCGTCGATTCACGGCGATCGTCGCGGTGGGCGACGTGACGGCCGAGGGCGTCGGCTCGAGCAAGAAGACGGCGGAGATGTCCGCCGCACTGCGCGCCTGGCAGGAGCTCAGCGGGCGTGCCTGAGCTTCCCGAGGTCGAGGTCGTCCGATCCGGCCTCGCACCCGCGGTGACGGGCGCGACGATCCTGGCGGTCACCGTTCTCGACGAGCGGGCCCTCACGCGTCACGACGGCGGGGGAGCGGACTTCGAGTCCGTGCTCACGGGGCGGGTGATCCAGGGAGCCGCCCGGCGCGGCAAGTTCCTGTGGATGCCGTTGGATACGCGAGCCCCAGGAGCCCCCGACGAAGCGATCGTCGGGCACCTGGGCATGAGCGGGCAGCTCCTGCTGCGCGCCCCGGGCGCCGCCCCGGAGAGGCATGAGCGCGTGCGGCTCGATCTTTCTCATCCCGTCCACGGCGAGATCGCCGTCGTGTTCGCCGATCAGCGGACCTTCGGCTCGCTCGCGGTCGACGAACTCGTGCCCACCGCCGACGGCGCGCCCGGCGGTTTCGGCACGGACGCGGCATCCCTCCCTCGTCAGGTGGCGCACATCGCCCGCGACCCTCTCGATCCGGCCTTCTCGGACGCGGCCTTTCGCCGCGCACTAGGGCGCAAGGCCTCCGCCGTCAAGCGCGTGCTCCTGGACCAGACCGTCGTCAGCGGCATCGGCAACATCTACGCCGACGAAGCGCTGTGGGCGGCGCGGATCCACCCCGAGGCGGTGGCGCGCGACCTGTCCAGCCGCACCGTGGGCCGCCTCCTCGCCGAGATCCGGCAGGTGCTCGAGAAGGCACTCGCCGAGGGTGGCACGAGCTTCGACTCGCAATACGTCAACGTCAACGGGCAGGCCGGCTACTTCGCTCACTCCCTCAACGCGTACGGCCGCACCGGCGAGCCCTGCCCGCGGTGCGGCCGTCCGATCGTGCGCGTGTCGTTCACCAACCGCTCGAGCCACTTCTGCGCTCACTGCCAGCGGATGCCGCGCTAGCGCGGCCTGATCAGAGGTCGAGCAGCTTCTTCCACGCCCCGGCATACGAGGCGGGGACGAACCCGATCGCCTCGTTGATGTCGAGCATGTGCCGATTCTCCTCGGCGTTGAAAGTCGACACGCGCGGCGACTCCGGCACGAGCTCGCGCCACCGGAGCAGGTTCGCGCACTTCACGATCGTGCCCAGCCGACGCCCGCGGTGCTCGGTGAGCACGAGGGTGCCGTACTGCTGGGTCGCTCCGGTGCGATCCTCCGAGATCACGAGCTCGTTGTAAGCCGCGATGGTCCCGGTGGGCACGTGCTCGACGGCGGCCACCGAGACGGTGAGACCCTGACGCTGCTGGCGCAGGTCACGCCGCTCCACGCGGGCGGCGTCCCAGTGCTGCTCCTCGACCACCATGCCGCCCTGCGGTGCGTCGGTCGACATGCGAGCGAGCACCCGTGCGAATCCCTCCCGGTGGTGCTCGGGCGTCGGCGCGGTCCACTCCACCCTCCGGTAGTCCGGTCCCGCATGGTCGACGGCCTCCGCGAGCATCCGCTCGACCAGCGAGAAGTCTCCCGTGAGATCGAAGACGCTGTTGCGCTCGACCTGCTCCAATGTGAAGCCGTTCTCGGTCGCGAAGAGCGTCTGACGGTCGCTCGCCGGAACCGCGCCCCACCCCGTCGACGGCCGGAGCTCGCCGGGCTGCGAGGGTCGGTGGAGTGTCCACGTCTGGATGACGGAGAGGCCGCGCTCGCGCGCGACGCGCTCCACCTCGCCGAGCAGCGCCTCCCCGGCCCCCTCGCCCCAGCGGTCGGGATCGGTCATGAGATCGAACTCGAGCGCGGTCGTGCCGGGCTCCTTCGAGATCATCATCTTCACGGCGCCGATCGCCCTGCCGTCTCGCTCGGCGAGGAAAGCGAGCTGCGTCCAGTCCGACTGGTCCTGGAAGAAGCCGAGCATCTCCTCGGGCTCTTCGCGCAGGTAGTCGTGTCCGGCGTCCGCGAGGCACACCGCGTTGGCGAGGCGAACCATCTCGAGGAACGGACCGGCATCGGGGGCGTCGACCGAGTCGGGGACGGCGATGGGATGGACGACGAGGGTGGCGGGCGATGCGAGATCGCTCATGACAGGACCTTCTTCCAGGCGCCTTCGTACGCGATCGGCGCGAACCCGATCGCCTCGTTGATGTCGAGCATGGGCCGGTTCTCCTCGGCGTTGTAGGTGATGACGCGAGGCGACAGAGGAGCGACCTCGCGCCACGACAGAAGCCCCGCGCACTTGACGAGCGTGCCGAGCTTGTGCCCGCGGTGCTCCTTGAGGACGAGGGTGTCCTCCTGGTGGCTGGCTTCGGTGCGGTCCTTGCCGATGACGAGCTCGTTGAACGCGCACAGTTCGCCGGTGGCGATGTGCTGGGCGGCCGTGACCTGCATCGTGCGACCGACGTACTTGGCGTCGTGCTCGGCGATGCGCGCGGCATCCCAGGTCTCCTCGTCGAACTCGAGCCCGGCCGCTGGCGCATCCGTGACCATGCGCGACTTCATCCAGGCGTATCCGTCCACGTACTCGGCCGGCGTGGGGGCGAACCACTGGACGACGCGATACTCGGGCGAGGCCGCGCGAGCTTCGGCGAGAAGCCGCTCGACGGTGTCGAACGGTGCCGTGAGGTCGAAGGCGCTGTTGCGCTCGACCTGTTCGAGCGAATAGCCGTGGCGCAGGAAGAAGCGAGCGGCGTGATCTTCGGGAATCGTGCCGAAGCCCGTCGGCGGGGCGAGGGTCGGTCCGAGGGCAGCCGGATGCTCCGCCCAGGACTGAAGCACGGAGCGGCCGCGATCACGCGCAGTGCGCTCGATGAGCTCGTACGCGGCCGTGCCGATGCCGCGGCTCCAGGAATCCTGCTGGAGCTCGATCAGCCAGAACCCGACCTTCGAGTCGTTCTCGAGCGGGAAGTCGATGGCGGCGCGTCCGATGACGGCGTCGCCGTCGACGACGATCCACATGTTCCGCTCCTCGTACTCGCTCGGCGCGAAGTGGGGGAGCAGCTCGTCGGCGGCGATGGCGTGGTCGTCGTGACCGGAGATCTGGCGGTACACGAGGTTGCGCACGCGGACCATCTCGAGGAAGTCGGCGGCGTCGGGGGCGTCGATGGATGCGGGGATCACGAGCGGGCGGAACTCGATGTCGGTGAGGGTGTTCATGGTCGTTGCGTCTTTCGCGATGATTTCGGATGTCGAGGGGGTGGGGTCCGCCGAGCCGGGTGCGGGTCGGCGGACCCCGGTGGCCGTCATGGCCGGGGCGCGAGGAGTGCCTCGCGGAGGTATCCGTGCTGGCGCGCGGCGTTGGCCTCGTGCGCACGGCGGGCGCGAGCGTGGCGCTCGCGGTCGTCGGCGAGCCGTGGGGACCGCGTGCCCCAGATCAGCAGCCGCAGTCCGATGTGGAGTGCGATGCGGTCGAGGAGCGTGGTCCGGGTGTCGCGGCTCGGGAGCCGCAGCGTATCGGGGATGCCCGACGGGCGCTGCGGCGCGAGAAGTGTGGTGTTCATGGTGGATCTCTTCCGTGGAGGGAGGTGGATGCCCGGAACCGCGCGCGGTCGGGCGGGGATGTCATGCCGCAGCACGACGGGCGGATGGCAGGATGCGCGCTCAGCACCCGGAGACGGGGCGGCGCAGGAGGATCATGCCCGCGAACGGGCAGAGTTCTCCCCTGCGGGGGTCAGCCGGCGGTGTGGAAGCCGCTGTTCTGGAAGGCGCCGAAGGAGACGGTCCCGAAGGCGCACAGACGAGTCGCGATTCCGCCGGTGGGGGCGGTGACTCCAGTGGTGTTCATGTGCATCATCTCGGGACCTCCTTTCTCGACTTCAGACGCGAGCAGTGACACTAGCGTGGTTTGCCAGGTCGCGTCAAGCATTCTTGCAGATTCGGGGGACGACGGGCGTGTCGCGGCGGGTCGGGACATCCCCGGCGCCCCGGCCTCGCCTCCCGGGAGCGTCGCCGTGCTCCGGTAGCCTGGGGACGCCCGACGATCATCGGGTGTCCCCGGCCGGGGCGGGCGTGAGCGCGGAGGCGAACGGATGCACCTGAAGAGCGTGACGCTCAAAGGGTTCAAGTCGTTCGCCCAGCCGACCACGTTCGCGCTCGAGCCCGGAGTGACCTGCATCGTCGGGCCCAACGGCTCGGGCAAGTCGAATGTCGTGGACGCGCTCGCCTGGGTGATGGGCGAGCAGGGGGCGAAGACCCTCCGCGGCGGCAAGATGGAGGACGTCATCTTCGCGGGCACCGCGACACGCGGGCCGCTCGGCCGTGCCGAGGTGCAGCTGACGATCGACAACAGCGACGGCGCCCTCCCGATCGAGTACACCGAGGTCACGATCAGCCGAACCCTCTTCCGGAACGGTGCGAGCGAGTATGCGATCAACGGCGAGGTGTGCCGACTCCTCGACGTGCAGGAGCTGCTGAGCGACTCGGGCCTCGGGCGCGAGATGCACGTGATCGTGGGCCAGGGCCGACTGGACACCGTGCTCCAGGCATCGCCGGAGGATCGGCGCGGCTTCATCGAGGAGGCCGCCGGCATCCTCAAGCACCGCCGTCGCAAGGAGAAGACCTTCCGCAAGCTCGAAGCCATGGAGGCCAACCTCACGCGGCTGAGCGACCTCGCGGGAGAGTTGCGACGCCAGCTGAAGCCACTCGGCCGGCAGGCCGAGATCGCGCGTGAAGCGGCGACGATCGCCGCCGTCGTGCGCGACGCCAAGGCCCGACTGTTCGCCGACGAGATCGTGGGCCTGCGCGCCGAGCTCGCCGCCCACTCCCGCAGCGAGCAGGAGCGCCATGCCGAACGACTCGTGCTGCAGGATCAGCTCGAGAACGTCCGCGGACGCATGGAGCAGCTCGAGACGGAGCAGCGGTCCGAGATCGTGGACGAGGCGCGGCGTGTCGCGTACGGACTCGAGCGGGTGCAGGAGCGACTTCGCGGCCTCTACGCTCTCGCCGGTCAGCGCCTCGCATTGCTGGGCGAAGCGGAGGACGACGGGCGCATCGAGCTGACGACGGTCTCCCAGGCCGCGATCGACGAGGCGCGCGCCGAGATCGACGAGATCGGCGACGGGCTCGGTGGCGCGCAGGATGCCGCGGCCGAGGCCTCGCGAGAGGTCGTCCGCGCGCGGGCCGAGCTCGACGCCCTCGACACCGACATCGCCGCGCAGAGCGCCCTGGTGTCCGAGCATGACATGCGCATCACGGCTCTCCGCGGCACGGCGGAGGCCGCGGCATCCGCTCTCGCCGCTGTCCGAGCAGGTGTCGAGCGGCAGCAGCGCGCGCTCGACGCGGCGCTGGCGCGTCGAGCGGAGGCCGAGGAGGCCCTGGCCGGCGTCGATCCGGACCTCGTGCCCGAGGGCTCGGCCGCCCAGTACGCCAGCGAGTACGATCGGGCGCAGCGAGAGGCGACCGAGGCGGAGTCCACGGTCGGCACGCTGCGCGAGCGGCTCCATGCTGCCGAGCGGGAGATCGAGGCGCTGACGGCGCAGACATCGGCCCTCGGGCGAGCCCTGGACGGCAAGAACGCCGCGGCCGAGATCGTGGCGCGCGGCGCGGCGGGGGTTCGCGGTCTGCTGGGCGACTCGGTCCGGATCACGGCCGGATACGAAGCCGCGATCGCCGCCGCCCTCGGTCCGCTCGTCGAGGGCGTCCTGGTCGGCAGCCGCGATGAGGCCGTCGCGACGGCGCGGCTCGCCCGCGACGGCGACCTCGGCACGATTGACATCGCGGTCGCGGAAGCTGCCGTGACCAGGCCGGAGTTCCCGGTCATCGCCGGCGTCGTCCCGGCGCGCGACGTCGTCTCGGCGCCCGACGGCGTGCTCGGCATCCTGTCGCACGTCGTCGTCGCCGACGATCTCGACGCGGCGATCGCCGCGGGCTCCCTCCTGGCTGCCGCCCCGGTGGGCGGTCCGGTGACCGTGGTCACGCGCGCGGGCGAGGTCGTGACCGAGTACACGGTGCGCGCGGGCTCGGGTCAAGGCCGCTCGCGCCTCGAGCTGGCGGCGGAGCGGGATGCCGCGGCCGAGCGCCGGGACGAGATCACCGTCGTCGCGGACTCGCTGCGCGAGGCCCTCGCCGATGCGACCCGTGGTCTCGAGGCGGCACGCCAGCGGACGAAGTCCGCGCTCACGACGCTGCGCGAGCACGACGCCGCTCTCGCGGCGCACACCGAGCAGGTCAACCGCGTCACCGTTCGTCACGAGGCGGCCGTGGCGGAATGCGACCGGCTGGCGGCGGGTCTCGCGCAGGCGGCCGCCGCCGTCGACGAAGCCGAAGCGTCCGCGCGTTCGGCCGAGGACCAGCTCACGTCGGCTCTCGAAGCGCCGCGCCCGATCCTCGATGCGTCCGCCCGCGACGGCATGCTCGCCTCGCTGGAGGCCGCGCGGGACGCCGAGATGCGGGCGCGCCTGGATGTCGAGACGCTGAAGGAGCGGATCCGGGCGGGCGAGGCGCGCGTCGCAGCTCTCGAGCGTCAACGCGAACGCGAGCGCGTCGCTGCGGCCGAAGCGGCGCGACGCGCCGTGGTGCGGCGCGCCCAGCGCGAGACGGCCGCCGGCGTCGCCGCACAGCTGCCCGCGGTGCTCGACTCGGTCGAGCGGTCGCTGGTGCAGGCGCGCGTCGAACTCGCGCAGGCCGAATCCGAGCGCACGGCGCTCACGGCGGAGCTCGCCGAACTCCGACGCCAGGAGGCGCAGACGCGCGAGCGACTGGCGGGGCTCACCGAGAGCGTCCACAGCCTCGAGCTCCAGATCCACGAGAAGCGCCTGCACGTCTCCGGACTCGTGGAACGCGCCCAATCCGAGCTAGGCCTCGACGAGGAGATTCTCGTTTCGGAATATGGCCCGGATCAGCCGATTCCTGTCGCCGCCGGCGCCGAGGAGTCGGGTATCGAGAGCGATGTTCCGGCCGAGGCATCCATCCCGTACGACCGGTCGCAGCAACGACGGCGTCTTCACGAGGCGGAGCGGAAGCTCGCTCAGCTCGGACGCGTGAACCCGCTCGCGCTCGAGGAGTTCGCCGCGCTCGAGCAGCGGCACAAGTTCCTCACCGAGCAGCTGGCGGACCTCACCCAGACCCGACAGGACCTGCTCACGATCATCGAGGAACTCGATGAGCGCATGCAGACCATCTTCCTCGCGGCCTTCGAAGACACGAGGACCGCGTTCGGCGAGGTGTTCCCGATCCTCTTCCCCGGCGGGTCGGGGAGCATCTCCCTCACGAACCCCGATGATCCGCTCACCACCGGGATCGAGGTCTCCGTGAGACCGGTCGGCAAGAAGATCGAACGCCTCTCGCTGCTGTCCGGCGGAGAGCGATCGCTCGCGGCCGTCGCGCTGCTGACCGCCATCTTCAAAGCCCGTCCGAGCCCGTTCTACATCCTCGACGAGGTCGAGGCGGCGCTCGACGACGCGAACCTCGGTCGGCTTCTCGGGGTGTTCGAGCAGCTCCGCGCCTCGAGCCAGCTCATCGTCATCACCCATCAGAAGCGGACGATGGAGATCGCGGACGCGCTGTACGGCGTCTCGATGCGCCAGGACGGCGTGTCGGCGGTCGTCGGCCAGAGGCTCGCCGAGCGCGCGGCGAGCTGAGACTCCCGCGCCATAGGCTGGAGGCATGGCAGAGAGCTCCTGGTCGCTCGGCCGCGCGCTGCGCGGAATGTTCGTCAAGCCGACCATCGACGAGACCACGTGGGACGACCTCGAGACGGCCCTGCTGACGGCCGACTTCGGTCCCGACATCACCGAGCGCATCGTGGACGAGCTTCGCGAGAAGGTCGAGCGCTATCGCACGACCGACCCCCGCGACCTCCAGCGCATGCTGAAGGAGACGCTCGAGGAGCACTTCGCGAAGTTCGACACGACGCTGCGGCTCACCGAACGACCCGCCGTGGTCCTCGTCGTCGGGGTGAACGGCGTGGGGAAGACCACCACGATCGGCAAGTTCGCCAAATTCCTGCAGCGGTACGGGCGATCGGTCGTCGTCGGAGCCGCCGACACCTTCCGTGCGGCGGCCGTCGACCAGCTAGCGACGTGGGCGGAGCGGGGTGGCGCCGCGATCGTCCGCCCGCAGCAGGAAGGGCAGGATCCGGCATCCGTCGCCTTCCAGACCATCGAGTTCGCCAAGCGCACCGGCACCGAGATCGTGCTCGTCGATACGGCGGGGAGGCTTCACACCAAGGGCGGGCTCATGGACGAGCTCACGAAGATCCGGCGCGTGATCGAGAAGCAGGCGCCGATCAGCGAGGTGCTCCTCGTCTTGGATGCCACGACCGGCCAGAACGGGGTCATGCAGGCCCAGGCGTTCCTCGAGCACGCGGGGGTCACCGGGCTGGTCATCACGAAGCTCGACGGCTCGGCCAGGGGCGGATTCGTGCTGGCCGTGCAGGAGCGTACCGGGATCCCCGTGAAGCTGCTCGGGCAGGGCGAGGGCATCGGCGATCTCACGGGCTTCACCCCCCACGTCTTCGCCTCGGCGCTGGTCGACTGAACCATCCCGGATGTCGCGCGTGTAACGGATTCGCGCCACACGGGGGCAGGACTATCGTGTGGGCGCGCGGGCTGGTTTCATGGGGGCATGGCGATCGAGCACGATTACTTCGGACTCCTCGAATCCGGCCCGGACGGGTCGATCTTCTGGTCCGAGAACGTCGAGCTGGGGGATCAGTCCGTCACGGTCGACCTCACCGCGCCGGATCAGGACGACGTCTCGGAAGCGGCGCTGGACGTCGCCGCGGGACTCATCTCCGCGATCGAGGACATCGACCGCAGCGCCCGCAACGCCATGGTGAACGAGCTCAGCGATCGCACGAGCGAAGTGACGGAGTACATCCTCCAGCAGCAGGAGACGCTCGGCGAGGACCTCGAGGATCTGCTGGTCGACATCTCGGGCGACGTGCACATCGACGTCATCCGCTCGCTCCAGCTCATGAGCATGACGATCCTCGCGGATGAGCACGGCGGCTCGGATCCGTTCGCCGTCCTCGAGTACGCGCTGGACCCGGATGCGACCGACGACGTGCTGCTGGTGAACCTCGACTCCGAGGGCGGAGTGCTCACGGTCACCAGCGCGGAGTGACCACCCGCCGCGCAGCAGCACCGGCCCAGGGCGTCACACGGCCTGCGCGTGTCTCGATACACGCCCTTCGGGCGCACTCGACAACCGGGCCGTTCGCCCCGGCGGTTACACCGCCTGCGCGAACCCGGCCTCGACGTCGACGCCTTCGGCGATGTGGGAGAGGTGCGCCGGGATGTCGCGTCCCTTCGAGAGCACGGACTGCGCCCACAGCCGGCCTGCACGATAGGACGACCGCACCAGCGGCCCGGCCAGCACCCCGAGGAACCCGATGCGCTCCGCCTCGGCCTTGAAGGCGACGAACTCGTCCGGCTTGACCCAGCGGGCCACGGGGAGGTGCCGCGGCGAGGGGCGCAGGTACTGCGTGATCGTGATGATGTCGGTCCCGGCGTCGTGCAGGTCCTGAAGAGCCTGCACCACCTCCTCGGGTTCCTCGCCCATGCCGAGGATGAGGTTCGACTTCGTGATGAGGCCGGCGGCGCGGGCCTGCGTGAGCACGTCCAGGGAGCGCTCGTAGCGGAACGCGGGCCGGATGCGCTTGAAGATGCGCGGGACGGTCTCGACGTTGTGGGCGAAGACCTCGGGGCGGCTGTCGAACACCTCATTGAGCAGGGACGGGTCGCCGTTGAAATCCGTCGCGAGGATCTCGACGCCGGTGTGGGGATTCATCGCGTGGATCTGACGGACCGTCTCGGCGTGGAGCCAGGCACCGCCGTCGGGAAGGTCGTCTCGTGCGACTCCCGTCACCGTCGCGTAGCGCAGGTTCATGCGCACGACGCTCTCCGCGACGCGCCGCGGCTCGTCGGTGTCGTAGTCCGCGGGCTTGCCGGTGTCGATCTGGCAGAAGTCGCACCGTCGTGTGCACTGCGAGCCGCCGATGAGGAAGGTGGCCTCGCGGTCCTCCCAGCACTCGTAGATGTTCGGGCACCCCGCCTCCTGGCAGACCGTGTGCAGCTCCTCGGTCTTCACCAGCGAGTGGAGAGCCTGGTACTCGGGCCCCATCTTCGCGCGGGTCTTGATCCATTCCGGCTTGCGCTCGATCGGCGTCTGCGCATTGCGCACCTCCAGGCGCAGGAGCCTGCGCCCGTCGGGGCCGGTCGACGGTGCGGCTGCGCCGGTTCCGCATGCACTCATGCCGCCACCGCCGCGAAATCGGCCGCGAAGACCCGCGACACCGTCCCCACGACGTCCCGGGGTGAGACATCCGCGCCCAGGATCTCGCTCATCGTCGTCACGCCCGCGTCGGTGATGCCGCACGGGATGATGCCGCGGAACCCCGCGAGAGTGTTGTCGCAGTTGAGCGCGAACCCGTGCATCGTCACACCACGCTGCACCCGAACGCCGATCGCGGCCACCTTGTCCTCGCCGAGCGGGCGGCGCACCCACACGCCGCTCCGTCCCTCGACCCGGTAGCCCGTGACCCCGTGCTCGCGGAGGGCCTCGATGAGCAGATGCTCGAGGCGGCGCACGTGAGCGACGACGTCCACAGGCTCGGCGAGCCGCACGATCGGGTAGCCGACGAGCTGTCCGGGACCGTGCCACGTGATCTTGCCGCCGCGATCGACATCGATCACCGGCGTGCCGTCGGTCGGACGTTCGTGCCGGGCGGTCCGCGCGCCCGCGGTGTACACGGGCTCGTGCTCCAGGAGCAGGAGCGTGTCGTCCCGCTCACCGGACGCGATCTCGGCGTGGAGACGGCGTTGCAGACTCCAGCCGTCGAGGTAGGGAACGTAGTCGGGGGCGAGGCCGATCGTCTGGATGGCGAGCACGACGCTCCTTCGTTCGCGGCTATTTCTGGATCGCGTCCAAGATTACGCCACCACGCCGCCGTCCGGGTGCACCGCTAACGTGTGGGCATGAGCAGCACGGGACGGGTCGGCAGGCCCAAGGCCTCCTCGCGCGCGACGCTCGCCGAGGCGGCGTGCGAGCTCTTCCTCGAGAAGGGCTTCGAACAGACGTCGATCGCCGACATCACGACGCGCGCCGGCGTGAGCCGCTCGAGCTTCTTCAACTACTTCGGCTCGAAGTCGGACATCCTCTGGGCGGGCCTCGACGAGCGGCTGGACCTCCTCGACGCACGCCTCGCGGCGGACGACGGCGAGGATGCCTCGGCAGCCGTGCGCGCCGCGGTCCTCGACATCGCCTCGGGGTTCGCGCCGGACAGCCTGGCTCTCGCCGTCGTCAACGCGACGGCAATGGGGCTCGAGGCCGAACTGGAGCGCGAGGCCTCGCTCCGGCGCTCGCGCATCGCGCACACGGTCGCGGCGCGTCTCTCACGGGGCGGAGCCGATCGGCTGCGCGCCGACGTCGCGGGCGCGGCGTGGGGCGGGGCGGTCCTCTCCGCGATCGAGGCGTGGTCCCACGACGGCGCGGGGGTGACCTCGCTCGTGCGCTTCCTCGCGCGCGCCGCCGACGCGGCCTCGGGGATCGATGTGTCGCACACGCGCGGCGCCGTGCGCCAGCTGCGCGTTGTGGTGCAGGCTCCGGACTTCGACGACACCCTCGCGTTCTACCGCGACGTCGTGGGGATGCCGCAGGCCGAGGCGTACGAGGCAGAGGGTGGCGCGCGGGTGGCGATCCTCGATGCCGGGCGGGCGACGCTCGAGATCGCCAACCCCGGCCAGGTCGCGTTCATCGACCGCGTCGAGACCGACGGCGACGCGCCGAGCGAGCGCATCCGGATCGCGCTCGAAGTCGACGACACCGCGTCCGCGGCCGAACGCCTGTCGGATGCCGGAGCCGAGGTCGAGGCATCCGTCCGCCTCACGCCGTGGCGCTCGCTGAACGCCCGTCTGCGCGGTCCCGCCGACCTGCAGCTCACCCTGTTCCAGGAGCTCGGGCCCGAACCGGCCGACTGACCTCGCCGCGCCGGGATGCGGCATCCGCTCGCGTAGAATCGGGGAACCATGGCGACATTCGGCACTCTCTCCGACCGGCTCACCGAGACCTTCCGCAATCTGCGCACCAAGGGCAAGCTCACGCCCGCCGACGTCGACGGCACCGTGCGCGAGATCCGCCGCGCCCTGCTCGACGCGGATGTCGCGCTGCCGGTGGTGAAGGAATTCACCGCCAAGGTGCGCGAACGGGCGCTGGGGGACGAGGTCAATCGGGCGCTGAACCCCGCCCAGCAGGTCGTGCAGATCGTCAACGAAGAGCTCGTCGCGATCCTGGGCGGCGAGCAGCGCCGACTCCGGTTCGCCAAGAACCCGCCCACCGTCATCATGCTCGCCGGACTCCAGGGCTCCGGCAAGACGACGTTCGCCGGGAAGCTGGCGAAGATGCTCGAGAAGGACGGCCACACGCCGCTCCTCATCGCCGCCGACCTCCAGCGTCCCAACGCCGTGAACCAGCTCCAGGTGGTCGCCGAGCGCGCCGGCGCCGCGATCTACGCACCCGAGCCCGGTAACGGCGTCGGAGACCCCGTGCGCGTCGCGCGCGACGGAGTCGAGGTCGCCCGCCGTCAGCAGCACGACGTCGTCATCATCGACACCGCCGGGCGCCTCGGCGTCGACGCCGAGCTGATGAAGCAGGCATCGGACATCCGCAAGGCCACCGACCCCGACGAGGTGCTGTTCGTCATCGACGCGATGATCGGTCAGGACGCCGTCAACACCGCCAAAGCGTTCCAAGACGGCGTCGACTTCACCGGGGTCGTGCTGTCCAAGCTCGACGGCGATGCCCGCGGCGGTGCGGCGCTGTCGGTCGCCTCGGTCACCGGGCGGCCGATCATCTTCGCCTCCACGGGCGAGGGGCTCGACGACCTCGAGGCCTTCCACCCGGATCGCATGGCGAGCCGCATCCTCGACCTCGGCGACATCCTCACCCTCATCGAGCAGGCCCAGCAGGCGTTCGACGAGGCGGAGGCGATGAAGGTCGCCGAGAAGATCGCGACCGAGACCTTCACGCTCGAGGACTTCCTCGAGCAGATGCAGCAGATGAAGAAGATGGGCTCCATGAAGAAGATGCTGGGGATGCTCCCCGGCATGGGATCCATGAAGGACCAGCTCGAGAACTTCGACGAGCGCGAGATCGATCGCACCGAGGCGATCATCCGCTCCATGACCCCGGTCGAGCGTCGCAACCCGAAGGTGCTCAACGGCTCTCGCCGACTGCGGATCGCCCGCGGCTCGGGGATGACGGTGACCGACGTCAACCAGCTCGTACAGCGTTTCGATCAGGCGGCCAAGATGATGAAGACCGTTGCGCGCGGCGGGGTGCCCAACATCCCCGGCATGGGGCCGATTCCCGGCGCCGGACGACCGGGCGCCTCGGCCAAGCGCGGCAAGCAGCAGAAGGCCAAGGGCTCGCGGTCGGGCAACCCGGCCAAGCGCGCCGCCGAGAACGCCGGCATCGCTGCCGCCCCCGCCGCACCCACCGGGTCGGGTTTCGGCCTCGGCGGCGCACAGGGCGGACCGAGCGAGGCGGACCTCGCCGAGCTGCAGAAGATGCTCGGCAAGGGCTGACCCGCGCGCACGCGTCCCCGATCCTGCTCCGGTTCGCTACGGTGGGGGAGACAGCGTTTCGGCGCACTGGGGACCGCAATCGATCTGGGGGGATCGGCAGGACGAAGTGACCACGGTGGAAAGCGTCTTCGCCCGCGACGCGCCGCTGTTCGTCGAGAGCGACTCGGGGCGGATCCAGAAGTACCCGCGCAGGGCGTCGCTGCGCTGGGGGCTGCGGCTCCTCGCTGCGCTGCCGTTCGTGGCCGTCGCCGTCTGGTTCCAGATCGCGTCGGGCGGCGATTGGAGCGGAACGGCCAACGGCGCGCTCGCGCAGCGGGTGGACAGTCTGCCCTGGGGCTCGTCCGACGTCGTGGCTCTTGCCGAGCTGTACCCCATGCTCACCAGTGTTCTCGCGGTGATCATCCCCGGCGGCGCCTTCGGTCTCGGAATCGCGGGTGCCCTGGTCGGCGGCTTCCTGATCCAGCTCATCATCCAGTCCATGCAGCGCAAGGACTTCTCCCGGCCGGTACGGGTCGTGTTCATCCTGACCCTCGCGCTGACTCCCATGTTCGCGTACGTGATGACCACGAGCTTCGAGGCAGCGCTCGGCCTCACCTTCTTCGGGGTGGGGATGGTCGATCTCGTGCGCTTCGTGACATACGCGAACACCCAGGCCGGATTCCGCGCCGGCCTCCTCTTCGCGTGCTCGGCGCTGTCCGACTCCACCGGTCTGTTCGTCGCGATCGCGGCGGCCGTGGCGGCGGCTTTCCTCGTGCGCTCGCGCTCGGCCTCGCGCACCGCCAACGCGATCGTCGTCGCCTTTCCGACCGTTGCGCTGATCGGTTCGCTCGTCCTGTTGGGGGTCGCGTTCGGGCTCGGCCCGCTCGCGATGGTCGGCGGCACCGTGGAGTGGAACCCCGACCGCGCCGCGGAGGTCTCCTCGTACCTCGTGAGCCCCTCCGGTCTGCTCTATCTGGCCCCGACGGTCGTCGTCGTGCTCACCTCCCTCGCGCTCAGGTATCCCGGCGTGGGCCTCGTCGCCCCGGTGATGACCGCGATGATCCTCGTCGCCTTCATCGTGGGGCTGACGCCTCCGGGGGTCGCGGGCATCAACTACCTTCTGATGCTCCTCGTCGCGGTGGCGGTCGTGCCCCAGCCGGCGACGGTCGCGAGCGTCGTGGTGGTCTGCGCGACCTCGGTGCTGCTGTGGGTGATCGGGTGGGCTCAGGCATTCGACAACGCGACCGTGGCCGCGTGGATGCGGACGCTGACGGGAGGCGCGTGGTGACCGACGCCATCGAGGTCGACCGGCGGCTGCTGGACCCGCAGCTTCGGGTCACCTACGCGAACGAGGGCTGGATGCCCGTACGCCGGGTCGCCGGCGTCGTCGAGGTGGCCGCATCCAGCCCGCTGGCCCCGCGTCGGCGCGCGCGCATCGAGCAGATCGTCGACGCGCCCATCCAGGAGCGACGGGTCGAGCAGGGCGCGATCGTCGCCGCTCTCACCGAGGTCTTCCGCGCCGAGTACGCTGAGCAGGCGGCCGATGGCCTCTATCGACTGGACCCGGTGCTCTCCGCCCGCTACGTGCTGTCCACGTCGCAGAAGGTGATCGGTGTCCTCCTGCTCGTCATCCTCATCGCGTGTGCGATCGTGTGGCCGCTCACCACCGCGCTCGTCCTCATCGGCATCGCGAGTGTGGTCTTCCTCGCCAGCACGCTGTTCAAGTTCTTCATCGCCCTCCGCGGTTCGCGGTACGACCTGGTGGCACGCGTGCGGCCCGACGAGATCGCAGCGCTCGGCGACGAGAAGCTTCCGATGTACACCGTGCTCGTCCCGGTGTTCCGGGAGGCGCGCATCGTCGGACGCCTCGTCGAGAACCTGGGGCGACTGGACTACCCGACCGAGAAGCTCGAAGTGATCATCCTCGTGGAGGAGGAGGACTCGGAGACGCGCGACGCGATCGCGGAATCGGACCCGCCGGCGCACTTCCTGGTGGTCACCGTGCCCAAGGGATCGCCGCAGACCAAGCCCCGCGCCTGCAACGTCGGTCTGGATGTCGCGCGCGGCGAGTTCCTCGTGATCTACGACGCTGAGGACGCGCCCGAGCCCGACCAGCTGAAGAAAACCGTCGTCGCCTTCTCCCGGGCGGACCCGTCGGTCGTGGTCATGCAGGCGGCACTCAACTACTTCAATGCGCGCGAGAACGTCCTCACGCGCATGTTCGCCCTCGAGTACAGCTACTGGTTCGACTACATGCTCACGGGCCTGGACGTTCGGGACCTGCCGATCCCGCTGGGCGGCACGTCGAACCACTTCCGCACGGCCGCGTTGCGCGAGCTCGGCGGCTGGGATCCCTACAACGTGACGGAGGACGCCGATCTCGGCATCCGGGCGAGCGCGCTCGGCTACCGCGTGGGCGTCGTGGACTCGACGACGATGGAGGAGGCGACCTCCCGTCTGGGGATCTTCATCGGCCAGCGCAGCCGCTGGATCAAGGGCTACATGCAGACCGCGCTCGTCCACGCGCGTCGGCCGTTCGCGTTGATCCGGCGGATCGGCCTGCGGCGGTTCGCGTCGTTCAGCCTGCTCATCGCGGGCACGCCGCTGACGTTCCTCGGCGTGATCCCCTTCACCGCCCTCACCGTCGTGTCGTTCCTCATCCCGTGGGCGAATCCGGCACCCGAGTTCCCGCCCGTCATCCTCTGGATCTGCCTGCTCAACTTCTTCATCGGCAACGCCTTGATGGTGTACCTGAACATGATGGGCCCGTACAAGCGGGGCGCGTTCTGGCTCGTCGGGTGGGCGATCCTCAATCCCGTCTACTGGCTGCTCCACTCGCTCGCGTCGTACAAGGCGCTGTGGCAGCTCATCACCAAACCGCACTACTGGCAGAAGACCGAGCACGGGATGTCCCACTTCACGGTGGAGGGCATCGTCGGTCCCGCCACCGCGCCCGCATCCGCCTAGGCGGTGCCGGCCAGGTGCTCGCGCAGCGTCGGGCCCGATCGGAACTCCCGGATCAGGTGCCGGACGACCTCCCGCAGGTCGCCGTCTGCGGCATCCGCCACGCGGAGCTGCCGGGCGTAGCTGGCACCCTCGTCGAGAATGGTGCGGATGCCGGCCAGCTCGCGCACGCACTTGAGCTCCACGGCGATGTCCTCGAGCTGCTCGAGTGTGTCCCGAAGATGCTCTGAGACCGGAACCTGCGTGCCGTCGCGGTCGACGATCACCCGGGCGTCGAGCCCGTACCGGGCGGCGCGCCACTTGTTCTCCCGCACGAACCACGGCTGGAGCTGGGGGATGCCGCGTCCTTCGTCGAGCTCGCGCGAGAAGTGCTCGACCAGGGACTGCACGAGCGCCGCGACGGCGGCGAGTTCGGGCAGGGTGGACATGCCATCGCACGCGCGCACCTCGATGGTTCCCCAGCGCGGCGCGGGGCGGATGTCCCACCGCACCTCGGTGGCATCCTCCATCACGCCGGTGCGCACGAGGTCGTCGAGGTATCCCTCGAACTCGGCCCACGACTCGAGGGGCCAGGGAAGTCCCGCCGTCGGCAGCTGCTGGAAGACGAGGGAGCGGTTGGAGGCGTACCCGGTCCGCTCGCCCGCCCAGAACGGGCTCGACGCGGAGAGCGCCTGGAGATGGGGAAGGTACACCGCGAGCGCGTTGATGATCGGGAAGACCTTGTGCACGTCGTCCACCCCGACGTGCACGTGGATGCCCCAGATCATCATGTTGCGCCCCCACCATTGGGTGCGCTCGATGAGCTTGTGGTAGCGCGTCTTGTCGGTGATCTGCTGGTCGTACCACTGCGCGAAGGGATGGCTGCCGGCGCAGAGGAGCTCGACCCCGAGCGGCGTCGTCTCGGTCCGGACGGCGGCGATCGCGTCGGCGATGTCGTCGACGGCGGCCGCCACCGTGTCGCCGATGCCGCTCGTCACCTCCACCGTGTTCGTGAGGAGCTCTCCGGTCACGGTGTAGCGCTCGAGCGCCGTGCGCTCCTCGAGGTCGGCGAGCACCTCGGGTGCTCGGGGCGCGAGATCCCCGGTGTCCCCGTCGGCGAGCATGAGCTCCCATTCGAGCCCGACGGAGGAGCGGGAGGATGTCGCGAAGGGCACCGTCATGGCGACAGTTTGGCACGGGCGCGCGCCCGCGAGGGCGGTTCGCCGCACGGCGCGTCATCGGCGCGGCGGCGGGTTCTCGTGCCCGTTCGCGAGGCCGGTTCGCGGGGCCTCTTGCGATCTGGCAGAATAAAGGGTCGGATCACCCGCTCGACCCTCTATCCAGCGGGGAGGTCCTCCTCAGAGCTTCCGCCGGGTGTGCACCCCACTCTCCCGGACGTCCGGTTCGTTCACTTCCCACACATTCAGGAGAATCGTGGCTGTCAAGATTCGTCTCAAGCGCCTTGGAAAGATCCGTGCGCCCTACTACCGCATCGTCGTCGCCGACTCGCGCACCAAGCGCGACGGTCGCGTGATCGAGGAGATCGGCAAGTACCACCCGACCGAGGAGCCCTCGTTCATCGAGGTCGACTCGGAGCGCGCGCAGTACTGGCTGGGTGTCGGCGCACAGCCCACCGAGCAGGTCCTCGCGATCCTCAAGCTCACCGGCGACTGGGGCACCTTCAAGGGCGACAAGAACGCCGTGTCGACCGTGAAGACCCGCGAGGACAAGGGCGCCTTCGAGGTCGACTCGTCCAAGAAGTCGGTCATCAAGCCCAAGGCCGAGAAGAAGACCGAGGAGCCCGCCGAGGCTCCCGCCGACGAGGCGACCGACGCGGCCGACGAGGCCGCCGAGTCCGCCGAGTCCGCCGAGTAATCCGTTGCTGGCCGCCGCGCTCGAGCACGTCGTCAAGGGGATCGTCGATCACCCCGACGCCGTGCGGATCGACTCGTCCACGTCGCCGCGAGGCGACGTCCTCGAGGTGCACGTCCACCCCGATGACCGGGGTCGCGTGATCGGGCGCGGCGGACGCACGGCCAAAGCCCTGCGCACCCTCATCAGCGCGCTCGCCGACGGCAGGCGCGTCCGCGTCGACGTCGCGGACGACTGAGGTGTCAGGCGACGCTCTCGAGCCGGGCGATGGCCCGGACGATCCGGTGAAGGCTCCCGCGCCCACCGGAAAGACGCAACTCCGCGTCGGACGCCTGGTCAAGGCCCACGGCCTCAAGGGCGCGATCAAGCTCGAGCTGTACACCGACGACCCCGAGGGACGATTCACCCCCGGGGCGACCTTCACACTCCAGGTTCCCGAGTCCTCGCCATGGCACGGCAAGCCCCTCACGGTGCGCGAGTTCCGCTGGATGAACTCTCATCCCGTGGCGTTCTTCGAGGGCGTCGACGACCGCGGTGCGGCCGAGGAGCTCATCCGCGCGATCCTCTGGGTCGACCAGGACACCGCTGCCGATCCCACCGAGGACGACGCGTGGTTCGATCACCAGCTGGTCGGCCTCGCTGTGGTCCGAGACGGCGAGACGGTGGGTCGTGTCGTGCGCGTGGACCATATGCCGGCGCAGGATCTCCTCATCGTCCGGACGACGGGGGAGGACGCCTCGGGCGAGGCGCGCGAGGTGCTCGTGCCCTTCGTGAAGGCGATCGTGCCCGAGGTCGACGTCCCGGGCGGCCGCGTCGTGGTGACGCCGCCGGCGGGCCTCTTCGAGGACATCCCCGGCGACGAGGCGGGTCCGCGCGATGACGAGCCGACCGACGCCTGAGCCGCGGCATCCCCTGCCGGTCCGCCGGCGAGCGGATGCCTAGACTCGATCCCATGCGCGTCGACATCGTCACGATCTTCCCGGCGTTCTTCGATGTCCTCGACGTCTCGCTCATCGGGAAGGCGCGGGATCGGGGCATCCTGGATCTTCGCGTCCACGACCTGCGTGAGTGGACCCACGACCGTCATCGGACGGTCGACGACACCCCCTACGGCGGCGGCGCCGGAATGGTGATGAAGCCGGAGCCGTGGGGTGAAGCGCTGGACGAGGTGCTGACCGACGACGCGGTGCTCCTCGTACCCTCCCCGGCGGGCGAGCTGTTCACGCAGTCGATGGCGCGCGAGCTCGCGCAGGAGAGCCACCTCGTCTTCGCGTGCGGACGGTACGAGGGGATCGATCAGAGGGTCGTCGACCACTACTCGGCCCGCGGTCGTGTCCGGCTGATCAGTCTCGGCGACTACGTGCTCAACGGCGGTGAGGTCGCCGCGATGGCTGTCGTCGAGGCGGTATCCCGGCTCGTGCCCGGAGTCGTCGGCAATCCGCAGAGCCTCGTCGAGGAGTCCCACGAGGGCGGGCTTCTGGAGTACCCGAGCTACACCAAGCCCGCGGTCTGGCGAGGCCACGAGGTGCCTTCCGTGCTCCTCGGCGGCAATCACGGCGCCATCGCGGCCTGGCGGCGCGAGCAGAGCCTGGCCCGCACTCGCGCACTCCGCCCCGACCTGCTTCCCGAGGGCTAGGCGCTGCCCCTCGATCCCGTCCGCCGGGCAGCGGGTCGACCATGTGAGAATGCGAGCGGTGGGCCGCCTACCTCACCCGATGCCCGATGACCAGCCCCGATTCGGATCTGTCGTCCTCGATATCGTGAAGTCCTCGTCACACGTGGAGGTCGCATGCAGGTCTGGCCCGGATCCCCCTACCCGCTCGGAGCGACCTTCGACGGCAGCGGGACGAATTTCGCCCTCTTCAGCGAGGGCGGCGAGAGCGTCGAGCTGTGCCTCTTCGACGACGACGGAACCGAGACGAGGGTGCCGCTGGTCGACGTCGACGCTTTCGTCCACCACGGCTACCTGCCGACGGTGCAGCCCGGACAGCGCTACGGCTTCCGCGTCCACGGCGAGTACGACCCGGCGTCCGGGAAGCGGTTCAACGCGAACAAGCTCGTGCTCGATCCCTACGCGAAGGCCGTGGACGGCCAGGTGACCTGGGGACAGCCGGTGTTCGGGTACGACTTCGGGGACCCGGACTCCCGCAACGACGAGGATTCCGCGGCACACCAGATGAAGGGCGTCGTCGTCAATCCGTTCTTCGACTGGAGCGGGGACCGCCAGCCCAAGACCCCGTATGCGGAGAGCTTCATCTACGAGGCCCACGTGCGCGGACTGACCGAACTGCACCCCGACATCCCCGAGGAGATCCGGGGAACCTACAGTGGGATAGCGCACCCCGCGATCATCGAGCACCTGCAGAAGCTCGGTGTCACCGCTATCGAGCTCATGCCGGTCCACCAGTTCGTCAACGACTCCGTGCTGGAGGAGAAGGGCCTGTCGAACTACTGGGGCTACAACACCATCGCGTTCTTCGCTCCGCAGAACTCCTACGCCTCGAGCGGTCAGCTCGGCCAGCAGGTGCAGGAGTTCAAGGGCATGGTGAAGGCGCTGCACGCGGCCGGTATCGAAGTCATCCTCGACGTCGTCTACAACCACACGGCCGAGGGCAACCATCTCGGCCCGACGTTGTCCATGCGCGGCATCGACAACGAGGCCTACTACCGCCTCGAGGAGAAGGACAAGCGGTACTACACCGACTACACCGGGACCGGCAACAGCCTCAACGCCGGCAACCCCCACACCCTGCAGCTGATCATGGACTCCCTGCGTTACTGGGTCCTCGAGATGCACGTCGACGGGTTCCGCTTCGACCTCGCCTCCACGCTCGCCCGCGAGTTCTACGAGGTCGATCGCCTCGCCACGTTCTTCGAGCTCGTCCAGCAGGATCCGGTGGTGTCCCAGGTCAAGCTCATCGCCGAGCCGTGGGATGTGGGACCCGGGGGATATCAGGTGGGCAACTTCCCACCCCAGTGGACCGAGTGGAACGGCAAGTACCGCGACACCGTCCGTGATTTCTGGCGGGGAGAGCCGCAGGCCCTCGGCGAGTTCGCCTCCCGGCTCACCGGTTCCGCCGACCTGTACGAGCACTCGGGGCGCCGGCCCGTGGCATCCATCAACTTCGTCACCGCCCACGACGGCTTCACGCTGCGAGACCTCGTGTCGTACAACGACAAGCACAACGACGCCAACGGCGAGGACGGACGCGACGGTGCCGACGACAACCGGTCGTGGAACTGCGGCGTCGAGGGGCCGACCGACGACCCCGACGTGCTGACGCTGCGGGCCCGTCAGCAGCGCAACTTCATCGCCACCCTGATGCTGTCGCAGGGCGTCCCGATGCTGCTGCACGGAGACGAGCTCGGGCGCACCCAGGGCGGCAACAACAACGGCTACGCGCAGGACAACGAGATCACCTGGGTCGACTGGTCCTCCGCGGATCATCCGCTCGTCGAGTTCACCGCGGCGCTCGCGCGCCTGCGCCGCGAGCACCCGACGTTCCGCCGTCGCCGGTTCTTCGACGGTCGCCCGGTGCGGCGCGAAGAGGGAGCGCCGATCCCCGACATCGTGTGGGCCCGGCCCGACGGCAGCCAGATGCAGCCCGAGGACTGGGACTCCGGATTCGGCCGGGCCGTCGCCGTGTTCCTCAACGGCGACGGGATCCGCGAGCGCGACCGGAGGGGCGCCGCCATCTCCGATCACCACTTCATCATCCTGTTCAACGCGGGCGACGACGTCGTCGACTTCCAGATCCCGGCCGATGAATTCAGTCCCAAGTGGGACGTCGTCGTCGACACCGCGGGCGAGCACGCGAACACCGCACCCGTTGAGCCGGGTTCGTCGCTCGCCGTCCCCGGGCGGTCGCTCATGGTGCTGCGGGAGCACGAGTTGCCGGAGCCCGAGGTCGGGCACACGGTCGCCGCCTCTCTCGCCGTGACCAGCGTCGCCGGTCCCGACGAGGTGCCCGGCGCCGCGCCGCGCGCAGAGCTCAGCCGCTGAGGAGGACGCGTGCCCGGATTCCGCCCCACCTCGACCTACCGACTGCAGATCCGGCCGTCGTTCACGCTCGACGACGCGGCCGGCCTGGCCGACTACCTCGTCGGCCTCGGCGTCGACGCGGTGTACCTGTCGCCGATCCTGGCGTCGTCCGAGGGTTCCGACCACGGCTACGACGTGGTCGATCCGACCCGCATCGATCCGGCTCGCGGGGGCCCCGAGGGTCTCGAGCGGGCTTCGCGCGTCTTCCGCGCCGCCGGGCTCGGCGTGCTGGTCGACATCGTCCCGAACCACGTCGGGGTCGCGCGCCCGGTCGAGAATCCTTGGTGGTGGGACGTCCTGATGCACGGTCGGGCGTCCGCCTTCGCGTCGTCCTTCGACATCGACTGGGACTTCGGCAAGGGCCGGGTGCGCATTCCGGTGCTCGGGGAGGAGCTGACGGATGCCGCGGCGGCCGGTTCCCTTCGACTCGAGGCCGGCGAGCTGCGCTACTACGACCACAGGTTCCCCCTCGCGCCGGGGTCGACGGAAGACGGTGCCGACGTCCTCACCGTGCACGGGCGGCAGCACTACGAGCTGATGTCGTGGCGCCGTGAGGCGACCGACCTCAACTATCGGCGCTTCTTCGGCGTCTCGAGCCTCGCCGCCGTCCGCGTGGAAGACCCCGAGGTGTTCGCGCGGACCCACGGCGAGATCGCTCGCTGGTTCGAAACCGGGCTCGTGGACGGACTGCGGGTCGATCACCCGGACGGCCTCCGTGCGCCCGTCGAGTATCTCGATCGGCTCGCGCAGCTCACGGACGGCGCGTACGTGCTGGTCGAGAAGATCCTGGAGCACGGCGAGGACCTCCCGTCCTTCTTCGCCGCTGAGGGGACGACCGGCTACGAGGCGCTCGCGGAGATCGACCGCGTCCTCGTCGACCCCGACGGCGAGGTCGAGCTCGATGGACTGGACGCGCGCCTCCGGCAGGAGTCCGGTCTTCCGCCCGCTGCGCCATGGCACGCGCTCATCGCCGAGACCAAGCGTGGGATCGCCGACGGCATTCTGCGGTCGGAGGTGCGCCGGATCGCCCGTGAGCTCGACGCGGCGGACGACGCGGCGACGGAGGACGCCGTGGCCGAGCTCCTCGCGCGATTCCCCGTGTACCGGTCCTATCTTCCCGCCGGACGGGAGCACCTCGACGACGCGGTGGCCGCCGCCAGGGAGCATCGGCCAGACCTCGCCCCCGCCTTCGACCGGGTCGTGCCGCGGCTTGCCGATCCGAGGCATCCCGCGGCGCTGCGCTTCCAGCAGACCAGCGGAATGGTCATGGCCAAGGGCGTCGAGGACACCGCGTTCTACCGTGCGACCAGACTCGGGACGCTCACCGAGGTCGGTGCAGATCCGTCGGTCTTCGCGCTCGAGGTCGATGCCTTCCACAGCGCCCAGGCGCGGCGGCACGCCGCCTGGCCCCACGGCATGACGACGCTCTCCACCCACGACACCAAGCGCGGCGAGGATGTACGCGCTCGCCTGTCCGTCCTCTCCGAGATCCCCCGCCGCTGGGACGAGGTCCTCACTCGGCTGAGAGATGCCGCCACCACCGGGCACGGCCCGTTGGACGCGCTGCTGTGGCAGGCGGTGATCGGTGCCTGGCCGGCGTCGCGCGAGCGCCTCCATGCCTACGCCGAGAAGGCCGCGAGGGAGGCGGGGGATGCGACATCCTGGCTCGATCCGGACGCCGCGTTCGAGGCGCGCATGCACGCGCTGGTCGACGCGGCCTTCGACGACCCGACGGTCTCCGCCCTCATCGAGACGTTCGTCTCGGAGATCGCCGCGGCCGGCTGGTCGAACGCGCTCTCGGCAAAGCTGCTGCAGCTCACGGGTCCGGGCGTGCCGGACGTATACCAGGGCAGCGAACTGTGGGAGCAGAGCCTCGTGGACCCCGACAATCGACGGCCGGTCGACTTCGCCGAGCGTCGCGGCATCCTGGGACGCATCGAGACGGGAGAGCTCCCGCCGGTGGACGCGAGCGGCGCGGCGAAGCTCCTCGTGACCGCTCGTGCGCTGCGCCTGCGGCGAGACCGCCCCGAACTCTTCACGCGTTACGCCGCGGCCTCCGTCTCCGGCGGCGCCGCCCGCCACGCGATCGCGGTGGATCGTGGCGGGGTCGTGGCGGTGGCGACGAGGCTGCCGGTCGGCCTCGCGCGCCGAGGCGAGGCATCCGGATCAGCGTGGGAGGACACGGTGCTGATGACGAGGAAGCGACCCCTGACCGACGTCCTCACGGGGCGGCGCCTGGCGGGCGGCGAGACCCCGCTCGAGGCGCTCTTCGACCGCTATCCTGTGGCGCTCCTTGCGGAGGACGAGTCGTGATCCCGGCGGTGTGGGCGCCGCGGGCCGGCAGCGTCGCCCTTCACGCGCCGCAGAGCGGGGGAACGCTCCCGATGCGCCCCGCGGCCGACGGGTGGTGGCGCAGCGACACCGCGCTCCGCGAGGGTGAGGAGTACGGATTCGTCCTGGACGGCGGGCCGGTGCGTCCCGACCCCCGGTCGCGCCGCCAGCCGCGCGGCGTGCACGAGCTGAGCGCCGTGTTCGATGCGACCGCCCACACGTGGCAGGACACGACGTGGACCGGACGCCAGCTCGCCGGTGCCGTCGTGTACGAACTCCACGTCGGGACCTTCACGGAGGAGGGAACGCTGGATGCTGCCGCCGCCCGCCTCGACCATCTCGTGGACCTCGGCGTCGACTTCGTGGAGCTCCTCCCCGTGAACGCCTTCAACGGCGTCCACAACTGGGGCTACGACGGCGTGCTGTGGTTCGCCGTGCACGAGGCGTACGGCGGGCCGGCGTCCTACCAGCGCTTCGTGGACGCCTGCCACGCGGCCGGGCTCGGGGTGATCCAGGACGTCGTCTACAACCACCTCGGGCCCAGCGGCAACTACCTGCCCGAGTACGGACCCTATCTGCGCGACGCGGAATCCAACACGTGGGGCTCGTCGGTGGATCTCGACGAACCCGAGGTGCGCAGATACATCCTGGACAACGCCGTCATGTGGCTGCGGGATTTCCACGTGGACGGCCTCCGCCTCGACGCCGTCCACGCCCTGAAGGATCGAAGCGGGCTGCACATCCTGCAGGAGCTCGCCGAGACCGTGGGCGCGCTCAGCGCGCATCTCGGCCGCCCGCTGACCCTCATCGCGGAGAGTGATCTCAACGATGCCCGCCTCGTCACGGCCCGTGAGGCCGGCGGCTACGGTCTGGACGCCCAATGGGACGACGACTACCACCACGCGCTCCACGTCGCGCTCACGGGCGAGACGAGCGGCTACTATGCCGACTTCGCCCCGCTCTCGGCTCTCGTCAAGGCCTCGACCCGCGGGTTCTTCCACGACGGGACGTATTCGTCGTTCCGGGGACGCGATCACGGCCACCCCATCGATCCGCGCATCCCGACGTGGCGGCTGGTGACCTTCTCGCAGGACCACGACCAGATCGGCAACCGCGCAGCGGGGGACCGCCTGTCGCAGACGCTCGATCCCGGCGGTCTCGCGATCGCGGCGGTGCTGACCGTGCTCGCTCCGTTCACCCCGATGCTGTTCATGGGGGAGGAGTGGGGTGCCTCCACGCCGTGGCAGTTCTTCACCTCGCACCCCGAGCCTGAGCTCGGCGAAGCGACCGCGCGCGGTCGCAAGGCCGAGTTCGCCCGTATGGGCTGGGACGAGTCGGTCGTCCCCGATCCGCAGCATCCTGAGACCTTCTCGCGCTCGCGCCTGAACTGGGCCGAGCGGGACGCCGAGCCGCACGCCCGGATCCTCGAGCTCTATCGCCGGCTCCTCGGGCTGCGCCGAGAGATTCCGGCGCTCACCGATCCCGACTTCCGTCGCGTGACGGCGTCCGCGGACGAGCAGGCGAGATGGTTCCGGCTCGAGCGACCCGGAGTGCAGGTGCTCGTGAACTTCTCGACGTCGTCGGTCAGCCAGCCGGTGCCGCCCGGGTGGGAGATCGTGCTGGCGACGGATGCCGCGGCCGCGGTCGAGGACGGTGTCGCCGTACTCCCGGGCCGGTCCGCGGTCGTCGTGGTCCGGATCCGCGCGTGAGTCAGTCGACCCCGAGCCAGGAACGGTCGGTGAGGACGACGGTGCCGGCGGCGGTGATCGCCACGGTGTGCTCGGAGTGAGCGCCGCGTGATCCGTCGGCCGAGCGGAGGGTCCAGCCGTCGGGATCCGTGACGAGCCGGTCCGTCGTCTGCAGGAACCAGGGCTCGAGCGCGAGCACGAGCCCGTCACGCAGCGGATAGCCGCGGCCGGGCTTGCCGTCGTTCGCGACGTGCGGGTCGCCGTGCATCTCGCGTCCGACTCCGTGTCCGCCGAAGTCGGTGTTGATCGAGTAGCCGTCTCCATGGGCGACGTCGGCGATCGCCGCGGAGATGTCGCCGATGCGGTTGCCCACGGTCGCGGCCGCGATCGCCGCTGCGAGCGCTCGCTGTGTCGTGTCGATCAGCGCGAGGTCCTCGTCGCGGGGTGTTCCGACGACGAACGAGACGGCGGAGTCGGCCACCCAGCCGTCGATCGAGACGGCGAAGTCCAGCGTGACCAGGTCGCCGTCGCGGAGGTCGTAGTCGAACGGGAGCCCGTGGAGCACCGCGTCGTTGATCGACGTGCAGATGACCTTGCCGAACGGGCTCGCGCCGAACGAGGGATGGTAGTCGATGTAGCACGACTCGGCACTGGCCTGACGGATCATGTCGTGCGCACGGCGGTCGATCGCGAGGAGGTTCGTGCCCACCTTCGTCTCGTCGCGCAGTGTCGCCAGGGTCTCCGCGACGAATCGGCCGGCCGGTTTCATCGCCTCGATCTCGGCCGGAGTGCGCAGCTCGATCATGTGGTTCCTCTCGTGTCTCGTCCATTCTCTCCGACGCGGACGTCGTCCGCTGTGAGGATGCTCCGGGCTGCCCGCGAACGGGTGCCGCAGAGGCCCGGCGGGCGTACCATCTCACCATGTGGCTTCGCCGTGGATTCTTCGGCTGGATGATTCCGGCCGCTTTCGTCCTGCCGCTGTGGCTGTTCGTCGGATGGATCATCTCCGGTGCGAACGGCTGGGGATTCGTGTGGATGCTGTTCGCCGTCCCGGGGGTCTTCCTGTGGCAGCTCCTGCTCACCCTGCTCGTGCGGGCGCGGGGCACCGTGCGAGCGCATCGCGCACTGTCGTGGTGGGATGTGCTCGGCTTCGCGGTGTGGCATCTGCTGATCATCTCGCTCGGATTCTTCGACCAGGCCTGGTGGTTCCCCGTGATGGCCACCGCGGTTCTCGTGGGTGTCGGGCTCTTCTGGCTCGAACTGTGGCAGCTCTGGAGCGAGGCCAAGCCGTCCCGGCTGCTGTTGCGCACCGAGGAGGGAATGGCGTACATCCCGCCGTCGGCCCCGGAGCCCGGATCGACCGCGACCGCACGTGAAGTGATCGTGGTCACGGAGAGGCAGGCGCCGCCCACGTCGTGACGACGTTTTGGCCGGCCGAGGCATCCGTGGCAGAATGGATGTTTGTGCCCTGACCAGGTTCTGCCTCAGGGGAATCCGCCGCACGGCTCTGCGCCCGCGGCCCTGGGCACACGAACAATTTTCCGATACTTCCCGCGGTCGACCTGTGGCGGCCGCAGAGAGAAACGATCATGCAGATCCTCGACTCCGTCGATGCGGCTTCGCTCCGCTCCGACATCCCCGCCTTCGCGCCCGGTGACACCGTCAAGGTGCACGTGAACATCACCGAGGGCAACCGGTCCCGCATCCAGGTCTTCCAGGGCGTCGTGATCGGCCGCTCCGGAGACGGCGTGCGCGAGACCTTCACGGTCCGCAAGATCAGCTTCCAGGTCGGAGTCGAGCGCACGTTTCCGGTGCACTCCCCGGTGATCGACCACATCGAGGTCGTCACGCGCGGTGACGTGCGTCGCGCCAAGCTCTACTACCTCCGCAACCTCCGCGGCAAGAAGGCCAAGATCAAGGAGAAGCGCGAGAACTGAGTTCCGCTTCACGAAACCCCGGACCACATGGTCCGGGGTTTCTTCGTTCGCGGAGACGCCGACGACGTTCCGCGAAGTGGGCCCCCGCGCACATCCGGGGCTCGCGAATGTGCGACCCTTGAAGGACGGACCACCGAACCGCGGTGCGCCGGTGAAGGAACGTGCATGACCTCCGAAAAGACGACTTCCGCCGACGAGGCGTCGTCGTCGGGATCGCGCCGGGACCCGTCGGGCCAGCGACGTCGCCGCGGATGGCTGACTTTCCTGCGCGATGTCGTGGTGATCATCCTGATCGCCGTTCTCGTGTCGTTCCTGGTCAAGACGTTCCTCGTGCGGTCGTTCTACATCCCGTCGGGGTCGATGGAGGACACGCTCCACATCGACGACCGGATCCTGGTGGACGAGATCACCCCGCGCTTCGGCGGCTACGACCGCGGCGACATCGTGGTGTTCCGGGACCCGGGCGGGTGGCTCCCTCCCTCCAGCGATCCGGCTCGCGCGCCATTCGTCGAGGGAGTGGAGTGGGTGCTCTCCCTTGTGGGCCTCGCCGCTCCGGACAGTGACGACCACCTGGTCAAGCGCATCATCGGATTGCCGGGCGACCATGTCGTGTGCTGCAACGCCCTCGGCCAGATCACGATCAACGGGGTCGCGATCGACGAGACGGACTACATCAAGGTGCCGTCGGGAGAGTCAGCCGCGTCGGGCGAGCCGTTCGACGTGGTCGTGCCCGACGACCGCCTGTGGGTCCTCGGCGACAACCGCTACAGTTCGCGGGACTCGCGATTCAATCAGGATCAGCCGGGCGAGGGGTTCGTTCCGATCGAGAACGTCGTGGGGCGCGCGTTCCTCATCACCTGGCCGCTCGATCGGTTCGGCATGCTGGACTTCCATCACGACGACTTCTCCGGCGTTCCTGCGCCCTCGGAGGAGGAGCCCGCCCCATGACGGTCGCCGAGCCGCGACTGACGCTCGAACGCCGGCTCCTGCGCGAGCATGAGATCGTCATCGCGTGCGACGAGGTCGGGCGCGGTGCACTGGCGGGTCCGGTCGCCGTCGGCGCCGCGGTGATCGATGCACCCCGCTCCCGCAAGCGCATCCCGCAGGGCCTCCGCGACTCCAAGCTCGTTCCCGAGCCGAAGCGGGCGGATGTCGCGACGCGCGCGGCGGCATGGGTGTCGGCGAGCGCGGTGGGCTGGGCGAGCGCGGCGGAGATCGACGAGATCGGGATCATGCGCGCGCTCGGTCTCGCCTCGCTCCGGGCTCTCGCGGATCTGCGCGCGCACGGCGTCGTCCCCGAGGAAGCGATCGTGATCCTCGACGGCAACTACGACTACATTTCGCCGGCGGGCGCATGGGGCCTTCGCGTGAGGCCGGTGATCAAAGCCGATCGCGACTGCGCGTCGGCGGCCGCGGCATCCGTCATCGCGAAGGTCGCGCGCGACGCGCTGATGACGGGGTTGCACGATGAGCTGCCGGCGTACAACTGGGCGCGGAACAAGGGCTACGCGAGCCCCGATCATCGCGAGGCGATCCGGGAGCACGGGATCAGTGCGCACCATCGCGCATCATGGTCGATCACGGGCGCGCCGACGCTGTTCTGACCGCCCGTCCGCCGTCGGCGTACGGGCCGACTCGGCCGCCGGTCGCCCCCTAGGATGGATTCACCATGGATGACGAAGTCTTCGAAGACTACGACCGTGAGCTGGAGCTCGCGCTGTACCGCGAGTACCGCGATGTCGTCTCTCAGTTCCAGTACGTGATCGAGACCGAGCGGCGCTTCTACCTCGCCAACGAGGTGAACGTCGTCCGCCGCGACACCGAGCACGACTTCTACTTCGAGATCTCGATGTCCGATGTGTGGGTGTGGGACATCTACCGTGCCGATCGCTTCGTCAAGGCTGTGCGGGTCCTCACGTTCAAGGACGTCAACGTCGAGGAGCTCCAGCGGCGCGACTTCCACCTGCCCGAAGAGCTGTCGCTCGACACCTGAGCACTGCTCATCGGGCCGAGCGCGGCATCCGCCAGCCCGTCGGCGTGCTCTCGACCGTGCCTTCGAGCTCGAGCAGCCCCAGGACGGCTGCGACGTCCTCGACCGACATCCCCGCCCGTCGGGCGACCTCCGCCGCGGAGCGTCCCGCGCGCGTGCTGAGGGCGTCACGCACCCGCGTCGTGTCGTCGGTGCGCGCTCCGGAAGCGGCTCCCCGCGCGTCGCCGGGGGCGATGCCGAGCCCGAGGAGTTCGCGGACGTCCGCCGCGCTGGTGATGCAGGTCGCGTCGTACTCACGCAGCAGTCGATGGGTTCCGGCGGATGCCGCCGAGGTGACCGGGCCGGGCACCGCGCCGATCGGACGCGACAGCGCGGCGGCGTGGCCCGCGGTGTTGAGTGAGCCGCTGCGCCATCCGGCCTCGACGACGACGATCGCGTCGCTGAGCGCGGCGATGAGCCGGTTGCGCTGCAAGAATCGCCATTTCGTGGGGCTGGCGCCGCACGGCACCTCGCTGATCACGGCACCGGACCGGGCGACGTCATCGATCAGGCCCGCGTGACCGGCGGGATAGCTGCGGTCCACGCCGCCCGCGAGGAGCGCGATCGTCGTCCCTCCGACCGACACGGCTGCCCGATGAGCGGCGCCGTCGATTCCGTACGCACCGCCCGAGATCACCGGGATGCCGCCGCCTGCGAGGTCGGCGGCGAGCTCGAGTGCGACGTGCTCGCCGTAGGCGGTCGCGGCGCGAGCTCCCACGACGGCGACGGACGGGTGGAGCCGCGAGAGGACACCGGGAGCGCCCCGCACCCACAGGCAGTGCGGTGCGTGGATGCCGAGATCGTCGAGCTGTTCGGGCCACGGCGCATCCGCGGCGGTGACGATCGAGACGGCGCGGCGCTCCGCAGTGCGCAGACCGCGGGCGATCTCGTCTGCGTCGAGGCGCGGCATCCAACGTTTGCGCGCCTCGTCCAGATCGCGCCGCGTGAGGACCTCCGTCGCCGCACCGCCGACGGCGAGCTCGAGAGCCTCGACGCATCCGTGTGCTTCGACCAGCCGGCCCGCGACGCCGTCGCCCGGCTCCACGAGGTGCGACCAGACGACGGCGGCGTAGCGGGCGCGCACGGAGGTGTCGTCGGCTTCTGCGGGGGAGTGCGAGCCGAGGATTCGGCGAGCGGTGGCGGCATCGAGGGCGAAGCGCGTCATCGGACGAGACCCTTCTTGAGGAACAGCGCTCGACCCACGTCTTCGCCGGCCAACTGCTCACGCCCGGCGAGGTCGGCGAGCGACCAGGCGACACGGAGGACTCGGTCGTATCCGCGGAGTGTGAGGGCTCCGCGGTGCAGTGCGGCGTCGAGCGGTCGCCGCACCGCCGGCGCGGGCGCCTGCGGCCCCTCACGAAGCCAGCCGCCCGGGACCCCGGCGTTGGTGCGCCACGGTGTTTCGGCGAGACGCCGTGCGGTGCGCGCCCGAGCCTCGGCGACGCGCGCCCTGGCCTGCGCGGTCGTGGTGGTCGACGCGCTGCGGCTGCGATGCGCGACGGACACCCGCGCCAGCGTCAACTGGATGTCGATACGGTCCAGGAGCGGGCCGGACAGCCGGCCGAGGTAGCGCCTGATCGCGGCGGGCGGACAGGTGCACGAACCGCCGCGGATCCCGTAGTCGCCGCACGGACAGGGATTCGTCGCCAGGACGAGCTGGAACCGCGCGGGGAAGGTCGCGCTTACGCCGGATCGATGGATTGCGATCGAGCCGTTCTCGAGCGGCTGTCGGAGGGCGTCCAGCGCGCTTGCGGCGAACTCGCCCGCCTCGTCGAGGAACAGGACTCCCTCGCTCGCCCGTGCGATCGCACCGGGGCGCAGCGTCCGTGAGCCCCCGCCGACGAGGGCGGCCATGCTGGCACTGTGGTGGGGTGCCTCGAACGGCGGAGTGCGTGAGAGTTCGACGACGCGCGCACCGGAGAGGCTGCGGATCGATGCGCTCGCGAGCGCGGCAGTGTCGTCGAGGTCCGGAAGAATGCCGGGTAGGCGCCGCGCGAGCATCGTCTTGCCCGCCCCGGGCGGGCCGCACATCATCAGATGATGACCGCCCGCGGCGGCGACCACGAGGGCGTCCACGGCTTCCGGCTGGCCGATGACGTCACTGAGATCGGGTGCCCGCTCGGGAGGAATCGTCTCCTCGGCGATTTCGACGGGCTCTTCTTCGCGCACCTCGATGTCGGCGCCGTGCACGGCGAGCACCTGGGCCAGGTTGACGGCTCCGATCACCTCGACGCCGGTCACGAGGCGCGCTTCGTCACGGTTCCCCCACGGCACGACGACACGACGGTATCCGGCCTTCGCGGCCGCGAGGACCGCGGGCAGCGCGCCGGGGACCGGCCTGAGTCTGCCGTCGAGCCCGAGTTCGCCCAGGTGCACGGTGTCTGCCAGGGACGCGGAGTCGAGTCGCACGTCGGTCGCGAGGCATGCCACGGCGATCGCCAGGTCGAATCCGGATCCTTGCTTCGGCAGGCTCGCGGGTGAGAGGTTCACCGTGAGCCGTCGCCGAGGCAGCGGTGTCCCGGTGTTCGCACACGCGTTGTGGACGCGACGCACCGCCTCGCCGAGCGCCTTGTCGGGAAGGCCGATGATCTTGAACTCGGGTGTCTGGTTCGAGAGGTCGGCCTCGACTTCGACGAGCGCTCCGTCGACGCCCACCAGGCACACCGACCACGTGCGGCCGAGGCTCACGGCACTTCCACGTCGACGATGTGCTCCAGGCTCGCGGTCCGGGGATCGGGCCCGAGCACCGCGATCGCGTCGATGCGCAGTGTCCGTCCCTGCGCGAGATCCCGATGCGACGCGATCCACTCGCAGGCCAGTCGCCACAGTCGCGCCCGCTTGCGAGCATCGATCGCCTCGAAGGGATGGCCGAAGCCCTCACCGCGCCGCGTCTTCACCTCGACCACGACGACGTGGCGGGTGTCGACGGCGACGATGTCGATCTCTCCCGCGCTGCCGCGCCAATTGCGGTCCACCAGTGTGAAGCCGTCGTCGAGATAGTAGCGGGCGGCGCGTTCCTCGCCCGCTCTGCCGAGCTCGTCCTTGTCTGCCATACCGAGAGCCTGAGGGGGCGGCGGCACCCCTCCGGCCGTTCAGAAGCGACCTGCGGACAATCCGCCGGCACCAGCGACCTGGGGAGGAGGCGGCGGGTACCGTACGCGGTGAGTCGGCGGCGGCTCGGCCCGGACGCGAGGCAAGCTGTATCCATGCGGCTCGTGGAGGCGGGAGAGGCCTACGCGCGTCATCTCTCGGACGTGCGGCGGCTCTCGCCCGCGACCGTGCGTGCCTATCGGGCGGACCTCGTCGACCTCGCGGCGGTGACGGGCGCGGCGGAGCTGGATGACGTCGATCTCGAAGTCCTTCGCGAGTGGCTGTGGCGTGCGACGCAGCGAGGGGATGCCCGATCGACGATCGCCCGCCGGACTTCGACAGCCCGGGGCTTCTTCGCGTGGGCCAGCGATCAGGGGCTCGTCTCCGAAGATCCTTCGCTGCGTCTGGTCGCGCCCAAGCGCGGGAGGACGCTCCCTCGGGTCGCCACCTCGGATTCCCTCACGGCCGTGCTCGATCGCGCCGCGGCGGCGGCGCGCGCCGGCGACCCGCTCGCGCTCCGCGACCACGCGCTGCTGGAGTTCCTGTACGGCGCGGGCGTCCGCGTGTCCGAGCTCTGCGGACTGCAGCTCGCCGACATCGACCGCGACCGCCGTACCGCTCGTGTCCTCGGGAAAGGGGCCAAAGAGCGGGTGGTGCCGTTCGGCGGGGCCGCTGCGCGCGCGGTCGATGCCTATCTTGTGCGCGGACGACCCGTTCTCATCGCTCGTGGGGCGAGCGCGGGCGACATGCCTACGGCTGTCTTCCTCGGCGCCCGCGGCGGACCGTTGGGAACCCGGTCGGCATACGACGTCGTCGCGCGCGCGCTCGGACCCGAACTCGGCGGGGCCGTGGGGCCGCACGCACTCCGGCATTCCGCGGCCACGCACCTCCTCGACGGGGGAGCCGACCTGCGTGCGGTGCAGGAGATCCTCGGCCATGCGAGTCTCGGTACGACCCAGATCTACACGCACGTGTCGAGCGAACGGCTCACGGCGACCTATCGCCTCGCGCACCCGCGGGCGTGAGCTCAGCAGCAGGGGAGGAGCACCGCCCGCGGCACATCGTCGAGCAGAAGCAGGGGGTTGATGTAGTCCCCGTCCAGGCGCACGCCGAAGTGCAGGGCCCCGGGCGCCGCGTGACCCCCGAGGGAGACGGTGGCCACCGGCTCGCCCCCCGCGACCGCCGTACCCGCTCGCAGGTCGCTCTCCACCGGCTCGAGGGTGGTCACGAGCCCTCCGCCGTGATCGATCGTGAGGACGCCACGCCCCGCCACGACGCCGGAGAAGGCGATCGTCCCGGCGGCCGGGGCACGGACGTCGGACTCCGCATCCCCGCGCAGGTCGATGCCCCGATGCCCCGCGCCGTACCGATGGGCCGGCGCCTCGAACGGCCGCTCGATGCGGAAGGCGGCCAGCGGCCACACCCAGTCGTCCGGCGGTGCGTGGGGCGTGGCCGCGGCCGCCGATGCGGACCCCAGGGTCACGGCCACAGCGAGAAGCGCGATCGGCACCACGGCGAAGCGACGGCGGCTCATGGCCCCATGCTCGCGTCCCCTGCGAGACGCCAGAGCCGTCGGCGCGCTTCGGTGGAGGGATGCCGCGTCCGCCCGCCCTGGGGAGGAGCCTGCGGCTGATACACTGGACCCTGCACCCCGCCCGTCGGGGTGACTACGCGTGCCCAGAGCACCGCGGCAGGTCCCAGGATCGCGCGGTGCGGCATCCACTCCCACCGGTCTTGCGAACAGCGAGCGGGCGTGCGCCGGGCACCAGGCACGTCGGCAGTGCGCCGACACATCACAAC
Source organism: Microbacterium insulae (assembly GCF_042677065.1). Taxonomy (NCBI): domain Bacteria; kingdom Bacillati; phylum Actinomycetota; class Actinomycetes; order Micrococcales; family Microbacteriaceae; genus Microbacterium; species Microbacterium insulae. The sequence goes on along the minus strand of NZ_JBHTII010000002.1, from coordinate 543,875 downwards.
CGCAAGAGGCGCGCGAGCGCCAGAACAGGAGACCGGCCATGGCCGTCGTCACGATCCGCCAGCTGCTCGACAGCGGTGTCCACTTCGGACACCAGACCCGCCGCTGGAACCCGAAAGTCAAGCGCTTCATCCTCACCGAGCGCTCGGGCATCCACATCATCGACCTCCAGCAGTCGCTGACCTACATCGACAAGGCGTACGAGTTCGTCAAGGAGACCGTCGCGCACGGTGGCACGATCCTCTTCGTCGGCACCAAGAAGCAGGCCCAGGAGATCGTCGCCGAGCAGGCGACCCGCGTCGGCCAGCCCTACGTCAACCAGCGCTGGCTCGGGGGCCTCCTCACGAACTTCCAGACCGTCTCCAAGCGCCTCGCGCGCATGAAGGAGCTCGAGGAGCTCAACTTCGACGACCCGGCTGCGAGCGGCTTCACCAAGAAGGAGCTGCTCATCAAGAAGCGCGAGCTCGACAAGCTCCACAAGTCGCTGGGCGGCATCCGCAACCTGCAGAAGACGCCCTCGGCCATCTGGGTCATCGACGCCAAGCGCGAGCACCTCGCGGTCGACGAGGCGACGAAGCTCGGCATCCCGATCATCGGCATCCTCGACACGAACGCCGACCCGGACGAGTTCCAGTACCCGATCCCCGGCAACGACGACGCCATCCGCTCCGTGAGCCTGCTCACGCGCATCATCGCCGACGCTGCGGCCGAGGGCCTCATCCAGCGTCACCAGCCCACCGACGAGTCGGCGGACGCCGAGCCTCTCGCCGATTGGGAGCGCGAGCTCCTCGAGCAGGGTGCCGCGGGCGAGACCGCCGCGGAGGCCCCGGCTGTTGAGGCCCCGACCGCTGAGGTCGAGGTCGAGGGCGCTGCCGCCGTCTCCGAGGCCACGACCGAGACCGCCGCCGACGCCGAGGGCGCCGAGGCGCACGACGAGGCCGTCGCCGCGGAGTCCGGCGAGACCGCGACCGAGGTCGCCGACGCCGAGGCCGCCGACAAGTAACGGGCATCGCCGCATGAACTGCGCCCCGGCGGGATCGCGCTGAGCCACCTCGCTCAGGACGGTCCCGCCGAGGCATCCTCCGAACTCACCACAACAAGGAGCCGCCACCCATGGCAAACTTCACGATCGCCGACATCAAGACGCTGCGCGAGCAGCTCGGCACGGGCATGGTCGACACCAAGAAGGCGCTCGAGGAGGCCGACGGCGACCTCGAGAAGGCCGTTGAAATCCTTCGCCTCAAGGGCGCGAAGGGCAACGCCAAGCGTGCCGACCGCTCCACCAGCGAGGGCCTCGTCGCCGCGAAGCAGCAAGGCGACACCGTCACCATCATCGAGCTGAACACCGAGACCGACTTCGTCGCCAAGAACGAGCGATTCATCGCGCTGGCCGACAAGGTCCTCGACGCGGCCGCGGCCGCCGGTGCCGACACGGCCGAGTCCGCTCTCGCCGCCCCCGCCGGTGCGCAGACCGTCGCCGAGCTCATCTCGGACGAGGCCGCGATCATCGGCGAGAAGGTCGAGCTGCGCCGCGTGCGCACGCTCGCCGGCGACAAGTTCGAGATCTACCTCCACAAGACGAGCAAGGACCTGCCCCCGCAGGTCGGCGTGGTGCTGGCCTACACGGGTGATGACGCCGAGACGGCCCGCAGCCTCGCGCAGCACATCTCGTTCGCCAACCCGACGTACCTCTCGCGCGACGAGGTCCCCGAGGCAGAGGTCGAGAAGGAGCGCGAGATCGTCACCGAGATCTCGCGCAACGAGGGCAAGCCGGAAGCGGCGCTCCCGAAGATCGTCGAGGGCCGCGTGAACGCGTTCTTCAAGCAGGTGTCGCTTCTCGACCAGGACTACGCGAAGGACAACAAGCTGTCCGTCGCCCAGGTCGCGAAGGACGCCGGTCTGACCCTCACGGGCTTCGCCCGCTTCAAGGTCGGCGCGTAACACCGTGGGAAGGCCCGCATCGAATGCCGATGCGGGCCTTTTCTCATGCGCTTGGGTAGTTTGTCGTCAACGAGAGGATCCGTCGTGATCAATGAGAACACCGGGCGCCGCCGCGTCCTGCTGAAGCTGTCGGGGGAAGCGTTCGGAGGCGGCCAGCTCGGAGTCAATCCCGACGTCGTCAGCCAGATCGCTCGTGAGATCGCCGCGGCCGTCGACCGGGTCGAGATCGCGGTGGTGGTCGGCGGAGGCAACTTCTTCCGCGGCGCCGAGCTCAGCCAGCGGGGGATGGACCGCGGACGGGCCGACTACATGGGAATGCTCGGCACGGTCATGAACGCGCTCGCCCTCCAGGACTTCCTCGAGCAGGCGGGCGCGGCGACGCGCGTGCAGTCGGCCATCTCGATGACTCAGGTCGCCGAGCCCTACATCCCGCGGCGCGCGGAGCGGCACATGGAGAAGGGACGCGTCGTGATCTTCGGCGCCGGCGCCGGACTGCCGTACTTCTCCACGGACACCGTCGCGGCCCAGCGGGCGCTCGAGATCGACGCCCAGGAGGTGCTCGTGGCCAAGAACGGGGTCGACGGGGTCTACACGGCGGATCCGAAGAAGGATGCCTCAGCCACCCGCATCGACCGGATCACCTACCTCGACGCGCTCCAGCGTGGTCTCAAGGTGGTCGATTCGACCGCGTTCAGCCTGTGCATGGACAACAGCATGGACATGCGCGTGTTCGGCATGGAGCCCGAGGGCAACGTCACCCGGGCCCTTCTGGGGGAATCGATCGGCACGCTGGTCACGGCGTGAAAGATCGCCCTGAGTAGACTGGTCCTCGCCCCACCCACTGAAGGAGACACTGTGATCGCGGACGTCTTGGCCGATGCCGGAGCGCGCATGGACCGCGCCGTCGAGGCTGCGAAGGAGGACTTCGCGACGGTGCGCACCGGTCGCGCCAACCCGCAGCTCTTCCAGAAGGTCCTCGTGGACTACTACGGCACGCCGACGCCCCTGGCCCAGCTCGCCTCGATCAACAACCCCGAGGCTCGCACGCTGATCATCACGCCCTACGACAAGTCGGCGCTCAAGGCGATCGAGCAGGCGATCCGCGACATCCCGAATCTCGGCGTCAACCCGACGAATGACGGCAACCTCATCCGCGTGACGATGCCCGAGCTCACCGAAGAGCGGCGCAAGGAGTACGTCAAGCTCGTGCGCTCGAAGGGCGAGGACCACAAGATCCACCTGCGCGGGATCCGCCGCAAGTCCAAGGACGACATCGACTCCCTCAAGAGCGAGGTCGGCGAGGACGAGCTCACCCGTGCCGAGAAAGAGCTCGACGCCCTCACGCGCGCGCACGTCGATGCCATCGACGAGGCGCTGAAGCGCAAAGAGGCGGAGCTGCTCGAGGTCTGAGACCCGGATGGCCGAAGCATCCGGTGAACCGCCCGGGGACGACGAGGTCGTTCCCGATGCGCCGCTGACCCGTCGCGAAGCCGCTGCGGCGCGACGCGCCGATATGGTGCCCGACGGCGACACCGCGGCGACGGCGGGCGCATTCTCGACGGACATGATCCCCCCGCGCCCTCCGCTTCCCGCGGAGCCGCCTGCCCCGTTCGCAACGGCTGAGGCGGGCGGGGAGTCGGACGCGTCGCCCGTGATCCACTCGCACCTTCGCGCGGCCCGGACGGAGTTCGAGACGCAGGTCGCCCACGCGCGCGCCGAGTTCGAGGAGGCCAATGAGCGCATCAAGCAGCGCACCGGCCGGGACCTCATCCTCGCGATCCTCATCGGCGTCGCCGCGGGTGCGGTGCTCCTCGGGTCCCTGATCTTCATCAAGCAGCTGTTCCTGGTCTTCGCGCTGGCCGCTGTCGTCCTGGGCGTCTATGAGTTCTCGCGCGCGCTGCGGGCGTCCGGACGCCGCGTCGACGCCGCCCCGCAGATCGGCGCAGGCGTCGTGCTCGTGCTTTCGGGCTACTTCCTGGATGTCTGGCTGCACTGGGTCGTCGTGTTCGTCGCGGTGGCGGTCGTGGTGACCTGGCGCCTGCTGGCACAGATGGTCGCGCACGACGGCCGCACATACGGCAAGGTGCTCGCCGATGTGCTGATTGCGGGATTCATCCAGCTCTACGTCCCCTTCTTCGCGAGCCTGTGCGTCGTGCTGCTCGCGCAGGACCGCGGCGAATGGTGGGTGCTGTCGTTCATCGCCGTAGTGGTCGCAGCCGACACCGGCGCGTACGCGGCGGGACTGTCGTTCGGGCGGCATCCGATGGCGCCCCGGATCAGCCCGAAGAAGACCTGGGAGGGATTCGCCGGCGCGGTCGCGGCATCCGCGCTGGCCGGAGTGCTCCTCGCCATGTTCCTCCTGGGACTGGACTGGTGGATGGGCGTCGTCATCGGCGTCGTGATCCTCGGTACCGCGACGGTCGGTGACCTGGGGGAGTCCATGATCAAGCGCGACCTCGGCATCAAGGACATGAGCTCGTGGCTCCCCGGTCACGGCGGCGTCCTGGACCGGCTCGACTCGATCCTGCCGTCCACCGCGGCGGCGCTTGCCCTCTACTACCTCTTCACCCCCCTGGTGGCATGATGACGACAGCTCCCGCCCCCGCCCCGGCCGCCTTTCCCGAGACTCGCGGTCGGGAGAAGGGCTACGACAAGGACGCCGTCAACACGTTCCTCGCGAGGGCCCGCGACGCGTTCGAGTCTGGAGACGTGGCGCTGACGTCCGCGGATGTGCGCCGGGCAGCCTTCCCGCTCGTGCGCCGCGGCTACGCGATCGCGTCGGTCGATGCCGCGCTCGGCCGCATCGAGGACGCGTTCGCCGCCCGCGAGCGGGAGGCGGCCCTCTCCGATCGGGGCGGCGTGCGCGCGTGGGTCGGGCAGACACGCGAGACTGCGCAGGTCGTGCTCGATCGTCTGTCGCGTCCGCGCGGAAAGCGCTTTGACCGCGTGTCGTCGCTGCGCTACGGCTACCGGATCGACGAGGTGGATCTGGTCACCGACAAGATCGCCCGCTATCTCGAGACCAATGAATCGGTCACGGTCGAGCAGGTGCGGGCCGTCGCCTTCCGCATGCAGCGCGGGGGCTACCGCGAATCGCAGGTGGATGCGGTTCTCGACGCCGTCGTCGAGGTCATGCTCGCCGTCTCATGACGGACGCGGCTGCTCGCGGATGGCATGTGTCCGCATCGATCGGTAGACTCGGGCCACTGTGACTTCCGGAAACGAGCTGATCCCGACTCGGCGTTCACGCCGTCACGGTGTCTCGACGCTCGCGGAGACGCCGGCCCCGTCCCCTCGCCGAGGTCCCGCACCGACCCAGCGGTGGTCCCGGCGCCGAGGTGTCCTCGGAGTCTTCGCCGCGTTCGCGGCTGTCGGATTCGTCGCCGCATACGTCGGTCCGACGGGTCTCGCACTCAGTGGCGCGAACGCCGAGCAGGGCCCGGTCATGTCCTTGTACGAGAAATCCGTGGGCGACGTGCAGAGCTTTGCGTCCGGCGAGCAGACCGATGAGCAGACGGCCGCCCGCGCTCTCGATCGCGACAGCTACTCCGTCTACGTCGAACCGGAGCCGGAGCCCGAGCCGCCGCCGCCCCCCGCCGTCGAGAGTTCCTCGGCGTCGACCGGCTGGGCGCCGCCCTTCGTGACGCCGGATCCCGGCACCGCCCAGGCGATCGCGTACGAGATGGTCCTCGGCCGAGGATGGGGCGATGCGGAGTTCGCATGCCTCGTGGCGCTGTGGAACAAAGAGTCGGGCTGGCGCGTGAACGCGTACAACGCCTCGTCCGGTGCGTACGGCATCCCCCAGTCGCTTCCCGGCAACAAGATGGCGTCGGCGGGGGCCGACTGGGAGACCAACCCGGCGACGCAGATCACGTGGGGCCTGGGCTACATCGGCGGCCGGTACGGCACGCCGTGCGGTGCCTGGGGTCACTCGCAGAGCGTCGGCTGGTACTGAGCCGGTGCCGCGGTCGAACCGCCGCCGTCCGGATCCGAGCGGCGACGACTCTTTCGAGCGCCTCCTCGCCGGGTGGAAGCGCACCGACGTGCGCCGTGGATGGGAGTGGACCGTGCAGCCGGTGTCGGCCGCGCAGGCCCAGAAGACGTACGTGTGCCCCGGCTGCGGACGAGAGATCCCCTCCGGCCTCGCGCATGTGGTGGTCTGGCGGGCGGACGGAGTGCTCGGCGACCGCGCCGACCTCGCCGCGCGCCGCCACTGGCATCAGCACTGTTGGAAGACGGCCTGACGGCCCCTCGCAGAGGATCGGTTGACATGGAGATCCGCGGACCGATGCTTCTCCCCGCGCGTCGGGAGGACATCGAACTGGAAACGATCGACGGGCTCACCCTCGTCGGCGAGCTCGCCCTCCCCGAGGATGGGGAGCCCGCGGCCACGCTGGTGACGCTCCACCCGCTGCCGACCGCCGGCGGATTCATGGACTCCCATATCCTCCGCAAGGCCGCCGGACGGCTCCCCGCCCTCGCGGACCTTGCTGTGCTGCGCTTCAACACCAGGGGAACGACCTCCCCCCGCGGGACCAGCGAGGGCGCGTTCGACGGCGGACACGGCGAGGCGTTCGACCTCGCCGCGGCGGTGGACTTCGTGCGCGAGCGCGGTCTACCCCGGCCGTGGCTCGTCGGTTGGTCCTTCGGTACCGAGATCGCGCTCAAATACGGGCGCGATCACGACATCGAGGGCGCGGTTCTGCTCTCGCCGCCTCTTCACCGCGCCACCGACGACGAGGTCGCCGCGTGGGCGGGAGACCCTCGGCACCTCGTCGTGGTCGTGCCGGAGTTCGATGACTACCTGCGACCGGATGCCGCGGCATCCCGATTCGCGAGCGTGCCGCATACGGTGCTGATCCCCGTCGAGGGCGGCAAGCACCTGTGGGTGGGGGAGAACCAGACCCGCCGCGTCCTCACCGAGATCGTCGCGGCGGTCAACCCCGACGCGCTGCCGCTGCCGACGGAGTGGGACGGACCCGTCGTCGAGGGGTGAGAGTCACCTCTCGTTCTGGCGGGGGATGACCACCTGGCGGTAGATGATCAGGATGCTCGCCGCCACGGGGATCGCGACGAGCGCGCCCAGCAGACCGAGCAGCGCTCCGCCCGCCAGGGCGGCGATCACGACCACCGCGCCCGGCACGGAGACCGCGCGGCCCATGATGCGCGGGGAGATGATGTACGCCTCGATCTGCATGTAGATGAGGTAGTAGATCGCGGCGACCAGCGCCGTGGTGGGGGAGCCGAGGCCGAGGCAGAACAGCACGATGATCGTCGAGCCCGTCAGGGTGCCCACGAGAGGGATGAGCGAGAAGAAGAACGCGATGACCGCGAGCACGGCGGGGAACGGCGCGTTGATGATCGACAGGAAGATCGCGCTGAGCACGCCGTTGATGATTCCGAGGCTGAGCTGGCCGATGACGTAATAGCCGACCGAGTCGGTGATCTGCTCGCCGAGATCGATGAAGCGGGCCCTCTTCGAAGCCGGCACGAGCTGGTAGACCGCGCGCTTGAGGTTCGGGGTGGATGCCGTGAAGTAGATCGTGAGGATCAGCACGATGAAGGCGCCGGCGAATCCTGCGAGGACAGCCCCGCTGACGGCGATGATGCCGCCACCGATCTGCTCGCCGATCGCCCCGACGTCGATGGATTCGAACCAGTCGTTGAGGTACGTGAAGACCTCGTCGACGTTGAGGGCCGGGAAGGTGTCGGACATCCACTTCCGGAGCTCGGTGACGGGGTTCAACCCCTTCGCGAAGAGGTCCTGGATGTCGGCGACGAGCTGGGTGATCTGGCCGACGATGATCGGCACGACCATGAGGATGATGCCGGCGAAGGCGGCCAGCACGGCGAGGATCGTGATGAGCACCGCCGCCCATCGAGGAAGCTTGCGCCGCTCGAGCCATGCCACGATCGGGTCCAGGCCGAGCGAGAGGAACAGCGCGGTGCCGACGTAGAGCAGGATCGTCGACAGCGTCTGGATGCTGCCGATCAGCAGCAGGCCGAGCCCGACTCCGAGTGTCGCGACGAATGCGACCCGGAACGGATTGTGAACCTTCATTCGGCCTCCCCGCCGTCCTCGACGCGATCGCCGAATCCTGTCTCGTCAGGATACGCACTGGGGACCCTCAGTCCGGGGAATGGCGCCTCCCGGGACGCTTTCAGGTCGATTTCGATAGTCTGAAATGTCGAATCGAGTGTCCGCGGCTTCCGGGCGGATATCGGAAAGGTGTTTCTTCGTGCGTTTCGTATGGGCCGTCGCGGCGTTCGTGCTCGCTGCGGTGATGATCGGGGCGGGCGTCGCCCAGCGGACGATCTTCCAGGGGCCCGACACGACCGTCGCGTCGATCTCGTCCTCGGAGCCCGCTCCCTACCTCGTCATCGACGGGTCCGTGCTGAATCAGTACGCCGGATCGCAGACGCTGCGTGCGCAGGGGGAGGGCGAGATCTTCGCCGCCTACGGCCGCACTGCCGACGTTCAGGCCTGGCTGTCGGACACCTCGTACAACTCCGTGACCGTGAGCGGGTCGGGACAGGTCGAGACAGAGCTGATCGAGCCGGAGGCGCCCGCCGAGCCCGCCGACGAAGCTGCGGCAGAGGACGCTGCGGCGGAGGATGCTGCGGCGGAGGATGCCGCGGCGGAGGAGGCGGCCGCCGAAGAGGCGCCTGCCCGCAGCCCCGTCGGATCCGACCTGTGGCTCGACGAGTTCGCCCAGAGTGACATTCTGATCGCGCCGCTCCAGCTTCCCGAGGGCATGAGCGTGCTCATCGCGTCGGACGGCGACGCGCCGGCCCCGACGACCGTGACGATCACGTGGCCGATCCAGAACGCGACCCCGTGGGCGGGTCCCCTCATCGTCGGGGGCGGGATCGTGCTGGCGATCGGCGTGATGCTCTACATCCTCGCCATCCGTCATGCGCGCCGCGCACGCGGTCCCCGACGCAAGGGGCTGCCGCTGCCGGTGACCGAGCCGATCGATCTCGCGGTCGAGGGCGCCGACAAGGGCGTCATCAGCTCCACTCCGTCCACCCGCCGCGCCGTGGGATCCGGCCGGCGCGCGTTCGCCGTGCTCCCCGTCGTGGCCGTCTCGGCGCTCCTGTTCACGGGATGCTCCGCCGACGCGTGGCCGCAGTTCTCCGCGACGCCGACACCGTCGCCCACCGCAACGGTCGTCGTGCCGGAGGGGCAGCAGGCGCCTGCCGTGACCAAGCCCCAGGCCGAGCGGATCCTTGCGCGCATCGCGGACACCGTCGCCGACGCGGACGCCGAGATGGACGAGAAGCTCGCCGCGACGCGCCTCGATGGCGTCGCGCTAGCGGCCCGCTCGACCAACTACGCCCTGCGGGGAGCGATCCCGGACTACGCGGTGCCTCCGGCGATCCTCACGAAGCCGCTCGAGATCGTCCTCCCGCAGGCGTACGACGGCTGGCCGCGCTCCGTCATGGCCGTCGTCGACGACGACGAGACGAAGACCTCGAGCATCATGGTGCTGACCCAGGCGGATGCCTGGGCGCCCTACAAGCTCTCCTACGTCGCGAGCCTCGAGGCGTCCACCACGATGCCCGACCTGCACCCCGTCTACATCGGCGCTGTTCAGCCGGCTCCGAACTCCCAGTTCCTCGCGATCGCGCCGGAGGACCTCGCGGCAGCGTACTCCGACATCATCAACAAGGGTGAGGACAGCGAGTTCTACGACATGTTCGAGGCCGAGGGCGACGAACTGCGGGAGCGGATCGCGGTGGACCGCCAGGCCCGGCTCGACGAGTTCAATCAGACCGCATCGCAGACCGGCAGCCTGACCTTCTCGTCATCGCCCGGCACGTTCCCTCCCTTCGCCATCGCGACGGTGGAGAGCGGGGCGATCGTCGCCGTCAACATCAACGAGACCGACACCGTCAAGCCGACCAACGAGGACGCGGTGATCAAGCTCGAGAACAACGCGACCGTGAAGGCACTGGCCGGCGCCGATCAGTCGGCGACAGGCTTCACGACCACCTTCACCGATCAGGTGTTCTTCTACGTGCCCGGTCAGGGCTCGACCGAGAAGATCCGTCTCCTCGGGTACTCGTCCGACATCCTCAACGCGAAGGTGATCAAGTGACCGATCCCTCATCGGGCGCCGCGCTGCGCGGCGCGGTGGACCTCTCAGCGCTGCGCAACCGGCCCGCACCGACGCCGGCGGGAGCATCAGCGGAACCGGGCGGTCCGCAGGCCGTCGCCTCGCTCGTGATGGACGTCACCGATGAGACCTTCCCCCAGGTCCTCGAGCTGTCCCGCACCGTGCCGGTCGTCGTCGACCTGTGGGCCGAATGGTGCGGACCCTGCAAGCAGCTGAGCCCGGTGCTCGAGCGCGTCGTCACCGAGCTCGGCGGCAGGCTGGTGCTCGCGAAGGTCGACGTCGACGCGAACCCGCAACTGTCGCAGGCGTTCCGCGCGCAGTCCATCCCGATGGTCGTGGCGCTCGTCGCCGGTCAGCCCGTCCCCCTCTTCACCGGGGCTGTGCCGGAGCAGCAGGTGCGCGACGTGTTCGCTCAGCTGCTCCAGCTCGCCGCGCAGAACGGCGTCACCGGAACCGTTCCCGTCGCGGCGGACGCCGGGACCGCTGAGGAGACCGGACCGGCAGAGCCACCGCTGCCCCCGCTGCACGCGGAGGCCTTCGCAGCGATCGAGGTGGGCGACTACCCGCGAGCGATCGCCGCGTATGAGAAGGCCCTCGCCGAGAACCCCCGTGACGCCGACGCGCGTGCCGGGCTCGGCCAGGTGCGCCTGCTGGATCGCGTGCACGGTCTCGATCTGCATACGGCGCGGGCAGCAGCGGCGGATGCGCCGACCGACGTCGCCGCGCAGTTCGCGGTCGCGGACCTCGACCTCTCGGGCGGACACGTGGACGACGCGTTCGGTCGGCTCCTCGAGCTGTTCGCCCAGCTTCCGGCCGACGAGCGCACCCCGGTGCGAGAGCGCCTCCTCGAGCTGTTCGCGCTCGTGGGCGACGCCGACCCCCGCGTCGTCCGCGCGAGGAGCTCGCTGGCCTCGCTCCTGTTCTGACGCGCCGCTGACCGACCCTCCGCTAACCCTGTGTGGGCGAGGCGATGTGGGCCTGCGGATCGTGTCGCAGCCACAGCACCCCGAGCGGCGGCAGCACGAGCGAAGCACGGCCGCCGTCGCCGGCGTACACCATCCCGAGATTGCCCACCCCGGAGCCTCCGTAGGCCTCGGCATCCGTATTGAGGATCTCGTGCCACACCCCGTGCTCAGGCAGATCCAGCTCGTACGAGGCGATCGGCACCCCCGAGAAGTTGCAGATCACCGCGACGGAGTTGCCATGCCAGTCACGCCGTGAGAACGCCACGACGTTCGGGTTCCACTGGGGAGCGCCCAGGCGGGTGAAGGCGGCGCCGTCGCTGTCACGGGACCAGAGTGCGGAGTGGTCGCGGTAGACGCGGTTGAGTGCGCCCACGAATTCCTGGAGCTGGGCGTGGGACGGCTGGTCGAGCAGCCACCAGTCGAGCGGTCTGCCCTCGGACCACTCGGAGAGCTGACCGAACTCCTGGCCCATGAAGAGCAGCTGCTTGCCCGGGTGACCCCACATGTAGGCGAGGAATGCCCGCATGTTCGCCAGCTTCTGCCAGTGGTCACCCGGCATCCGGCCGAAGAGGCTGCCCTTGCCGTGCACCACCTCGTCGTGGCTGATCGGAAGAACATAGTTCTCGCTGAAGGCGTACACGAAGGAGAACGACAGCTCGCCCTCGTGGTGGGAGCGGTACATCGGATCGCGCTTGATGTACTGCAGGGAGTCGTTCATCCACCCCATGTTCCACTTGAAGCCGAAGCCGAGCCCGGCCTGCGAGGTAGGGGCGGTGACGCCGGGGAAGCTCGTCGACTCCTCGGCGATCATCGCGATGCCGGGGTAGCGCTTGTAGGCGGTGGCGTTGACCTCCTGCAGGAATCCGATCGCCTCGAGGTTCTCACGTCCACCGTGCACGTTCGGGACCCACTCCCCGGGTTCACGGGAGTAGTCGAGGTAGAGCATCGAGGCGACCGCGTCGACGCGGAGCCCGTCGACGTGGAACTCCTCGAACCAGTAGAGCGCGTTCGCCACGAGGAAGTTGCGCACCTCGCTGCGTCCGTAGTCGAAGATGAGGGTTCCCCAGTCTCGATGCTCGCCGCGCCGCGGGTCGGCGTGCTCGTAGAGGGGCTCGCCGTCGAAGCGCGCGAGGGCGAACGAGTCCTTCGGGAAGTGGCCGGGCACCCAGTCCATGATCACGCCGATGCCGGCCCGGTGGAGCCGGTCGATCAGATAGCGCAGGTCGTCGGGGTGCCCGAACCGGCTCGTGGGAGCGTAGTACCCGGTCACCTGGTACCCCCATGAGCCGCCGAAGGGGTGCTCGGCGAGCGGCAGGAACTCGATGTGGGTGAAGCCCTGCGCCGTCACGTAGTCGATGAGCTGATCGGCGGCGTCGCGGTAGGACAGTCCCGGGCGCCACGAGCCGAAGTGGAGCTCGTAGACCGACATCGGGCGGGAGACCGGGGTTTCTCGCGCGCGGCGCGACATCCAATCTTCGTCCTCCCAGCGGTAGGAGGACTGAACGACGACGGATGCCGTCGCCGGGGGGATCTCTGCGAAGCGGGCCATCGGGTCGGCCTTGATCACCCAAGCGCCGTCGCGGCCCAGCAGCTCGAACTTGTAGGCGGTGCCCGCACCCACTCCCGGGACGAACAGCTCCCACACGCCCGTGCCTCCCATGGAGCGCATGGTGTGACCCATGCCGTCCCAGTCGTTGAACGAGCCGGTGACCCGGACGGCGCGTGCGTTGGGGGCCCAGACCGTGAAGGCGGTGCCGCTGCAGCCGTCGTGCTCGCGCACGTGCGCGCCCAGCACGCGCCACAGCTCCTCGTGGCGCCCTTCCCCGATGAGATGAAGATCCAGTTCGCCGATCGTCGGGGCGAAGCGGTAGGGGTCATCGGCCACGAAGTCCGGGGCATCCGGGTACGACGTGACGAGTTCGTAGCGTCTCAGGTCGCCGGAGCGCCTTCCTTCCCAGATGCCGGACCGGACGTGCTCGAGCGGCACGCGGGCGCCGTCCACGAACACCGCGGTGACGCTGCCGGCCAGCGGGCGTCGCGCACGCACGATCAACTCGGTGTCTCCGTTTCCGTCGGAAGCGGGATGGATGCCGAGCACGGCGTGCGGATCGTGGTGCGCTCCCGCGGCGACAGCGTCCAGCACCTCGTCTGACGGCGTCATGACTTCTCCTTCACGTGGAGGATGTGCACCGGATCGGTGAACGCATCGAGCATCACGAAGTTGTGATCGGACCAGGTCCAGCGCGCCCCCGTCACGAGATCCTCGACTTCGAACGGCTCGCCCGGCTCGACCCCCCACACGCGGGTGTCGAGGTGCACCATGGTCTGCCGTACCGAGTGCGGATCGGTGTTCGCCACGACGATGATCGTGTCGGTGCGGCCGGTGGGGGAGAGCGCCGCGGGAAGATGCTTCGCGTAGACGAGGATGGCGTCGTCGTCGCTCCAGTGGATCGTGAGGTTGCGCAGCTGCCGCAGGGCAGGGTGCTCGCGGCGGATCTCGTTGAGGCGACGCAGCCAGGGCGCGAGCGACTCGCCGCGCGCCTCCGCGCCCGCCCAGTCGCGGACCTTGATCTCGTACTTCTCGTTGTCGATGTTCTCTTCGGAGCCCGGGCGGGCCACATTCTCGAACAGCTCGTATCCGGCGTAGACGCCCCAGGTGGGTGCGGCGGTGGCGGCGAGGGCGGCCCGGATGGCGTACGCGGGCCGGCCGCCGAACTGCAGATACTCGGTCAGGATGTCGTGGGTGTTCACGAAGAGGTTCGGCCGCATGAAGTCGGCCGTCTCGGTGGCGATCGAGGTGAAGAACTCCTCGAGCTCCTTCTTGGTGTTGCGCCACGTGTAGTACGAGTAGCTCTGCTGGAAACCCGCCTTGGCCAGGGTCTGCATGACCTCGGGCCGCGAGAAGGCCTCCGCGAGGAACACGATGTCCGGGCGCTCGGCGTTGATCGTCGCGATCAGCCACTCCCAGAACTCCAGCGGCTTGGTGTGGGGGTTGTCCACGCGGAAGATGGTGACCCCCTGCGCGATCCAGTGGCGCACGACGCGGAGGACCTCGGCGTACACGCCCACCGGGTCGGTGTCGAAGTAGACCGGATAGATGTCCTGGTACTTCTTGGGCGGGTTCTCCGCGTAGGCGATGCTTCCGTCGGGAAGCCGCACGAACCACTCCGGATGCTCCGTCACCCACGGATGGTCGGGCGAGGCGTTGAGTGCCAGATCCAGCGCGACCTCGAGCCCGTTCTCCGCGGCGGCGCGGACGAAGGCACGGAAGTCCGCCATCGTGCCGAGCTCGGGTGCGACGGCGTCGTGTCCGCCGTCGGGAGATCCGATGCCGTACGGCGACCCGGGATCTCCCGGCTCGGCCGTCAGGGTGTTGTTGCGACCCTTGCGGTTCGTCATGCCGATCGGGTGGACGGGCGGGATGTACAGCACGTCGAAGCCCATGTCGCGCACGGCGGGCATGCGTGCCCGTGCGGTGCGGAGGTTGCCGGGCTTGACGCGCCCGTCCTTGAAGCGCTTCGCGCCCTCGCTGCGCGGGAAGAACTCGTACCACGAGCCGACTCCCGCGCGCTCACGCTCCACGAGGAGTTCCAGGAGCGGACCCTGGGACGCGATCGACATCACCGGACGCTGCGCGAAGAAGCGAGCGATCGCCGGGTCGCGGACGACGGCGAGTGCCCCCTCCACGCCGATCTGCTCGTCTCTCAGGGCGGTCGACGCGCCCGACAGCGTCTTACGTTCGGCGGCGGGCCGATCCTTCTCCGCTGCGGCGCGATCGAACAACAGCGCGCCCATCTCCCGCATCAGCTCGACGTCGACGCCGGCCTCGATCTTCACGTCCGCCGCGTGCTGCCACGTGAGGAAGTCATCGCCGAACGCTTCGAAACGGAAAGACCACACACCGTCCTCGAGCAGCGCGACCGTCGTGACCCAACGGTCCAGGCCGTTCTCGAGGGCTGTCACGCCGTGGAGCGACTCGTCGCCCGACGGCGAGTGAAGTCGGAGGTGCACCCCGATCCGGTCGTGCCCCTCGCGGAACGACGTCACCGAGAAGGGGACCGCCTCGCCGTTGAACGCCTTCGGCATGTAGGGCTCGCCGGGGATCGACGGGAACGGCTTGGTGAGGGGGATCCGTCCGGTCTTGGTCGCGAAGGGGGAGCGCTGTTCGCGAGCGGGTCGGAGGGGGAGCGCAGACGCGCTTCGCCACGGGCGATCGGGGGTCGGATTCTTGCTCGGTGCCACGACTCGAACCTACCGGCCGCGTCGACGCGTCGATAGGAGCTTGCGCGGCGCGTGCCGCGCCGCCAAGATCACTCGGCGCGGAAGAGGTGCATCGACGTGCCGGGCACCGGGACGACATCGCCCGGTTCGCGTGCGGGCGCCGACTCGGCGGGGGCTTCGTCGGCGCTCGACCACAGGGGCACGTAGCGCAGCACACCCTCGATCTCGGGCAGGGTCACCTGGGTCGGATGCTCGGTGCCGTGGACGATGAGCAGGATGCGGTTGAAGTCCTCGTGCTCCGGTGTGGATGCCGCGACGTACTGGAGCGTGCGGTGCGCAGGGTTCGTCCAGCGCTCGATCGACATCGTCTCGCCGTGCTCGTCGTACCACTCCATGACCGACGCCGAAGGCGTGTGCTCGTCGAGTCGCGCGAAGTGCACGGGGCGCAGCGCGGGGTTCTCGCGCCGCATCCGCAGCAGGTGCTGCACATGCGCGAACAGGTCGCGCTGCCAAGGGGCGTGGTCCCACGACAACCAGGTGAGCGCGGAGTCGTGGCAGTAGGCGTTGTTGTTCCCACGCTGGGTTCGCCCGAACTCGTCGCCGGCGGTGAGCATCGGGACTCCGGCCGAGAGCAGCAGTGTCCCGAGGAGGTTGCGCATCGCCTTCCGCCGCACGGCGAGAATCGCCTCGTCGGTCGTCGGGCCCTCCGCGCCGTGATTGAACGACCGGTTGGTGTCGGCGCCGTCGCGGTTCTGCTCGCCGTTTCCGAGATTGTGCTTGACGTCGTACGACACCAGATCGCGCAGAGTGAAGCCGTCGTGGGCGGTGACGAAGTTGACGCTGGCCAGCGGACCGCGCTCGACGGCGAAGGTGTTCGACGAGCCGGCGAGCCTGGTGGCGAAGCCCCCGATCCCGACCGGCGCGGTGGACGCGCGGCGGGCGTAGTCGATGTCGCTCAGCCAGAAGTTGCGGACGCGGTCGCGATAGCGGTCGTTCCACTCGCTCCAGCCCGAACCGAAATTGCCGGTCTGCCAGCCTCCCATCCCGACGTCCCACGGCTCGGCGATCTTCTTCACGTCCGCGAGGGCGGGGTCGTCGATGATGGCCCGGAGCAGAGGGTGATCGGGCGTGAAGTGGTGGGCGGCATCGCGACCGAGCGTCGCAGCGAGGTCGAACCGGAACCCGTCGACCTGGACTTCTCCGGCCCAGTAGCGCAGTGAGTCGAGGATGAGGCGGGACGCGGCATCCGTCGACGTGTCGATCGCGTTGCCGCAGCCCGTGACGTCGATGTAGGCACCGTCGTCCTGCTGGCGGTAGTACGCGCGGTTGTCGATGCCGCGCAGGCTGGACCGCGGCCCGCCGATTCCCTCTTCGGACGTGTGGTTGTACACCACGTCGAGGATGACTTCGAGCCCGGCCTCGTGGAGCAGGCGCACCATCCCCTTGAACTCCCGCAGCACCGCCTCCGGACCCTCGCGCCGAGCCTGCTCGGTGGCGTACTCGGCGTGGGGCGTGAAGAAGTTGAGGGTGTTGTAACCCCAGTAATTGGCGAGACCGTGCTGGAGCAGACGGGGCTCCGTGGCGAACGCGTGCACAGGAAGCAGCTCGATGCTCGTGATGCCGAGCGAGAGGAAATGCTCCACCATCGCAGGATGCGCGAGGCCGGCATAGGTGCCGTGCAGGGCCGGCGGCACCCCCGGGTGGCGCTTGGTCATGCCCTTGAGGTGGCCCTCGTAGATGACGGTCCGGTCCAGGGGCACGCGCGGCTTCGCCACGCCGCCCCAGTCGAAGCCGCCCTCGACGACCACCGAGCGCCAATCGTCGTAGCCGCCGCGGGCAAGCCCCCGCGAGTACGGATCGGTGAGCAGGGTGTTGCGGTTGAAGGTGTTGCCGGGCCCATGGGGTCCGTCGACGCGCACCGCGTATCGGGTTCCTGGACGCAGGAGAGGCGTCGTGACCTGCCACACGCCCCCGCCGACGGGCTCGAGTGGGGCGCTGTCGACTGCCCAGTCGAGGTCGAGATCGTCGAAGATCACGACTTCGATGGCGCTCGCGGCCCCCGACCACACCCGGAGCGTTCCGACGCCGTCGCCGAGCGAGACGCCGAGGTCGTCGAGATCGGTGCTGTGCAGACCCGGGGAGAGGGCGGTCGCGGCGGACTCGGGGCTGGGCATGCGATCTACAGTAGTGAGGGAGTGAGTCAGGGGCGTTACGCGGGCGAGGTCCCTGTGCACAAGCGAACGAACCCACCTGAGCCCATGCCGCACCGACGACCGAGGAGAGCCATGCCGGTCTACCTCGATCACGCCGCAGGGGCGCCGCTGCGGCCGGAGGCGCGGGAGGCGTGGCTCGCGGCGACCGAGGAAGTCGGCAACGCCTCGTCGATACACGGCTACGGACAGTCCGCTCGCCGGCTTCTCGAGGACGCGCGCGAGCGGCTGGCGGCGGTCGTGGACTGCGATCCGGTCGAGGTCGTCTTCACGTCGGGCGGGACGGAGGCCGTGAACCTCGCGCTCAAGGGTCTCTGGTGGTCCCGTGCCGAGGGCACGGACGCCGTGGTCCTCCCCGACGGGGAGCACCACGCCACGCTGGACGCCGTGGAGTGGCTGCGCGGCAGCGAGGGGGCCGTGGTCCGCCCGGTGCCGCTGTCCAGCCGCGGCGCCATCGATACCGCCGAGTTCACGCGGGCACTCCCGGGGGCCGCGCTGGCTACGGGGCTGGTGGCCAACAACGAGGTCGGAACGGTCAATGACCCTTCGGTCCTCGCGGCCGCTGCCGCCGCCGCGGGAGTCCCGCTTCATGTCGACGCCGTCGCGGCGCTCGGACACATGCCGGTCGGCTTCCGGGGGTGGCGGGCCGATGCCGACGCCCACGCCGGGCTCGCGGCGATGAGCGTGTCCGCCCACAAGGTCGGCGGTCCTGTCGGGATCGGCGCGCTCGTGGTGTCCCGTCGTGCGCGCCTCTCCCCGCTGCTCCACGGAGGCGGTCAGCAGCGCGGCCTGCGGGCAGGGACGCAGGATGTCGCCGGTGCCGCGGCGTTCGCCGTCGCCGCGGAGCTGGCTGAGACCGAGCGCGAGACGGAGGCCGCGCGTCTCGCGACGCTCCGCGACGACCTCGTGCGCGGTATCCTCGCCGCCGTTCCTTCCGCGGAGCTGCTCGGCGATGCGTCGGCCCGACTGCCGGGCAACGCCCACGTGCTCTTCCCGGGGGCCGGCGGAGACACGCTGCTCTTCCTCCTGGACCGGGAAGGCATCGCGGTGTCCACCGGCTCGGCCTGCCAGGCCGGTGTTCCCGAGCCGTCGCATGTGGTGCGGGCGATGGGGCGGACCGACGCGGAGGCACGCCAGGTGCTGAGGTTCTCGCTGGGTCGCACCTCGGTCGCGGACGACGTGACCGCGGTGCTGGCGGTGCTCCCGGAGGTCGTCGAGCGAGCGCGGGCGGCGTCCGGGGCGCGTCCAGGCGCGGGTTCGTAGACTGTTCGCATGAGGATCCTCGCGGCCATGAGCGGCGGTGTCGACTCCGCTGTCGCGGCCGCCCGGGCCGTCGAGGCGGGGCATGACGTCGTCGGCGTGCACCTCGCGCTCTCGCGCGCGGGCGGAACGCTGCGCACGGGCAGCCGCGGCTGCTGCACGATCGAGGACGCGATGGACGCGCGTCGCGCCGCCGACCGGCTCGGCATCCCCTTCTACGTGTGGGACTTCTCCGAGCGTTTCCGAGACGACGTCATCGACGACTTCGTGGCGGAGTACCGCGCGGGGCGCACGCCCAACCCGTGCATGCGCTGCAACGAGAAGATCAAGTTCGCCGCGCTCCTCGAGCGGGCCCTCGAACTGGGCTTCGACGCGGTCTGCACGGGCCACTATGCGACGCTCGTCTCCGGGCCTGACGGCCTCGAGCTGCACCGCGCGTCGGATGCGGCCAAGGACCAGTCCTACGTGCTCGGCGTCCTGACCGCCGAGCAGCTCGCGCACACCTACTTCCCGCTCGGCGCGACGCCCTCGAAGGCGGTCGTCCGCGCCGAGGCCGAGGAGCGCGGACTCTCGGTGGCGCAGAAGCCGGACAGTCACGACATCTGCTTCATCCCCGACGGCGACACGCGAGGGTGGCTCGCAGACAAGGTCGGTGCGACGTCCGGTGACGTCGTGGACCGCTCAGGCGCCGTCGTGGGCCGGCACGAGGGCGCCCACGCCTTCACGGTCGGACAGCGCCGGGGCCTTTCGCTCGGAGTCCCCGCGCCGGACGGCAAGCCCAGGTTCGTCCTCGAGGTGCGACCGGTCTCCAACACGGTCGTCGTCGGACCGAAGGAAGCCCTCGCGACGGCCGAGATCGCGGGGGAGCGGCACTCCTGGGCGGGCCGCCCGCAGCCCGAGGGCGAATTCACTTGCGATGTTCAGATCCGTGCGCACGCGGAGCCGGTACCGGCGCGCGCGACACTGGAGGCGGGAGTGATCACGGTCGTCCCCGAGACGCCGTTTGACGGTGTCGCCCCCGGACAGACCGCGGTTTTGTACGACGGCACGCGCGTGATCGGACAGTTCACCATCGACCGCACGGCATCGGCCGTCCCCGTCGGCGCCTAGCGCGGATGCGCCGTCCCGAGCGGCCCGCGCGCTGTCGGCGGGCACTCCTAGACTTGCCGCGTGACCGATGACGACGCCGCTCTCGACTCGCCCGCCGCCCTTCCCGCCGATCCGGGTCTCGAGGCATCGCGGACCGAAGCGCGGGAGCTGACCGAACGCATCCTCGACGCGCGTGACGCGTACTACGGCCGCAACGCCGAGATCGTCGACGACGCGACGTACGACGGGTGGATGCATCGGCTCGAAGAGCTCGAACGGCTCCATCCGGAGCTTCAGGGTCAGGACTCGCCCACGCAGACGGTGGGCGCGGCGGAGAGCTCGCTGTTCGCCCCGGTAGAGCACGCCGAGCGCATGCTGAGCCTCGACAACGTCTTCAGCCTCGATGAGCTGGGGGACTGGTGCCGGAAGGCCGAGTCCGGGGCGGGACGTGCCGTGCGGTGGCTCACCGAGCTCAAGATCGACGGGCTCGCCATCAGCCTGCGTTACGAGCGCGGCGTCCTGACATCTGCGGCGACGCGCGGCGATGGTCGCACGGGCGAAGACGTGACCGTCAACGCGGTCCGCGTCGCGGGCATCCCGCAGCGACTGGCCGGGTCGGGGCATCCCGAGCTCGTCGAGGTGCGCGGCGAGGTGTTCATCCCAGTCGCGGCCTTCGCCGAGCTGAATGCGCTGCAGGCCGACATGCGTGATCGTGCGGTCGAGGAGACCCGTGCACGCGGCCGTTCCTTCGACGAGGCGAAGGCGCGGCTGAGCGCCGAGCGCCGCTTCCCGTCTTTCGCGAACCCCCGCAACGCCGCCTCCGGCGGACTCCGCCAGCAGCTCGACAAGAAGGAGGGACTCGAGCGCGAGGCGGGACAGGCCCGGCTGGACTCGCTGCGTCTGTTCGTGCACGGTATCGGGGCATGGCCGCGGCCGCCGGTCGAGTCTCAGAGCGAGATCTACTCGCTGCTGGCCGAGTGGGGGCTTCCCACGAGTCCGTACTACCGCACCTTCGACGACATCGACGGCGTGCTCGGATTCGTCGGCCACTACGGCGATCATCGTCACGACGTCGAGCACGAGATCGACGGCGTCGTCGTGAAGGTCGACGAGCTCGCCCTTCACGACGAGCTCGGAGCGACCAGCCGGGCGCCGCGGTGGGCGATCGCCTACAAGTATCCGCCCGAACAGGTGAACACGAAGCTGCTCGACATCGTCGTCTCGGTGGGCCGCACGGGTCGCGCGACCCCGTTCGCGGTGATGGCGCCGGCGAGGGTGGCCGGCTCCGTCGTGCGCCAGGCGACGCTCCACAACCAGGACGTGGTCCGCGCCAAAGGCGTGCTGATCGGAGACACGGTCGTGCTGCGCAAGGCGGGCGACGTCATCCCCGAGGTCCTCGGGCCGGTCGTCGAGTTGCGCGACGGCACCGAGCGTCCTTTCGTCATGCCGACGGAGTGCCCCGAGTGCGGTTTCCCGCTCGCGCCGGCCAAGGAGGGCGACATCGACCTGCGCTGCCCGAACACGCGAGCGTGTCCCGCGCAGGTGCGCGGTCGCGTGGAGCACATCGGGTCTCGCGGTGCGCTCGACATCGAGGCGCTCGGCGAAGTGACCGCCGCAGCGCTGACGCAGCCGTCGGTCCCGGAGGTCCCGCCCCTCGAGACGGAGGCCGGACTGTTCGAGCTGACCCTCGCCGAGCTGGTCCCCATCGAGGTGATCGTGCGGGATGCCGAGACCGGTGAGCCGCGCATCGACGAGAAGTCCGGTGACCCCGTTCGCCGTGCGCCGTTCCGTCGCAATCCGACGGCGCTCGAGAAGAAGGACGGACTCGAGGGGCCTCAGCCGTCGGCGCAGGCGCTGACGCTCATCGACCAGCTCGAGCGTGCCAAGACGAAGGACCTCTGGCGCTTCCTGGTCGCACTCAACATCCGTCATGTCGGGCCGGTGGCTGCTCGGGCGCTGGCACAGTGGTTCGGTTCGGTGGACGCCATCCGCTCGGCATCCCGTGACGAACTGGCGGCGGTCGAGGGCGTGGGTGGCATCATCGCCGACTCGCTCACCGACTGGTTCGCCGTCGACTGGCACCGCGAGATCGTGGAGCGGTGGGCGCGCGCGGGGGCACGACTCTCCACGCCGGGTCATCCCGGACCCGGCTCCGCCGCTGCGGGCGGGGGCGTGCTCGACGGGCTGACCGTCGTGGCGACCGGAAGCCTTGAGGGCTACACGCGCGAAGGGGCCCAGGAGGCCATCATCAACGCCGGAGGCAAGGCGGCATCGAGCGTCTCGAAGAAGACCGACTTCGTCGCTGCAGGTCCGGGCGCGGGCTCGAAGCTCGCCAAGGCGGAGGAGCTCGGCGTGCGCATTCTCGATGCCGCGCAATTCCGGCTCCTCGTCACACGGGGTCCGTCGGCGCTGGAGTCCCTCGATCCCGACGCGGGCTGAGCGGCGCGGGCCGGGGCGTGGAGCCGAGGGGCCTGTGTCGTAGGTATGTTCTAATGTCGGAAGTCCCCGATGAGAGGACACCGAGATGACCATGATCCCCGATCCGGCCACGATCGCCTGGCTCGACCAGCAGGACAAGCGCACCGCGCAGACGATCCGCAGTCACGGCATGAGCATCGAATACGTCATGGGCGACATGCGTCATCGTCAGACGCCGTTCGCGTACACGATCGGACTGTTCGGATGGGGGCATCCGGAGCTGCTGGTGTTCGGACTCGATGCTCGCACCACCGGGCTGCTCCTGAACGATGTGGCCGATCGCGTGCGTGGCGGACTCGACATCGTGCCCGGCGAGCTCCTCGAGTTCGACGGCTGGAGCCACCGCGTCACTGTGGAGACGGTCCCGAATCCCGGCGAGATCGCGTTCGCGGCCAATCGTTACTATCAGCGACCGGACGAAGTCTCCGTCGAGCTCCTGCAACTGACCTATGACGATCGCGACGGCCGCTTTCCGTGGGAGGACGGGTACTCCACAGCCGTATGGATCCAGCCGCGACCAGGCTCATTCACCGCATGGTGACGCCGGGCGGAGGATCACGAGCCGGTGGTGAGCGTGAGCAGTCGGTCGCGAACCTGTCGGCGCAGCACCTTGCCGATGAGCGATGTGGGCAGCTCGTCCACGACGAAGATGCGGCGGGGCACCTTATAAGGGGTGAGGATGCCGCGCACCGAGGCGCGGATCTCCTCGATGTCGACGTCGGCGCCGGGCGTGAGGACGACGGCGGCGACGACCTCTTCGCCGGAGTGCTCGCTCGGAAGGCCGACGACAGCGGCATCCTCCACGCACGGATGCTGTCGCAGCGCACTCTCGACCTCCGTCGGCGCCACGTTGAATCCGCCCGTGATGATCAGCTCCTTGATGCGGTCGACGATGCGGACGAAGCCGGCTTCGTCGATCGTGACGATGTCGCCGGTTCGGAACCAGTCGTCGACGAACACCGCCTCCGTCTCCTCGGGCTTGCCGTAGTAGCCGCTGAACACCTGCGGTCCCCTCACGACGAGTTCCCCACGCTCGCCGCGGGGGACGTCCTGGGTCGGATCCTCAGGGTCGACCACGCGGCATTCCGTGCCGGGGAGCGGAAGGCCGACGGTTCCCGGGACCCGATTCCCGGCGACGGGATTGGCCATCAGCACCGGCGAGCACTCGCTCAGGCCGTAGCCCTCGACGAGGTAGCCGCCGGAAGCCTCTTCGAAGGGAACGACCAGTTCGTGAGGAAGAGCCATCGCGCCCGAGATCGCCACCTGCGTCCCGGTGAGGGGGACGCCCTTCTCCCTGGAAGCGGTGAGCAGCCGCTCGGCGATCGGCGGCACGAGCGGGAGGAAGGTGGCGGGGTGCTTCTTCGTGACGTCGAGGACCATGTCGGGATCGAAGCGCGGGAAGAGCACGAGACGCGCGCCCATCGACATCGCGAAGGTGAGGCACAGGGTGAGGCCGTACGCGTGGAACATCGGGAGCACGGCGTAGACGACGCAGCCGTCCCCGCGCACGATCGACGGGACCCACGACCGAGCCTGTGCGGCGTTGGAGAGCAGGTTGCGGTGAGTGAGCGACGCGCCCTTCGGGGATCCGGTCGTTCCGCTGGTGTACTGGATGAGCGCGAGGTCGTCGGTCCCAGGTTTCGGGTGGGTGAGGGGGAGAGGCTCCGCGCCCACGATGTCCTGCCACGCGACCGCGCCTGTCACCCGTTCAGTGAGGGCTTTCCGAGCCTCGCGCGCCTTCGCGATGGGCAGCCGCAGCGCGAGCCGCGTGCTCCACGGCATAGCCGCGGTCAAGTCCACCGAGATGATCGTGGTCACCGCGAGGTCCGCGGGGAACTCCTGCACCGTGCTCACGACCTTCGACCAGACGATCGCATGCTTGGCGCCGTGATCCTCGAACTGTTTGCGGAGTTCGCGCGGCGTGTAGAGCGGATTGTGTTCGACGACGACCGCACCGAGCCGGAGGATCGCGTAGAACGCCACGATGTGCTGTGGGCAGTTGGGCAGCACGATCGCCACCGGGTCGCCGGGACGGACCCCCCGTGCCTTGAGCGCGGCGGCGGCACGATCGATCTGCTCCCGCAGCGAGCGATACGTGGTCGTGCGACCGAAGAACTGCAGCGCGGGGGCATCGGGAAAGTCCTGTGCCGACGCCTCGACGATGTCGACGAGGGATCCGGACACCGGTTCGAGGTCTTCTGGCACGCCCTCGGCATAGCTGGCGATCCACGGGCGCGGCGGGTCATACGTCGTCACGGCGCCCAGCCTAAACCCCGTGTGCGCGGCGGACGCTGCCCGAGGACCGCTCGTCCGCAGGAGCCCGCCGGTCTCCGAATAGACTGTCCTGGTGTCTGAAATCACCCCCGATCTCGTGCGCCATCTCGGTGTGCTCGCCCGGATCCAGCTGAGCGACGAAGAGGTCGGCCGACTCACCGGCCAGCTTGACGTCATCGTCGACAACATCGCGAAAGTGTCCGAGGTCGCGACCCCGGACGTCGCGGCGACCAGCCATCCGATCGC
Organism: Microbacterium insulae; assembly: GCF_042677065.1. NCBI lineage: Bacteria > Bacillati > Actinomycetota > Actinomycetes > Micrococcales > Microbacteriaceae > Microbacterium > Microbacterium insulae. The sequence continues at coordinate 519,073 of NZ_JBHTII010000002.1, read as the reverse complement.
GTTGCAGAACGTGTTCCGCCCCGACGTCGTCGGTGATCTGCTGACGCCGGAACAAGTTCTCCAGAACGCCCCGGATGCCGCGGACGGACGATTCCGCGTGACCGCCATCCTCGGCGAAGAGCAGTGAGGATGCCCGTGACCGAACTCACGAACCTGACCGCCGCCGTCCTCGCCGAGAAGCTCGCATCCGGCGAGGTGACGAGCGTCGAGGCGACGAGGGCGCACCTCGACCGGATCGCCGCCGTCGACGGTGACGTGCACGCCTTCCTGCATGTCAACGAGCACGCACTCGACGTGGCCGCCGACATCGATCGCCGACGCGCGGCGGGTGAGCACCTGTCCGCCGTGGCCGGTGTCCCGCTCGCGATCAAGGACGTCCTCGTCACCACCGACATGCCCTCCACGAGCGGCTCCAAGATCCTCGAGGGGTACATGTCGCCCTATGACGCGACGGTGGTCGCCCGCGCGCGCGCGGCCGGTCTGGTTCCCCTCGGCAAGACGAACATGGACGAGTTCGCGATGGGGTCTTCGACCGAGCACTCCGCGTTCGGTCCGACCCGCAACCCGTGGGATCTCGAGCGGATCCCGGGCGGCTCGGGTGGCGGATCGGCCGCCGCCGTGGCCGCGTTCGAGGCGCCCCTCGCTCTCGGGTCGGACACGGGCGGATCGATCCGCCAGCCGGCGCACGTCACCGGCACGGTCGGGCTGAAGCCGACCTACGGCGGAGTGAGCCGCTATGGCGCGATCGCCTTGGCGTCCAGCCTCGACCAGGTCGGCCCCGTCGCACGCACCGTTCTGGACTCCGCACTGCTTCACGACGTGATCGGCGGGCACGATCCGCACGACGCGACATCCCTCACCGACCTCTGGCCCTCGTTCGCGGAGGCCGCCCGCGAGGGCGCCCGCGGCGACGTGCTGAAGGGTCTGCGCGTCGGAGTGATCTCCGAGCTTCCCGACGACGGCTTCCAGTCGGGGGTCTCGGCGTCGTTCCGATCCGCCCTCGCCACGATGGAGGCCCACGGAGCCGAGATCGTCGAAGTGAGCGCGCCCCACTTCGAGTACGGCGTCGCCGCCTACTACCTCATCCTCCCGGCCGAGGCATCCAGCAATCTGGCGAAGTTCGACTCGGTGCGGTTCGGCCTGCGGGTGGAGGTGCCCGGAGGCACCGTCGAGGACGTCATGGCTGCCACGCGGGAGCGCGGGTTCGGCGATGAGGTCAAGCGACGCATCATCCTCGGCACCTATGCGCTGTCGGCGGGCTACTACGACGCGTACTACGGGTCGGCGCAGAAGGTCCGCACGCTCATCCAGCAGGATTTCGACGCGGCGTTCGCGCACGTCGACGTCATCGCGACGCCGTCTGCGCCGACCACTGCCTTCCGGCTGGGCGAGAAGATCGACGATCCGATGCAGATGTACCTCAACGACGTCACCACGATCCCGGCGAACCTCGCGGGGGTGCCGGGAATCTCGATCCCGTCCGGCCTCGCAGAGGAGGACGGTCTCCCGGTCGGCATCCAGTTCCTCGCCCCGGCGCGGGAGGACGCACGCCTCTACCGCGTCGCCGCCGCGCTCGAAGCCGCCCTGGTCGACTCGTGGGGTGCGCCGCTGCTCGATCGCGCCCCCGCCCTCGGAGGAGCCCGCTGATGGCCAAGGACAAGCTGATGGACTTCGATGCCGCGCTCGAGCAGTTCGAGCCCGTGCTCGGCTTCGAGGTCCACGTCGAGCTCAACACCCGCAGCAAGATGTTCTCCGGTGCCGCCAACCCGGCCCACGCGGACAATCACGGTGCCGAGCCGAACACGCTCGTCGCACCCGTCGACATGGGCCTGCCCGGCTCGCTGCCGACCGTCAACGCCGAGGCCGTGAGGTACTCCATCAGCCTGGGTCTCGCGCTCGGGTGCTCGATCGCGCCCTCGAGCAGGTTCGCGCGAAAGAACTACTTCTACCCGGACCTCGGCAAGAACTACCAGATCTCCCAGTACGACGAGCCGATCGCCTTCGACGGACAGGTCGAGGTGGAGCTCGCCGACGGATCGGTCGTGACCGTGCCGATCGAGCGGGCCCACATGGAGGAGGATGCCGGCAAGCTGACCCACGTCGGGGGCTCGACCGGACGCATCCAGGGTGCGGAGTACTCGCTCGTCGACTACAACCGCGCCGGCGTGCCGCTCGTCGAGATCGTGACGAGGCCGATCTTCGGAGCCGAGCACCGCGCGCCCGAGATCGCGAAGGCCTACGTCCAGACCATCCGCGACATCGTCCTGTCGCTCGGCATCTCCGAGGCGCGCATGGAGCGCGGCAACCTGCGCTGCGACGCGAACGTGTCGCTCCGGCCGCGCGGTCAGGAGAAACTCGGAACCCGCACCGAGACGAAGAACGTCAACTCGATGCGCTCGGTCGAGCGCGCGGTCCGCTACGAGATCCAGCGTCAGGCGGCGATCCTCGCTGCGGGCGGGACGATCACGCAGGAGACGCGCCACTGGCACGAGGACACCGGCACCACCTCGCCGGGCCGCCCGAAGTCAGACGCCGATGACTACCGCTACTTCCCCGAGCCCGACCTCCTCCCCGTCGCGCCCGCGCCGGCACTGATCGAGGAGCTTCGCGCCGCGTTGCCCGAGCCGCCCGCGGCCCGACGGAGGCGGTTGAAGACCGACTGGGGATTCACGGACCTCGAGTTCCAGGATGTCGTCAACGGGGGCCTCCTCGCCGAGGTCGAGGCGACCGTCGCCGCCGGTGCGGCGCCCGCCGCCGCGCGCAAGTGGTGGACGGGCGAACTCACGCGCATCGCGAACGCCGAGGGTCGAGAGGCATCCGACCTCATCGCTCCGGCTGACGTCGCCGCGCTGCAGGCGCTGGTCGACGCCGGAACCCTGACCGACAAGCTCGCACGCCAAGTCCTGGAGGGCGTCGTCGCTGGCGAGGGCACGCCGCAGCAGGTCGTGGACGCCCGCGGACTGGCGGTCGTCTCGGACGACGGCGCGCTCCTCGCCGCGATCGATGAGGCGCTGGCATCCCAGCCGGATGTGCTCGCGAAGATCCGCGAGGGCAAGGTGCAGGCGGCGGGTGCGGTCATCGGCGCGGTCATGAAGGCGATGAGAGGCCAGGCCGACGCCGCGCGCGTGCGGGAGCTCGTGCTGGAGAGGGCTGCGGCTTCCTGAATCGACGGCGCCGGTCGATGCCGGCGTCGGTGACTCGGGGGAGAATCGACCCATGGGACGCGGGGACGGTACGGGCAGGCTCGTCTCACCCGAGGGTGCGGATGACGCTGGTACCGGCATCCTCCATGTCGACATGGACGCGTTCTACGCCTCGGTGGAGCAGCTCGACGATCCGACGCTGCGCGGCCGGGCGATCATCGTCGGCGCACCCGAGGGCCGTTCCGTCGTGTCCAGCGCCTCGTACGAGGCGCGACGCTTCGGCGTGCGCTCGGCGATGCCCGTGTCGCAGGCGCTCCGTCTGTGCCCGACGGCGATCGTGGTCACACCGCACTTCGACCGTTATCTTGCGCTGTCCGCGGCGGTGATGCGCATCTTCCGTGACGTGACCCCCCTCGTCGAGCCGCTGTCCATCGATGAGGCGTTCCTCGACGTCCGGGGCGTTCGGCGGCTCTGGGGGAGCCCTGGTGTCATTGCGCACGATCTTCGTGCACGCGTGCAGCGGGAGACGGGCCTCACCTGCAGCATCGGGGTCGCCGCGACCAAGCACGTCGCGAAGATGGCTTCGACGATCAGCAAGCCGGATGGTCTGCTGATCGTCCCGGAGCACGAGACGGAGCGATTTCTGCGGCCCCGGTCGGTCCGCGCCCTCTGGGGGGTCGGACCCAAGAGCGCCGAGTCCCTCGAAGGGCGCGGCATCCGCACCGTCGCCGATGTGCTCGACACCCCCCGCGAGGTGCTCGATCGCGCACTCGGCCCCGCGATGGGCGAACGTCTCTGGCACCTCGCGCGCGGAATCGATGCGCGCGAAGTCCACACGGATCGGGTCGAGAAGAGCGTCGGTCACGAAGAGACGTTCGATGACGACATCGCCGACCCCGTCGTGCTGCGAGCCGAGCTGAGACGTCTCGCGGACCGTGTCGGTGCCCGACTTCGAGCGAACGGCTGGGAGGCCTCGACGATCGCGATCAAGGTGCGTTTCGCCGACTTCACGACCATCACCCGCGCGCAAACCCTCGCCGAGCCCACAGCCGTCGGCCAGCGGATCGGGGATGCTGCGCGCGACCTCTTCGACGGCGTCGAACGAAGCCTGCCCGTGCGCCTCATCGGCGTCCGGGCGGAGAAGTTGCGTGTCGCGGGCTCGGCTCCGCTCGCGCTGTGGGACGACGACGGCGAGTGGCGGCGGGTCGAGGATGCGCTCGACGACGCCGCCGCTCGGTTCGGAAGAGGAGCGGTCACCCGCGCCACCCTGCTCGGCAATGCACGCGGCGGTGGCTCGATCCCGACCAGCCCACCCGCCACTCGACTCGATCGGGGCTGACACCGGCCGGTCGCGGCGGGTAGCGTGGTCGTATGCCCAATATCGCACTGGAGCTCGGTCAGCAGTCCGCGTCGTTCGGAGTCAAGAGCGCCTACGGCGATCAGCAGGACGTCGACGGCATCCGCCTCATCCCGGTGGCGCTCACGTGGTCGGGGTACGGCGGAGGCTCTGACGAGGCCGGCAACGGCGGGGGCGGGGGCGGGGGCTGGTCGATTCCGCTCGGCGCCTACATCCGCCGAGGCGACGACCTCCGGTTCGAGCCGAACATCGTGTCCGTCCTCGCGGTCGCGATCCCGCTGGTGTTCTTCGCCGGCCGCGCCTTCAGCCGTGTCATCCGCGCCCTCAAGAAGTAGCTCGGATCCGGTTGCACGCACGCTCGACGCGGCGGCGCGGACCGTGCTCGATGCGGTCCGGAGTCTGGCGGCGGCCAATCCTGTCGTGCTGATCGACGGCCGCAGCGGGGCCGGGAAGTCCTCGCTCGCGCGCACGCTCGTCGCGCGTTGGCCCCTCTCGGGAAGGGTGCAGCTGGTGGCCCTCGACTCGCTGTATCCGGGGTGGGATGGGCTCGACGAGGGTGTGGAGCTCGCCCGTCAGCAGATCCTCGCCCCGCACGCGCGTGGCTTGATCGGCGTATGGCAGCGATGGGATTGGGAGACGGGCGCGCCGGCCGAGGCCCACGCGGTCGACCCGTCGTTGCCGCTCATCCTCGAGGGTTCGGGACTGCTCACCGACGAGACGCGACGACTCGGAGATGTTCGTGTCTGGCTGGAGGCACCCGCGTCGTCACGTCGCGCCCGCGCGCTCGCCCGCGACGGCGACACCTACCGCCCGCACTGGGAGCAATGGGCGCGGCAGGAAGCACGCCACGTGACGAGGGATGAACCGGCGAGGCTGGCGACCCACGTGTTCGAGGTCCCGTGACCGCGCAGGTCAGTCACCACCGTCGAGGGCGTTGACGAGGCCATCGAGCCGATAGCCGAGCCAATCGTAGATCCCGAAGCGCGGGTCCGCGGAGTCGTGGTCGTCGCTCTCGGTGATGCCGAGCCGGGTCGCCAGGACCAGTCGCACTGCTGCCAGAGTGCGCAGCCACGCTCCCGCGGCCGGAGCGTCGAGCGCGATCGTCACCGTCTCGAGGAGAGCGGGGTCTTCGGGATCCTCGGGAATGTCGGATGCTTCGGACAGCGTCGCCAGCATGGCTGCCGCGTCGTCCCGTCGACGATCCAGCAGATCAGCCTCGGTCAGCTCGCGGAACTCTCGCGCCTCGGCGGCGTCGTCGTACGCGTCGGGCGCGAGGCGGCCGATCGCCGGGTCGCCGTCGGACGTGCTCGCGCCGTCGACCAGCTCGGCGAACTGCCCCAGGAGGCCGGCGAGGTGTGCCGCTTCGAGACGCGTGATTTCAAGGACAACGGTGCGCGGGGTCATGCGGGCGCCCTTCGCACGGTGGCCCACAGGCCATAATCGTGCATCGCTTTCGCGTGGAGCTCCATCTGTTCTCGCGCCCCTTCGGCGACGACCGCGTGGCCCTCGTTGTGGACCGCGAGCATGAGTCGCTCGGCCGCTTCACGAGGAAGACCGAAGTACTCCCGGAAGACATGCGTGACGTAGCTCATGAGGTTCACCGGATCGTCCCACACGAGCGTCTGCCACGGGCGATGCGCGCGTTCGAGTACATCCGCTCGCCGGTCGACATCGAGGTCGGGGGTCGTGAGCGCACCCATCACGCCCACCCCAGCTCGTGAAGACGATCGTCATCGATCCCGTAGAAGTGCGCGATCTCGTGGACGAGCGTCGTGTGAAGTTCGTCACGCAGTTCTCGCTCGTCCTCGCAGGAGGCGAGATGGGGTTCGCGGTACACGATGATCCGGTCGGGGAGCTCTCCGCCGCCGTAGCGGTCGCGCTCCGTCAACGCCCACCCGTCGTACAGGCCGAACAGGTCCAGAGAGCCGTCCTCAGGGCGGTCCTCGACCACGAACACGACGTTGTCGAGCCCTTCGACCATGTCGTCGGGGAGGAGATCCAGCTCGTCGATCACGAGCTGCTCGAAGGTCGCGGCATCCATCTCCATCATGAGACCTCGCCCACACGTGTTCCGGGGGCGAGCGCCCGTGCCGTGCGATTGGGGTGAGTAACGGGACTTGAACCCGCGGCCCCCTGGACCACAACCAGGTGCTCTACCAACTGAGCTATACCCACCATGTCTCCCGCCTGCGCGGGCAACCAGAAGATTCTCTCACACCTCGGCGGCGAACGATGACACGGCGGCCGCCGCCGCTGCGCGCGCACCGTCGCTCGTCGGACCGGGCCCGGGTACGAAGACCGCCTGGCGGTAGTAGGCGAGCTCGCGGATCGACTCGAGGATGTCGGCGAGCGCTCGGTGGCCGCCGTCCTTTGCCGGGGCGTGGATGTACGCACGCGGGTACCACCGCCGCGCGAGCTCTTTGATGCTCGACACATCGACGTTGCGGTAATGGAGCCAGTGGTCGATACGCGGCATGTACTTGGCGATGAACATGCGGTCGGTGCCGATCGTGTTGCCCGCCAGCGGAGCCTTGCCTTCGAGCGGAACGAACTGCTGGATGTACTCCAGCGCCTGGAACTCGGCGTCGGCGACGCTCACGCCGTGGGGGATCTCGTCGAGCAGCCCGGACTTCTCGTGCATCTTGGTGACGAACTCGTTCATGTTGGCGAGGGCCGTGGCGTCGGGCTTGATGACCACCTGGAACCCCGGGTGCATCGGACGCAGCTCGAAGTCGGTGACCACGACGGCGATCTCGACGAGTTCGTCGACGGCGAGGTCGAGTCCCGTCATCTCGCAGTCGATCCAGACAAGACGGTCGTTCTCGGGTGCCCCCACCATGCGCTCCATCCTATTGACGGCCCCGGACGCTGAACGCGTTCTACGCGGACGTCGCAGCGGATTGCCCCTCCGGGAGGATTCGAACCCCCGACCTGGCGGGTAGAAACCGCTCGCTCTGTCCCCTGAGCTACGGAGGGAAGGGTGAGAACAGGCTATCGGTTCCCGCTGCGGCCGTCGAAGACTGGTGCGGCGGTGTGGAGCGGCGTAGCGTCGGCCGAGGACGCATCGAAAGGAGTTCGTCATGAGCACCACGGAGACGCATCACCCGCTGTGGGTCGCCTACGGGCCATCCGGGGTCGTCGGGAGCATCCGGAAGGATGACGACGGCTACACCGTCACGATGGCGGGCGCGGATACGGCGGCGGGAACGTACCCGTCCATGGAGATCGCCAAGAGCGCACTGCACTCGCGGATGATCCCGGGCAGCGACTGGCCGGAGTTCCGCGAGCACTGATCACAGGAGCCCGCCCCACTCAGCCTCGGACGGGCGTCACCTTCGCGGTTTCGGGCTTCGGCGCGCTCCGGCGGGTGTCGAGGACCGGCAGCGCCACGTGCACGAGCGGTCCGATGAGGAACGCGAACAGCACCGTCCCGATGCCGACCGTGCCGCCGAGCAGCCAGCCGATGGCGAGCACGCTGAGTTCGACCACGGCACGGCAGGTCCAGATCGGCCATCCGAGCCGTCGGTGCATGCCCGTCATCAGGCCATCCCGGGGACCGGGACCGAAGTGTGCGCCGATGTACAGACCGGACGCGATGGCCACGACGAGGATGCCGCCGAGGAGCACCGCGAACTGAGGGAGCGTTCCGACCACCGGAGGAAAGATCCACAGGCCGACCTGCATGCTGGTGCCCACCACCAGGATGTTCGCGACGGTGCCCACTCCCGGCTTCTGGCGCAGCGGGATCCACAGGAACAGGACGAAGAACCCCAGGATGTTCGCGATCCACCCGATTCCGATGCCGGTGTGGATCGAGAGCCCTTCGGCCAGCACCGTCCACGGGTCGACTCCCAGGCCGGCTTCGACCGTCATCGCGCAGCCCACGCCGTAGAGGACGAGGCCGACGAGGAGTTGCACGACGCGACGGATCATAACCACCATCCAATCTCATCATTGGCCTGCATGAACCAGTCCAATATGCGTATTGTGGCCTCATGGACTCGCGGATCTCTGCTCGTGCGTTGGCGATTGCGCTCGGCGGGTGGCGCACGCGCGAGCCCGTGTACGAGGCTCTTGCCGACGGCATCCGGCTGCTGTGCCTGGACAACCGGCTCGCACCCCGCACGGCGCTCCCGGCGGAGCGAGAGCTCGCCGCAGCGCTCCACGTGAGCAGGAGCACGGTGGCAGCCGCGTACCGGAGCCTGCGGGAGACCGGACACATTGCGAGCCTGCGCGGATCGGGAAGCGTGACCCTGCCCCTGCAACGCCGTGACCCTGGGCGGGCCCTCGCGGCCGAGGGGATGATCGACCTGCAGCAGGCGAGCCCGCCGGCGTGGCCGGGACTGGCGGGCATCATGAGCGAGGTCGGCTCGCGCGCGGCTTCGCTGGTGTCGCGTGTTGGTTACGACGTGCTCGGTCGCGCCGAACTGCGCGAAGCCGTCGCGGCCCACTACGAGCGCCGAGGCATCCCGACGACGGCGTCGGAGGTTCTCATCACCACCGGCGCCCAGAGCGCGATCCATCTCGTGGCCTCGGTGCTGCTCGGCCGCGGCGACCGTGTGGTGGTGGAGACCCCGACCTATCCGCATGCCGTGGACGCACTGCGCCGCTCGGGAGCGCGTCTGGTCGGCGTTCCCGTCACCACGGACGATGGCTGGGACCTCGATCGCGCAGAGCAGGCTTTCGCGCGCACGCTCCCCGTGATGGCGTACCTCATGCCCGACTTCCAGAATCCCACGGGTCGCTCGATGACCGGTGAAGAGCGGGATGCCATCGCCCGTGCGGCGGATCGCGCCGGCTCGATCCTGGTTCTGGACGAGACCACGGCGGACCTCGACATCGACCGGGGTCCTGTCCCGGCGGGGTTCGCGGAGTCCGTGCCGGGGGGAGTCGTCCGGCTCGGCTCTCTCGGCAAGACCGTGTGGGGAGGCTTGCGCGTCGGCTGGATCCGTGCGGACGGCGAGCTCATCCGCCGCCTCGTCGCTGCGCGCCCCGCCCACGACCTCGGGACGCCGGAATACGAGCAGGCCGTTGCGACCGCTCTCTTCGGCGACTTCGGTGCGGTCGTCGCACAGCGATCCGCCCTCCTGCGCACGGGGAGGGATGCCGTGACGCGGGCGCTTCGGGAACAGCTCCCCTCGTGGCGGATTCCTGCCGCCGCCGGCGGAGTGTCGCTGTGGATCGGACTGGATGCGCCGCTGAGCTCGGCGCTCGTCATGGACGTGCGATCACGTGGCGTCCTGCTGTCGGCCGGACCGCGGTTCTCGGTGGACGGCGGCCATGACCGCCACCTGCGCGTGCCCTTCACCGCGCCGCCGGACGACATGGTGCGTGCCGCCCGACTTCTCGCGGAGTCGTGGGCGCGGGTTAAGGCGGGCGCTCCGGTGGCACTGGTCGACCGGGTCGACTCCGTGGTGTGACTCACCGCGCGAACCGAAGGCAATCCAGGGCATCGGATGGGCTCCAGAACTCGCCCAGCTCGAGAAACGCCCTCGAAGCTGCGTGGAATCGGCGCGCTCGGTAGCGGACACCACCCGCCCGCGTGACGGCCTGGAGGTGCCCGATGGCTCGGCCGCGAAGATCGACCACCCGCCACAGTGAGGGAGCGGCGCTCAACAGCCGCAAGGGCACTCCCGGCGGAACGGTGGGGGTGGGGGCGCTGTCCGTGTCTGTGGGGATCATGGTCGCTCCTTTCGCTATCGAACATATGTGCTACTTCCGACATCCGACATCCGACATCCGCCGATGACGCCTTCTCCACAGGCGGGGCTGGCGGCGGAGCCATCCACATCGAGCCGTTGATCGCACCCCGAGGCCAGCCCGCGAATACAGGGTGGACTCACCGCCGGCGCCCGATGGGCACTCGGGCGTCGGCGGGGCCGGGGAGAGTCCCCGGCTGTGAGGAGAGGAACCACATGAGCGACACGATCGCCATCACGGGGAACGTCGCGACCGACCCCGAGCTCAAGCACACGCCCGGAGGAGTCGTCATCGCCTCCTTCCGGGTCGCGAGCGCACAGCGCCGATTCGACCGGAACACCAACGCGTGGGTCGACGGCGGGACCAACTGGTACTCGGTCTCGGCGTTCCGCAGCCTGGCTGAGCATGCGCACGCGTCCCTTCGTCGCGGCGACCGCGTCGTCTTGACGGGCCGTCTGAGGATCCGCAATTGGGACAACGGGACGACCCGCGGCACCGCCGTCGAGATCGATGCCGACGCGATCGGACACGATCTCCTGTGGGGAACGAGCGCATTCACGAAGGGTTCGCGCCCGCCGGCCGGCCCCCGGGACGATGCCTGGGCGACCTCCGGGCCGTCGACGGACACCTGGGCCGCGCCGGAGAGCGCGGATCCGGCACCGGCGACCGAGGAGGTGAGGTCGGAATCGGTGCTCGAGCCATCGCTGGTCGGCGCGGAGCCGCCCTTCTGAGCTCTCAGGGGTGGGCGGGGCGCCGGACCTATAATCGGCCCGTGCCCCGACATCCCGAGCGTCCTTCCGCCTCTCGCGTCGCTCGTGGATCCCTCCTCGCGCTGGCAGTGGTCGCCCTGACCGTGCTCGCCGGTTGCACGGCGTCCGCGCCGGACGCGCCGTCCGCGAGTGCCGGCCCCACCGCGTCGGCGACTTCGACGCCCAGCTCGACGGCATCCACCCCTACTCCGCAGGCGGGCCCCGCGCTCGTTCCCGATGGCAGCGCGTACGACAACCTTCCGCTCTTCACGGCCGTGACCGAACGCGTGTGGGCGTCGCCCGACCAGGTCTCCGGGCGCGCGTATGTGGATGCCCTCGTAGCGGCGGGGTTCGACAAGGCGGCCATGGAGGTCACGTACGATCGGACGACCATCGACGACCCCGCGGAGAGCATCATGTTCTCCGTCCAGTGGGGTGACGAGTGCCTGGTCGGCCAGGTCGGACCGGTCACCGGGGACCCGGTGACCGCGGTCCTCCCCGTCGTGCCTGAGAGCGGCTGCCTCATCGGGAACACGCGTCCGATCGACTGGTGACACCGCGGTCGATCGGACCGGAACCACTCGCGCGCGGAAGGCGGCCGGTAGGCTGGGACGCTGACGTCGTCACGCTAGAGGAGAACGCACACACGACATGGCTGAATACATCTACTCGATGGTCCGCGCTCGCAAGGCGGTCGGAGACAAGCTCATCCTCGACGACGTCACCATGGCGTTCCTCCCCGGCGCGAAGATCGGCATGGTCGGCCCCAACGGCGCCGGCAAGTCCACGATCCTCAAGATCATGGCGGGTCTGGACACGCCCTCCAACGGGGAAGCCAAGCTCTCGCCGGGGTTCAGCGTCGGCATCCTGATGCAGGAGCCGGAGCTCGACGAGTCCAAGACGGTGCTCGAGAATATCCAGGACGGCATCGCCATCAAGGCGAAGGTCGACCGGTTCAACGAGATCTCGGGCCTCATGTCCGACCCGGACGCCGACTTCGACTCGCTCCTCGCCGAGATGGGGGTGCTCCAGGAGGAGATCGACGCGGCGGACGCATGGGATCTCGACTCGCAGCTCGAGCAGGCCATGGACGCTCTGCGGACCCCTCCGGGCGAGGCATCCGTCTCGAATCTGTCCGGCGGTGAGAAGCGCCGCGTGGCCCTGACGAAGCTCCTCCTGCAGAAGCCCGACCTCCTCCTGCTCGACGAGCCGACGAACCACCTCGACGCCGAGAGCGTGCTGTGGCTCGAGCAGCACCTGCAGAAGTATCCCGGCGCTGTCATCGCCATCACGCACGACCGCTACTTCCTCGACAACGTCGCCGAATGGATCGCCGAGGTCGACCGCGGCCGGCTCATCGGCTACGAGGGCAACTACTCGACGTACCTCGAGAAGAAGTCCGAGCGCCTCGCGATCCAGGGCAAGAAGGACGCGAAGCTCGCCAAGCGACTCGCCGAAGAGCTCGAGTGGGTGCGTTCGAACGCGAAGGGGCGCCAGGCGAAGTCCAAGGCCCGCCTCGCGCGGTACGAGGAGATGGCAGCGGAGGCCGACCGCACGCGCAAGCTCGACTTCGAGGAGATCACGATCCCGCCCGGCCCCCGCCTGGGAAGCGTCGTGATCGAAGCCAAGAAGCTCCAGAAGGGCTTCGACGGCCGCTCGCTCATCGACGGGCTCAGCTTCAGCCTGCCCCCGAACGGCATCGTCGGCGTGATCGGACCGAACGGCGTCGGCAAGACGACGCTGTTCAAGACGATCGTCGGCCTCGAGCCGCTGGACGGGGGAGACCTCAAGATCGGCGAGACGGTCAAGATCAGCTACGTCGACCAGTCGCGCGCGAACATCGACCCCAACAAGTCCCTGTGGGAGGTCGTCTCGGACGGGCTGGACATCATCACGGTGGGCAAGACCGAAATCCCCTCCCGCGCCTACGTCTCGAAGTTCGGTTTCAAGGGACCGGACCAGCAGAAGAAGGCCGGCGTGCTCTCAGGCGGTGAGCGCAACCGTCTCAACCTCGCGCTCACGCTCAAGGAGGGAGGCAACCTGCTCCTCCTCGACGAGCCCACGAACGACCTCGACGTCGAGACCCTTCAGTCTCTCGAGAACGCCCTTCTCGAGTTCCCCGGCTGTGCCGTGGTCATCACGCACGACCGGTGGTTCCTCGACCGCATCGCGACGCACATCCTCGCCTACGAGGGCACCGACCAGGACCCCGACAAGTGGTACTGGTTCGAGGGCAACTTCGAGGCGTACGAGGAGAACAAGATCGAGCGGCTCGGCCCGGAGGCCGCCAAGCCCCATCGGTCCGCGTACCGCAAGCTCACCCGCGATTGACCGGCATGCAGCGCCTGCACATCCCCATCCACCTGCGCTGGGGGGACCTCGACGCGTTCAACCACGTCAACAACACCTCGATGCTCAAGCTCCTCGAGGAGGCGCGCGTGCGGGCATTCTGGCTGCCGCTCCCCGGGGAGCAAGCCCCCGGGACGGCGGTCCTCGAGTCGAGCCTCCACACCGGCGTGCTGACCCTCATCGCCCGGCAGGAGATCGAGTACCTCGCCCCCGTGCCGTATCAACGACACCCGCTCGACGTCCAGATGTGGTTCGGGAAGCTCGGCGGGTCGAGCATCGAGGTGTGCTACGAGGTCTGCAGTCCCACCGAAACCGCGGGCGAGGCGGGCCAGACGGTGTACGCGCGGGCGACGACGGTGATCGTGAAGGTGGATGCCGCGACCGGCCGTCCGCTGCGCCTGTCGGCCGAAGAGCGCCGCGCGTGGGAGCCCTACCTCGGGGAGTCGATCGACTACGCGCACCGGCGCTGACCGCTCAGGCCTCCGCGGCGGACGGGTCGGGGACTCGGACAGTGATCTCCTGCGCGACGCTGGCGAGGAGCATCCCGTCCCTCGAATAGATGTGCCCCGTCGCGAGCCCGCGACCTCCGCGGGCATTGGGCGACTCCTGCACGTAGAGCAGCCATTCGTCCACCCGGCCGAACCGGTGCCACCACATCGCGTGATCGAGGCTCGCGACCTTGAGGCCCGGCATCGCCCATGGGATCCCGTGAGCGCGCAGGATCGACTCCTGGATCGTCAGGTCGCTGAGGTAGGCGAGGGCGGCGCGGTGGACGGCCGGGTCATCCGGGATCGCGCGGCGCACCCGCATCCACACCGCCTGACTCGGCCGCTGCTCGCCGTCGACCGAGAGGTAGATCGGAGACGGCACGTGCCGCAGATCGACGGGGCGGTCGGTGAACAGGCGCTTCGACATCGGGTGCAGACCGCGCAGATGTGCCTCGACATCGGGGAGTGCGTCCGGCTCAGGGATGCCGTCGGGCATCGCGGTCTGATGCTCGATGCCGGGATCGGAGTCCTGGAACGAGGCGATCATCGAGAAGATCGGCACACCCTCCTGGAAGGCCTGCGTGCGGCGGGTCGAGAAGGATCGGCCGTCGTGGATTCGATCGACGGCGAACGTGATCCCCTTCGCCGAGTCGCCCGGGCGGAGGAAGTACCCGTGCATCGAGTGGACGTCACGGCCGTCGGGAATCGTCCTGGCGGCGGCGACGATCGACTGCGCGAGCACCTGACCCCCGTAGACGCGGCCCAGCGGCATCGACTGCGACACCCCTGTGAAGATGTCCTCGGTCGTGCGGGCATCCGACGACGCGAGGTCGAGCACCGACAGCATCGACGCCACAGGGTCAGGATCGGGCTCCCACTCCGCCTGCTCCACGGGTCTCCTTTCCGGGATGGGCGGCCGCCCGAACCTCCGCTTGGTAGCTTAGAGGCGATGTCCCCCCGCCTTCTGCTCGCCGACGCCGAGTCCGCCGCGGACGCGCTCACCTTCGCCGGACGCGCTCAGCGCTTCACCGACGAGCCGGTGCGGCTGCAGGCGACGGGCGGCGTGCTCGTGATGACCGCCGCTCCGCTGGCGCCGCGAGGCATCGGGGATGCCACCCCCACGGTTCTGGCGCTACGCACACTCGCGGCCGACCCCGAGCTCGTGTGCGACCTCTCCGTCGAGGCCTCCACTCTGGCTCGCGCCGTCGACGACCCCGCCGCCGTACAGCTGCCCGAGACGGCGCTGTCCCCGCCGTGGGCCGGCATCTCGCCGCCGCGGACGGGATGGACCCCGCGCGGCGGGCTCGAGGCATCCGTGCTCGCCGCCAAAGCCCAGGGGGGCATGGCCGCGGTCGCCGAGACGGTGCCGACGGACGCCGGCGAGGATGCCGTGCGCACCGTCCGCGCGGCTGTGTGGGGCGCGCCCGACGACGAGCTCGACGGCCTTCCGCTGGGCACGGCGTTCGCCGCCCTCAGCATGGGATTCATCAGCGGCGCCGAGACCGCGCGCGTGCTTGCGAGCGGACCGTGGACTCGCGTGAGCTTCGCGCGTGGTCACGTCCTCGTCCGCGGACCGGTGGCTGTCGGTCTGACCCCGGTGCGGCGGACGGGCGCGAGCCCGGGCTGACGCGGCCCGCGCGCGTCCAGGCCGCCCGGGGACGTTCGGATCAGACGGCCGCCGCGGCGGCGCGCCCGGCGATGCGGCCCGAGAAGAGGCATCCGCCCACGAAGGTCCCCTCGAGAGCCCGGTACCCGTGGACGCCTCCGCCGCCGAAGCCGCTCGCCTCGCCCGCCGCGTAGAGGCCGGGGATCGGTTCACCCGAGGTGCCGAGGGCACGGCCGGACAGATCCGTCTCGATCCCGCCGAGCGACTTTCGGGTGAGCACATGCAGCTTCACGGCGATGAGGGGTCCCGCCTTCGGGTCGAGGATGCGGTGCGGGGTCGCGGTGCGGATGAGGCGATCGCCCCGGTAGGCGCGCGCGGAGCGGAGCATCGCGATCTGCGCGTCCTTCGTGAAGTCGTTGTCGACCTCGCGGTCCCGCGCCTCGACCTCGAACCGGACCCGCTCGGGATCGAGCGCCTCGCCCCCGGGCAGGGCCTGCATTCCTGCGATGAGATCGTCGAGCGACTCCCGCACGACGAAGTCCGCGCCCTTGTCCATGAAGGCCTGAACCGGGCCGGCCGCGCCCTTGCCCAGTCGGGACTTGGCGAGCAGCCGGACGTCCTTGCCCGTCAGGTCGGGGTTCTGCTCGCTGCCGGAGAGGGTGAACTCCTTCTCGATGATCTGCTGCGACAGCACGAACCAGGAGTGGTCGTACCCGGTGGCCCGCAGGTGCGCGAGTGTGCCGAGCGTGTCGAAGCCGGGGAAGAGCGGGACAGGCAGCCGGGTGCCTGTCGCGTCGAGCCAGACCGACGAGGGTCCGGGGAGGATCCGGATGCCGTGGCCCGGCCAGACGGGATCCCAGTTCTGGATCCCCTCGACGTAATGCCACATGCGGTCGCCGTTGATCAGCCGAGCCCCGGCGGCCTCGGACACCGACTGCATGGAACCGTCGACGTACGCGGGGACGCCGGTGACCATCGCGCTCGGGGGCGTCCCCAGCCGCTCCGGCCACCAGCGCCGCACGAGGTCGTGGTTGCCGCCGATGCCTCCCGACGCGACGATCGTGGCCCCGGCGGTGATCGCGAACGAGCCGACGACCTCGCGGGACGAGGCGACGCCGCGAGCCGCGCCGGACGGGGCGAGGATGTCGCCCTCCGCGCCGGTGACGGAGCCGCCCGCTTCGGTGAGGCGGGTGACGCGGTGGCGGGGGAGGACCGTGACGCGACCCTGTACCTCGCCCGTCTCGACGGATGCCTGGAACGGGGCGACGAGCCCGGGGCCGGTTCCCCACGTGATGTGGAAGCGGGGCACCGAGTTGCCGGGCCCGGTCGCGGTGTAGCCGCCGCGCTCGGCCCATCCGACGACGGGGAAGAACCCGACGCCTTTCTCGCGCAGCCACGCGCGCTTCTCGCCGTGCGCGAACTGCAGGTAGGCCTCGGCCCATCGCTGCGGCCAGAGGTCCTCCTCGCGGTCGAACCCGGCGTTGCCGAACCAGTCCTGGCGGGCGAGTTCGATGGAGTCCTTGATGCCCATCCGACGCTGTTCGGGCGAATCGACGAAGAACAGGCCGCCGAAGGACCACCATGCCTGGCCCCCGAGATTCGACCGCGGCTCCTGGTCGACGATGACGACTCGCTTCCCCGCGGAGGCGGCTTCGGACGCGGCGACGAGTCCCGCCAGACCCCAGCCGATCACGAGGACGTCTGCGGTGTGCGAGGTGAGGGCGGGCATGGCGACTCCTTCGTCGGGTGCGGTGCTCGGGTCAGGGGGACGGGGGCAGGGCGGTGTGCGGGAGCGAGGGGCCGGAGCCGGCCTCACGTCCGCCAGAAGCCGGCCCGATGCCGGTGGGCTCGAACGTGTTCACCATGGCGTGGGCGGCCCGCTGCAGGTAGTCCCACAGCGTCGCCTCATGCAGCGGCGAGAGCTGGAGTTCGTCGACCGCCGCGCGCATGTGCGCGAGCCACCGGTCGCGGGCATCGGGATTGACGTGGAAGGGGGCGTGACGCATGCGCAGCCGCGGGTGGCCGCGCTGCTCGCTGTATGTGGTCGGCCCGCCCCAGTACTGCTCGAGGAATCCGGTGAGCCGCTCCTTCGCGGGTCCCAGGTCCTCTTCCGGGTACATGGGACGCAGCACGTCGTCCTGCGCGACGCCGCGGTAGAAGGAGTCCACGAGGCGCACGAACGCGTCGTGGCCGCCGATCTCGTCGTAGAAGCTCAGGGGCGCGTCGGTCACGGCGTCCCCGCTTCGTCGGTCGTTGCGGCGCCTGAGCCGGCGGGGCTCGCGCCACTCGTCGGCGCCTCGCCGGTCGGGAGGGTGTCCTCGGCCGCGGCATCCCGCTTCGTCAAGCGCTTCGGCTTCCAGACGGGACGGGATGCCGAGACCGCGCTCGGGACGGGTGTCGGCTTGGTCTTGGGCGGATTGGCGCCGCGCACGCGCTGCGCCCCCTCGATCCCGGTCGGCATGATCGTGTTCAGGGCGGGCAGGGTCACGCCCGCTTCGTCGAGGGCCCGCTTGATGCGCATGCGCAGTTCGCGCGCGACGTCGTCCTTCGCATTCGCACGCGTCTTCATCACGAGCCGGATGACGAGGGCGTCACCCGAGATGGACTCCAGGCCCCACACCTCCGGCCGCTCGAGGATGCGGGTGCGCCACTTGACGTCTTTCGCGAGCCCCTTCGCCGTGTCCAGCAGCAGCTGCTCCACCTCGTCGATGTCGGCGTCGACGGGGATCGACAGGTCGACGATCACGCGCGACCAGCCCTGGGACAGGTTGCCGATGCGGGTGATCTCGCCGTTGCGCACGTACCAGAGCGTGCCGTTCACGTCCCGCACGTGGGTGACACGGACGCTCACGTACTCGACGATGCCCGACGCGAGACCGAGATCGACCACGTCGCCGATGCCGACCTGGTCCTCCGCCACGATGAAGATCCCGTTGAGCACGTCCTTCACGATGTTCTGCGCGCCGAAGCCCAGGCCCGCACCGATCGCAGCGGTCAGAAGGGTCAGCGATCCGAGCGCGGACGGTGCGACGATGTTCACGATCAGCAGGATCGCGATGATCACGACAGTGACGCCGACGATGTTCTGCAGGATCGATCCCAGCGTGCGGGTCCGCTGCACCAGCCGAACCGAGGCGAGCGGTGAGCGCTCGAGCGCCTGCGTGTCGTCGACGTTCGCCTTGGACTTCGCGCCCGATACCACCCTGTTCACAACGCGCCGGATGACGATCCGCAGGATCCAGGTCAGGATCAGGGCGCCCAGCACCACTCCCGCGATGGCGAGCAGGTTCCATCCCGCCTGCACGAAGAAATCCGCCACCGCCTGCCAGAACTCTGCCGACGTGAGGTCGGGAGCGGGTTCCGGGGCGGCGCCGCGAGGGAGGGAGCTCGTCATCATCGCCACGATCCTAACGACGGCGACCTCGGCCCCGCCTGAACGCGGGGCCGAGGTCGTCGTGCGGTTTACTGCGCGTCGCGCTCCTGCACGGAGAGTGCGCGCTCGACGCCCGCCAGGTTCTCGGCCACGAGACGGCGCAGCGCGGGCGGGGCATCGGCGTTGACCTCGAGCCAGGCTCGGGTCGCGTCGCGCAGCTCGAGGCTCGCGAGCGGAGCCGGGTAGAGCCCGAAGATGAGGTACTCGGCGATCTTGTAGCTTCGCGACTCCCAGATCGGAAGCAGCGAGGAGAAGTACGGCTCGATGTACGAGCCGAGGAGCTCCCGGCCCGCAGGGTGCACGAACCCGAGCGCCGCGGAGCGGACGATCGTGTTGGGCAGGTCGTCGCGGTCGACCAGAGAGGCCCACGCCTCCGCCTTCGCCTCGGCGCTCGGCAGCGCGGCCTTGGCCTGGGCTGCGAACTCGCCGCCCTTCGCGGTGTTGTCGGCCGCGAGTGCGGCGTCGATGTCGGCGGTGGTCACCGCGCCGCCGGCCGCGAGTGCGACCAGGAGCTGCCACGCGAGGTCGGTGTCGATCTCGAGACCCTCGAAGGCAACCTCGCCGTCGCGCACACGCCGCACTTTGTCGACCTGCGCGGGCGTCGCGGCCGCGCTCGCGAAGGCTGTCACGAACTGGAGCTGGCTGTCGCTGCCGGCGGCGGCGCCCTCCGCGAGGGTCCACAGCGTGTCGGCCACCTTCTCCCTCGTGGCGTCGCGCTTGTCGGGCGAGACGTACGAGTTGGCGGCGAGCTGGAGCTGGGCGAGGGTCGTCCGCACCGTCGTCGACTCCGTCTCGGACCCGATGTTGCGCAGGACGAGGTCGACGTAGTCGGAGGCGGATGCCTCGGCATCCCGTGTCTGATCCCAGGCCGCCCCCCACACGAGCGAACGCGCGAGCGGGTCGCTGATCTTGGCGAGGTGGTCGATGGCGGTCTGCAGCGAGCGCTCGTCGAGGCGGATCTTCGCGTAGGCGAGGTCTTCGTCGTTGAGCAGCACGAGGTCGGGACGCTTGTGCCCCTTGAGGTCGGGGACCTCGGTGAGGTCGCCGTCGACGTCCAGTTCGATGTGGTGCACCCGCACCAGCGTGTCGCCCTGGAGCGCGTAGAACCCGACGCCGAGCCGGTGGGGGCGGATCGTCGGGTAGTCGGCCGGCGCGGTCTGCACGATGGCGAACCGCGTGATCGTCCCGTCGACGTCGGCGGCGATCTCCGGCGAGAGGGTGTTGACGCCGGCCGTCTCGAGCCACTTCTTCGACCAGCTCGACAGCTCGCGACCGCTGGTCACCTCGAGCTCGGACAGGAGGTCCGAGAGCTCGGTGTTGGACCACTCGTGCTTCTTGAAATAGGCGGCGACGCCCGCGAAGAACTGCTCGATGCCGACCCACGCGGCGAGCTGCTTGAGCACCGAGCCGCCCTTGGCGTACGTGATGCCGTCGAAGTTGACCTGCACGTCCTCGAGGTCGTTGATCTGGGCAACCACAGGGTGGGTCGAGGGGAGCTGGTCCTGGCGGTACGCCCAGGTCTTCTCCATCGCGTTGAAGGTGGTCCACGCCTCGGTCCACTCCGTGGCCTCGGCGGTCGCGATGGTGGACGCCCACTCGGCGAAGGACTCATTGAGCCACAGATCGTTCCACCACTTCATGGTGACGAGATCGCCGAACCACATGTGTGCCAGCTCGTGGAGGATCGTCACGACGCGACGCTCCTTGACGGCGTCGGTGACCTTCGAGCGGAACACGTATGTCTCGGTGAAGGTGACCGCACCGGCGTTCTCCATCGCGCCGGCGTTGAACTCGGGGACGAAGAGCTGGTCGTACTTCTCGAACGGGTACGCGTAGTCGAACTTGTCCTCGAAGTAGGCGAAGCCCTGACGGGTCTTCTCGAAGACGTAGTCGGCGTCGAGGAACTTCCACAGGCTCTTGCGGGCGTAGACGCCGAGGGGGATGACGCGGCCCGACGCGCTCGTCAGCTCGGAGAACGTCGCCTCGTACGGCCCGGCGATGAGCGCGGTGATGTACGACGAGATGCGAGGGGTCGCGGGGAAGGACCAGGTGGCGGTGCCGTCGCCGTACGTCTGGGGCTCGGGGGTGGGCGAATTGGACACGACCTTCCACGGCTCGGGCGCCGTGACGGTGAATCGGAACGTGGCCTTCAGATCGGGCTGTTCGAAGACGGCGAACATGCGGCGCGAGTCGGGCACTTCGAACTGCGAGTAGAGGTAGACCTCGCCGTCGACGGGGTCGACGAAGCGGTGCAGCCCCTCGCCGGTGTTCGTGTACAGGCAGTCGGCGTCGACGACGAGTTCGTTCTCCTCGGCGAGGCCGCTCAGCGCGATGCGCGAGTCCGCGAACGCGGTCGCCGGGTCGATCGCGCGTCCGTTGAGGGTGATCTCACGGACGTCGCGCGCGATCAGATCGATGAAGGTGTCGGCGCCGGCGGTGGCGGTGAACCGGACGACGGTGCGCGAGGTGAAGATCTCACCGCCCTTCGTCAGGTCGAGGGTGACGTCGTACGACTGCGTGTCGACGATCGCGCGGCGCTCCTGCGCTTCGATGCGGGTGAGGTTCTCTCCAGGCACTGCAATGCTCCCGTGGGTGAGGGTGAGTGACCGCGGGCAGGCGCTGCTGGCGCCGGCGGCAACCGGTCCAGCCTATTCCAGCCCCCGCCGGGACGCGGCGCCAGGATCCCGGGGCCTGGGACGATGCAAGGATGGAGAGGTGACCACGGGAGCGCAGAATTCGTCCGACAGTCCCTCCGCCCAGGACCCGGTGCCGTTCGCCTCGGAGGCCGCGGCATCCGGTGTGCCGCATGTCGAGACGCCCGTCGCCTACGACGGGATCCTGCTCGCCGGTTTCGGCGGACCCGAGGGCCAGGACGACGTGATCCCGTTCCTGCGCAACGTCACGCGGGGGCGAGGCATCCCGGATGAGCGCCTCGAGGAGGTCGCCCACCACTACCGGCATTTCGGCGGGGTGAGCCCCATCAACGCGCAGAATCGCGCGCTCAAGGCGGCACTGGAGGCCGAACTCGCCCGCCGCGGCATCGATCTGCCGGTCTATTGGGGCAACCGCAACTGGGCGCCCTATCTGGAAGAGGCGGTGAAGGATGCCGCGGCCGCCGGAGATACGAAGCTCCTCGGTCTCGCCACCAGCGCCTACTCCTCGTTCTCGAGCTGTCGCCAGTACCGGGAGGACTTCGCCCGCGTGCTGACGGACACCGGGCTCGCCGGCACCGTGACGATCGACAAGGTCCGGCAGTTCTTCGACCACCCCGGTTTCGTCCAGCCCTTCGTCGACGGCGTGCGCGACGCCGTCGCGGGCTTCCTGTCCGACGGGACGCCCCCCGAGGCGGTGCGGGTGCTCTTCTCGACGCACAGCATCCCGACCGCCGACGCCGAGCGATCCGGACCGCGCGAGGGCGACCCCGCGCACCGCGAGTTCGGCGAGGGCGGTGCCTACGCGGCGCAGCATCTCGCGGTCGGCGAGGCGGTGATGGCCGCTGTCGCCGCGGAGATCCCGGCGGCTGCGCGCGTCGGATGGGAGCTCGTGTACCAGAGCCGCTCTGGCCCACCCACCCAGCCGTGGCTCGAGCCCGACGTCAACGACGCGATCGCCGACCTCCCCGGCGCGGGGGTCACGTCGGTGGCCATCGTGCCGCTCGGGTTCGTGAGCGATCACATGGAGGTCATGTGGGATCTCGACACCGAGGCGATGGAAGCGGCATCCGAGGCGGGGATCCGTGCGGTGCGCACGCCCACGCCCGGCGTCGATCCCGTCTTCGTCGCCGGCCTCATCGACCTCGTCGAGGAGCGCCTGCGCGGGACCCCGGCATCCGAGCGCCCTCACCGCACCGAACTGGGGCCCTGGTTCGACGTCTGCCGGCCCGGCTGCTGCGAGAACATCCGCGCGGGCTTCAAGCCCGCCGCGGCGGGGATCGCCCCCTGATTCCGTCGGCCGGAGAGCCTCTGCGCGCTCCCTAGGATGGAGCCCATGCGCATCCACATCGCGACCGACCACGCCGGCCTCGAGTTCTCCACCCAGCTGCAGCACCATCTGGCCGCCGCCGGTCACGAGGTGATCGACCACGGTCCGGTCGAGTACGACCCGCTGGACGACTACCCCGCCTTCTGCATCCGCGCCGCTCAGGCCGTGGTTCGCGACCAGGCCGACGGGGTCGAGGCGCTCGGGGTGGTCTTCGGCGGGTCGGGCAACGGCGAGCAGATCGCTGCGAACAAGGTGCGCGGTGTCCGGGCAGCGCTCGCGTGGAGCGTCGCGACGGCCGAGCTCGCCCGCGAGCACAACGATGCCAACGTGATCGCGATCGGCGCTCGCCAGCACACCTTCGAAGAGGCGTCCTCGTTCATCGACCGCTTCATCGAGACGCCGTTCTCGGGCGAGGAGCGGCACGCGCGGCGCATCGCGCAGCTCGCCGCCTACGAGCAGGACGGATCCCTGGAGCCGGATCCGCGGGCGACGACGGGAGTGCCCGACGTGCTGGCCGCCGACGACAGCTCGTTCGACCCCGAGGCGGGCTGACGCACCCATGCCCGAGGGCCATTCCGTCCACCGGATCGCGCGGCAGTTCGCTCGCAACTTCGTCGGTCGTGTCGTCTCGGCATCGAGCCCGCAGGGGCGCTTCGCGGAGGGTGCTGCGATGATCGACGGACGCGCGATCACGGCGGTGCGCGCCGTCGGCAAGCAGATGTTCCTCCAGTTCGAGGGCGATCTCTGGCTGCGCGTGCACCTCGGCATGTACGGGGCGTGGGACTTCGCGGGGGAGATCGTCATCGATCCGACGATCGCGTCCGCGAACGGCCGGATGGGTCAGACCAATCAGCGCGGCACGGAACTTCCGCAGGTCCTCGACGAGGGAGGCGAGAACTCGCTGACCTCGATCGGCGCCCCTCGCCGTGCGCGCGTGCACGTGCGGATGTCGGAGCAGACGACGGGGCTGCCCGGCGAGGACGAAGACGCCGAGTGGCCGCCGCCCGTGGTCGGGCAGGTGCGCCTGCGCCTGCTCACCGAGGTGACGGCCGCCGATCTCCGCGGGCCGACGGCGTGCGAGCTCCTGTCGGCCGACGAGGTTGCCGCCACGATCGCGAAACTCGGTCCGGATCCGCTGGTCGACGACGTCACCGAAGGCGAGGAGCGCTTCACGACGGTCGTGCGCCGCAAGCCCACGCCGATCGGGCTTCTGCTGATGGATCAGTCCGTCGTGAGCGGAATCGGCAACGTGTACCGGGCCGAGCTGCTCTTCCGGGCTCGGCTCAATCCCCACACCCCCGGACGGGACGTCCCCGAAGAGGTCGTCCGCGGCCTGTGGCGCGACTGGGTCGCGCTCCTGTCCATCGGCGTCGAGACCGGCCAGATGATGACCATGGACGATCTGTCGCCCGAGGACTACCGTCGCGCGATGGCCAGCCGGGACGACCGCCACTGGGTCTACCACCGCGCGGGTCTGCCGTGCCGTGTGTGCGGCACCGAGATCGTCGTCGAGGAGGTCGCCACGCGCAAGCTCTATTGGTGCCCGTCGTGCCAGCGGTGAGCGCGGGACGGGCCGCGCGCCGACCGTAGGCTGGTGCCATGCGCCAGAATCCCAGCTTCGCCCTGACGGATGTCGCGGAGCTGCGGCGTCTCGTGGAGTCCAATCCGTGGGCGACCCTCGTGAGCGCGACGGACGACGGACTCGTGGCCTCGCACTACGCGGTGCTCCTCGATGACGAGCGCGACGATCTCACGATCGTCGGACACGTCGGCAAGCCCGACGACCTCATCCACGATCTCGGCGAGCGCGAGCTCCTGGTGGTCGTGCAGGGACCCCACGGCTACATCTCGCCGGGGTGGTACGGCGACGGCCCGAGCGTGCCGACGTGGAACTTCGTCTCCGCACACCTCACGGGCGTCCCGCAGATCCTCGCGCCCGACGAGAACCTCGCGGTGCTCGATCGCCTCGTCGCCCGGTTCGAGAGCGGGATGCCCGAGCCCCGCCTTCTCTGGGAGCGCCCGAACGATCCCGACTACATCACGCGCCTCGAGCGTGGCACCGTCGGGTTCCGGCTCACGCCCACCCGCGTGGTGGCCAAGCGCAAGCTGAGCCAGAACCGCTCGGACGACGTGGTGGAGACGATCATCGCCGAGCTGGAGGGCGGGAGAAGCCCCTACGCCGACCCGCGCCTCGCGGGCGAGATGCGGCGCGACCTCGACACGCGAAGGGCCGCACGGTGACGCCCGAGCGCGGGGCGCACCCCGACGTGATCACGGACGTGCGGTTGAGCGCGCCGGAGCGCACGGACCCGTTCGACCGCGACCTCGTGGACGTCCATCTCCGCGAGGGGGCCATCGCCGATATCGCGCCCGCGGGTGCGCTGCCGCACCGGGGACGGGTCCTCGACGGCGGCGGCGGATGGCTCGCCCCCGGACTGTGGGACCATCATGTCCACGTCGTGCAGTGGGCGCTGGCGGCGCAGCGCGAACCGCTCGGCGCAGCGGCCTCGGCGGCCGAAGCGGCCGCGATCATGTCGGCCGCGCCGGTCCTTGACGACGGGCGGCGCGTGGGGACCGGCTTCCGCGATGCGCTGTGGCCGGACGCACCCACACGGGAGCTGCTGGATGCCGCGACCGGGGAGATCCCGACCTACCTCATCAACGCCGACGTCCACAGCGTGTGGCTCAATTCGGCCGCGCTGCGCCGGGAGGGCTTGTCCGCGGACGGTTCGGGCGTTCTGCGCGAGGAGCCGGCGTTCGAGATCTCGCGCAGGCTCAACGAGCTCGGTCCGGAGGTCACCGACCCGCTCGTGGAGCGGATGGCGCGCGCCGCCGCGGCGCGCGGCGTCGTCGGGCTCGTGGACCTGGACATGGCATGGAACGAGGAGGCGTGGGCGCGTCGCACGGCGGCGGGCTTCGACCTCCTGCGGGTGGAGTTCGGGATCTATCCCCGTGACCTGGACCGTGCCATCGCCGAGGGACTGCGCACCGGCGCTGTCGCGCGGGGCGCGGCATCCGACCTGGTCCGCGTGGGTCCGCTCAAGGTCATCACGGACGGCTCGCTCGGCACCCGCACCGCAGCGTGCACGCACGCCTATCCGCACGACCCGCACGACCACGGGCTCCTCACGGTCGACGCCGAGACTCTCGTCGACCTGATGTCGCGGGCAACAGCCGCCGGCCTCGCGTCCGCGATCCACGCGATCGGCGACGTGGCCAACACGAACGCGCTCGACGCCTTCGCGGCGACCGGTGCGTGGGGGACCATCGAGCACGCTCAGCTCGTCGCCCACGCCGATGTGCCGCGATTCGCCCGGCTCGGTGTCGGCGCGAGCGTGCAGCCCGAGCATGCGATCGATGACCGCGACATGACCGACTCCCTCTGGGCGAACCAGACCGCCCAGCCGTACCCCCTTCGTTCCCTCGCCGACAGCGGTGCCAATCTGCTCTTCGGGTCGGATGCCCCCGTGTCGGCGCTGAACCCCTGGGCCGCCATGGCGGCGGCGGTGTTCCGGACCCGGGACGGCCGCGAGCCGTGGCAGCCCCACCAGGAGCTCGATGCGGCGACCGCGCTCGGCGCATCCACCCAGGGCGGATCGGCCGGTCCGTCCCGCATCGAGCCGGGCGCGCCCGCCGATCTGGTCCTGTGCGGACGGGATCCGCTTCGCGCGGACGAGACCGCGCTGCGCCGGATGGAGGTCTTCGCCACGCTCCTCGGCGGTCGCGTCACCCACCTCGCCTGACACCCTCCGTGCGGTGCGGGGGTCTGCCCCCGTCGCGGTTCGGGAGGACGTCGGATGCCGCGTCCCGTGCGGCGTCGCGAGGCTGGAGGCATGCTCGATTCCACCCCCGGACCGCCTCCGCCGCCCCCCGCCGTCCCCGTCCGCCGCCGGCGGCGCGGGCTCATCGCCGCCCTCGTCGCCGTCGGTCTCGTCGCCGTCCTGGTCGTCGGCGGTGCGGCGGTGTGGTTCGGCGCGGGCGCCTCCCGTCCGACGCCTCCGCCCGCGGGCGCCGCGTCGTTCGATCGGCCGCTGAGGATCCCCGAGCTCGCGGAGTCGATCGTCCGGGACGGGGTCCGCGTCTTCGAGCTGGAGGCCGGCGCGGGACGCACGTCGTTCGTCCCGCAAGGCGACACCCCGACGCTCGGATACGACGGCGCCTATCTCGGCCCGACGCTCGTGGCCGCCCGCGGCGAGCGCGTCCGCGTGCGCGTGCAGAACGGGCTCGACGTGAGTACGACGGTCCACTGGCACGGCATGCACCTGCCGGCAGCGATGGACGGCGGCCCGCACAGCCCGATCCCGGCCGGAGCATCCTGGACACCGGAATGGACCATCGATCAGCCTGCGGCATCCCTGTGGTATCACCCGCACCTTCACGGGCGGACGCGGGAGCAGGTGGACGCGGGTCTGGCGGGCATGTTCCTCGTGACCGACGATGCGGAGGCGAGCTTGCCGCTCCCGCGCACGTACGGGGTCGACGATGTGCCGCTCATCGTTCAGGACCGCTCGTTCGGCGCCGACGGCGGCTTCGCGGGCGGACCGGGCATGCAGTTCGACGGAGCGCTCGGCGACACCATCCTGGTGAACGGCACCGTCACGCCCCATCTCGCGGTTTCCACCGAGCGCGTCCGCTTGCGGCTGCTTAACGGATCGAGCGCCCGCATGTACGACTTCGTCTTCGCCGACGGGCGGGAGTTCTCCCTGATCGGCACCGACGGAGGGCTGCTCGCCGCTCCCGTGAGGACGACGAGCGTGCCGCTGTCGCCGGGGGAGCGCGCGGAGATCGTCGTGGAGCTCTCGCCCGGCGAGGATGCCGTGCTGCGTTCGCGCGCGCCCGATCCGGCTCTCCACGCCGGGGCGGCGGCCTTCGACGTCCTGCAGCTGCGGGCCGCGGCATCCCTCGCGCCATCTCCCGAGCTCCCGGAGACCCTCGTCCCGTTGCCTGCGGCCGACGACGCGGATGCCGCGGCACAGCGGACCTTCGTCATGTCGGGGCACTCCATCAACGAGCGGCAGATGGACCTGGGGCGCGCGGACTTCGTCACCGAGGTCGACACGACCGAGGTGTGGACGGTGCGCAATGAGAATCCGCTGCCGCACTCGTTCCACGTCCATGACACGCAGTTCCGCGTGCTCACGGTGGACGGCGGTCCGCCTCCGCGACGGCTGTCGGGGTGGAAGGACACGATCGCGCTGGAGTGGAACCGGGAGTACCGGCTGCTCGTGACGTTCGAGGACTACGCCGATCCGACCACACCGTACATGTACCACTGCCACCTGCTGTGGCACGAGGACCAGGGCATGATGGGACAGTTCCTGGTCGTCGAACCGGGCCAGCAGCCCGACCTGCGACGTCCCGAAGGAGACACCGATGACGACCACGACCACTGACGTGAGCGCGACGGCGACCGCGCCGCGCGACGGCTTCTGGACCTCGTACGGCCGCGCCTGGGTGCGGACGCCGGGGAGCGCCCTCTACCTTCTCGCGGTGTTCGTGCTGGCGATGGCCTCGCTCGTCGTCCTGGCGTCGCTGTTCTGGACCGGGGTCGGCCTGCTCGTTGTGCTGATCGGTCTTCCGATCCTGGCGGGAACCCTCATCGCAGCGCGGGGCTTCGGCTTCGCCGATCGTGGACTTCTGCGGCTGACGGGCCTGCCGGAGGTCGACGAGCCGGAGTGGAACCGTGACCGGCCCGGGTCCGACGGGTTCTGGATGACCCTGACCCGCCCCCTGCGCAACGCTCACTACTGGATATACCTCGTCCACGGCATGATCGTGTCGCCGATCATCAGCATCGTGTCGTTCGTGCTCACGACCGTCTGGCTCAGTGTCGGCCTCGGGGGGCTCACGTACTGGTTCTGGGGCGCGCTCACGCCACGCGGGGACGGTGCGGAGTGGGGAGGGTACGTCGCCGACGCCCTGCCCTGGATGTTCGGCGGATGGTCGTCCTGGGGCGTCGAGGTCGTCCTCTACCTCGTGGCCGGAATCGTCTTCACGATCACGATGCCGTGGGTGCTCGGAGGGCTCGCGCGCGGTCACCATGCCGTCGCGAGCGGCATGCTCGGGCGCTGGAAGTCCGACGACCTCGCGGCAGAGGTGCGTGCCGAGGCGTCGGCGCGGGCGTCGGCGGTCCAGGCGGAGGATGTCGCGCTCCGCCGGCTGGAGCGGGACATCCACGACGGACCTCAGCAGCGCCTGGTCCGCCTGCAGCTCGACCTGGCAGCCCTGGAGCGGCGAGCGGAGTCGGGCGACGCGGATGCCGCGGCCGAACTCGCCCGCGAGGCTCGCGGTCACGCGAAGGCCGCGCTCGATGAACTGCGCGCCCTGTCCAGCGGGGTGGCGCCGCCGCTCCTGCAGGATCGCGGCCTCGCGGCCGCCCTCGGCGCGATCGCCGCGGGGACGCCGCTCGTCGTCCACACAGACATCGATCCGGCGATCGACCGCTTCACGAGCCCGGAGGTCGCGCGAACGGTGTACTTCGTGGTCGCGGAGCTCCTCACGAACGTCGTGAAGCACTCCGGCGCGACGGCGGTCACCCTCAAGGCGGTGCTCCGGCCGTCCGTGAGCGGGGCGCCCTCGATGCTCGACGTGTGGGTGGTCGACAACGGCCGCGGGGGAGCGTCGTTCGCCCCCGGGCACGGCCTGGAGGGTCTGCGGGAGCGCGTCGCGGGTCTGCGGGGGATGCTCGTGGTCGACAGTCCGGCCGGTGGTCCGACGTCGGTCGGGGCGCACGTGCCGCTGACGGCGGCTGCCTCGTGAGCGCTCCGTATGCTGAGCAGATGACCGACAGGGATCCGGCGCGGGTCGTTCTCGTGGAGGACTCCGTCCTGCTGCGGGAGGGGCTCGTCCGCCTCTTCGACGAAGCGGGGTACGTCACGGCCGGCGCGTGGGGGGACGCGGACGACATCGTCGCCCGTGTGCGGGACGCCCGCGCAGACGTCGCGATCCTCGATGTGCGGCTGCCGCCGGGCTTCCGCGACGAAGGCATCCGCGCGGCGCTCGCGCTGCGCGCGGCCCTCCCGGATATCGGCATCCTCGTCCTCAGCCAGTATGTGGAGGGGGTATACGCGCGCGAGCTCCTGGCCGGTGGCGACGGTGGTGTCGGCTATCTGCTGAAGGACCGCGTGACGTCGCTGGACGAGTTCACCGATGCGGTGCGGCGTGTACGAGAGCGCGGCACCGTCCTGGACCCGCTGGTCGTGCAGGGGCTCCTTGCCGCGCGCCCCGATCCGCTGTCCACACTGACCCCGCGCGAGCGGGACGTCCTCACGCTGATGGCGGAGGGGCGCAGCAACGCGAGCATCGCCCAGCGTCTCTTCATCGGCGTCGGCGCGGTCGAGAAGAACATCAGCGCGATCTTCGCCAAACTCGGGCTGGAGGAGTCGGGCACCGAGCACCGTCGTGTGCTGGCGGTGCTCGCCTTCCTGCAGCGGTGAAACGACGATGCCCCCGGCCGGAGCCGGGGGCATCGTGCGGTGGTGCGGTGGTGCGGGCGCTCACTCCGCGAGGTGCGCGAAGAGGAACCAGCGGTCCTTCTCGATCGTCTCCTTGATGCCGATGGCGACATCCTGGCTCGTGAGGTCCAGCTCGTCGAGTCCGTCGATCGCGGCCTGGACGTCCGCGATGACGCGGTCCATGTCGGCGATAACGGTGCGGATCAGCGCCTCCCACTGAGTGAATCCCGCCGGAACCTCGCTGGCGGTCTTGGCCGCCACGGTGCTGACGCGCGCGTCGATCGGGAGGCCCAGGGCCACGATGCGCTCAGCGGCCTGGTCGGCACCGGCCTGCGCGTTCGCGACCACCGTGTCGAGCAGTTCGTGGATGGCGATGAAGTTCGCGCCGCGGACGTTCCAGTGCGCCTGCTTGCCGTTGACGGCGAGGGCCTGGAGCCCGAGGACGACGGGGGTGAGGAATTGGGCGCTGGCGGCCGCGACGGTCGGGTCGGCAGCGGTGGCGGGGGTGGTGTTCGTGTTCGTCATGTCTCGTCTCCATCTTCGGGAGGACGGCGTCTGCGCGGTCTTTCGTCCTCCGGTGGGTGCAACGCTACTCAGGCGGGGGCATTCCGCAAGCAAGACAAGGCTCCGCTAACACCGTCTCGGGCACCGCCCGCTCGGCGGGGCGTGATTGTCAGCCGGAACCGGCTAACGTCGTTGAGTGCCTTCCGCCGATCACGACCTCGGACCCCAGAACCTCGGGCGACCTGCCGTCACCGTGACCCGCGAGCCACGCGATCGGTCTCCCGAACACGCAGAGCCCTCGCGGTTCCTCCCGCACGTGCAGGGTCTTCGGGCGATCGCCGTGATGGCGGTGGTGCTCTACCACTTCTGGCCGGCGCGATTCTCGGGCGGCTATGTCGGCGTCGACATCTTCTTCGTCATCTCGGGTTTCCTCATCACGTCGCACCTCATGCGCGAGCTCTCGGCGACGGGGACCGTGCGCCTGGGGCAGTTCTGGGCGCGGCGCGCGCGGCGGCTGCTGCCGGCATCGCTGCTGGTGCTGCTCTTCTGCGCCGTCGTCGCCATGTCGCCGTACCTCACTCCGACGTCTGCTCTGCCGAACGAGGTGCGCGAGATCCTGGCGTCGACGTTCTACGTCGAGAACTGGTTCCTCGCCCTCAACTCGGCGGACTACCTCAACCACTCCGGCGACCCGACGACCGTCCAGCACTACTGGTCGCTGTCGCTCGAGGAGCAGTTCTACGTCATGTGGCCGCTGCTCATGCTCCTGGCCGCGTGGATCGGCGTGAAGTGGTTCCGCGGGGCGCGGCGCCGCGCGGTGATCTCGACGCTCGCCGTGGTGTCGGTGATCTCCTTCGTCTTCTGCGTGGTCTTCACGATCACGAATCCGGCCCCGGCCTACTTCGTGACGTTCGGACGCATGTGGCAGTTCGGGGTCGGGGCGATGATCGCCCTCGTGCCGATGCTGCGGGTCCGCAACGCGATCGGCAGCTTCGTCCTCGGCTGGGCGGGCATCGCGGTGCTGGTCTACACGATCTTCCAGTTCGACGGGCAGACCCCCTTCCCCGGCTACATGGCGCTCCTCCCGACGCTCGGTGCGGCGGCCGTGATCGCGGCATCCAATGCGGACCGGTGGTGGTACCCGACCCGTCTGCTCTCGCTTCGCCCGGCGCAGTTCGTCGGCGACATCTCCTACTCGCTCTACCTCTGGCACTGGCCGCTCATCATCATCGCGCCGTCGGTGCCGTTCTGGGGCTTGACGATCTACCACCGCCTCGCGCTGCTCGGGCTGTGTTTCCTGCTGGCGTGGCTCACCAAGCGGTTCGTCGAGGATCCCGTTCGAGGCTGGAAGGTGCTCACCTCGCGCCCCGCGCGCGCGACGCTGTGGAGCTCGCTCGGGGCGATGATCGTGGTCGCGCTCGTGGCGGCCACGGCGTGGTTCGTCAACGCACCCGCGTACAACGCCGGATTCCGGGCCATCCAGCAGCTGCAGGAAGACCCGCCACCGTGCTTCGGTGCGGCGTCCATCCTGGATCCGGACTGCGCGACCGCCGACTTCGGGGACGAGATCCTGCCGGCACCGGGCTTCGCGGGCATCGATAGACCCCAGATGGGCGACTGCTTCGTCCAGCTCACCGACGCGCGACCGGTGTCGTGCACGCTCGGCTCGGACGATCCCGACGCGCCCCGAGTCGCTCTCATCGGCGACAGCCACGCCTACCAGCTGATTTCGACCTTCGACCGGATCGCGCAGGAGGAGGGCTGGCAGCTGGTGACCTGGCTCAAGGGTGCGTGCCCGTGGAGCACCACGCCCCTGGCGACCCCCGGCGCCTTCGGCGAGGCGTGCACCCAGTGGCGTGAGGCGGTCACCGCCGAGCTCGCCCGAGCGGACGTCGACGCGGTGTTCACGGCGGCGATCGCCACGACGCCCTACTCGTCGGCCGGATACGACTCCTCGTACGACGCCGCGGTCGCCGGATACGTCGAAGCCTGGGACGAGGTGCTGGATCGAGGCATCCCGGTCATCACGGTCGTCGACAATCCCGTGTGGGAGACAGACCCGAACAAGTGCCTGCGCACGCGGGCTCAGAGCGAGTGCGTCGGCGCACGCGCGGACGTGCTGGTGGCGGACGATCCGCTTCGGGAGGCGGCATCCCAGCGAGAGGGTGTGACGCTGCTCGACTTCACCGACGTCTTCTGCGACGGCGAGATGTGCCAGCCGGTCGTGGGCGGAGCCAATGTGTACCGCGATCAGGATCACCTCACGGTCACCTTCGCCGATACTCTCGCGCCGTGGTACGCGCAGGCACTGCGCGAGAGCCTGGCAGGCGCCGCGCCGTAGGCGGTGGGTAGGGTCAGGGCATGACCATCTCGGAAGACGCCGCCGTCCTCGCCGTCTCGGAACGCGCCCCCGATGTCCACGCCGATGCCTTCGTGGCGTCGGGCGCGCGCGTCATCGGCGAGGTCACGCTCGCCGAAGGGGCGAGCGTCTGGTACAACGCCGTGTTGCGGGCCGACGGCGCGCGGATCTCGGTCGGGCCGGGCAGCAACCTCCAGGACAACGTCTCGGTGCATGTCGACGCCGGCCACCCGGTCGTCATCGGCGCGGACGTGTCGGTCGGCCACAACGCCGTGGTGCACGGCTGCATCATCGGCGATGGCAGCCTCATCGGTATGGGAAGCGTCGTTCTCTCTGGTGCGGTGATCGGCGAGGGATGCCTCGTCGCCGCCGGTGCGGTCGTCCTCGAGGGCACCGTCGTGCCGCCCGGATCGCTCGTGGCGGGTGTGCCGGCAAAGGTCCGGAGAGAGCTCAGCGACGAGGAACGCGCCGGAATCATCCGCAATGCGCGGACCTACCGCGAGCACCTCGCGGCGCACCGTGCGGCCTTTCGAGCGGGATCCTGACGGTCGTGCTGACGGAGTCGTTCCTCGCCGTTCTCGGGCCGGACTGACGTCCGTCAGGCGATCGGGTCGCCCTTCGGCGGCGGATGGTGCTTCCCTCGGTGGACCTCGTAGAGGCGCACGTGACCCGGCCACGCGGGGTCGTTGACGATCGGCTGGTCGTCCATGAACAGCCGGATGACGTGTGCGAGTTGTCCGGGATGGCTGAAGTTGATGGCGTGGGCGGCGCCCTCGATCAGGACGACGAGGACATGGCTGTCGGTCTGGCTCGCCACCTCGTCGACGCGGTGCGCGTGCGGCAGGAGGGGGTCCCGTTCGCCGAGGACCACGAGGGTCGGGATCTTCAGCTCGAGCAGCCGCTCCAGCGACGGATACTGCGTGAGCGCGCGGAACATCCGCATCGTGCTGGGCACGCCGAACCTGACGTAGTCGGGAACGGCGACGCGCGCCATGCGCGTGGGCTCCCGGGGTGCGTCCTTCGAGAGCTGTGCGATGGCACGTCGCAGCGGCTGGTTGAACAGGCCGCCGGCGGGGGAGACGAGCACGGCGCGATCGATGCGGTCCGGGTAGGTGTGGGCGAACTCGATGATGACCGGGCATCCCATCGAG
This sequence comes from Microbacterium insulae, assembly GCF_042677065.1. Taxonomy (NCBI): domain Bacteria; kingdom Bacillati; phylum Actinomycetota; class Actinomycetes; order Micrococcales; family Microbacteriaceae; genus Microbacterium; species Microbacterium insulae. Next base: position 484,799 of record NZ_JBHTII010000002.1, on the reverse strand, counting down.
TTTCCGACGAGCGTCGCCTTCTCGACGTCGCGATCGTCCATGAAGTCACGGGCGGCGGCGGCGAGGTCGGGGATGTCGAGCATGTCGCGCCGCTTGCCACTCCGACCGAACCCCGGGAGGTCAGGAACGTAAGTGTGGAACTCGTCGGCGAGGCGCTCAGCCGTGGGCAGGAGATAGCGGCCGGACAGCCCGAAACCGTGGACGTGCATCATCACCCGCGGGTCCGCGGGCCTGACGGGCGACTCGCGGTAGAACACGTCGACGTCGTCGATGCGCGTCCATTTCTCGGCCAGGCTCGACGCGGGACGACGCGGGAGCTTCCGCGGCTTCGGCGCTCCGGCGGGCGATGTCGGTGTGGTCATCGCTTCCCTCATCCTTCTTCGCGCTGTCATCGGGTGTCCGTGCGTCCCGGGTGTCCGCGCGGTTCTGCCCTTTCGCACAGCGGAATTCTGCCCTCAGACGTCGACGGGCATAAGTACGAGATCGCAAAATCACCCCTCCGTCGTCCGCACCATGAGGCCGGAACGTCGCCGTGGTCACCAGATCGACCTCATCGGGCACCGGCGGCACCCACGAAGAGTCTTTCCAGCCCGGCTCGGCCGCGGCATCCGGCGCACGATCCCCAGCTACTGTTATACCCCGAAACTAGAACAAACCTACGACACCGCCGATCTTCACCCGCACGTAACGTCGGCGGTGCAAGAATGCGTCTGATGACCGACGTCTCGATCAGCACGCGTCCGCCCGAGCCTTCGCCCGCGACGGACCGCTCGCGCACCCGCCGGTCCATCGCCGAGAAAATCCGCGCGATGGGACTCAACCGCTCGGGGGCGCTGCTCCTGCTGCTGGCGACGGTCGCCGCCATCGTCTGGGCGAACCTCGCCGGTGGATCGTATGAGGCGTTCTGGGATACGCACCTGACGGTCGGCGTCGGCGACCTGCAGCTGGACTTCACGCTGCACGCCCTCGTCAACGACGCGCTCATGGCGGTCTTCTTCTTCACCGTCGGCCTGGAGGTACGACGCGAGTTCGCCATCGGCGAGCTCACGAGCTGGTCCCGGGCCATGGTCCCCGTGATCGCGGCGATCGCCGGGCTGGTGGTGCCGGCGCTGGTGTTCCTGCTGGTCGCGACGGGTTCGGGCTACGAGAACGCGTGGGGCGTGGTCATCTCCACAGACACCGCATTCCTGGTCGGCGCGCTGGCGATCGTGGGCCCGCGCGCCCCCGGGCGGCTGCGGGTCTTCCTGCTGGCACTTGCCGTCGTCGACGACATCGGCGCCCTCTCGATCATCGCGCTGGTCTACACCGACAACTTCACGCCGATGCCGCTCCTGATCGCCGCGGCCGGTCTCATCGGCGTCTACTTCACGCGCTACCTCCCGACCGGGCGCGGACCCGTGTACGCGACCCTGGCGATCATCGTGTGGCTCGCCTTCCTCGCGTCCGGCGTGCATCCCACACTGGCGGGAGTGGCGATCGCGCTCCTGGTCCCCGTGTACCGTCCAGACCGCCGCGACGTCGAGCACGCACTGGAACTCGCGCGCACCTTCCGTCAGTCGCCGAACTCCGAGTACGCGCGCGCGGCGGCCAACAGCCTGCGCGAGTCCATCTCGATCAACGAGCGGCTGCAGTCCGCCTATGCCCCGTACGTCGCATTCGTGATCCTCCCGCTGTTCGCCCTCGCGAACGCGGGGGTCGTGCTCAGCCCCGAGATCCTCGGTGGTGCCGTGGTGTCTTCGCTGACCTGGGGCATCGTCGCGGGACTGGTCGTCGGCAAGCTGGTCGGAGTCCTGGGCTCCACGGCGATCCTCAAGCTGATGCGCCTCGGCGACTTCGGGCCGGGCCTCACCCTCGACAGGCTCTCCGGTGGCGCAGCGCTGTGCGGCATCGGGTTCACGATCTCCCTCTTCATCGTCGATCTCGCCATCTCCGACGAGGACGCGCAGAACGAGGCGCGCGTCGGCGTGCTCGCGGCATCCGTCCTGGCGTTCGTCATCGCGACCGTGTTGTTCCGCATCTCGGACGCGCTGCGGCCCCGCGAGGACTCCGGACAGACGCTCGCCCGCCCCGTGGATCCCCGACGCGATCACGTCTTCGGGTTCCCGGATGCGCCGTTCACGATCGTGGAGTACGGCGACTTCCAGTGCGGGTTCTGTCTGAAGGCGTCCGGGTCGATCCAGGAGGTTCACGAAGTCCTCGGAGATCGGCTGCGCTATGTCTGGCGTCACGCTCCACTGACGCACGTGCATCCGAACGCGCTCGCGGGTGCTGAGGCATCCGAAGCCGCCGCGCTGCAGGGCAAGTTCTTCGAGTTCGAGCGGGGGCTGTTCGCCGATCAGGAGAATCAGCGGCCGTCCGACATCATCCGACTCGCCCGGGATCTCGGCATGGACGTCGACCGCTTCGAGGACGACCTGACGTCAGCCGAGGTGACCGGTCGGGTCCAGTCCGACATGCTGGATGCCGAGGCCATGGGCATCACGTCGGTGCCGACGCTGTTCGTGAACGGGCGCCGCCACGTGGGTCCGTACGACGCGCAGTCGCTCATCCGCGCACTCGAAGAGAGCGCTGCGGACGATACCGGCCCGTCTCCGGTGGCACGGAAGTAGCCTGGTCGCGATGGAAGACACCACGCCCGCCGCGGACGGCGTCGATCTGATCCAGCGGCCCGAACTCACGGATGATCAGTGGGCGCGCCTGTGCTCGTTCGGCGTCCCGGAGGATGTCGCGGCCGGCGACTACCTCTTTCGTTCCGGCGACCGCGACTACGACCTCATCCTCGTCGAGGAGGGAGAGGTGGAGATCGTCCGCGACTCCCTCTTCTGGATCGACGAGGCCGTGCTCACCCGCGCCGGGCCGCGGAGCTTCGTCGGCGAGCTCGGCCTCCTCAACGGTCAGGGAGCCTTCCTGTCCGCCCGCGCGACCCGGGACGGTCGAGTCCTTCGCGTGCCACGTCGTGAGCTGCGACGACTGATGGCGGAGGACGATGAGCTGTGCGATATCGTCCTGCACGCGCTGTGGGCTCGCCGTGAGTCGTTGCGGCGGGGCCCGGCGGCGCTCACCCTCAAGTTCGTCGGGCAGCCTTCCTCGCGCGACTTCCTCGCCCTGCAGCGATTCGCGGAACGGCTCGATCTCGTGCACAAGACCGTTCAGGTGCGCCCGGAGGATCTCGGCGCCCACGCGAAACTCGGCGTGAGCGTCGACGACCTGCCGATCGCGTACATCCAGGGGGAGCCGATCCCGCGCGCGACGCCGGGCATCGTCGCCGATCGCCTGGGTCTGAGCTACCAGGCGCAGGGGGACGAGATCGTCGACCTCGTCGTGGTCGGCGGCGGCCCGGCGGGTCTCGCGGCCGCGATCTACGGGGCATCCGAGGGCCTCTCGACGGTGCTGCTGGATGCCGTCGCTCCGGGCGGCCAGGCGGCATCCACGTCCCGCATCGAGAACTTCCTGGGGTTCCCGTTCGGTGTGAGCGGCGGGGACCTGATCGGCCAGGCGAGCCTCCAGGCGCTGAAGTTCGGCGTGCGGGTGTACGCCCCGTGCGAGGCCGTCTCGCTCGAACCCGTGGGAGACCTCCTCGACATCACCCTCGCTGACGGGCGCATCATCCGCTCGCGCTCCACGATCGTCACGTCCGGTGCCGCGTACCGCCGGCTCGACCTCGACCGGTGGTCGGACTTCGAAGGCGCGGGCATCTACTATGCGGCGACGCCTCTCGAGCTGCGTCAGGTGGCGGAGTCTCCGGTCGTCGTCGTGGGCGGCGCGAACTCCGCCGGGCAGGCATCGCTGTATCTGGCGGCGAGCGGATGCCCCGTCCACCTCGTGGTGCGCGGCGGCGATCTGGGCGCTCGAATGTCCTCCTATCTCGTCGACCGGCTGTCGGAGGAGCCTCGCGTCCAGGTGCACACCGCCTCGAGAGTGGTCGGCCTCGACGGCGACGGTGCGCTCCGGCGCGTGCGGATCGACACTGCCGGCGACGTCGACGCACGCGGGCTGTTCTGCTTCATCGGAGCCGATCCGGCGACGGGATGGCTCCCGGCTCTGGACCGCGACGCGGACGGGTTCCTCCGCACGGGCACGGATGTCGCGATCCAGTCGCTCGAGCACTGGCAGCGGATGGGACGGGAGCCGCTGCCGTTCGAGACGTCGATGCCGCGGGTGTTCGCCGCGGGCGATGTCCGCCGCGGCTCGATGAAGCGCGTGGCTGCGGCGGTGGGCGAAGGCTCGAGCGCGGTCGCCTCGGTGCACCGCGCGCTGGCGGTGTGAGCGATCGGAGGCGGATGACGTGACGGATGCCGTGGACACGAGTGCACCGCCGAGCGGCGACGGCTGCGCCGAGTGCGATGCGATCGACGGCTGGTGGGTGCACCTTCGTCGCTGCGCGGCATGCGGGCATGTCGGATGCTGCGACAGTTCGCTCGGGCAGCACGCCTCCCGGCACGCGCGCGAGAGCGGCCACCGACTCGTGCAGAGCTACGAGCCCGACGAGGACTGGTGGTGGGACTACGATGCCGCCGACTGGGCGCAGGGCCCAGTCCTCGCGCCGCCCACGAGCCATCCCCGCTCGCAGCCCTCGCCGGGTCCCCGGGGCCGTGTCCCGCAGGACTGGCGGGCGCTGCTCGAGGCGGCCGGGCGCTGACGATCCCTCGCTGACCGGCCCGATGTCCGTGGCCGCGCCTACGCTGGATACGTGCAAGCCACCCGATCCGTCCGACCGTTCGAGGTCGTCAGTGAGTTCGCCCCGTCCGGCGATCAGCCCCAGGCGATCGCCGAGCTCGCTGCGCGCATCAACGCGGGCGAGACCGACGTCGTCCTGCTCGGCGCGACCGGCACCGGCAAGTCGGCGACGACCGCGTGGCTCGTCGAGGCGGTCCAGCGACCGACCCTCGTGCTGGCGCACAACAAGACTCTGGCGGCGCAGCTGGCGAACGAATTCCGCGAGCTCATGCCGCACAACGCCGTCGAGTACTTCGTGAGCTACTACGACTACTACCAGCCCGAGGCGTACGTGCCGCAGACGGACACCTTCATCGAGAAGGACTCGTCGATCAACGCCGAGGTCGAGCGCCTGCGTCACTCGACGACCAACTCGCTGCTCTCCCGTCGTGACGTGGTCGTCGTCAGCACGGTGTCCTGCATCTACGGACTCGGTTCGCCGGAGGAGTACCTCCGCGCCATGGTGGCGCTGCAGGTGGGGGAGCGGTACGACCGCGACGCCCTCATCCGCAAGTTCATCGCGATGCAGTACAACCGCAACGACGTCGACTTCTCTCGAGGCAATTTCCGTGTGCGAGGCGACACGATCGAGATCATCCCCGTCTACGAGGAGTACGCGATCCGCGTCGAGATGTTCGGCGACGAGATCGAAGCCCTCTACATGCTCCACCCGCTGACGGGGGATGTGGTGCAGCGCATGGATTCGGTGCCGATCTTCCCCGCGACCCATTACGCCGCCGGCACCGAGACGGTGCAGCGCGCGATCGGCACGATCGAGCACGAGCTCGACGAGCGGCTGAAGGAGCTCGAGTCGCAGAACAAGCTCCTCGAGGCTCAGCGACTGCGGATGCGCACGACGTTCGACCTCGAGATGCTCCAGCAGCTCGGCTTCTGCTCGGGCATCGAGAACTACTCGCGTCACCTCGACGGACGCCTCCCCGGCGAGCCCCCGCACACCCTCCTGGACTTCTTCCCCGACGACTTCCTCATGGTGATCGACGAGTCGCACGTGACGGTTCCGCAGATCGGCGCGATGTACGAGGGGGATGCCTCGCGCAAGCGCACCCTCGTCGAGCACGGGTTCCGCCTTCCCAGCGCCCTCGACAACCGCCCGCTGCGCTTCGATGAGTTCAAGAACCGTGTCGGCCAGACCGTCTACCTGTCGGCCACCCCCGGGCGCTACGAGATGGGCATCGCCGACGGTGTGGTCGAGCAGATCATCCGTCCCACGGGCCTCGTCGACCCGCAGATCATCGTCAAGCCGTCCAAGGGCCAGATCGACGACCTCCTCGAGGAGATCCGGTTGCGCGCATCGCGAGACGAGCGGGTCCTCGTCACCACCCTGACGAAGAAGATGGCCGAGGAGCTCACCGACTTCCTCGGCGAGCACGGGGTCCGGGTGCGCTACCTCCACTCCGACGTCGACACACTGCGCCGCGTCGAGCTGCTGAGCGAACTGCGCGCCGGGGTCTACGACGTGCTGGTGGGCATCAACCTCCTCCGCGAGGGCCTCGATCTGCCCGAGGTGTCGCTGGTGTCGATCCTCGACGCCGACAAGGAGGGCTTCCTTCGCAGTGGCACATCGCTCATCCAGACGATCGGCCGTGCCGCGCGCAACGTGTCCGGCGAGGTGCACATGTACGCCGACACGATCACCGACTCGATGCGCAACGCGATCGAGGAGACCGACCGCCGCCGCGACAAGCAGATCGCGTACAACACGGCGAACGGCATCGACCCGCAGCCGCTGCGCAAGCGCATCGCCGACATCACCGAGGTGCTCGCGCGGGAGGCGTCCGACACGAAGGCCATGCTCACGCGGAAGGACTCGCGCCTGAAGTCGGGCAAGGGCAAGTCGCCGACGCCGCAGCTCCGCCGCGAGGGTCTTGCCGCCGAGGGAGCGGAGCAGCTCGAAGCGACCATCGCCGACCTCAGCGACCAGATGATCGCCGCAGCGGGCGAGCTCAAGTTCGAACTCGCTGCCCGTCTGCGCGACGAGGTGCAGGATCTCAAGAAGGAGCTTCGGGCAATGGAGCGGGCCGGGCACGCCTGAGTCCACCTCGAAGGGAGTTCACGGGCGGAATAGCGTGGACGCACCGCGTTCAGGGACAGTGCATCAGCGGCTTCGGTCCCGAGCGGTCGAACGTGTGCCGGGTGATCGGGGCGCCGCAGAGCGGGCACGGCCGCTCCGCCCGCTCGGTGGCCGACGGCGCGGGCGTCGTCTCGTATGGGCCTACGGCGGCCGGACCGGCCGCCCGGATCAGCGTCGCATTCAGGAACGCGTACCATCCGCCCGCCTCGCGCACACGCGCGCGGAGCGGCCGCCGTTCGGGGGACGCGGAATCCTGATCAGTCACGATAGTTAGTGTACTAAGAATTCGTGCGCGATAAGATCCACGCATGACCGACGCGCTCGACGACCCACTCGCGCTCGACAGCCAGGTGTGCTTCGCACTCGTCACCGCCGCGCGCAACGTGGTCTCCATCTACCGGCCGATCCTGGAGCCCCTCGGGCTCACCCACCCCCAGTACCTGGTCATGCTCGCCCTCTGGGAGCAGTCCCCGCGCTCGCTTCGGGAGCTTGCCCACGAACTCGCCCTCGAGCCGGCGACGCTGTCACCCCTCATCAAGCGACTGGAGGTGCAGGGGCTGGTAACTCGAGGCCGTCGTCACGGCGACGAGCGTGTGCTGGCCGTCGCCCTCACGCCGGAGGGGCAGAAGCTCCGGGAGCAGGCGCTGAGCGTGCCGGCGCGGGTGATGGAGAGTGTCGGATCCGATGCGGAGTCCCTCGTCGCGCTGCGGGACGCGCTCGCCCCGTTCGCGGGGGAACGTCGACGGCCGGCCACGGGTACGTGAACATCTTCTCATCACTCTGGTCGACGTCGGCGGGGGATCCTAGGCTCGGGAACGGCGTCCCGAACGCGGTGAATCCGCGTGCCAGGATGCCGGCATCCCGTCGTCCGATCTTTCACAGAGGAAGTCATCCATGCGCAGCAGGTCACACCCCGACCCCGCCGTCCCTCGTCACCGCAGACTCGCCGTCACGGCAGCCGTCGGCGTGGTCGCTCTCGGAGCCGGCATGCTCGCCGCCGCGCCCGCCCAGGCCGCCGATCCGGTATCGATCAACCTGGTCACCATCAACGACCTCCACGGGCGACTCGAGTCGTCGTCTCCTGCGGGTGGTGTGGCCGCTCTCACGACCGTGGTCGAGCAGATCCGGGCAGCGAATCCCAACACGATCTTCGCGTCGGCCGGTGACAGCATCGGCGCCTCGACCTTCACGTCGTTCATCCAGAACGACACGCCCACCATCGACGCCCTCAATGCGGCGGGCCTCGACGTGAGCGCTGTCGGCAATCACGAGTTCGACCGCGGGTTCGCCGACCTGACGGACCGCGTGATTCCGGAATCGGACTTCCCCTGGCTCGGCGCGAACGTCTACTACGACGACGGCACCCGGGCCCTGGACCCCTGGGAGATCGTGACGGTCGCGGGCGACGTGGACGTCGCCTTCGTCGGTGCGGTCACCGAGGAGATGCCGTCACTCGTGAGCCCGGCCGGGATCGCGGGACTCGAGTTCCGCGACATCGCCACCGAGGTGAACATCGCGGCGGATGAGGCGGTCGCCGCTGGCGCGGAGATCGTCGTCGCTCTGGTGCACGAAGGCGGTTCGTCCAACCCCGCCGACGCCGGCGACCCCGCGACCCCGCTCGGTGCGATCGTCGGCGGGCTCGGCGGCGAGGTGGACATGCTCGTCACGGCTCACACGCACGCGTCGTACGCGTACGACATCGACGGCCTCCGGGTCACGCAGGCCGGGCAGTACGGTGAGCGCATCCAGAACACCGCGATCACGTACGACCGCGACACCGACGAGGTGACCTTCGCACCCACCCAGACGACCACGATGTGGAACACGACGGTCAACCCGCCGGTCCGCAATGTGACCGCCGACCTCGCCAACCCCGTCGTCTCGGCGGTGAACGACATCGTGACGGCCGCCGTCGCCTTCGCGGCGGTGGAGGGCGGCAAGTCCGTCGGGCAGATCACGGCGGACTTCCGTCGCGAGCTCCAGCCGCGCACCCCCACGGCCGACAATCCCTCGACGACCGAGGAGGCGCGAGGAGGGGAGTCGACGCTCGGCAACTTCGTCGCGGACATCCAGCTGTGGGCAGCGCAGCAGCGCTTCCCCGAGACGCAGATCGCGCTGATGAACCCCGGCGGTCTGCGCGCGAACCTGGTGTACGCGAGCAGCAACCCCAACGACCCCGACGGCAACGTCACGTATGCCGAGGCGGCCGCCGTCCAGCCCTTCGCGAACACCCTGTTCACGATGACGCTCACGGGTGCACAGCTCAAGTCCGTGCTCGAAGAGCAGTGGCAGCCCGCCGGGGCGTCGCGACCGTTCCTCAAGCTCGGGGTTTCCGAGGGACTGACCTACATCACCGACTACGACGCTCCGGCTGGTTCGCGGATCACCAACCTCGAACTGGGCGGCGTGGCCGTCGACCCGGCCGGGAACTACCGCGTCGTCACCAACTCGTTCCTGGCTGCGGGCGGAGACAACTTCCGGACGCTCGCTCAGGGCACCGAGCGCGCCGATTCGGGTCTCGTGGACCTGCAGGCGCAGGTCGACTGGTTCGCGGCGAACGGCGAGGCGACTCCGGATCTGGCTCAGCGATCGATCGGCGTCGAGCTCTCGCCGACTCCCAGCGAGAGCGGATACGAGGCGGGGTCCACGATCGACGTCTCGCTGTCGTCGCTCGACTTCACCCAGACGGCGACGCCGGCGGGAACCGTGGAGATCGCGATCGACGGCCAACCCGTGGGCTCGGCCCCGATCGACCGCTCGCTGGTCGCGCTGACCGATGAGGCCGGCCGGGCGTCGCTCACCGTGACCGTGCCCGAGGGCGTGTCGGGCGTCGTGCCACTGTCCATCACGACGCCGACGGGGACGTCGTTCGACGTGCCGATCACGGTCTTCGAGAAGGCCGAATCGGCGATCCTCGGCATCCCCGGGAAGATCCTCGTGAAGAAGGGATCGGCGCTGCCGTACACGGCCATCGTCATCGTCGACGGCGAGCGCAACCCGACCGGCACGGTGACGGTGTACGACGGCAAGAAGGTCGTCGCGACCGAGACGCTCGGGGCTAAGAGCCGCGGGATCGTCAAGATGAAGATCACCGGACTCGGGAAGGGTCTCCACCTCCTGAAGGCGACCTACTCCGGAAGCGACACCGCGCAGTCGTCGACCAGCCCGAGGATCCCGGTCCTCGTCTGGTAAACGCCAGGGAAGGCGGGGCCCCCGGAGCCGATGTCCGGGGCCCCGCCTACACTTGTCGGGTGCCAATCGTCCCCGTCGCCCTGCCCGGAAACTCCAGCGGAAAACTCAGTGTCCGGGGTGCCCGGGTGCACAATCTCAAGAACGTCGATCTCGACATCCCGCGCGATTCCCTCGTGGTCTTCACCGGTCTTTCCGGATCCGGCAAGTCGAGCCTCGCGTTCGACACGATCTTCGCCGAGGGCCAGCGTCGCTACGTCGAATCGCTAAGCGCCTACGCGCGACAGTTCCTCGGTCAGGTCGACCGTCCCGACGTCGATTTCATCGAGGGGCTGAGCCCCGCGGTGTCGATCGACCAGAAGTCCACGAACCGCAACCCTCGTTCCACGGTCGGCACGATCACCGAGATCCACGACTACATGCGTCTGCTGTGGGCCCGGATCGGCGTCCCGCACTGCCCCGAGTGCGGTGAGGTGATTCAGCGGCAGACGGTGCAGCAGATCGCCGACCAGCTCATGGAGCTGCCCGAGCGCACGCGCTATCAGATCGTGGCTCCCGTCGTGACCCAGAAGAAGGGCGAGTTCGTCGACCTCTTCAAGGAGCTCTCGGCCAAGGGCTACGCCCGAGCCGTCGTCGACGGCGAGCTCGTCCAGCTCGCCGAGCCGCCCGCGCTCAAGAAGAGCTACAAGCACGACATCGCAGTCGTCGTCGATCGCCTCGTGGCTGGCCCCGACATCTTGAGCCGGGTCACCGACTCGGTCGAGACGGCGCTCGGCCTGGCCGGCGGAGTGATGCAGGTCAACTACGTCGATCTCGAAGGCGATGACGCCTGGCAGTCGTTCTCCGAGAAGCTCGCGTGCCCGAACGGACACCCGCTGCAGCTCACCGAGATCGAGCCGCGCACCTTCTCGTTCAACGCACCCTTCGGTGCCTGCCCCGCCTGCTCGGGCCTGGGCACACGCATGTCCGTCGACGTCGACCTCATGATCGGCGACGAGGACCTCTCGATCCGCGAGGGCGTCCTCATCCCGTGGACCACGCAGGGCAAGGGACTGTTCCAGTACTACGAGCGACTGCTGGAGGGGCTGGCCGGCGATCTCGGGTTCTCACTCGACACCCCGTGGCGGATGCTGCGCGAAGAGGTTCGCGAGGCCGTGCTGCGCGGCGAGAACTACAAGGTCACGGTGCGGTGGAAGAACCGCTACGGGCGGGAGATGCGGTACTCGTCGGGCTTCGAGGGCGTGGTCCCGTACATCGAGCGCCAGTACATGCAGGCCGAGACCGACACCCAGCGTCAGCGCTGGGCCGAGTTCCTCCGCGAGGTTCCCTGCCCGGTATGCGACGGCGCCCGCCTGAAGCCCGAGGTGCTGGCGGTGCTCGTCCACGGACACTCCATCGCGGATGCCTCACGCCTGAGCCTCGCCGACGCGCAGAAGTTCTTCGCGGGGCTGAAGCTCACCGACCGCGAGGCCAAGATCGGCGCCCAGGTGCTGCGCGAGATCCGCCTGCGCTTGGACTTCCTCATCCAGGTCGGGCTCACCTACCTCAATCTCAGCCGCTCCGCCGGGTCCCTCTCGGGCGGCGAGGCGCAGCGCATCCGGCTCGCGACCCAGATCGGCTCGGGGCTGACCGGAGTCCTGTACGTGCTGGACGAGCCGTCGATCGGCCTGCATCAGCGCGACAACCGGCGCCTCATCGAGACCCTGCTCACCCTGCGCGACCTCGGCAACACGCTCATCGTCGTCGAGCACGACGAGGAGACCATCCACGCGGCCGATTGGATCGTCGACATCGGCCCGCGCGCCGGAGTCGACGGAGGCGCCGTCGTGCACTCCGGACCCCTCGACCAGCTGCTCGCCGAGGGGGAGTCGATCACCGGCGACTACCTCGCCGGCCGGCGGGAGATCCCGACGCCGAAGAAGCGCCGCAAGATCGATCGCGCCCGCAAGGTGACCGTGGTGGGCGCGCGCGAGAACAACCTGCAGAACGTGACCGTCGACTTCCCGCTCGGCGTGCTGACGGCGGTGACAGGCGTGAGCGGATCGGGCAAGTCCTCGCTCGTGAACGACATCCTCTACGAAGTGCTCGCCACCCGCCTGAACGGCGCCCGCCGCGTCGCGGGCAAGCACACGCGCGTGACCGGAACGGACGACCTCGACAAGGTCGTCCACGTCGACCAAGGACCCATCGGCAGGACCCCGCGCTCGAACCCCGCGACCTACACCGGCGTGTTCGACCGCATCCGCACGCTGTTCAGCGAGACGCCGGAGGCCAAGGCCCGGGGCTACCAGCCCGGCCGGTTCAGCTTCAACGTCAAGGGCGGTCGCTGCGAGGCGTGCTCGGGAGACGGCACGATCAAGATCGAGATGAACTTCCTGCCCGATGTCTACGTTGACTGCGAGGTGTGTCACGGCAAGCGGTACAACCGCGACACGCTCGCCGTGCACTACAAGGGCAAGAACATCGCCGAGGTCCTCGAGATGCCGATCTCGGAGGCGGCGGAGTTCTTCGAGCCGATCCAGGCGATCCACCGCTACTTGCGCACCCTCGTCGACGTGGGCCTCGGCTACGTGCGCCTGGGTCAGTCCGCGACCACGCTCTCCGGCGGTGAGGCGCAGCGCGTCAAGCTCGCGACCGAGCTCCAGCGCCGCTCGAACGGCCGGTCGATCTACGTCCTCGACGAGCCGACGACCGGACTGCACTTCGAAGACGTGCGGCGGCTGCTCGAGGTGCTGAACGGTCTGGTCGACAAGGGCAACTCGGTCATCGTGATCGAGCACAACCTCGACGTGATCAAGAACGCAGACTGGATCATCGACCTGGGTCCTGAGGGCGGCTCCGGCGGCGGGCAGATCGTGGCGACCGGGACCCCGGAGCAGGTGGCACGGGTCGAGGGCAGCCACACCGGCGCCTTCCTGGCCGAGGTCCTCGGCGGGTCCCAGGCGGTCCGCAAGGCCGGCTGAGCCCATGGCGCGATCCACGCCCACCGTCTCGTACAAGCCGAAGCCGGGCGAGATACCGACCAATCCCGGGGTCTATCGCTTCCGAGATTCCGACGGGCGCGTGCTCTACGTCGGCAAGGCGAAGAATCTCCGTGCGCGTCTGTCCAACTACTTCGCTCCACTGCACACCCTCCACGAGCGCACGCGCCGCATGGTCACCACTGCGGCATCCGTGGAGTGGACGGTGGTCGCCAGCGACGTGGACTCGCTGCAGCTGGAGTACATGTGGATCAAGGAGTTCGATCCGCCGTTCAACGTCCGCTACCGCGACGACAAGTCCTACCCGTTCATGGCGATCACTCTCGCCGACGAGGCGCCGCGGGTGATCGTGACCCGCAATCGGCGAATCAAGGGCGCCAAGTACTTCGGCCCGTACCCGAAGGTGTGGGCGGTGCACGACACGATCGACCTGATGATCAAGGTCTTCCCGATCCGCACGTGCAGTGACTCGTCCTACAAGAAGGCGATGGCCTCCGGCCGGCCGTGCTTCCCCGGTCAGATCGGCCGATGCGGCGGCCCCTGCTCGATGAAGGTCTCGATCGAGGAGCACCGCGCGATCGTCGAGGATTTCGTCGCCTTCATGTCGGGCGGCGATCAGCGTTTCACGCGCGAGCTGACGGCCCGCATGCGGGAGGCGTCCGCCGCGATGGACTACGAGGCCGCCGCGGTCTACCGTGATCGTCTCCAGGCGATCGACGCGGTCCTCAACAAGAGTGCCCTCGTCCTGGCCGCCGACACCGACGCCGACCTCTTCGGCATCGCCGAGGACGAACTCGCCGCTGCCGTGCAGCACTTCGTCATCCGCGGCGGGCGGGTGCGTGGTGTTCGCGCGACGACGATCGAGAAGGAGCTCGACATCTCGGGCGGCGACCTGGTCGATCAGGTGCTGCAGCGCACCTACGGCAACGCGGCCGGGCCAGACATCCCTCGTCAGGTCCTCGTTCCCGCGATGCCCGACGACGCCGCCGACCTGGAGGAATGGCTGCGCGGGCGACGCGGCAAGTCCGTCACGATCCAGATCGCACAGCGCGGACGCAAGGCCGAGCTGATGCGGACGGCCTCGCTCAATGCGCAGCAGGCGCTCATGCTGCACAAGACACGGCGGACGAGCGACTACATCGCGCGGACGCAAGCACTGACCGACCTCCAGGAGGCGCTCGATCTCGCGGAGGCTCCCCTGCGCATCGAGTGCTTCGACGTCTCGCACCTCGGGGGCACGAACGTCGTCGCCTCGATGGTGGTGTTCGAGGACGGTCTCCCGCGGAAGGACCAGTACCGGTCCTTCAAGATCGAGGAGACGACCGACGACACCGACTCGCTGCGCCAGGTGCTCGCGAGACGGCTGGCCTATCTCGATCGGCCGGAGGAGCCGCCCGCGCAGCCCGAACCGACCGACGACGGGGAAGTCGTCACCGAGCGCCGCCGCGCGCGGTTCGCTTACCGTCCTCAGCTGCTCGTCGTGGACGGCGGGAAGCCTCAGGTCGAAGCGGCCGCGCGCGCGCTGCGCGAGGCTGGGCACGAGGAGATCGCCCTGTGCGGGATCGCGAAGCGGCTCGAGGAGGTGTGGCTGCCGGGGGAGGAGTACCCGGTGATCCTTCCGCGCACCTCCGAGGCCCTCTATCTGCTTCAGCGGCTCCGCGACGAGGCGCACCGGTTCGCGATCACCCATCAGCGCAAGCGGCGCCGTCGCGACATCCAGAGTGTGCTGGCCGAAGTGCCGGGGCTCGGCGAGGCACGCATCAAGGCCCTCCTGCGGCATTTCGGATCGGTCGCCGCGTTGCGCACCGCGACGCCGGAGCAGATCGCGCAGCTGCCGGGAGTAGGTCCCAAGCTGGCGGCGTCGATCCATTCGCATCTCGCCGGTGGGTAGGCTGGTCCCGACGTCGGGGGTGGTCATGGTCGAGGCGGAGCGCCGCGAAGCGGGCGAGGTTCTCATCGTGACGGGCATGTCGGGAGCGGGGCGGTCCACCGCGGCCAACGCCCTCGAGGACCTCGACTGGTACGTCGTGGACAATCTTCCCCCGCAGATGCTGCGTCCGCTGCTCGACCTCACCGAGATCGCCGCGGGCGCCCTGCCTCGCGTGGCGGTCGTCGTCGATGTGCGCGGGCGCGACCTGTTCGCCGACCTCCCCGACGCGATGCGGGCCCTGCGCGAGCGGCGTCAGATCCGGCTGATGTTCCTGGATGCCGCGGACGACGTGCTCGTGCGCCGGTTCGAGGCCGTGCGGCGTCCGCATCCGCTGCAGGGCGACGGCACGATCCTCGACGGCATCCGCCTCGAGCGTGAGCGCCTCGCCGCCGTGCGCGAAAGCGCGGACGTGATCATCGACACGTCGCGCTTCAATATCCACCAGCTCGCGACCCAGATCACGGAGCTGTTCACCGATCCCGCCGCCGCGCGGCACATCGTGACACTCCTGAGCTTCGGCTTCAAGTACGGACTCCCTCCCGATGCCGACCTCGTCGCCGACATGCGCTTCCTTCCGAACCCGTTCTGGAACGAGGATCTGCGCGCCCTCACGGGCGAGGACGACTCGGTGCGCGACTTCGTGCTCGCTCAGCAGGGTGCGCGGGAATTCGTGGATGCCTACGCCGCCGCCCTCCAACCGGTGCTGGAGGGGTATCAGCGCGAGAACAAGCGCCACTCCGTGGTGGCGGTCGGGTGCACCGGCGGCAAGCATCGCTCCGTCGTGATGGTGCGGGAGCTGGCAGACCGTCTCGCCGCGATTCCCGGAGTGGCGGTGCGGGTCAAGCACCGCGACCTCGGCCGGGAATGAGATGCTCCGCACGCGTGTCCGCACGCGACTAGGCTGGAGCGTCGTTCCCACCGATCTGAAGAAGGAGTCCCGTGTCGCTCACCGCTGACGTGAAGGCCGAGCTGATCACTGTGCGCGACCCGCGCCCGACGGCCCGCGTGGCTGAGCTCACCTCCCTCTTGCGGTTCTCGGGCGGTCTCCACTCCATCGCGAACCGCGTCGCCGTGGAGGCCGAGCTCGACTCCGACCAGCTCGCGCGCCGCACCGCCCGCGACCTCGTCGAGCTGTACAGCGTGCGCCCCGAGCTCGTCCACGTCCAGGGATCGGGTGGTCGGAGCGCGGGCCACTACGCCGTGCGCGTCATCGAGGGCGGGGAGACGCTCGCGCGGCAGACCGGCCTCCTCGACCAGCGTCGGCGTCCCGTGCGCGGCCTTCCGAACAAGCTCACGACCGGTTCGCGCGCGGACCTCGCCGCCATCTGGCGCGGCGCGTTCCTCGCGGCGGGGTCGCTGTCGGAGCCCGGACGGTCGGCTGCGCTCGAGATCACGTGCCCGTCCTCGGAGGCGGCGATGGCGCTGGTCGGAGCCGCGCATCGCCTCGGCATCCCGGGGAAGGCCCGCGAGGTGCGTGGCGTTCCGCGAGTCGTCGTCCGCGAGGGCGAGGCGATCCGCGCCGCGCTGGCGGCGATGGGCGCGGCGAAGGCCGCCGCCGAGTGGGATCAGCTCCGCCAGCGCCGTGAAGTGCGTGCGGGCGTGAACCGGCTCGTCAACTTCGACGACGCGAACCTCCGCCGGTCGGCGCAGGCCGCGGTCGCCGCGTGCGCGCGCGTCGAGCGCGCTCTCGAGATCCTCGGGGACGAGGTGCCGGACCACCTGCGCGAGGCGGGGGATCTCCGTCTGGCGCACCGCGACGCGAGCCTCGACGAGCTGGGCCACCATGCGGACCCTCCCCTCACGAAGGATGCCGTGGCCGGGCGCATCCGCCGTCTTCTCGCGATGGCCGACAAGAAGGCCGAAGCGGAGGGCGTCCCGGGCACCGAATCCGCGGTGCCCGCCGGCATGGAGGACTGAGCCGCTCAGTCGATCCGGACCGCGGCTCCCGAGACGGTGATGCCACCCGCCACGGGGATGTCCACGTCGAGGACTCCCGGCCGACCGACGTGGCGTCCCTGCCGGATGCGCACGCGAGCCGGCGGCGAGACGGCTCCGGTCGCGCGGAGGTAGGCGCCGGTTGCGGCTGCGGCCGCTCCGGTGGCCGGATCCTCGCTCAGGGTCCCCACGGGGAAGACGTTGCGGGCCTCCCACTCCGACAGTGCGCGCTCGTGCAGCACGATGATCGTCGCGGGCCAGCCCGCGGCATCCATCAGCGCCCGCGCGGCGACCGGATCGAATCCGAACCCGTCGAACACCGCCGGGTCCTCCACCACGAGGAGCGGGTGCGGATTCCCCGCGAACGCGAGGCGGGGCGGATGCCCGGGATCCAGGTCCGATGCCGACAGCCCGAGGAGCGCGAGCACCGCCTCGAGCGCGTCGGCGGGGAGCACCTCGACCCACGGCTCGACGCTCGTGAACGACGCCGTGCGTCCGCCGGCGGCGGAGGTCGTGCTGATCTCGACGGGACCGACCGGGGTCGAGAAGGTGAACACACCGTCACCGAGCTCATCCGCGAGGGCGACGGCGGTGGCGATCGTCGCGTGGCCGCAGAACGGGACCTCGGCGATGGGGGAGAAGTAGCGGATGTCGCGCGCGCGGCCGACGCCGGAGACGAACGCCGTCTCGGCATAGCCGACCTCCGCCGCGATCCGCTGCATCTCGGGCACGGCGAGCGTATCGGCGGCGAGGACGACGCCCGCCGGATTGCCGCCGTCGGGGTCGGCGGAGAACGCCGCCCATCGCTGGATCCGCGGTCGCTGCACGGCCCGATCGTAGCGCGACGCAGCGCACCGACACAGCGGCGCGATAGTTGCCGTCGTCGCGGGAAGCAACCCCCTCCTCGCGGTGTTGGTGCTCAGTAGGATGAACCCGTCACCCTCGCTGCGCCGGGGATCTCGGCGCGCGCCGACAGGAAGAAGAGAACATGGCGAAGTACACCCTGCCCGACCTGCCCTACGACTACGCCGCCCTGGAACCGCACATCAGCGGCAAGATCATGGAGCTGCACCACAGCAAGCACCACCAGGCGTACGTGACCGGTGCCAACACCGCACTCGAGCAGCTCGCGGAGGCGCGCGAGAGCGGCAACCTCGCGAACGTGAACAAGCTCGAGAAGGACCTCGCGTTCAATCTCGGCGGGCACGTGAACCACTCGATCTTCTGGACCAACCTCTCACCCGAGGGCGGGGGCGAGCCCGAGGGAGAGCTGCGCGCGGCCATCGACGAGTTCTTCGGCGGCTTCGACAAGTTCCAGGCGCACTTCACGGCCGCAGCAACGGGCATCCAGGGCTCGGGCTGGGCCGTCCTCAGCTGGGACCCGATCGGCGAGCAGCTCAT
Organism: Microbacterium insulae; assembly: GCF_042677065.1. Lineage (NCBI taxonomy): Bacteria > Bacillati > Actinomycetota > Actinomycetes > Micrococcales > Microbacteriaceae > Microbacterium > Microbacterium insulae. Next base: position 466,555 of record NZ_JBHTII010000002.1, on the reverse strand, counting down.
CATCCAGCAGCTGTTCGACCAGCAGAGCAACACCGCGCAGGGCACGATCCCGGTGTTCCAGCTCGACATGTGGGAGCACGCCTTCTACCTCGATTACCTCAACGTCAAGGCCGACTACGTCAAGGCGGTCTGGAACATCGCCGACTGGCAGAACGTCGCCGAGCGCCTCGACGCTGCCCGTGAGAAGACCTCGGGCCTGCTGGTACTGTCATAGCAAGCGGGCGTCCCGGCGGGACTCCCGCCGGGACGCCGTTGTCCGCTCTCTGAACCGCACCAAACCGCGCGCTCGCGCACGACACATCTCAGGAGAAATTCCGTGGCTGTCAAGATCGGCATCAACGGCTTCGGCCGCATCGGACGCAACTTCCTTCGCGCGGCTCTCGCGCAGGGGGCGGACCTCGACATCGTGGCGGTGAACGACCTCACCGACAACAAGACCCTCGCGCACCTGCTCAAGTACGACTCCGTGGGCGGCGTGCTCGCAGAGGACGTCTCGTACACGGCGGACTCGATCACCGTCGGCGACAAGACCATCAAGGTCTTCGAGGAGCGCGACCCCGCCAACCTCCCGTGGGGTGAGCTCGGCGTCGACATCGTCATCGAGTCGACCGGCCGCTTCACCAAGGCCGAGGACGCCAAGAAGCACATCGCGGGCGGCGCCAAGAAGGTCCTCATCTCCGCGCCGGCCACCGGCGACGACGTCACCGTCGTGATGGGCGTGAACGAGGGGGATTACGACCCCGCCAACCACGTCATCATCTCGAACGCCTCGTGCACCACCAACTGCCTCGCGCCTCTGGCCAAGGTCTTCAACGACGCGTTCGGCATCGAGCGCGGCTTCATGATGACGGCGCACGCCTACACGGCCGACCAGAACCTCCAGGACGGTCCGCACAGCGACCTGCGCCGCGCTCGGGGCGCCGCGATCAACATCGTCCCGGCCTCGACCGGAGCCGCCAAGGCCATCGGCCACGTTCTTCCGGAGCTCAACGGCAAGCTGAGCGGGTCGTCCTACCGCGTTCCCGTGCCCACCGGTTCGATCGTCGACCTGACCATCGTGACCCCGGCCGAGGGTTTGACCGCCGAGCAGGTCAACGCCGTCTACAAGGAGGCTGCCGCCGAGGGTCGGCTTGCGGGCTACCTCCAGTACACCGAGGACCCGATCGTCTCGAGCGACATCCAGGGAAACCCGCACTCCTCGATCTTCGACGCCGAACTGACCAACGTCAGCGGCAACCTGGTCAAGGTCTCGGCCTGGTACGACAACGAGTGGGGCTATTCGAACCGACTCGTCGACCTCACCGAGTACGTCGCCGAGCGCCTGTAACGCCGATCATGGCTCTGCGCACCCTCGAGTCCCTGGGTTCGCTGGCCGGCAAGCGCGTCATCGTCCGTGCTGACCTGAACGTCCCCCTGAAGGACGGCGTCATCACGGACGATGGCCGTGTGCGGGCCACGCTCCCCACGCTGAATCGTCTGATCAACGACGGCGCCCGCGTCGTCGTGTGCTCCCACCTCGGCCGCCCCGACGGCGCGCCGGATGACAAGTACAGTCTCGCCCCGGTGGCGCAGCGGCTGTCCGAGCTCCTCGGCAAGCCGGTCGCCTTCGCACGTGACACGGTGGGGGAGTCGGCGCACGAAGCCGTCTCCGCCCTCGAGGACGGCGACGTCGCGGTGATCGAGAACCTCCGCTTCAACCCCGGCGAGACCGCGAAGGACGACGCGGCGCGTCGCGCCTTCGCCGAGGAGCTCGCGGGTCTCGGGGATGTCCTCGTCTCGGACGGCTTCGGCGTCGTCCACCGCAAGCAGGCGTCCGTCTACGATCTCGCGCAGATCCTGCCCTCCGCGGCGGGCACGCTCATCGAGAAGGAACTGGACGTCCTCGACCGCCTGACGGAGAACCCCGAGCGGCCGTACACGGTCGTCCTGGGCGGGTCGAAGGTGAGCGACAAGCTCGGCGTGATCGAGCACCTCCTGCCGCGCGCCGACAAGATCCTCGTCGGCGGAGGGATGCTGTTCACCTTCCTGGCCGCCAAGGGGTATCGCGTCGGCAAGTCGCTCCTGGAGGCAGACCAGATCGACACCGTCACGCGCTACATGACGACGGCGCAGGAGAACGGGGTCGAGCTGCTCCTCCCGGTGGATGCCGTGATGGCCGCGTCCTTCAGCGCAGACGCCGAGCACGTCGTCGCCCCCGCCGATGCGCTCGAGGAGACTCCGTTCGGCGACACCGGCATCGGGCTCGACATCGGCCCCGAGACCGCCGCGCGGTTCGCTGAGGCGGTGCGCGGATCCAAGACGGTCTTCTGGAACGGCCCGATGGGCGTCTTCGAGATGGCGGCATTCGCCGCCGGTACGAGAGAGGTCGCCGAAGCCCTCACCGAGGTCGACGGACTCTCGGTCGTCGGCGGAGGGGACTCGGCAGCCGCCGTCCGTCAGCTCGGCTTCGCGGACGACCGGTTCGGGCACATCTCGACCGGAGGGGGCGCGAGCCTCGAGTTCCTGGAAGGCAAGAAGCTCCCCGGACTGGAGGTCCTCGGATGGCAGGCATGACCCGCACCCCGCTCATCGCCGGCAACTGGAAGATGAACCTCGACCACCTGCAGGCGGTCGCGTTCGTCCAGAAGCTGCACTGGACCCTCAAGGACGCCAAGCACGAGGACGGCTCGGTCGAGGTGGCGGTGTTCCCGCCGTTCACCGATCTGCGCACGGTCCAGACGCTGCTCGACGCGGACAAGATCCCGTTCGCGCTCGGCGCTCAGGATCTGTCGGCGCACGACTCCGGCGCTTACACCGGCGAGGTGTCGGGAGCTTTCCTGGCGAAGCTCGCCAACCGCTACGTCATCATCGGGCACTCCGAGCGTCGCCAGTACCACGCCGAGACCGACGAGGTCGTGGCGGCGAAGGTGAAGGCCGCACTGCGCCACGGGCTCGTCCCGGTCATCTGCGTCGGCGAGACGCTGGAGCAGCGTGAGGAGTCGGGCCCGACCGCGGTCTCGGTGGCACAGCTGAGAGTGGCGCTCGACGGCGTGCCCGCCGACGCCGAGATCGTCGTGGCGTACGAGCCGGTCTGGGCGATCGGCACCGGACAGGTCGCCTCGCCCGAGCAGGCCCAGGAGGTGTGCGCCGCCGTGCGCGGCGTGATCGCCGAGAAGCTGGGCGACGAGGCGGCCGCACGCACGCGCGTCCTGTACGGCGGATCGGTCAAGGCGGCGAACATCGCGAGCTTCATGCGGGAGCCCGATGTGGACGGCGCGCTCGTCGGCGGAGCGAGCCTCGTCGTGGACGAGTTCGCCGCCATCATCCGGTACCAGAAGCACGTGGGCGTCTGACCGGTATACTCGACCCTTGTGCGATCGGCGGATCGCGGCGAAAGGCTTCAACGACTGTGCAGATCCTCGAGTTCGTCCTGCAGGTGCTCCTCGGTATCACGAGCCTCCTGCTGACCCTCCTCATCCTGCTCCACAAGGGGCGCGGCGGCGGCCTGTCCGACATGTTCGGCGGCGGCATGACGTCCGCCCTCGGCTCGTCGGGCCTCGCTGAGCGCAACCTCAACCGGTTCACGGTGATCCTCGCCCTCGCGTGGTTCGTCGCCATCGTGGCGCTCGGCCTCATCACGAAGTTCCAGGCGCTCTGATGGCGACCGGAGGCAACGCGATCCGCGGCACCCGCGTCGGTGCCGGGCCGATGGGGGAGCAGGACCACGGCTTCCACGCAGACCGCATCGCGATCTCGTACTGGGACGCGCTCGGAAACGAGACCGTGCGGTACTTCGCCGCGGGAATCCCCGAAGAGGAGATCCCCGAGACGATCGACTCCCCGCACTCCGGTCTTCCCGCGGGCCGTGACAAGGAGAACCCGCCCGCCGTTGCGAAGACCGAGCCGTACAAGACCCACCTCGCCTACGTGAAGGAGCGCCGCACAGAGGAAGAGGCCGACGCCCTCCTCGACGATGCGCTCAAGCAACTCCGTGAGCGCCGCGGTCAGGACTGACGACACCACAAGCGACAGAAGAGCGGATGCCGAGGCATCCGCTCTTCTCGTGTCAGCAGTCGCCTCAGTACTCGCGGTCGATGAGCTCGGGCGGCACGTTGGCCGCCGCAGCGAGATCGATGAAGAACACGGTGCGCTTGCGGCCCTTCGCACCCGCCGCGGGCACGCTCGCGTAGCTCGCGCCGGCGAGCGCGAGTCCGAGCGCGGACGCCTTGTCGGTCCCGGCCAGCACCATCCAGACGCGCTTGGAGCTGTTGATCACCGGACGCGTCATCGAGATGCGCGACGGCGGGGGCTTGGGGGAGTCTCGCACCGCCACGACCGCCCGGTCGGTGATGAGGATCTCCGGGCGATCCGGGAAAAGGGAGGCGATGTGCCCGTCGGGGCCGACGCCGAGGAAGCAGACGTCGAACGACGGCCAGGGACCGTCGACGCCGGCGAAGCGTGCCAGCTCCGCGGCGTACGCCTCTGCCGCGGCATCCAGTTCGAGGCCGTCGTCGCTGGCCGCGGGCGCGTGGATGTTCGCGGCGGGGAGCCCGAGGGAGTCCAGCAGTGCGGTGCGCGCCTGCTGATCGTTGCGGTCGGGATGCCCGGCCGGAACGAAGCGTTCGTCGCTCCACCAGAAGTGCACCCGCGACCAGTCGATGCGCTCGACGCGCGGGCTCTTCGCAGCGGCGGCGAGCACGGCCGAACCCATGGAGCCGCCGGTGAGCGACACGTGCGCGGGCTTGCCCTCGTCGACACGCTTCGCGATGCGACTGAGGAACCGCGCGGCCACCGAGTCGGCGAGGCTCGAGGGATCGGGACTGATGACGACGCGCTTCTCGGCCCAGGCCTCAACCATCGCGGTCACTCACCATACGACTCGCTCATGCGTCATGCGTCCTGCGTCTCCTTCGTCGCCGGAGGGTCGAGCAGCTCCCAGCCCTCCGTGATCACTCGACCATACAGGACGTCCGGGTCGAGGCGCCGAAGCTCCTCGGCCAGGCACTCGCGCAGCGTCCGGCGGGGGAAAGCGAGTTCGTGGCTCGGCTGTCCGGGCTGCGTCAGGATCGCCGACCCGGCGGTGGGGCGCTCCAGCAGGACCTCGCCGCCCTCGCGGACGAGACTGACGGACTTGATGCCGTGCGGCCACTCCTCGGGGTCGAGATATCCCCAGTCGACCGGCACGTCGAGCGCCAGACGCAGCCAGGCCGCGAGCAGCGCCGTGGAGGGCGAGTCGGATGCCCCGCGCACGCGGACGCCCGTCACGGGCTCGTACGGCGGCTGATCGAGGATCGCGGCGAGCTGCTCGCGCCAGCGCGTGAGCCGCGTCCACGCGAGGTCGGTGTCGCCGGGTGCGTAGTGCTCGCCGAGGGACGCGACCCACGCCGACGGATCTGACTTGGTGGCGGCATCCGTGATCCGTCGCTGGGCGATGCGCCCGATCGAGGTCTCCGAGGGGTTCGCAGGCGTGCGGTTGGGCCACCACACGACCACGGGCGCGTCGGGGAGCAGCAGACCGGTCACGAGGGACTCGAGGTTGGATCGCCCGGCTTCGCCGGTGATGCGGAGGGTGACGACCTCGCTCGCGCCCGCATCGCCGCCGACGCGGATCTGGGCGTCGAGCCGCGAATCGGACTCCTCGGCGTTGCCGATGAGGAGCACGATGACCCTCATCGGATGCTCCCGCGACGCGTCGTTGGCGGCCTCGATGACCTCCTCCATGGCGCCTTCGCGGGTCATGATCACCAGGGTGAGCACGCGGCCGAGCGCCACGGCGCCGCCCTCTTCGCGCACGCTCACGAGAGCGCGCGAGATCTTGCTGACGTTCGTGTCGGGAAGGTCGACGATCATGGGCGCCTCCAGGTGCGGCCGTCGCGGGCGAGCATCTCGTCCGCCGACGCCGGGCCCCAGGATCCCGGCGAGTACTGTTCGAGAGGACCGCCCTGCTCGGTCCAGAACTCCTCGATGGGATCGAGGATCTTCCAGGAGAGCTCCACTTCCTCGTGACGCGGGAAGAGCGGCGGATCGCCGAGCAGCACGTCGAGGATGAGGCGCTCGTACGCCTCGGGGCTCGCCTCGGTGAAGGCGTGCCCGTAACCGAAGTCCATCGTCACATCGCGAACCTGAGCGCCCGCGCCCGGAACCTTGGAGCCGAAGCGGATCGTGACGCCCTCGTCGGGCTGGACGCGGATCACGAGGGCGTTCTGGCCCTGCCCGGAGGTCTGACTGCGAGAGAACAGCAGCTCGGGCGCGCGCTTGAACACCACGGCGATCTCGGTCACGCGGCGACCGAGCCGCTTCCCGGTGCGCAGGTAGAACGGCACACCGGCCCAGCGACGCGTGTTCACCTCGAGCGTGATGGCCGCGTACGTCTCGGTCGTGGACTGAGGGTCCATGCCGTCTTCTTCGAGGAACCCGAGGACCTTCTCCCCACCCTGCCAGCCGCCGGCGTACTGCCCGCGAGCCGTGGAGCGCGAGAGGTCGTCGGGGAGCGTGACGGCGGCGAGGACCTTCTCCTTCTCGGCGCGCAGGTGTTTCGCGTCGAAGGAGATGGGCTCCTCCATCGCGGTGAGCGCCATGAGCTGGAGCAGGTGGTTCTGGATGACGTCGCGCGCGGCGCCGATGCCGTCGTAGTAGCCGGCGCGTCCGCCTACGCCGATGTCCTCGGCCATCGTGATCTGCACGTGGTCGACGTAGTTGCGATTCCAGATCGGCTCGTACAGCTCGTTCGCGAAGCGCAGCGCCAGGATGTTCTGGACCGTCTCCTTGCCGAGGTAGTGGTCGATCCGGAAGATCGAGTCCGTCGGGAAGGTCGAGCGGAGGGCGTCGTTCAGCGCCTGCGCCGACGCGAGGTCGTGGCCGAAGGGCTTCTCGATCACGACGCGCCGCCACCGGTCCGGCTGATCGGCCGTGTCGTCGACGAGTCCCGAGGCGCGCAGCTGCTCGGCGACGAGGGCGAAGTCCTTGGGCGGGATCGACAGGTAGTACGCGTGATTCCCCATCGTGCCGCGCTCGACGTCGAGCTTGTCCACCGTCTCGCGCAGACGCCGGAACGCCTCGGGGTCGCCGAACTCGCCCGAGACGAACCGGATGCCCTGCAGGAGCTGCTGCCACGTCTCGTCGCGGAACTCCGTCCTCGCGTGCTGCCGGACGGCGTCGTGGACGACCTCCGCGAAGTCCTGGTCCTCCCAGTCGCGGCGCGCGAAGCCCACCAGGGCGAACCCGGGAGGGAGCAGGCCGCGGTTGGCCAGATCGTAGACGGCCGGCATGAGCTTCTTGCGCGAGAGGTCGCCCGTCACACCGAAGATCACGAGAGCGCTGGGTCCGGCGATCCGATTGAGACGGCGATCCTCGGGATCGCGCAGCGGGTTGTGCCCGCGCGAGATCTCGACGCCGCGGCCCCGCGCGGCGCGACTCGATCCAGGGGTGTCCTGAACAGTCATCGAAGGGGTGATCCCTACTGGGCCGCTTCGAAGAGCGAGAGCACTTCGACGCGGGGATCGGTCAGGGTCAGCGTCACGACCGGTCGTCCGTGGCCTTCGGCCAGCACGGTCGCGTCACCGGCGGCCTGCGCCTGGATCAGCTGCCCGAACGTGAACGGTCGTCCGGGGATCTCGAGGTCGACGTCGGTCTGCTCGAGGATCTGCAGGAAGACACCGGTCGGGGGACCGCCCTTGTGGAACTGGCCGGTCGAATGGAGGAACCGGGGGCCCCAGCCGAACGTCGTCGGGCGGCCGGAGTCGGCCGCGACGAGCTCGCGCAGGCCGGGCAGCTGATCGAGCTCGAGGCGGTTCACGTAGGCCTGGATCGAGACGTAGCCGTCGGCGGGGAGACGCGACCACAGCGCATCGAGCACTCCCGCCACCGTGCCCGAGGAGGCCAGCTCCGGGTCGGACACGCGCACCTCGACACCGTTGGCGGAGAACGCCGGCTCGGTCGGCTCCGGACGGGCCTCGAGGAGGCCGCGCGCCGCGATCTTCGCCGACTCGACGTCCGGCTGATCGAACGGATTGATGCCGAGCATCCGGCCCGCGATGGCGGTGGCGTACTCCCAGACGACGAACTGCGCCCCGAGTGATCCGCTGATGAGGATCTCACCGGCGTGGTGCTCGAAGAGGTGGAACTGCTTGGCCTCGTCGACGAGCCGCAAGATCTGCAGGTCGGCCGGCGGGTTCTCGACCTCGGGGGAGACGGGCAGCAGCACGACGGGAAGGATGCCGGTTCCCTCCTTGCCGGTCGACTCGGCGACGAGCTGCTCGATCCAGTCCGGAAGACCCACGATGTGCGTGCCGTCGGTCACGAGACCCAGCTTGTCGCGTCGCGGCTCTCCGCCGGCGATCGCGGCGGCGAGGACGAGAGCAGGGTTGTCGGGGCTGTCGATCGCGACCTCGAGCAGCGACGCCTCGGCCTCGTCGAGGAGCTCCGAGATGTCGACGCCCGCCAGGCCGCTGGGAACCAGGCCGAAGGCGGTGAGCGCCGAGTAGCGTCCGCCGACGGTCGGGTCGGCGTTGAAGACCGTATAGCCGTCGGCCCGGGCCGACTGGTCCAGCGGAGAGCCCGGGTCGGTGACCACCACGATCCGCTCGAGGGGGTCGATGCCGAGGTCGCGGAACGCAGCCTCGAACGCGCGCTTGGCGGAGTCGGTCTCGACGGTGGATCCCGACTTCGACGACACCACCAGAACGGTGTTGGTGAGGTCTCCCTGCTGCGGGTCTCCGTCGAGCGCGGCGAGCACCTGACCCGGTGCGGTGGAGTCCAGGATCACGAGCGGCACGCCGGCCGTCTGGGCGATCACCTCGGGGGCGAGCGACGAGCCGCCCATGCCGGCCAGGACGACGCGCGTGACGCCCTTGGCCGCGAGCTGCTGACGCAGCGCCTCGATCTGGGGCACGAGGGGGCGCGAGACGCTGACCGCCTGCACCCAGCCGAGTCGCCGCGACGCCTCCTCCTCTGCCTCGGGTCCCCACAGCGAGCTGTCGCCGGCGGTGATCCCCGACGCGACCAGGCTCGCCACCAGGGAGGGCAGGGTGGCGTCGACGACGGACTTCACGTGACCGGAGAGGTGGATGTCGAAGCTCATCGTGTGACCTCCGGCGCTGCTTCGAGCGCCGCCTTGACCGTGGCCTGGAGGTCGTGCCACGACGCGATGAACTTGTCGACACCCTCGTCCTCGAGCACCTGCGTGACGTCGGCGAAGTCGACACCCACCTCGGCGAGGTCGGCGAAGACCTTGCGGGCGCCTTCGTACGTGCCGGTCACGGTGTCGCCCGCGATCTCGCCGTGGTCGAACGTTGCCTGCAGCGTCTTCTCGGGCATGGTGTTGACGGTCCCGGGGGCGACGAGCTCGGTGACGTAGAGGGTGTCGGGCAGAGCCGGGTCCTTCACGCCGGTCGAGGCCCAGAGCGGGCGCTGGCGTTGGGCGCCGGCATCCGTCAGTGCCTGTGCGCGGTCCGTGGCGAACTGCTGCTCGAAGAGCTCGTAGGCGAGGCGCGCGTTCGCGACGCCGGCGAGCGACTTCAGCCCCTCGGCGTGGTCACCGCCGATCGCGGTGAGGCGCTTGTCGACTTCGGTGTCCACGCGGGAGACGAAGAAGGATGCGACGGAGTGGATCTGCGAGATGTCGTGGCCGTTCGCCTTCGCCTGCTCGATGCCCGACAGGTAGGCGTCGATGACCTCCGCGTACCGCCCGAGACTGAAGATCAGGGTCACGTTGACCGAGATGCCCTCCGCGAGCACCGCGGTGATGGCGGGCAGGCCGGCCTTCGTGGCGGGGATCTTGATGTGCACGTTGGGACGGCCGACCGTCGCCCACAGCTCCTTGGCCTGCGCGATGGTCGCCTCGGTGTCGTGCGCGAGGTCGGGGGAGACCTCGATCGACACCCGGCCGTCCACCCCGCCGGTCGCGTCGTACACGGGCCGGAAGATGTCGGCGGCGTCGCGCACGTCGTCGGTCGTGGCGGCGAAGATCGCGTCGTCGACCGACGCGCCGCCCGCAGCGAGCTGCGCGATCTGGTCGGCGTACGCGTGCCCGCCGCCACCGATCGCGCCCTGGAAGATGGTGGGGTTCGTCGTCACCCCGCTCACATTCCGCGTGCTGATCAGCTCAGTCAGGTTGCCCGAGGTGATTCGGTCGCGCGACAGGTCGTCCAGCCAGATGCTCACGCCTGCGGCGGAGAGCTTTTCGGTGGGGGTGCTCATGCGTTCTCCTGGATGGTCTCGCGTGCCGCCTGGACGACGGCGTCGGCGGTGATGCCGAACTTCTGGAAGAGGGTCTTGTAGTCGGCGGAGGCGCCGAAGTGGTCGATCGCGACCGAGCGCCCCCTGTCGCCGACGATCCCGCGCCACGTGAGCGCCGAACCGGCTTCGACGGACACACGGGCCCTGATGGACGAGGGGAGCACCGACTCGCGGTACGCCTCGTCCTGCTCGTCGAACCACTCGAGCGACGGAGCCGAGACGACGCGGACGTTGACGCCCTCGGCGGCGAGCGTCTCACGCGCGGCGACGGCGAGCTGCACCTCGGAACCGGTCGCGATGACGATGACGTCGGGGGTGCCGTTCGGCGCCTCGGCCAGCACGTAGGCGCCCTTTGCGACGCCGTCGGCCGATGCGAAGACGTCACCGGATGCCTCGCCCTCGCCGCGCGGGAACACCGGGATGTTCTGGCGGGTCAGCGCGATACCGGCCGGGCCGCCCTGACGCCGGAGGATCTCCAGCCACGCGGCCGCCGTCTCGTTGGCATCGGCCGGGCGCACCACCGTGAAGTTCGGGATGGCCCGCAGCGTCGCGAGCTGCTCGATCGGCTGATGGGTGGGGCCGTCTTCTCCGAGGGCGACCGAGTCGTGCGTCCACACGAAGACCGACGGGATGTCCATCAGCGCGGCCAGCCGGACGGACGGGCGCATGTAGTCGCTGAAGATGAGGAACGTGCCGCCGAACGGACGGGTCGGCCCGTGCAGCTTGATTCCGTTGACGATGGCTGCCATGGCGTGCTCGCGGATGCCGAAGTGCAGCACGCGGCCGTACGGATCGCCGGACCACTCGTGCGTCGACCACTCGGAGGGGATGAACGACGATGCGTCCTTGATCGTGGTGAGGTTCGACTCCGCCAGATCCGCCGAGCCGCCCCAGAGCTCGGGGAGCTGAGCGGCCAGCGCATTGATGACCACGCCAGACGCCGCACGCGTCGAGACGTCCTTGCCTGCTTCGAACGAGGGGAGGGCATCGGCGATGCCCTCGGGGAGCTCGCCCGCGAGCAGGCGATCGAGAAGAGCCTTGCGCTCCGGGTTCGCCGCGGCCCAGGCGTCGAACGACTCCTGCCAGGCGGCATGTTCGGCGGCCGCGCGCTCCGTGAGGGACCGGGTGTGCGCGATCACATCATCGGCCACGAAGAAGGACTGCTCGGGGTCGAAGCCCAGCACCTTCTTGGTCGCGGCCAGCTCGTCCGCGCCGAGCGCCGAGCCGTGGATCTTGCCGGTGTCCTGCTTGCCGGGCGACGGCCAGCCGATGATCGTGCGGAGGATGATGAGCGACGGCTTGTCGGTCTCGCCCTTGGCGGCCTCGATCGCGGCGTAGAGCTCTTCGACGTCCTCGACGTACTCGCCCGACTTCTTCCAGTCCACCGTCTGCACGTGCCAGCCGTAGGCCTCGTAGCGGCCCGCGACGTCTTCGGTGAAGGCGACGTTGGTGTCGTCCTCGATCGAGATCTGGTTGGAGTCGTAGATCGCGATGAGGTTGCCGAGCTGCTGGTGTCCTGCGAGGCTCGAGGCTTCGGACGTGACGCCCTCCTGCAGGTCGCCGTCGCTCGCGATGACGTAGACGTGGTGGTCGAAGGGCGAAGTGCCCGCCGGCGCCTCGGGGTCGAACAGCCCCCGCTCGTAGCGCGCGGCGTACGCGAACCCTACGGACGAGGCGAGGCCCTGCCCGAGCGGTCCGGTCGTGATCTCGACCCCCGCGGTGTGGCCGTACTCGGGGTGCCCGGGGGTCTTCGAGCCCCAGGTGCGCAGCGCCTTGAGGTCGTCCAGCTCCAGCCCGAATCCGCCCAGGTAGAGCTGGACGTACTGCGTGAGCGAGGAGTGCCCGGCGGAGAGGATGAACCGGTCACGGCCCAGCCAGTGCGTGTCGGCCGGGTCGTGGCGCATCACCCGCTGGTACAGCAGGTAAGCCGCCGGCGCGAGGCTCATCGCGGTGCCCGGGTGGCCGTTGCCCACCTTCTCCACGGCGTCCGCCGCGAGAACTCGAGCGGTGTCCACCGCGCGCCGATCGATCTCATCCCAACGCAGTTCCGACACGGGACCGCCTCTCTCATGAAGGAGCGCCCGACGAGGGCCGTGCCGCAGCCTCGTCCAGGACGGAGAAGGGGGATCGGCGCGGGGCGCGCGTGTTTCCTCAGCATAGCGAAGGGGCATGCCGCACCGGCCATGCGCAGCGCAGTGTGACGGAGTCTTGCGCTGTGGAGACGGTCCCCGGCGCCCGGTCGTGCGCGGCCGATGCCATAGACTTGACGCTGGTTCAGCGGGCGGCGATTGCGGGGGCGATGGACATCACGACGACGGCGGGATCCGCGGCGACCTCTCCGATGTCGCGCGGGACGCGTCAGCCCTTCGCTCGCACCGTGCGCGCGTACATCGCGCTGATGAAGCCACGCGTGCTGGAGCTGCTCCTGGTCACGACCGTCCCCGTCATGATCCTCGCCGAGGGCGGATTCCCGAGCCTGTGGCTCGTGCTCGCGACCGTGATCGGGGGCACAGCGAGCGCGGGCTCCGCCGCGGCGTTCAACATGTACCTCGATCGCGACATCGACGCGCACATGCAGCGGACCGTGAACCGCCCGCTGGTCACCGGTGAGGTGTCGCCGCGTGGCGCACTGGTCTTCGCGTGGACGCTCGCCGTCTTCTCGACGGCGTGGCTCTGGCTGACGACCAACTGGCTGGCCGCCGTCCTCTCGGCGGGGGCGATCTTCTTCTACGTCGTCATCTACACGATGATCCTCAAGCGCCGGACCGAGCAGAACATCGTGTGGGGCGGCATCGCCGGCTGCTTCCCCGTGCTCATCGGGTGGACGGCCGTCACGGGCTCGCTCGCGTGGCCGCCGGTCATCCTCTTCGCCCTCGTGTTCCTGTGGACGCCGCCGCACTACTGGCCGCTGTCGATGAAGTACAAGCAGCAGTACGACGACGTGAACGTGCCGATGCTCGGGGCGACGCGCAACGGTTCGCAGGTGGGGCTGCAGGTCATCCTCTACGCGTGGGCGACCGTCGCGTGCTCGCTGCTGCTCGTCCCGGTCGCCGGCATGGGGCTGGTGTACACGGTCTCGGCGCTCGTCTTCGGCGGCTGGTTCATCTACGAGTCGCACCGGCTGTACAACCGTGCCGTCCGCGGGACGGAGCCGCGACCGATGCGGGTGTTCCACGCGTCGATCACGTACCTCACGCTGCTGTTCGTGGCGATCGCGGTCGACCCGCTGCTGCCGTTCTAGTCAGTCCTGCTGCGGGATCTGAGCCTTGAGCGCTGTCTCCTCGGCGTCGATGGCCTGGAGAGCGGCCATGATCGCCGGTTCTTGGTAGCGACCCTCGCGGCGGGCCTCGAGGACCGCGGTGCGCTCGGAGTCGAGCATGGCCCGGCGGAGACGGAGCTTGGACTCGAGCTGCGGGATCGAGGCATCCGGGCCGTAGATCTCCAGCGTCTCGCCGAGGAAGACCGCGTCGGCGCGGAGCTGGTCGACGATCCGCTGCTCGTCGCCCGGAGTCGCCTCCTGCTCGAGACGTCGGATGCCGGCGGCCCTCGCCTCCGCCATGAGCAGGCGTCGCTCCGTCAGCTCCTGGTTCAGGCTGGGCGCCGGAAGATGCAGCCGGCGCACCACCCACGGCAGGGCGAGGCCGCCGACGAGGCTCGCCACGACCACGACGAAGGCGAGGAACTGCAGGTACTCGCGGTCCGGGGTCTCGGGGGGCAGCAGGAAGACCGCCGCGAGCGTCACGACACCGCGAACGCCCGCCGAGGCGACCGCGACGCCGTTGCCCCACGCCCAGCTGCGCTCGCGGAGGCGGCGCGGGCCCTTGCGGTAGAGCAGCGTCGTCGCCATGACCCACGCGAAGCGCGAGACGACGAGGGTGAGCAGGATTCCCGCACAGATGAGAACCGTGGGCCACACACCGGGGCCGGTCTCGATCGCTTCCGCAAGGATGCCGCTCAGGTTGAGGCCGATGAAGAGGAACACCGCGTTCTCGAGCAGGAACTGGATCGTCTTCCAGTTGACGCGCTCCGCGACACGGGCTTCGGCGGAGGCGACGGTCGGGGCGCGGAAGCCGAGGAAGAGACCGGCGATGACCACCGCCAGGACCCCGGAGCCGCGCACGACCTCGGCCAGGAGGAACGCGGCGAAGGGGATGATCAGGATGAGGCTCGTGTCGAGCACGGGGGAGCGTAGCCGTGAGCGAACGAGCGAGACGAGCCAGCCCACGCCGAGTCCGACGGCGACGCCCGCGACGACGGCGATGACGAAGTCGGTCGCGATGTCCGCGGGCGTGACGACAGCCACGATCGCCGCGATCGAGGCGTTGAGCGCGACGAGCGCTGTCGCGTCGTTGAGCAGACTCTCCCCCTCCAGGATCGTCACGACGCGACGTGGCAGGCCGAGCCGTCCGGCGATCGCGGTCACGGCGATCGCATCGGTGGGAGCGACGACGGCGGCGAACGCGAACGCCGCGGCGAGGGTGATCGCGGGGACGAGCAGGTACGTCGCGAACCCGACGACCACCACGGTGAACGCGACGAGGCCCACGGACAGAAGGAGGATGCTGTCACGCCGGGCGCGCACATCGATGACCGAGGTGCGGATGGCGGCGGCGAAGAGCAGCGGCGGGAGGATCCCGTACAGGATCAGATCGGGCTCGACCGTGACCTGCGGGATGCCCGGTACGAACGAGACGATTCCCCCGACCGCGACCAGCGCGACCGGGGCGGACCATCCGATACGGCCGACGACACCGGTGACGGTGACGGTCGTCAGAACGAACAGGACGATCCAGGTGATCGATTCGACAGCGTTCACGCCTTCAGTATCGGGCCGGGAACGCCGAGAGGGCGCTCGTCCGGTGATCCGGACGAGCGCCCTCTCGCAGGCGGGTCAGCGCGTCGCGCTGAGATCCTCGGTAGGGGTGGTTTCGGCGATCGGGGCGTTCGGGCGCTCGGCGGGAGCGGTCTCGGGCTCGCCCGATCGGTCGATGGGCTCCACGACCTCCACCGGCGCGTACGGGCGGAGGGTCGCGAACGACGCGACCGCCAGCGCGATCAGGATGCCGACGACGCCGGCGCCGAGCAACGTGGCACCCAGGCCGGCGATCGACTGGCCGACGTACACCTCGACACCGGTGGCGGAGCCGTCGGTGAGGGTCGTGGTCATCACGCCGAGCTTGTCGACCAGGAGGACCGCGCCCGTGAGGGCGGTGAACAGCGAGGCGGCCACGAGAGCCCAGAACGGGATGCTGCGGACCAGGCGGGGGCGGGTGGGCATGTTTCACTCCTCATGCGCGGCACGGTCGGCCGCGGCATCCGCCACCCTCTCGCGCCCGCATGGACAGGACCTCGGCGGTTCCGATGAACTCCCTATGAAAGCCCGGCGGGCTTCCTGAGACGCCCAGGCGATTGCGGAATCCGCCGTCGGATCACCGGCCCGCTGCGACGCTCGGGATCTCCGACGAAGCCGCCGCCGATGCGAGGAAGGAGCCCTCGGACGCGATCGGCCGCCTCAGCCGCAGAACCACCACGGTCATCGCCGCGGCAGACAGGGCGGCCAGCACCATGTGGATGCCGACGGCGAGCGGCGGCAGGCCTTCGCGCGCCTGATAGACGCCGACGGCGACCTGGACGACGATGACGAGGAGCAGCGCGATCGCCCAACGGCGCAGGCGCAGCCGCAGGACGACGCCCGCGACGGCGAGAAGCAGCAGGAGTCCGACGAGCACATAGCCGGGGATGGCGTGGATGTGGGCGAGCAGTGAGGCGTCGAAGCCGTTGCGGATCACATCGGCATCGCCGGAGTGAGGGCCGTTCGCCGTGGTGAGCACGCCGAACACGAGCGTCGCGCCGAGCGCGATCGCGGTCAGGTACGTGAGGATCGCAACCCACCGGGGTGCTGCCGACTCGCGGGGGCCCGGCACCTCGTAGGCGCGCACGAGGAACGCGCTCGCGACCATCACGAGCAGAACCGACGAGACGTAGTGGAACCCGACGATGAAGGGGTTGAGGCCGGTCAACACCGTGATGCCGCCGACGAGTGCTTGCGCCACGACTCCGCCCACGACGATGAACGCCAGGACGACGAGGTCCCGTCGCGCGCCGATCCGCGGCACCGTGACGAGGGCAGCGGCGATGACCGCCAGGAGGAGCACGGCGTTGAAGACGACGAATCCCGGTGCACCCAGCGCGCCGGCGACGAAGTACGCGACCGCGCCGATGACGATTCCGCCCGCAGCGAACGACGCGATGAGGAGCAGCTCGCGACGCGCGCGGAGGTGCAGGAGGGTCAGCGCGAGGACGGCGAGGGCGAGCAGGCCGACCACTCCGGTCAGCGTGCGGTTGCCGAACTCGATGACGCCGTGGATACCGAGCTCCGCAGTGGGAACGAGCGACTCGGGCGTGCAGAGCGGCCACTCGGAGCACCCCAGCCCCGACCCCGTGAGCCGCACGGCTCCGCCCGTGCCGATGATGAGGACTTCGGCGATGAACGACAGCCACGCCAGCAGCAGGAGCCAGCGGCCGGGACGCGTCGAGGAGGACAATCTGCGCCTTTTCTCATGGGCGCCGCTTCGGGACGGCCGCGGCATGCGGCTCCCGGTGCGGAGCGGTACCTGTAGAATCGAGGGGTCGGTCGCGCGCACTCGACCGGGAGGTACGGGCGCGGCGACTACTGACAGTCTAGGCGCGAAGATCGGCGCCGAATGAGAGGGCCCACGAGCGGCATCCCCCTCCGGTAACTCCACCGGAGGAGCCGGAATGCCGGGGCGGATGACACCGCAGGACCCGGAGGAGAACGTGACGATGTCTGATGTGCTGATCGATCGACCGGAACTCGAAGGCCTGGGGGTCTACGAATTCGGCTGGCATGACCCCGACGCCGCCGGTGCGAGCGCGAAGAGAGGGCTCGGCGAGGCGGTCGTCCGCGACATCTCGGCTCTCAAGGCCGAGCCGGAGTGGATGCTGAAGACCCGGCTGAAGGGACTGCAGCTGTTCGGCCGCAAACCCATGCCGACGTGGGGTGCCGATCTGTCGGAGATCGACTTCGACAACATCAAGTACTTCGTCCGCTCGACGGAGAAGCAGGCGGGCTCCTGGGAGGAGCTTCCCGAGGACATCCGCAACACGTACGAGCGCCTCGGCATCCCCGAGGCCGAGCGCCAGCGCCTCGTGGCCGGCGTCGCGGCGCAGTACGAGTCCGAGGTCGTGTACCACCAGATCAACGAGCAGCTCGAGGCTCAGGGCGTGATCTTCATGGACACCGACACCGCGCTGCGCGAGCACCCCGAGTTCTTCGAGGAGTACTTCGGCACCGTGATCCCGGCGGGCGACAACAAGTTCGCCGCCCTCAACACCGCGGTGTGGTCGGGAGGCTCGTTCGTCTACGTCCCGCCCGGTGTGCACGTGGAGATCCCTCTGCAGGCGTACTTCCGCATCAACACCGAGAACATGGGTCAGTTCGAGCGGACGCTGATCATCGCGGACGAGGGATCGTACGTGCACTACATCGAGGGCTGCACGGCCCCGATCTACAAGAGCGACTCGCTGCACTCGGCCGTCGTCGAGATCATCGTGAAGAAGAACGCGCGCGTTCGCTACACGACGATCCAGAACTGGTCCAACAACGTCTACAACCTCGTCACCAAGCGCGCCGTCGCGCACGAGGGCGCGACGATGGAGTGGATCGACGGCAACATCGGCTCGAAGGTCACGATGAAGTACCCGTCGATCTTCCTCATGGGCGAGCACGCCAAGGGCGAGACGCTCTCGGTGGCCTTCGCCGGGCCGGGGCAGCATCAGGACGCCGGCGCCAAGATGATCCACATGGCGCCCTACACGCAGTCCTCGATCGTCTCGAAGTCGATCGCCCGTGGCGGTGGCCGTGCCGGTTACCGGGGCGAGGTCCGCGTCGATGCCAACGCGCATCACTCGGCGAACACCGTGCGGTGCGACGCCCTCCTCGTCGACACGATCTCGCGATCGGACACCTACCCGGCGATCGACATCCGCGTCGACGACGTGCAGCTCGGCCATGAGGCCACGGTCTCCAAGGTGAGCGAAGAGCAGCTGTTCTACCTCATGAGCCGCGGCCTCCCCGAGGACGAGGCGATGGCGATGATCGTGCGCGGCTTCATCGAGCCGATCGCGCGCGAGCTGCCCATGGAGTACGCACTCGAACTGAACAAGCTCATCGAGATGGGCATGGAAGGATCCGTCGGCTAGTGAGTTCCGTGACCCAGGCCCCTGCCACCATCCCCGGCGCGCAGGGCCACACCGATGGTGCCGGCGCGTTCGTGCCGATCCAGACCCGCTCCGAGCGCTTCCACTCGTTCGACCCCGCCGCCTTCGAGGTGCCCAGCGGCCGCGAGGTCAACTGGAAGCACACCCCGATCGACCGCCTGACACCGCTGTTCTCCGACGAGACCGGCCGCCACGGCGTGATCGAGGTCGACATCTCGGCGCCCGACGGTCTCGTTCAGGAGCGCCTCACGCACGGTGAGGCACCGCGTGGCGAGGTCTTCCGACCCGAGGATCTTCCTGCCGCGATCGCGTGGAAGCAGGAGACCGAGGCGCCGCTGATGCGCATCCCTGCCGGAACCGAGCTGTCCGAGCCCGTCATCGTCAATCTCCGCGGCACCGGCGGGCTCGCTCACGCGCACGTCGTGATCGAGGCTCAGGCGAACTCGCATGCGACCCTGGTGTTCCGGCACACCGGCTCGGCGCACCACGCGCAGAACCTCGAGATCATCGTGCGGCCCGGCGCCCACCTGACCGTGATCTCGGTGCAGGAGTGGGACGACGACGCGGTGCACGCGGCGTCGCACCAGGCTCGGGTCGAGCGCGACGCGACCCTTCGCCACATCGTGGTGAGCTTCGGCGGTGATGTCGTGCGGGTCAACCCGAGCGTCGAACTCGCGGGTACCGGCTCGCGGGGTGAGCTGTACGGCCTCAGCTACTCCGACGCCGGGCAGCACCTCGAGAGCCAGGTGTACCTGCACCACAAGGGGGCCGAGACCGTCGGCGACGTCCTCTACAAGGGTGCGCTCCAGGGGGCGGCAGCCCGGAGCGTCTGGATCGGCGACGTGCTGATCGGTCCGGATGCCGTCGGCACGGACTCGTACGAGGCCAACCGCAATCTCGTCCTGACTGACGGAGCGCGCGCGGAGTCGATCCCCAACCTCGAGATCGAGACCGGCGACATCCGCGGCGCAGGTCACGCCAGCGCAACGGGTCGTTTCGACGATGAGCAGCTGTTCTACCTGCAGGCACGCGGCATCGCCGAGGACGAGGCCCGTCGCCTCGTGGTGCTCGGCTTCCTCGCCGAGATCATCCAGAAGATCGGCGTGCCCGAGATCGAAGCCGAGCTGTCGACGGCCGTCGAGGCCGAACTCGCGCAGGTGGTCGAGCGATGACCGCACAGCGCGCCTGCGCCCTCAGCGATCTCGTGCAGGACGAGGCTCGGCGGGTCGAGCTCGACGGCGTCGCGATCGCCGTCGTCCTCGACTCCAACGGCGAAGTCCACGCGATCGGCGACACCTGCACCCACGGTGACATCTCGCTCGCCGACGGCTTCGTCGACGGCGAGACGCTCGAGTGCTGGGCCCACGGCTCGGCGTTCTCCCTGCGCACCGGCAAGCCCCTCAACCTCCCCGCGTACGAGCCGGTCCCGGTCTTCGCGGTCACCATCGACGGCGATGACGTGCTCATCGACCCAGCCGTCACGCTCGAAGCGAACTGAAGAAGGTATTGAAATCATGTCTGTCCTCGAGATCCGAGACCTGCACGTGACGGTCGAGACGGATGCCGGCGTCACGCCGATCCTCAACGGCGTCACCCTCACCATCCGCACCGGCGAGACGCACGCGATCATGGGCCCCAACGGCTCGGGCAAGTCGACCCTCGCCTACACGATCGCAGGCCACCCGAAGTACACCGTCACCAGCGGCACGATCACGCTCGACGGCCAGGATGTCCTCGAGATGTCGGTCGACGAGCGCGCCCGCGCGGGGCTGTTCCTCGCGATGCAGTACCCGGTCGAGATCCCCGGCGTGACGGTGACGAACTTCCTGCGCACGGCCAAGACCGCGATCGATGGCGAGGCGCCCGCGATCCGCACCTGGACCAAGGACGTCAAGTCATCGATGAAGAACCTGCGCATGGACCCGAAGTTCGCGCAGCGCAACGTCAACGAGGGATTCTCCGGCGGCGAGAAGAAGCGCCATGAGATCCTGCAGCTCGAGCTGCTGAAGCCGCAGATCGCCGTGCTCGACGAGACCGACTCCGGTCTCGACGTGGACGCGCTGAAGGTCGTGTCCGAAGGCGTCAACCGCGCGAAGGAGGAGACCGGTCTCGGAGTGCTCCTCATCACGCACTACACCCGCATCCTGCGCTACATCCGGCCCGACTACGTGCACGTGATGGTGGCGGGTCGCATCGCCGAGGAGGGCGGTCCCGAACTGGCCGATCGGCTCGAGGACGAGGGCTACGACCGCTACCTGCCCGCAGGCGTCGAGGAGCCCGCCGAGGCGCCCGCCGTCGCTGACGCCTAGAATCGTTACATGACCGCAACGCTCACACCCGAGAAGTACGACGAGGTCACCGAGGCCCTGAAGGACGTCATGGACCCCGAGCTGGGGATCAACGTCGTCGACCTCGGTCTCATCTACGACCTCGGCTGGGACGACGAGAACGACGCGCTGGTCATCCACATGACCCTCACTTCGGCAGGATGCCCCCTCACGGACGTCCTCGAGGAGCAGACGGCCCAGGCGCTCGACGACGTCGTCGAGCGGTTCCGCATCAACTGGGTGTGGATGCCGCCGTGGGGTCCGGAGCGGATCACCGACGACGGGCGCGACATGATGCGGGCCCTCGGCTTCGCGATCTGACGCGTTCGCGGACCCGGCCGCTGCAACACAAGGACACGCCGCGGCGAGGAATCCGTCGCCGTCGTTAGCCTCGTCGGGTGCACGTGATCACCCCCCTCGAGGCGCTTCCCATCGACCTGCTCCGGCAGCGGTCGAGCACCAAGTGGCGCAAATACGGGGACGACGTGCTGCCGCTCTTCGTCGCCGAGACCGACTACCCGCAGGCGCCGGCGATCCGCCGGGCCCTGGGGCGCGCGGTGGAGTTGGGCGACACCGGCTATACGCCGCCCGAGCCCGGCGTCGCCCTCGCCTACGCCGGATTCGCGGACCGCAGGTTCGGCTGGACGGTGGATCCCGGCCGTATCCGCACGACGTGCGACGTGATGATGGCCGTGGTCGAGCTGCTCCGTCGCGTCACGGCACCCGGAGACCGCGTGGTGGTGACGCCGCCGGTGTACCCGCCGTTCTTCGACGTCGTGCCGGAGGCGGGTGCGGTCGTCGAGCGTGTGCCGTTGATCGACGAAGGCTCGGGGTGGCGCCTCGACCTCACGGAGATCGAGGCGGCCCTGGCGGGCGGCGCGCGGGCGGTCCTGCTGTGCAACCCGCACAATCCCACCGGCACGGTGCATTCGCGCGAGAGCCTTGCCGCTCTCGCGGAGCTCGCCGACCGGTACGGTGCGGCGGTGGTCAGCGACGAGATCCACGCACCGCTGACCCACCGCGGAGTCGACTTCACGCCGTTCCTGTCCGCGTCGCCCGCCGCCGCGCGCGTCGGCTACGTCGTGGCGAGCGCGAGCAAGGCCTTCAACCTCGCCGGCCTGAAGTGCGCGCTGATGGTGACCGCTCACGACAGGACGACCCGCGTCGTGCGGTCCCTTCCGGACGAGGTGGAATGGCGGACGGGGCTCTTCGGCGCGATCGCGTCGGTCGCCGCGTTCGCCCCCGAGAGCGATGCGTGGCTGGACGCACAGCTCTCGGCGCTGGATGCGAACCGGATCCGCCTCGCCGACCTCCTCGCCGAGCATCTTCCCGCGGCGCGCTATCGCATCCCCGACGCGGGATTCCTCGCTTGGGTCGACCTCAGCGCCTTCGGGTGGGGTGAGGACCCGGCCGTTCGCATTCGGGAGGACGCGAAGGTCGCGCTCCACCACGGGCCGTACTTCGGTCGCGAGGGGCGCGGGCACGTCCGGATCAACTTCGGGTGCGCACCCGAAGTGCTGACCGAGGCCGTCCGGAGGGTGGGTAGCCTGGTCTGATGGCCTCCGCACCCGTCGACACCTCGACGGGCGTGTGGCAGTCGAAGTACCTCTGGGTGACGGTCGGCGCAGTCGCACTCATCTTCCTCGCGGCGATCCAATCGCTCGCCATCACCACCGTCATGCCCGTCGTCAGCGACGATCTGGACGGCGGCGCCCTCTACGCCGTCGCCTTCGCGGGCACGCTGGCGACGAGCGTGATCGGCATGGTCGCCGCAGGCGCGTGGTGCGACCGCGGGGGAGTGCTGGCGCCCTTGACGACGGCCGTGTCGCTCTTCGTGCTCGGCCTGGTCATCGCGGGCCTGGCGCCGAGCATGGAGTGGCTCGTTGCCGGCCGCCTGGTGCAGGGGCTCGGCACGGGCGGCCAGACCGTCGCTCTCTACGTGGTGGTGGCGCGGGTGTATCCGGCCGCGCTGCACGGCAGGGTCTTCGCCGCGTTCTCGGCGGCGTGGGTGGTCCCTTCGCTCATCGGCCCGTTCCTCGCCGGCGCCGTGACGGAGTTCCTCCACTGGAGGTGGGTCTTCCTCGGGGTCGCCGCTCTCACCCTCGTCGCCTTCGCGATGGTCGTGCTGCGCCTGCACGCGTGGCCCCTCGACACGGATGATCCGGCGAACGGACGCGTCGCGCCGCGGCTGGCGTGCGCGGTGGCGGTCGCCGCGGGAGCACTCGCGCTGAGCCTCGCGGGCGAGGCGGGAGCGTACGCGTGGGCGGTGGTGGCGGCATCCGTCGTCGTCATCGCGTTCGCGGCACGGCCGCTCCTCCCGCGAGGAACCCTCCGGGCGGCGCGGGGGCTGCCCAGCGTCGTGCTCATGCGCGGCCTCATCGCCGGTGCGCTGTTCGGCGCGGAGATCTACGTGCCCTATCTCCTCATCGACCACTACGGCTTCTCCCCGACCTGGGCCGGGCTCGGGCTCACGAGCGCGGCGCTCCTGTGGGCGACCGCGGCCGACGTGCAGGGGCGCTACGGCGATCGACTCGGCAACACCCGGATCACCCTGATCGGCTCCGTGCTGCTGCTGTCGGCGACCGGGTTCGCCGCGATCACTGCGCTCTTCCTTCTGCCGCCGTGGGTGCTGATCGCCGGCTGGGCGCTCGCGGGCGCCGGCATGGGGCTGATGTATCCACGGCTTACGGTGCTCACGCTCGCCTACTCGACGCCGCAGAACCAGGGTTTCAACTCGTCGGCGCTGTCGATCTCCGACTCCGTCGGGGCCGCGAGCACGATCGCCGCCATGGGGCTCGTCTTCACGGCGTTGGCGGGGACGGATGCCGCGTTCCCGGCCGTGTTCGCGATCGCGGCTCTCCTCACGCTCCTCGGGCTCGTTCCGGGCCTCCGCCTGGGTCACGCACGTGAGGTGTCCGGGAGACCGTGACATTCGTGTGACACCCGATTTGAGGAGGAGGAGAGGTAAGGCTAGCCTTACCCTGTGACTTCTTCGACCGCCGTCGCCACGCGTCCCGCATATCGGCCGTATGCCGCGACCGTCGCCGATGTGCGACGCCTCTCGCCGCACTTCGTCCGTGTCACGTTCACGGGGGAGGACTTCGACGTCTTCGGCACGGCGGGCCTCGACCAGCGGGTCAAGCTCATCCTCCCGCTCGCCGACGGCTCACTCAGCGACATCGGCCAGCACGACGACGCGGTGATCGCGGCGGGGGACTGGTACGCCATCTGGCGTGCCCTTCCCACCATGAAGCGCGGGGCACTCCGCACCTACACGGTCCGGAGGGTGGATGCCTCGGCCCGCCGTCTGGAGATCGACTTCGTGGTGCACCACGACGCCGGCCCCGCCGGCACCTGGGCCGAGAGCGCCGCCGTGGGGCAGGAGATCGTGATCGTGGGCCCGGACCAGCGCAGCGACGGTTACCGTCTCGGACTCGACTGGCACCCGGGCACGGCACGGCGCGTGCTGCTCGCCGGAGACGAGACCGCCGCACCCGCCATCAGCGGCATCCTGGAGTCGCTCGACGACGACTACGAGGTCGATGCGTACATCGAGGTTCCGACCGACGCCGACCGGCTGACGCTCGACCTGCCGGACTCGTTTCGCGTGAGCTGGATCGCACGCGACGCACGCGACCATGGCGAGTCGCTTGCCGAGGCGGTGTCGGCATGGACGCGGTCCTCGCCCGAGGTCCTCGCGCGTGCCGCGGCCCCGCGTGCGCAGGAGCTCGCCGATGTCGACGTGGATGTCGAGCTGCTGTGGGACAGCCCCGAGGACTCCGAGGGAGACTTCTACGCGTGGATCGCGGGGGAGGCGGCGATGGTGAAGGGCCTGCGCCGACACCTCGTCCAGGCGTGCGGCGTCGACCGCAAGCGCGTCGCGTTCATGGGGTACTGGCGACTCGGTCAGTCCGAGCGACAGGAATGATCACGGCTCGCGCACGGCGCGGGCGTCTCCTGCTGGCCGCGGCCGTCGCTCTGCTCGCGGTCACGATCCTGGCGAGCCTGATGATCGGGGCGCGCGGAGTCGCTCCCGCGGTGGTCCTCGAAGCGTTCCTCCACCCCGACCCGGACTCGGCCGACCACATCGTCATCCTCACGCAGCGCGTGCCGCGCACCGTGATCGGAGTGCTCGCGGGGGCGGCGCTCGCCCTGGCGGGCACGCTCATGCAGGGACTCACGCGCAATCCGCTCGCCGATCCGGGACTCCTCGGCATCAACGCCGGCGCCTCCGTCGCGGTCCTCGGCGCCATCACGATCTGGGGCATCACGGCCCCCTCGGGATTCGTGTGGTTCGCATTCGCGGGCGCTGCGGTCGCCGCGGTCATCGTCGCCGTGATCGGCACCCGCGGCCCCGACGGGTCGAGTCCGGCCAAGCTCGCGCTCACCGGGGCGGCGGTCACGGCCGGTCTGACCGCGGTGACCACGCTCGTGCTGACGACATCCATCACGGCTTTCGACGTCTTCCGCTACTGGCAGGTCGGGGGACTCACGGTGCGCGGTCTCGACACGGTCGCCGTCGTCGCCGTGCCGATCCTCGTCGGTGCGATCATCGCCTTCACCTCGGCGCGCGGCTTGGACCTCCTGGCGCTCGGGGATGACACGGCGACCGGTCTCGGGCACAGCGTCGCCCGCACCCGCGCACTCGGGATCGTCGCAACGGTCCTGCTGTGCGGCGGCGCAACGTCCATCGCGGGACCGATCGTCTTCGTTGGACTGCTCGTGCCCCACGCGCTCCGCGCCCTCGTGGGCGGCGACTACCGCTGGCTGCTCGCGATCGGCGCGCCCGCGGGGGCGATCGTCCTGCTGACCGCGGACATCCTGGGCCGCGTCATCGCTCTCCCCGGCGAAGTCCAGGCGGGCCTCGTCGTCGCGTTCGTCGGGGCTCCGGTCCTCATCTCGCTCGTGCTGCGTCCGGGGAAGGTGACCCTGTGACGGCCTCGGTGCTCGAGATCCGCGCCCGCGTGGCTCGCCGGCGCGGTGTCGTCGTCGGCGCCGTGCTCGGGGTCGTGGTGGTGCTCGCCGTCGTCACGCTGTCGCTCGGCGACTACCCCATCGCCCCCGCCGAGGTGTGGCGGACCCTGTGGGGAGGAGGGGACGGAGCGCAGACGTACGTCGTCTTCCAGGTGCGGCTGCCGCGGCTCGCGATGGCGCTCCTCGTCGGTGCCGCGCTCGGCGCGGCGGGAGCGCTGCTGCAGTCGCTGCTGCGCAACCCGCTGGCCGGACCCGACCTGCTCGGAATCAGCGGCGGCGCGGGTGCCGCGGCGGTGTTCGCCCTGCTCATCCTCGGGTGGGGCGGCCCGCTTCTCGCGGTCGCGGCCTTCGCCGGCGGGAACGTCGTGGCGGCCTTCCTGCTCCTGGCGGGACGCCACCGCGCGGACGGCGGCTACCGGCTGATCCTCGCGGGCGTCGGGGTGGCATTCCTGTGCGTCGCGGTCACGAACTTCCTGATGGTCCGTGCTCAGGTGGAGCTGGCTCAGCTCGCACTGATCTGGCTCACCGGCAGTCTCGCCTCAACTCCCTGGTGGAACGTCGCCACGGTCGCCGTCGTCGTCGCGCTGGCGGTGCCCGCGGTCGTCGCGTCCGCACGATGGCTGCCCCTCACGCAGATGGGTGCCGCCACTGCTGCCTCGCTCGGTGTCCGCACCTCGACGGTGCGGGTGGTGACCGTCGTCACGGCGGTCGTGCTCACGGCGGTGACGTGCGCGTTCGTCGGTCCCATCTCGTTCATCGCCCTGTGCGCCCCCGCGATCGCACGCCCGCTCCTCGGTCACGGAGCGATCGGCGTGGGGACCAGCGCCGCGGTCGGCGCCGCCCTGCTCGCGGCCGCCGACCTCGTCGCCCAGTTCGCGATCCCGGGGCAGTCCGTGCCCGTGGGCGTCGTCACCGGTGCGATCGGCGCGCTCTTCCTGCTCTGGCTGCTCGCCACGTCGAAAGGACGGAACCTGTGACCTCCGCCTCCACCGCGCGACTGAGTGCCCGCGGGCTCTCCGCCGGGTATCCCGGGCGCACCGTCATCGAGGGGCTCGATCTGGACTTCGCGCCGGGACGGATGACGATGATCATCGGCGCGAACGCCTGCGGCAAGTCGACGCTCCTCAGTGCCCTCGCTCGTGTCAACACGCCCTCGGCCGGGTCCGTGGAGCTGGACGGCGCCGACGTCGCGACCCTGTCCCGTCGGCGCTTCGCGCAGAGCGTGGGACTGCTGCCGCAGCATCCCACTGCCCCCGATGGGCTCACCGTCGCGGAGCTCGTCTCCCGCGGGCGTCATCCTCACCGCGGAGTGTTCCAGAGGTGGGGCGCCGACGACACCGCGCGGGTCGACGACGCGATGGCGAAGACCGGGGTCGCAGCCTTGGCCGATCGCCCGGTCGGGGATCTCTCGGGCGGCCAGCGCCAGCGCGTATGGATCGCCATGGCACTCGCGCAGGAGCCTCGGGTGCTCCTGCTGGACGAACCCACCACCTTCCTCGACCTCAGCCATCAGATCGAAGTGCTCGACCTGCTGCGCACTCTGAATCGCACCGACGGCACGACCATCGTCGTCGTGCTCCACGAGCTCAACCTCGCCGCCCGCTACGCCGATGATCTCGTCGTGATGAGCGCGGGCAAGGTGCTCGCGCACGGCGCGCCCGCCGACATCCTCACGCGAGAGGTGGTCGCGCAGGCATTCGACCTCGACGCGCTCGTCATCCCCGATCCGCTCACCTCCACACCCCTCGTCATTCCCGTTCCCGGCGGCGCGCATGCGCCTGCGGACGAGGCCTGACGTCAACGAAAGGAAGACAATGCCCATCCCGACGTCCCGTTTCCGCGCCCTTGCGGCACTTACTGTCGCCGGCGGCCTCGTGCTCTCCGGCTGCGCAGCAACCGCCGAGCCGGCTCCCGATACCTCCTCCGACGGCGCATCGACCGACGCCTTCCCCGTGACGTTCGAGCACATGTACGGCGAGACGGTGATCGAGGAGGCCCCCGAGCGGATCGCGACGTGGGGATGGGGAGCGACGGACGCCGTCCTCGCGCTCGGAATCGTCCCCGTCGCCATCCCGTCGTCGGAGTACGGCGGCGGCGACAACCGCATCACCCCGTGGGTCGAGGAAGCGCTCGACGAGCTCGGCGCCGAGGAGCCCGTGCTGCTGGACAACTCCGCGTTCACCCTGTCGGTCGAGGAGCTCCTGGCGACCGACCCCGACGTGCTCGTCGCCTCGTACTCGGGCCTGACCCAGGAGGAGTACGACGCGGTGACCGCCGCCGGAATCCCGGTCATCGCGCCGGAGGAGGCGCTGTGGGCGACTCCGTGGCGCGACGTCGTGACGGACACCGGCCGAGCTCTCGGCCTCGAGGCCGAGGCGGAGGACCTGCTCACCGATCTGGACGAGCAGATCGCCGCCGCAGCGGCCGAGCACCCGGAGTTCGAAGGGACGACCATCGCCTACGCGGACGACGACGTCGACACGTTCTATCTCTACCTTCCCGCCGACCCGCGGGTCGAGATCCTCGAGGACCTCGGCTTCGTCAGTGCGCCCGCGGTCACCGAGCTCGACAGCGGCGAGTCGACCTTCTACACGACCGTGAGCAGCGAGAACCTCGACCAGGTCGTCGCCGATGTGCTCTTCACCCAGGCCGAGGCCCAGGAGGACCTGGACTCCTTCCTCTCCTCCGACCGGGGCCGACTGATCCCGGCGGTCGCGGCCGGTGCTGTCGCGCCCATCGTCGGCGAGGAGAACGTCGCCGCCGTCTCGCCGACGGCGCTCACGCTGTCGTGGATCCTCCCCGAGATCGTCGAGCAGCTGGCCACCGCCACGGCAGTCGCTCAGGGCTGACGCACCACGCCGTCGCGGGAGCAGAGGCCTCGGCCGGAGCTCCCGCGGCGGCGTTGGATCTATACTGGGAGGCTGGCCGTTCGGCCGCTTCTCCCATCCACCGACGGAACGGACGTTTCGCTGTGCTCGCCGTGCACGACCTCGAGATCCGCGTGGGCGCCCGCGTGCTGATGTCCGACGTCTCATTCCGTGTGTCCGCGGGCGACAAGATCGGGCTCGTCGGCCGCAACGGCGCGGGCAAGACCACGTTGACGAAGGTGCTCGCCGGCGATGTGCTTCCGTCCGAGGGCAAGGTCGAGCGATCGGGGGAGCTCGGGTATCTGCCTCAGGATCCCCGCTCGGGAGACCCGGACATGCTCGCCCGCACCCGGATCCTCGACGCACGAGGTCTCGGAACCCTCGCGCTCGGTATGCACGAGGCCTCTCTCGCGATGGGTGAGGAGGACATGGATGCCGCGGCCCGCGCGATGCGGAAGTACGCCAATCTCACCGAGCGCTTCGAGGCGCTCGGCGGGTACGCCGCCGAGGCGGAGGCCGCGTCCATCGCGCACAACCTGTCTCTCCCCGACCGGATCCTCGACCAGCCCCTGCGGACGCTCTCCGGCGGACAGCGCCGCCGCATCGAGCTCGCGCGGATCCTGTTCTCCGACGCGCAGACGATGATCCTCGACGAGCCGACCAACCACCTCGACGCCGACAGCGTCGTGTGGCTGCGCGAGTTCCTCAAGGGCTACAAGGGCGGTCTGATCGTCATCAGCCACGACGTCGAGCTCGTCGGCGAGACGGTGAACCGGGTCTTCTATCTCGATGCGAACCGCCAGGTCATCGACGTCTACAACATGAACTGGAAGAACTACCTGCGCCAGCGGGTCGCCGACGAGGAGCGCCGCAAAAAGGAGCGGGCGAACGTCGAGAAGAAGGCGACGGCGCTGCAGCAGCAGGCGGCCCGATTCGGCGCGAAGGCCTCGAAGGCCGCCGCCGCGCACCAGATGGTCGCCCGCGCCGAGAAGATGCTCTCGGGGCTGGACGACGTGCGGCAGGAGGATCGCGTGGCCAAGCTGCGGTTCCCGAAGCCCGCACCCTGCGGCAAGACGCCTATCACGGCATCCGGGCTCTCCAAGTCGTACGGGTCGCTGGAGATCTTCACCGACGTCGACCTCGCGATCGATCGAGGATCCAGAGTGGTCGTCCTGGGGCTGAACGGCGCGGGCAAGACGACGCTGCTGCGCATCCTCGCGGGCGTCGACGCTCCCGACACCGGACAGGTCGAGCCCGGGCACGGACTCAAGGTGGGGTACTACGCCCAGGAGCACGAGAATCTCGACGTCACCCGCTCCGTGCTGGAGAACATGATGTCCGCCGCCCCTGACATCACCGCGACCGATGCGCGCAAGGTGCTCGGGTCGTTCCTCTTCACGGGCGACGACGTGCTCAAGCCCGCGGGCGTGCTCTCCGGCGGGGAGAAGACGCGGCTCTCGCTCGCGACACTCGTGGTCTCCAGCGCGAATGTGCTGCTGCTCGACGAGCCGACGAACAACCTCGACCCCGCGTCCCGCGAGGAGATCCTCGGCGCGCTCGCGCATTACGAAGGCGCGGTGATCCTGGTCTCCCACGATGAGGGTGCCGTTGAAGCGCTCAACCCCGAGCGCGTCCTGATCCTGCCCGACGGTGTCGAGGACATCTGGGGACGAGACTACGCGGATTTGATCACGCTCGCGTGATCGCATCTCGCGGTGCTCGAGTAGCCGCGGCTTCAGCCGCGGCGTTGACTGACGGTCCTTGCCCAGCCCGGATCGGCGCTGTGCGGCGTCATCGCCCCGCGGCGTCCACGAGGGCGTCCTCGTCCTCGGCGTCGCGGTCGCGTCGTCGCTGAGGTCGGCGACCACCGGCGGGCTCGCGTGGTGCGTCCGCGAGAGACCCTGCCTCCTGCTCGTCCTCGCGACGATGACGGCGTTCGGTACGGATGACGTAGCCGATGAACACGAAGCCCATCAGTGCGAACAGGATCCACTGGATCGCGTACGAAAGGTGCGGGCCGGGATCCTCCGAAGGGTTCTCGAGGGGCTGCGGTGCCGTCGCCGGAGCCGGGTCCTCCGACACGAGGAGGCCGTAGGCGCTCACCTCGAGCGCGTCACCGACGTCGGCGGAGACGGATTCCGCGACGAACGGCAGGTTGATCGTGGGAACCTGTCCCGCCGGCGCCGAGCGGCCGGACGACGGGAGTGCTTCGGAGGGCTTCAGGCGTGCCACGATCGTCACGACGCCCCGGGGCGGCGCGGGGACGGTGTCGGGCCCGGGACCGTCGTCTCCCGGTGGGACCCAGCCGCGGTCGATCACGAGCACTCTGCCGTCCTCGAGCCGGAACGGGACGAGGACCTCGAAGGCGGCGGTGCCGCCGTGGGGTCGGTTGCGCACAAGGAGCTGCTCGTCCGCGACGTACTCGCCGACGAGTTCGACGGGGCGCCATTGATCCGCCGGCGAGAACTCGCCGTCCGCGGGGATGAGTGCGGCGAGCGGCACCGGCGGCGCGTCGTAGTTCTCGGCGACGAGCGCGAGCTGCGCGGAGCGTTCTTCGTTCCGCGTGAACTGCCAGTTCGACAGGAACGCGCACGCGACGGCGAACACCACGGCCAGCGCGATGTAGATCGTCCAGCGTCCGGCCCGCGGCAGGTTCTGCATGCTCATCTCACGTCGGCTCATCGGGCGGCCTCCGGCGTCACGGAGGGCAGCTCGGACACCGAGACCGGGAAGCTCCGCGCGGCGAGGAACTCTCGCAGGTAGTCCACGTGACTCTCGCACGCGACCCATGTCTTCGTGCGATCCGCCGTGTGGATCCGGGGGTTGCGCCAGTCGACGCGCCAGCGGGCCGCGGAGCGGCAGCCGGCTCGCGAGCAGACGGCGGCCTCGTCCTCGTCGGTCATGCGCGCTCGTCCGGGTCCCGCCCGTCCGAGGATCGCTCGCCCGGGAGAGCGCGGGTCTCCTCGATGCGGATGACGTTCGCGGCCGACGGCGCGGGCGGGGGAGCGGTCGGGGCGGAGGGGAGGGCGCGCTCGGGATCCTCGCGGCGGTCGCTGCGTCCTTCTTCGCCGACGTTGGCGAGCACGACGGCGATGTACGGCAGGAACACCGCGGCGGCGCCGAGCACCCACGTGTACCAGCCGTAGGGGGTGATGACCACCATGAGGATGAAGCAGGCGATGCGCACCGCCATCAGGGCGAGGTAGCGGGCCGAGCGCGCGTCGGCTTCGTCACGCGGTGCCCGTGGCAGCGACGTGGCGGACTGTGCCCGACTCGAACTCTTCACTGTCCCTCAAGACTACGCCGCGCAGCCCTCCCCGGCGCCGGTTCGGGCCGATCGGGAGGACTGCGCGTGCGGGAGCGACGGTCAGGACGAGTAGGTCGTCGAGAGGCTCGCGTAGTAGCCGATGATGGCGATGAAGATGATGACGCCGATGATCGCGAACGCGAGTCCCACCCAGCCGATGATGGTTCCCGCGAGTGCGAGGCCGCGTCCTTGCTCGCCGCTCGTCTTGAGGCGGCTGAGCGCGAGGTGCCCGGTGATCACGCCTACGAGCGAGCCGACGAACGGCAGGATGAAGATGATCCCCGTCAGTGAGGCGATGAGCGACACGATGGCGAGCGTGTTGGTCTTGGCGGGCGCGCCGTAACCGTACGCGGGCGTGCCGTACGGCTGTGCACCGTACTGCGGAGGAGCCCCGTACTGCGGGGGCTGCTGCGGAGGAACCCCGTAGGACGGGGGAGCGCCGTAGGCGGGCGGGGTGCCGCCGGTGGGCGGCGGGTAGGCGCCTGGCGCGGGCGGCGGCGGATAGGCGCCGGGCTGCGGCGCAGGGGCGTCGGGGGTGTTGTCGCTCACGTCGGGACCTCTTTCTCTGATGTCGCTGAATAGCGTCCCAGCGCGCGTCGCCGGGTGTCAAACAGCGCGCCGGTAGGCTGGTGCGGATCTGTCACACACCCCGGGAGTCCCACCATGTCCACCGATCGCGTCGTCCTCGTCACCGGCGGAAACCGCGGCATCGGCCGCGCCATCGCCGAGCGCTTCGTCGCGCAAGGCTACAAGGTTGCCGTCACCTCGCGGTCGGACGAAGGTCCTGCGGGTACGCTCACGGTCCGCGCGGATGTGACGGATGCCGCGGCCGTGGACGCGGCGTTCGCCGAGGTCGAGAACGCCCTCGGCCCCATCGAGATCCTCGTGGCCAACGCCGGGATCACGAAGGACACCCTCCTCCTGCGCATGACCGAGGACGACTTCGACAGCGTCGTCGCGACCAACCTCGGCGGGACCTTCCGCGTCGTGAAGCGCGCGTCGAAGGGGATGCTGCGCGCCAGATGGGGACGCGTCATCCTCATCTCGAGTGTGGTGGGCCTTTATGGATCAGCCGGTCAGGTGAACTATGCCGCCTCGAAGAGCGCCCTCGTCGGGTTCGCGCGTTCGCTGACCCGCGAGCTCGGAGGGCGCGGAATCACTGCCAACGTCGTCGCTCCCGGGTTCATCGAGACCGACATGACCGCCGAACTTCCTGCGGACACCCAGGCCGAGTACAAGAAGAACATCCCCGCCGGACGATTCGCCACTGCCGACGAGGTGGCCGGTGTCGTCACGTGGATGGCTTCCGACGACGCGGCCTACATCTCGGGTGCGGTCATACCGGTCGACGGCGGCCTCGGCATGGGTCACTGATCCGAGTCCGCGGCGGCGCCCGTCAGCGGCTCACGGCCTCGAGGATCGCCGAGGCGAGCCTGTCGGGCTGGGAGAACTGCGGCCAGTGACCGGTGCCGAGGCGAACGACCTCGGAGTGGTCGATTGCCTCGAACTCCTCGCCGAAGGGACCCCACTCACTCACCGCCGCGCGGAACTCCGCGTCGTCCATTCCCCCCATCAGGAGGGTGACGGGCACTCGATGCCGGTGGGTGCCTTCGAGCACGAGCGGGTCGGTGGGAACCCGCGCGGGCACGCTGCGCGCCCGCGCCGCCCACTTCTCACGCACGCCGGGGGCGAGGTCTTCGACGTCAGGCGCGTCGAACGAATCCCAGCCCGGGAACGGGACGACGCCGTCCACGATCTCGAACTCGGAGATGCCGTTTCCGCCCGGCGGGGGGACGGTGTCGACGAAGACGACCCGGCGGACCGAGTCGGCGCGTGCCTCGGCCGCCGCCCAGACGACGTTCCCGCCGCCGCTATGACCGACGAGCACCACCGGACCGCCTGCGGCATCGATTTCGGTGACGACGGCGTCGACCCAGTCCTGGATACCGATGTCGGAGGAATCGGAGGCCGAGGCACCGACCCCCGGGAGCGTGAGCGGATGCGTCGTGTGACCGGCGGACTCGAGCGCGGCAACCACGTCCTCCCACGAGGACGCGTCGAGCCAGAGACCGGGAACGAGGATGATGTCCATGGTCAGACGGTAGCCGGGGCCTCCGACATCGCGCGTCAGGGCAGGAGGGGGATCACCTGAGACAGATCGACGGGTCCCACGACGATGTCAGCCTGCGCGCGGACGGCGGGCTTGGCGTTGAAGGCCACGCCGAGCCCGGCGGCCGCCATCATGCGGAGGTCGTTCGCGCCGTCCCCGATCGCGATCGTGCGCGACAGTGCGACCCCCGCCTCGGCGGCCCACTCGCTCAGGGCTGCGGCCTTGCCGTCGGCGTCGACGATCGCGCCGTCGACGCCTCCCGTCAATGCGCCGTCCGCGGCCGCGAGGCGGTTGGCGCGCCACACGTCGACGCCGAGGGACGGCGCGACGGTGTCGAGGATCTCGTGGAACCCGCCCGACACGACCCCGACGCGGCCGCCGCGATCGTGGACGGCTGCGACGAGCGCCTGAGCCCCCGCAGTCGGCTCGACGCGCGCGAGCACACGGGCGAAGGCGCCGAGCGGGACGCCCTCGAGCTGCGCAACGCGAGAGCGCAGGCTCGTGGCGAAGTCGACCTCGCCGCGCATCGCGGCCTCGGTCGCCGCCGCTACCTCGGAGCCACGGTGGGCTTCGTCGGCGATCAGTTCGATGACCTCGTTGCGGATCAGGGTCGAATCGGCATCGAGCACGACGAGGAACCGGGCGCGGGGGAGAGGCACGCCTCCACGCTAGCGGTGATCGCGGAACCGCCAGCTCGCGGAGTCACCGTTCGACGCGGACGCCCTTGCCGACCACGGTGATACCGGTGTCGGTCACCGTGAATCCGCGTGCGAGGTCCTTCTCGCGGTCGACCCCGACCGTCGCGCCCTCGGCGAGCACGACGTTCTTGTCGAGGATCGCGCGGTGGATGCGCGCGCCGGCCCCGACCTGGACATGGTCGAACAGCACGGAGTCGGTGATGGTCGAGCCTCCTCCGGCGAGCGTCCACGGACCGACGACGCTGCGCTCGAGGTGGGTGCCGGACAGCACCGACCCGAGCGACACGATCGAATCGATCGCGTTCCCGATCCGACCCACGGAGTCCCGCACGAACTTCGCGGGCGGAGAGTTGACGGCCTGCGAGTGGATCGGCCAGTCGGTGTTGTAGAGGTTGAACACCGGCAGGGTCGAGATGAGATCGCGGTGGGCGTCGAAGAAGGACTCGATCGTCCCGACGTCGCGCCAGTAGTAGCGGTCGCGATCGGTCGAGCCCGGCACGTCGTTGCGGTTCATGTCGTAGACGCCCGCTTCGCCTCGCCCGACGAAGTAGGGCACGATGTCGCCGCCCATGTCGTGGTTGGACGTCGGAAGCTCTCCGTCCGACTCGACCGCTTCGACGAGCGCGTCGGTGTTGAAGATGTAGTTTCCCATCGATGCGAGGACTTCGCCGGGGGAGTCCGCGAGTCCGGTGGGGTTCTGAGGCTTCTCGAGGAACTCGTTGATGCGTGTGGGGTCGTCCTTGACGACATCGATGACGCCGAACTGGTTGGCCAGCGAGATCGGCTGCCGGATCCCGGCGACGGTCGCGCGGGCGCCGGAATCGATGTGCGCCGCGAGCATCTGCCGGAAGTCCATCCGGTACACGTGGTCGGCGCCGATCACCACGACGATGTCGGGCTGCTCATCGATGATGAGGTTCAGGCTCTGGAGAATGGCGTCGGCAGATCCGGAGAACCATCGCTTGCCCAGTCGCTGCTGCGCCGGCACCGACGCGACATACGAGTCCAGCAGAGCGGACATGCGCCACGTCTGGGAGATGTGGCGGTCGAGGCTGTGCGACTTGTACTGGGTCAGCACGACGATCTGCCGCAGACCCGAGTTGATCAGGTTCGAGATGGCGAAGTCGATCAGTCGGTACTGGCCGCCGAACGGCACGGCGGGTTTGGCGCGATCGGCCGTGAGGGGCATGAGTCGCTTGCCCTCGCCGCCGGCGAGGATGATTCCGAAGACCTTCGGCGCTGCAGGCATGCCACCACCCTAGGGGGACCACCGGGCCCGGGGTAGCGGGTTTTCCCCAAGCGCGGCGTGTACTAGGTTTCGTCCCATGCGCGTGGACATCGTGACGAAGGAGTACCCGCCCGAGATCTACGGTGGCGCGGGGGTGCACGTCACCGAGCTCGTCAAGGCGCTGCGCGCGTCGGTCGACGTGCGGGTGCGAGCATTCGGTGCGGAGCGCGATGAGCCGGGCACGACGGCGTACGGTGTGCCGGCCGAACTGGCCTCCGCCAACGCCGCCGTCCAGACTCTCGGCACCGACCTAGAGATCGTGACGGATGTCGCGGGCGCCGACGTCGTGCACAGCCACACCTGGTACGCGAACTTCGCGGGTCATCTCGCGTCGCTCCTCCACGGCATCCCGCACATCGTCACGGCGCACAGCCTCGAGCCGCTGCGGCCCTGGAAGGCCGAGCAGCTCGGCGGGGGGTACTCGGTCTCCAGCTGGATCGAGAAGACCGCGTACGAGGGCGCCGCGGCGATCGTGGCCGTGAGCGAGGGCATGCGGCAGGACATACTGCGCAGCTATCCGTCGCTGGATCCGGCCTCCGTCCGCGTGATCTACAACGGCATCGACGTCGAGTCGTGGCATCCCGTAGACGACCCGGGCCTGCTGGCGGAACTCGGGGTCGACGCCTCGCGCCCGTCAGTCGTGTTCGTGGGACGCATCACCCGCCAGAAGGGCCTGCCCTACTTCCTCCGCGCTGCCGAGCGCCTGCCCGCGGACGTGCAGGTGGTGCTGTGCGCCGGCGCTCCCGACACACCGCAGATCATGGCCGAGGTCGAGGATCTCGTGCGCGGCCTCCAGGAGACCAGGGACGGGGTCGTCTGGATCGACAGGATGCTGTCGCACCACGAGCTGTGCACCGTGCTGACGGCGGCGACGACCTTCGTGTGCCCGTCCGTCTACGAGCCGCTGGGCATCGTCAACCTCGAGGCGATGGCGTGCGGCGCGGCCGTCGTCGGCACCGGTACCGGTGGGATCCCCGAGGTCGTCGTCGACGGAGTCACCGGGCGGATCGTGCCGATCGAGCAGGTGCAGGACGGCACCGGCACGCCCACCGACCCGGACCGCTTCGTGTCCGATCTCGCCGCCGTCCTCACCGAGGTCGTGTCCGACCCCGAGCGGGCGCGCGCCTACGGCAGGGCGGGCAGAGAGCGTGCGACGAAGGACTTCAGCTGGCAGAGCATCGCCGACCAGACCGCCGCGCTCTACGCGGAGGTGGCGGGTTCCGGCCGATAGGCTGGACGGCATGCCGCAGGTCCTCGAATTCTCCGACGTCGTCGTCCGCCGAAACGCCAGGGACATCGTCGACCGACTCGACTGGAGCGTGAGCGACGACGAACGCTGGGTCATCCTCGGCCCCAACGGTGCCGGCAAGACCACCGTGCTGCAGCTCGCCGACACGCTGATGCACCCGACGTCGGGCGTCGTGACGATCCTCGGCGAGCGGCTCGGGCGCACCGACGTCTTCGAGCTGCGTCCCCGCATCGGCTTCGCGTCGTCCGCCATGGCTCGACGCGTCCCGCCCGAGGAGACGGTGCTCGACGTCGTGCTCACGGCCGCCTATTCGGTACTGGGTCGCTGGCGCGAGGACTACGAGGACATCGACGAGCGGCGCGCCCTGCGGGTGCTGGCCGAATGGAAGCTCGATCACCTCGCCGACCGCACGTTCGGGACGCTGAGCGACGGCGAGCAGAAGCGCGTGCAGATCGCGCGCGCGGTGATGACCGATCCGGAGCTCCTGCTGCTCGACGAGCCGACCGCGAGCCTCGACCTCGGTGCACGCGAAGAGCTGCTGACGCTGCTCGGAGGGTACGCGCAGGCTCCCACGACTCCGGCGATGATCATGGTCACGCACCACGTCGAGGAGATCCCGATCGGCTTCACGCACGTCCTGCTTCTCGCCGACGGCCGTGCCGTGGCATCCGGCCCCCTGCACGAGACCCTCACGGCCGAGGCGCTCACCGAGACGTTCGGCGCGCGCATCGAACTCACCGAGCACGACGGCCGATACGCGGCTCGGGCTGCGCGGGAGGGCACGAGCGCGTAGAGCGTCAGGTCCGATTCCGCGTGCGGCGCCGAGGCTGGTAAGATCGCTCTTTGGTGCACTCGCACCTCAGACTTTGTCCGTCCTGGCAAAATCCAGGGCACCACTTTCAAAGGACTTCCCATGAAGACTGACATCCACCCCGAGTACAAGGCCGTCGTGTTCCGCGACCTCGGCTCCGGCGAGACCTTCCTCACCCGTTCGACGGTGACCAGCGACAAGACGGTCGAGCTCGACGGTGTCGAGTACCCCGTCATCGACGTCGAGATCTCGTCCGCGTCGCACCCGTTCTACACGGGCAAGCAGCGCATCATGGACTCCGCCGGCCGCGTGGAGAAGTTCAACCAGCGGTTCAAGAACTTCGGCTCCAAGTAAGCAGCCGTATACGAAGGCCCCGCTCCGGCGGGGCCTTCGTCGTCTCGCGGCCGGGTTCAGCGGATGGGCCAGCTGCCGTCGACCCGGTCATCGGGGTCTATCCGGCCGATGCGGACGAAGTACTCCGTGAGGCTCGCCGCCTGCGCCCGAGCCCAGGAGATCTGCCGCGTGTG
Source organism: Microbacterium insulae (assembly GCF_042677065.1). Classification (NCBI taxonomy): domain Bacteria; kingdom Bacillati; phylum Actinomycetota; class Actinomycetes; order Micrococcales; family Microbacteriaceae; genus Microbacterium; species Microbacterium insulae. The sequence continues at coordinate 427,941 of NZ_JBHTII010000002.1, read as the reverse complement.
CAGCTCGTGCACGGTCTCGGGCAGCCACGGCGCGAATCGGCCGGCCAGTGCTTGGGCAACGCGGCCGGCAGCGACGGCGTCAGCGGATGCCTCGTGCGCACCGTCGAGGCGCACGGCGTAGTGCGCGGCGACGACGGACAGCGTCCGCTTGCCGGGTCGCCAACGGTCATACGCCTTGTCGACGACGAGCGGGTCGATCACGGGAAACGGATCGAGCAGCGGTGCGACGCCATGACGCAGGGCCTCGTGCTTGAGGAGCGAGAAGTCGTAGGGGGCGTTGTACGCGACGACCGGGATGCCGGCGCCGAGGAGGCCGCGCAGTGCGGCGACGACCTCGGCGACCACGACGGGTGCGGGGCGGCCGTGGTCGCGCGCGTAGGCGGTGGAGATGCCGTGGATCGCGGCCGCGCCCGCGGGGATCTCGATGCCCGGGTCGGCGAGCCAACCCCGTGCATCGAGCACGGAGCCCGAGGCATCCAGCAGGCCGACGTGCGCGGTCACGATGCGGTCGGTGCCGACATCGACTCCGGTCGTCTCGAGGTCGAAGACGCCGACCACGGACACCCAATCCGGGGTGTCGAACAGAGCCAGCTGCTCATCCGGCCTTCGCTTCATGCCGCTCACGGTATGCGATACCTCCGACAGCGCTCGGCAAGCTCGCCGCGCGACCCCTTCTAGAATCGAGGGGTGGCCGCCGTGAATCCGTACGCCCCGCTCCTCGAGACTCTTCCGGTGGAGCGGCACGAGGTCGAGGTCGCGGGCGGTGTGACGGCGTACTGGGTCTACGGTCCGTCGGATGCGACGACGACAGTGATCGCGGTCCACGGATTCCGCGGCGAGCACCACGGCCTCGAGCCGGTGGTCGCCCACCTCCCGGAGGTGCGGATCATCTCACCCGACCTGCCCGGCTTCGGCGAGACCCCGCCCCTACCCGGGGTGCGCCACGATCTGGACGCCTACGCGAGTTGGCTCCGCAAATTCGCGGCATCCGTCGCCCCCGGCGCCGTCATTCTCGGGCACTCGTTCGGATCGATCGTCGTCTCGGCCGCCGTCGCAGGCGGGCTCGAGACCCCGAGGGTCGTGCTCGTGAACCCCATCGGCGCGCCCGCGCTGGAGGGCCCGCGAGGGCTTCTCACCCGCCTCGCCGTCTTCTACTACTGGGCCGGCGCCCGACTGCCCGACAGGGTCGGCACGGCGCTGCTGCGCAACGGGGTGATCGTCCGGGTGATGAGCGTGTCGATGGCGAAGACGCGCGACCCGGAGCTGCGCAGCTTCATCCACGACCAGCACGACACCTATTTCTCGCGGTTCGCCGATCGCGACGTCCTTCACGACGCATTCCTCGCCTCGGTCTCGCACGATGTCCGGGAGTTCGCACCACGGATCGCGCAGCCGACGCTGCTCGTGGCGGCCGTGCGCGACGACATCACGCCGATCGAGGCCGAGCGCACGCTCGCGACGCTGTTCCCCTCGGCTGAGCTGGTCGAGATCCCCGATGTCGGTCACCTGATCCACTACGAGACGCCGGCGGCCGCCGCGGACGCGATCAGGCGGTTTCTCTAGCCTTCCGCGCCCGGTACGCGATGACGTTCATGCGGTTGCCGCAGTTGCCCGTGTCGCAGTACCGCTTCGAGCCGTTCTTCGAATAGTCGATGTAGACCGCGTCGCAGTCATCGGCGGAGCAGGTGCGCACCCGGTCGTACTCGTCCGACCGGATGACGTCGATGAAGGCCATCGCCGCTTCGACCATCATGCGCGTCGCCAGGGGCGAGTCGTCCGATGTGGCGTGGATGTGCCAGTCGTAGTCGTCGTGGATGACGAGCCGGGGAAGAGCCTCGCCGTCGGCGAGCATGCGGTTCACCAGCGGTACGGCGCCCTCGCGGTCGACGTGCCAGAGCTCATGGAGGCGGTCGCGCAACTCCCGCACCGCCGCGACCTCCTGCTCGTCCGCGCGGATGACCCCGGTGTAGGGGTTGGACTCGAGGAAGCGCGACAGGTCCGCGGGCGTCTGCAGCGTATCCTCTCCGTCGTATCCGGGAAGCGTGTTGACCAGGTCCACGACCATCATGAGCGTGCGTTTCGTGTCATGGATGAAGACCATGTTGACTCCTGACATCGCGTTCGATACGGTCACCAGTGTAAGCACGTTTCACTCCTGACAGTCGGATGCCGCCCATGACCGTTTCGACCGCGTCCCTTCCCGTGATCGGTCCCTTTGCGGCATCCCCCCGGGTCCGCACGACCGGTCTGCTCATGGCCGTCGCCTCGGCTCTGGCCTTCTCCTCGAGCGGTCCGTTCGTCAAGCCGCTGCTCGAGGCCGGCTGGTCGCTCGGGGCGGCGCTGCTCGTGCGCATGGGAGTGGCGGGGCTCATCCTGTCGCCCGCCGTCTTCCGCGCGATGCGCAGGCAGCCCGGCTTCCTGCGACGGCACTGGCGGCTCATAGCGGGGTTCGGGCTCATGCCCGTGCTCGGCTGCCAGTTGTTCTTCTTCTCGGCGATGCAGCGCATGCCGGTCGCCGTGGCGCTCCTCATCCAGTACCTGGCGCCGGTGATGCTCGTGGCGTTCGTGTGGCTGCGCACCAAAAGGGCCCCTTCCGCACTCGTCCTGTGGGGGTCGGCGGTCGCGGTCGCGGGTCTCATCCTCGTCGTCGACATCTCGGGTGCCTCGTTCGACCTGATCGGCACGCTGTTCGCCCTCGCCGCCGCCGTGTGCGTGTGCGCGTACTTCGTCATCTCGGAGCGCGCCGGCGACGACCTGCCGCCGCTCGCCCTCGCCGCGAGCGGGCTGCTCGCCGGCGCCGTCGTGATGGGTGTGCTGTGCGCCGTAGGGATCATGCCGTTCCGCGCTCCGGCCGTGTCGGTGGAGCTCGCGGGCACCGAGGTGCCGTGGTTCGTGCCGATGCTGTGGGTCGCCGCCGTCGCGACGACCCTCGGGTACGCGCTCGGTGTCATGGCGGTGCCGCGGATCGGCTCGCGCGTGGCGTCGTTCGTCGGGCTGTCCGAGGTGCTCTTCGCGCTGGGCTTCGCGTGGATCTTCCTCGCCGAGGTGCCCGCGCCGATCCAGTTCGTGGGCGGCGCGCTGATCCTTGCGGGCGTCGTCCTGGTCAAGCTCGACGATCTGAGGTCTGCACCCCGCAGCGGCGGGATGCCGGCGGCCGAGGCCGTCCCGATTCCCTGACCGGTCGGATCAGGGTTCGCGCCGCGCGAGCTCCATGAGGGGCGTCACGCGATGGGCGATCACCTCGCCCATCACGAGGGACGTCTCGGTGCGCTCGACCCCCTCGATCGCGAGGATGCGGGCGTCGGTGTCGAACAGGTGCTGGGTGTCGCGGCACGCGACGCGAACCAGCAGATCGACCTGTCCGGACAGCCCGTGAGCCTGCACGATCTCGGGCACGCGGGCCAGTTCGGGCGTGATGCGGGGGAGATCGGCCTGGCGCACGATGACGCTGATGAACGCCTCGATGGGGAAGCCCAGCGACGAGGAGGATATGGCCCGCTCGTAGGACAGGAACACTCCGGAACGCTCGAGTCTCGCCATCCGCGCCTGGACGGTGTTGCGGGACAGTCCGAGCTTCTCGGCGAGCGCGACGACGGTCGCGCGGGGGTCGGCGGACAGCGCGGCAAGCAGCTCGAGGTCGACGTGATCGAGGGCACTCATAGTGCGAAACGTTAGCACGGTTCGATGCGGCTTCAGTTGTCAACATGCTCAAGACAAACCCGAATGCTTGAGCGAGGTGCGACGCGGACGTAGCCTCGAAGGTGCCGGCGACGATGTCGGCGACCCACGACGCCCCTCCTCACGAGGGAGGGTTGCTCCGAGGAGTGATGACGATGACGCACACCCTGACCCCGATGGCCGATCTCGCGACCGACACCGAAGACGTCGCACGGCTCGTCACCCCCGATGGCGAGCGCATCGCCGATCCGGAACTCGACCGGTGGGTGGCGGATGTGGATGCCCCAGCCCTGCGCTCGCTCTACCGCGACATGGTGCTCCTGCGCCGGATCGACACCGAAGGCGTCGCCCTGCAGCGTCAGGGCCAGCTGGCACTGTGGCCCCCGTGCCAGGGGCAGGAGGCCACCCAGATCGGCACCGCCCGCGGTCTTCGCGCCGACGACTTCGCCTTCCCCAGCTACCGCGAGACCGGGGTCGCCTTCGCCCGCGGCGCCCAGCCCGCCGACTACGTGCTGGCCTGGCGCGGCGAGGAGCATTCCACCTACAACCCGTACGACCTCAACACCGCGACCCCGCAGATCATCATCGGAGCGCAGGCCCTCCACGCCGTGGGCTACGCGATGGGGATCCAGCGCGACGGGACCGACCAGGTCGCCGCCGCGTACTTCGGCGACGGCGCCACCAGTCAGGGTGACGTGAACGAGGCCATGGTCTTCGCCTCGTCCTATCGGGCCCCGGTCGTGTTCGTGTGCTCGAACAACCAGTGGGCGATCTCCGAGCCGGTCGCCGTCCAGGCGAGATTCCCGATCGCGGGACGCGCGCCGGGCTTCGGCATCCCGAGCATGCGGGTCGACGGCAACGACGTCCTCGCGTGCCTCGCGGCGATGCGCTGGGCTGTCGACAACGCCCGCCGGGGCAACGGACCGGCGTTCCTCGAGGCCGTGACCTACCGCATGGGGCCGCACACCACCTCGGACGACCCGTCGCGCTACCGCGACAAGGAGGAGGTCGAGCGCTGGCGCGCGCGAGACCCGCTGACCCGCATCGAAGCGCTCCTGCGCAACCAGGGCGAGTTCGACGACGAGTTCGCCGCGAGCGTGGCCGCCGATGCCGACGCCCTCGCCGCCGAGGTACGAGCCGCGGCGCACGGAGCCGTGACGCGCGCACCCCTCACGGTTCTCGACGACGTCTACGCCGAGCCGCACTCCGGCCTCGACGAGCAGCGCATGTGGTTCGGCGCCTATCTCGATGGGTTCGCTGCCGATGCCGAGGGGGTCGCGCGATGACGCAGCTCACCATGGCCAAGGCCATCAACGAGGGTCTCCGGCGCGCCATGGCGGACGACCCGAAGGTGCTCCTCATGGGCGAGGACATCGGCAAGCTCGGCGGGGTGTTCCGCATCACCGACGGCCTCCAGGACGAGTTCGGCGCGCAGCGCGTCGTCGATACGCCGCTGGCGGAGGCCGGCATCATGGGCACGGCCGTCGGGCTCGCCTTCCGCGGATATCGGCCCGTCGTCGAGATCCAGTTCGACGGCTTCGTGTACCCGGCGTTCGACCAGATCGTCTGCCAGGTCGCCAAGCTCCACTATCGGACGCGCGGGAACGTGCAGATGCCCATCACGATCCGCATCCCGTGGGCCGGCGGCGTGGGCGCGGCCGAGCACCACTCCGAGTCGCCCGAGGCGTACTTCGTGCACACCTCCGGACTGCGGGTGATCGCGGTGTCCAACCCGCAGGACGCCTACGTGATGCTCCGCCAGGCGATCGCGTCGAACGACCCGGTGGTCTACTTCGAGCCGAAACGGCTCTACCACACCAAGGGAGAGGTCGATCTGGACGTCGATCTCGCCGATGCGCCGCCGATGGGGCTGGCGCGCGTCGCGCGTGAAGGCAGCGACGTGACGCTGCTGACCTACGGCTCGCAGGTGTCGACGGCGATGGATGCCGCGACCGCCGCCGAGGACGACGGAGTGTCGATCGAGGTCATCGACCTGCGGTCGATCTCACCGGTGGACTACCGCACGGTGACCGCATCGGTGCGGAAGACGGGACGCGTGGTCGTGACCCACGAGGCCGCGCGGGAGGCAGGCGTCGGCGCCGAGCTCGTCGCGAGCGTCACCGAACGCTGCTTCAACTACCTGGAGGCAGCTCCGCAACGCGTCACCGGCCACGACATCCCCTATCCTCCGGCGAAGCTCGAGAAGCACCACATCCCCGACCTCGACCGCATCCTCGATGCGGTGGACCGCGTCATGGACCGTCCGAACAGCCTGACCGGGCTGGAGGTCTGATGTCCCCGTGCGCATCGTGGACGCCGCGTTCGACCAAGGAGAGTGAACTGTGATCCAGGACTTCCGGCTCCCCGACCTCGGCGAGGGTCTCCCCGAGGCCGAGATCGTGGCGTGGCTCGTGTCAGAGGGCGACACGGTCGCGCTGAACCAGACCATCGCCGAGGTCGAGACGGCTAAAGCGGTCGTCGAGCTGCCTTCGGCGTACGCCGGCACCGTCACGAAGCTCCACGCCGCCGCCGGTGATGTCGTGGAGGTCGGCTCCGTGCTCATCTCCTACGACCTCGGTGGAGAGGACTCGCCTGCGCCCGCACCGGCAACGGAGACGGACCAGGTCGAGGAGCCGTCCCAGGCCGAGCCGAACCTCGTCGGCTACGGTGCGGCGCCGCGCGGGAGTGCACGGCCGCAGCGACGCGCGCGGTCCGGCGCGGGCAGGCCCGCCGCATCCGACACCGCCGTCCTCGAGGCGGCGCCCCACGACGCCATCCAGGTGTCGGATCCGGAGCGGCCGATAGAGCGGCCGCGATCGACTCCGCCGGTGCGCCTTCTGGCGAAGCAGCTCGGGATCGACCTGGCCCTCGTCGAGGCGACGGGTGCGAACGGAGTGATCTCGCGGACCGACGTCGAGGCGTACGCGGAGCGCGTCGGCGTGGCACCTGTCGGATCGCTCGCCGTCGCCGAGCCGTCGATCGAGCCGGAGCCGGTGGCCGCTTTCGCGGCGACGCCGGGGGAGCGGACGACGCGAACGCCGATCCGCGGCGTCCGCAAGCACACCGCGGACGCGATGGTCCGCAGCGCGTTCACCGCTCCGCATGTGACGACGTTCCTCACCGTCGACGTGACCGCGACGACGGAGCTCATCGCGTCGCTCAAGGCCGACCGCGCCCTCTCGGAGCACAAGATCGGTGTCATGGCCGTCGCGGCCAAGGCCGTCTGCCTCGCGCTGGCGCACCACCCCGGCCTCAACTCCCGCTGGGATGAGGCGGCGGGCGAGATCGTCGAGCACCACTACGTGAACCTCGGGATCGCGGCGGCCACCGGGCGCGGACTCGTCGTCCCCAATATCCGGGACGCGCAGGACCTGGCGCTGGTCGAGCTCGCGGACGCGATCCGCGCCCTCGCCGAGACCGCCCGATCCGGCAAGACGCCGCCCGCGGACATGATGGGGGGCACGTTCTCGATCACCAATGTCGGCGTCTTCGGGGTGGACGCGGGAACGCCGATCCTGAACCCGGGCGAGGCCGGGATCCTGGCTCTCGGGGCGGTGCGCCGGCAGCCGTGGGAGCACAAGGGCGAGATCGCGCTGCGGGACGTCATGACTCTCGCGCTCTCGTTCGACCATCGTCTCGTCGACGGTGAGCAGGGGTCGAGATTCCTGGTGGATGTCGCCGATGTCCTGCGCGAGCCGGGTCGGGCGATGCTGCTGCGGTGAGGACGTCGCTCCGAGTCCGGCTTCGGGTCGAAGAGGCCTGTTCGCCGCTGCGGAGACGTTTCGATGAGGGCGAAACGGGTCAGTCGGTCAGCGCCGCCAAGGCCATGGATTCCAGGATGCTGCGCACTGCGCTGTCGGACGGGCGCGTGCGCTGTGCGCGCACGCTGTGCGGCGTCGAATTGATGAGACCGAAGCAGGCATGCGCCCGCACGCGGAGGTCGGTCTCCGATCGTGCGGGGTGCAACGCGGAGAGGATGCCGACCCACACTTCGATGTACTCGCGCTGGAGCCGGCGGACGGTGTGCCGATCCTCCTCGGAGAGGCTCGGCAGGTCGCGGTCCTGCACGCGGATGACGTCGGCGTCGGACAGCGCGAAGTCGACGTGGAAGGCGACGATCGCCTCGAGCTGGTGAAGGGGCGAGGAGTGCTCGGTCGTCACGCGTCGTCCGCCGGCGAGCAGCCGCTCGCTGACGCCGACGAGGATGGCGCCCAGCAGAGCCTGCTTGTTCGCGAAGTGCCGATAGAGGGCGGGCCCACTCACGCCGACGGCCGCACCGAGCTCCTCCAAGCTCACTCCGCTGAAGCCGCGCTCCGCGAAGAGCCGAGCCGCCTCGGAGAGGATCGCGGCCTGGCGGTCCGCCTTGGCGCGATCGCGCTCGGTGACCCCGCTTGTCATTTCAGTTAATCCTCGCTAACCTGGGAACCAGTTAGTGCACACTAACCAATTCGATCGCGTCGGGACAACGAACGTGATCCGATCGTGACGTCGACGGAGATGACATGACTGCCCTCACGACATCGGCTGTTCGCGACGACATCTTCGCGCGCACGCGGGCCGCACAGGAGGAGCAGGCGGCCCGACTCCGCCGGCGCCTCGCGACGGTGGCGCTCGGCGGACCCGAGTCGTCGCGCGAGCGCCATGTCGCGCGGGGCAAGCTCCTGCCGCGGGACCGCGTCGACCGGCTGCTCGACGAGGGCAGTCCGTTCCTCGAGATCGCGCCACTCGCCGCGGAAGGACTGTACGGCGGAGACGCTCCTGCGGCCGGCGTCATCGCGGGGATCGGGCTCGTGCACGGCCGCCACGTCATGGTGGTGTGCAACGACGCCACGGTCAAGGGGGGCACGTACTACCCGATGACCGTCAAGAAGCACCTTCGCGCTCAGGAGATCGCGCTCGAGAACCGCCTGCCGTGCGTATACCTCGTGGACTCCGGGGGCGCCTTCCTTCCGCTGCAGGACGAGGTCTTCCCGGACCGCGACCACTTCGGCCGCATCTTCTTCAACCAGGCGAGGCTCTCCGCGGCCGGCATCCCGCAGATCGCGGCCGTCCTCGGCTCCTGCACCGCGGGCGGTGCGTACGTCCCCGCGATGAGCGACGAGACCGTCATCGTGAGGAACCAGGGCACGATCTTCCTCGGCGGGCCGCCGCTCGTGAAGGCGGCGATCGGGGAAGTCGTCACCGCCGAGGAGCTCGGCGGGGGAGAGCTCCACGCTCGTCGGTCGGGCGTCGTCGATCACCTCGCCGAGGACGACGAGCACGCTCTCGAGATCGTGCGCGACATCGTCGCGACGCTGCCGCCTCCCGGGGAGCAGGCGTGGGAGGTCGTGGAGGCGTCGCCGCCCGCCGTCGATCCCGAGGACCTCTACGGCGTCGTCCCCGTGGACGTCAACCAGCCCTACGACGTGCGCGAGGTCATCGCGCGCCTCGTCGACGCCAGCGAGCTCCACGAGTTCAAGAGGGAGTACGGAGACACCCTCGTCACCGGGTTCGCCCGCATCCACGGCCATCCGGTCGGGATCGTGGCCAACAACGGCGTGCTGTTCAGCGAGTCGGCGCAGAAGGGCGCGCACTTCATCGAGCTGTGCGATCAGCGCGGCGTGCCCCTCCTGTTCCTGCAGAACATCTCCGGCTTCATGGTGGGGAAGGATGCCGAGGCGGGCGGTATCGCAAAGGACGGCGCCAAGATGGTGACCGCCGTCGCGACGACGCGCGTGCCGAAGCTCACCGTTGTGATCGGCGGGTCCTTCGGTGCGGGGAACTACTCGATGTGCGGGCGCGCGTACTCGCCCCGGTTCCTGTGGAGCTGGCCCGCCAGTCGCATCTCGGTGATGGGTGGACCCCAGGCCGCATCGGTGCTGTCCACCGTCAAGCGCGACCAGCTCGAGGCGCGGGGCGAGTCGTGGTCCGCGGACGACCAGGCTGCGTTCGAGGCGCCGATCCGTGCGAAGTACGAGGAGCAGGGCGACCCCTACTACGCCACCGCTCGGCTCTGGGACGACGGCATCATCGACCCCGCCGACACTCGCGATCTCCTCGGCCTCGCCCTCGACGTCGTCTCCCGCACCCCGCTGCCCGAACCGCGCTTCGGCATCTTCCGGATGTGAGCCCGATGACCTCCGATCCTCCCTTCTCCACCGTCCTGGTCGCCAACCGCGGCGAGATCGCGCGCCGCGTGATCCGGACGCTGGCTCGCCTCGGAATCCGCTCCGTCGCCGTCTACAGCGACGCCGACGCGGATGCGCCGCACGTCCGCGAGGCCGACGTCGCCGTGCGCATCGGTCGGGCGGCGGCGTCCGCGTCCTACCTCGACATGGACGCCGTGATCGCCGCCGCGCGGGAGACCGGTGCGCAGGCGGTGCACCCCGGCTACGGATTCCTCTCCGAGAACGCGGCCTTCGCGCGCGCGTGTGCTGACGCAGGTCTCGTGTTCATCGGTCCCGGGGTGCGCGCGCTGGACGTGATGGGCGACAAGATCCGCTCGAAGGACCACGTCGCGGCGAGCGGGGTGCCGACGGTGCCCGGATTCAGCGCGTCCGGGATGACCGACGCCGAGATCGCGCGGGCCGCGGAGGAGGCGGGGTTCCCGCTCCTGGTGAAGCCGTCGGCCGGCGGCGGCGGCAAGGGCATGCAGGTGGTGGGCTCGCCGGCGGATCTCGCCCCAGCGCTCTCGACCGCCCGACGCATCGCCGCCTCCGCGTTCGGAGACGACACGCTCCTGCTGGAGCGGCTCATCGAGCGTCCCCGGCACATCGAGGTGCAGGTGCTCGCCGACTCCCACGGCACCGTCGTGCACCTGGGGGAGCGCGAGTGCACGCTCCAGCGCCGGCATCAGAAGGTCATCGAGGAGGCGCCGTCTCCGGTCGTCGACGCCGTCACGCGGAACCGGCTCGGTGCCGCCGCGTGCGCCGCCGCAGCGAGCGTCGACTATCGCGGGGCGGGAACGGTCGAGTTCCTCGTGGCGGGAGACCGACCCGACGAGTTCTTCTTCATCGAGATGAACACGCGCCTGCAGGTCGAGCATCCGGTCACCGAACTCGTCACCGGGGTCGACCTCGTGGAGCAGCAGCTCCGGATCGCCGCGGGCGAGCGCCTCGCCATCGCGCAGGAGGACGTGCACCTCGAGGGGCACGCCATCGAGGCCCGCGTGTACGCCGAGAGCCCGGAGCGCGGCTTCCTCCCCGCGACCGGTGACGTGCTGCTGTGGCGGTCCGCCGGGGAGGTGCGCACGGATGCCGCGGTCGAGACCGGTTCGACGGTGACGGCCGACTACGACCCGATGATCGCGAAGGTCATCGCGCACGGCGCGGACCGGGCCGAAGCGCTCGGGCGGCTGGATGCGGCGCTCTCGCGCACGGTGCTGCTCGGGGTCGACACCAACATCGGGTTCCTGCGGAGCCTCCTCGCCGACGAGCGCGTGCGCTCCGCCGCGATGGACACCGGCCTGATCGACCGTCTTCCGCCGTTCCCTCCGTCCGAGCCGACCGCTCGGGCGATCGCCGCCGCCGCGACCGCGTGCCGGACCGACGCGCCGACGGCGGGCCGGGACCACGCGTCGCCGCTGTGGACGAGCCGCTCCGGCTGGCGCCTCGGCCGTGAGCCGCAGCATCCGTCCTTGTTCTTCGCGACCGACGACGGCAGGATCCTCTCGAGCCCTTCGGTCGGCGCGGATCCGGATGCCGCCACCGCTCTGGACGCCGCGGGAGCCGTCTGGGTCCACGCCGACGGCGCGGCGCACCGGCTGAGACCACTCACCCGGCGTGCCGCGACGGACGCGCGGCTCGCGGCTCGCGAGCGCGCCGCCGCAGCGAGCGACCCCGAGCTGCGCGCGCCAATGCCGGGCGCCGTCGTGGCCGTCCACGTCGCCGACGGTGACGAGGTCGCGCCCGGCGACCTCGTCGTGACCATCGAGGCGATGAAGATGGAGCACCCCGTCGTCGCTCCGCACGGCGGCGCCGTGCGGCTGGACGTCGTCGTGGGGGAGCAGGTCCGTCGTGACCAGGTGCTCGCGCACGTCTCGCTGACCGAGGCGGCTCACGAAGCCGCCGACACCCCCTCCTAGACCCGAGGAGCACTCATGGACCACTTCAACCTCACCGAGGACGAGCGCGAACTCGCCCGCATGGTGCGCGACTTCGCCGACCAGGTGGTGGCGCCGCAGGCCTACGAGGCCGATCGCACGAAGACGCTGCCGATGGACGTCGTGGCACAGATGGGCGAGCTCGGTCTGTTCGGGCTCCCGTTCCCCGAGGAGTACGGCGGGCAGGGCGGCGACTACTTCGCGCTGTGCCTCGCGATCGAGGCTCTCGGCCGCGTCGACCAGTCGATCGCGATCACCCTGGAGGCGGGCGTCAGCCTCGGCGCGATGCCGGTGTTCCGGTTCGGCACCGAGGAGCAGAAGCAGGAGCTGCTCCCGGCCCTCCTCGGGGGAACCGCTCTCGCCGGATTCGGCCTGACCGAGCCCGAGGCCGGCTCGGACGCGGGCGCGACCCGCACCACCGCGAGACTGGACAGCGGCGAATGGGTGATCAACGGCTCGAAGCAGTTCATCACCAATTCGGGCACCGAGATCACACGATTCGTGACCGTGACGGCGGTGACCGGCGAGAGCGACGGTCGCAAGGAGATCTCGACGATCATCGTCCCGTCGGGCACCCCCGGGTTCACGGTGGAGCCCGGCTACGACAAGGTCGGGTGGCACGCGTCCGACACGCACCCCCTCACGTTCCAGGACGTCCGGGTCCCGGAGGGCAACCTCCTCGGGGAACGCGGCCGCGGATTCGCGAACTTCCTCCACATCCTCGACGAGGGTCGCATCGCGATCGCCGCGCTCTCGACCGGTGCGGCCGAGGGATGCCTCGAGGCCGCGATCGACTACGCCAAGAAGCGCACGGTGTTCGGCGACGCCCTCTCCACGCGCCAGGGCATCCAGTTCCTGCTCGCGCGGATGCAACTGCGCGTGCACAACGCCCGGCTCGCATGGCATCACGCCGCGCGTCTGCGCGACGCGGGGAAGCCGTTCAAGACCGAGGCCGCGATCGCCAAGCTGACGGCGAGCGACGCGGCGATGGACAACGCGCGGGACGCGACGCAGATCTTCGGCGGCAACGGCTTCATGAACGAGTACCCGGTCGCCCGCCACTACCGCGACTCCAAGATCCTCGAGATCGGCGAGGGCACCAACGAGGTGCAGCTTCTCGTCATCGCGCGAGCGCTCGGAGTAGCGTGACAGACGTGGACGGCACCGGCGAGGCCCAGGCGATCGTGCAGCGAGGGCTCTACTACGACGAGCTCGAGGTCGGTGCGCGCTACCTGCACCGGCCGGGCCGAACGGCCACCGAGGCCGACAACGTCCTGTTCTCCTCGCTGACGATGAACACCCAGGCGCTTCACCTCGACGCGGCGTTCGCCGAGGGGCAGCCGTTCGGTCAGCGGCTGATGAACTCGATGTGGACCCTCGCCACGATGGTCGGGGCATCCGTCTCGCAGATCACCCAGGGCACGCTCGTGGCCCAGCTCGGCCTCACTGACGTGTCCTTCCCGGCGCCGCTCTTCCATGGCGACACCCTCTACACCGAGACCGAGATCGTCGACCGGCGGCCGTCCGCCTCGCGCCCGGGGCAGGGCATCGTCACGATGCGCCACACTGGTCGCAACCAGCGTGGCGAGGTGGTCGCGACGGCAACGAGGACGGCGCTGATGTGGTGCGCCCCCGAGGGGAAACGATGAGCGCGTTCGGGCTCGGTCCCGCCATCTTGTTCTGCCCCGCCGACCGCCCCGAGCGCTTCGCGAAGGCGATGGAACGGGCGGATGCGGTGATCCTCGATCTGGAGGACGCCGTCGCACCCGCCGCGAAGGCCGCGGCCCGCGGCGCGGTGATCGAGTCCGAACTCGATCCCGACCGTGTGATCGTGAGGGTCAACCCGCTGGACTCCGACGACATCGTGTCGGATCTCGCGACGCTCTCGCAGACCGATTACCGGCGCATCATGGTCGCCAAGGCCGAGTCACCCAAGCGCCTGGGGAAGGTCGACGCGCGTTTCGACGTCGTCGCGCTGTGTGAGACGGCCAAGGGCGTCTCACAGGCGGACCGGATCGCGTCCCTGCCGAACGTGAGCGCGCTGATGTGGGGGGCGGAGGATCTCGTCGCGAGCGTCGGGGGGACGTCCAGCCGCAAACCCAACGGCCGCTACCGCGACATCGCGCGCTATGCCCGGGCGCGGGTGCTCCTCGCCGCGGGTGCGCACGGCAAGGCCGCGATCGACGCCGTGCACCTCGACATCGCCGACACGAAGCGCCTCGCCATCGAGGCCGCGGATGCGGCGGCGTCCGGCTTCCGCGCCACGGCCTGCATCCACCCCAGCCAGATCGCGATCATCCGCGAGGCCTACCGCCCCGACGAGCGGCTCGTGGCGTGGGCGCGCGGTGTGCTCGAGGCCGCGAAGACCGAGCGGGGGGTGTTCGCCTACGACGGGCGCATGGTCGACGAGCCGGTGCTGCGCCACGCCCGCGCGACGCTGCGGCGCGCGGGAAGCTGAGGCTCGCGGTCACTCCCTCGCGGCGACCCGCTGAGCCGCGATCGCCGAAGCGATCCGCGCGACGAGGTCGTACGGGATCTCGGAGGCATGGGGGAAGACGACCGAGTCCTTCTCGGAGCGGTGCGGTGCGACCTCGGACTCGAGGGGCTCGTCGAAGACCGGGACCGGATACAGCCCGATGTGCTTCTTCCAGCCGGCGTAGTGGATCGCGTACCGTCCGCCGAGCATCACCGCGGGCATCCCGTAGCGAATCCTCTCCTCGGGCTCTTCACCGGTGGCGGCGCTGACGGCGGCGATGATCTCCGCGCGCACGTGGCGCAGTCTCTCGGCGACGGCCGGATCGAGCCCGCCGAAGTATTCGTCGACGGTCGCGGGGGTCGGCATGGTGCTGAGCCTAGGCCACCGCTCCCGCGAACGACAGCAGGCGCAGGCGATCGCGTTCGAAGAGCAGTTCATGCGCAGAGCCGTTCGCCAGGCGCTCACCCACGGGCGGGAGCTCTCCCGCCGATGCGTGCCTGATCACCTCGCGGATGAGCGCCCCGTGTGTCACGACGACGAGCGCGGCCGTGCGCGGGGCCGTGGCGGCACGGTGATCGCGTACGGCACGGCGGAGCGCCGAGAGTGCGCGGGCGCGAAGGACCGGCAGCGGCTCGGCGCCGGGCACCTCCGCGATGTGCCAGTCGCCCCAGCGCCGGAAGAACTCCGCGGAGTCGACGCCCTCGGCCTCGCCGTAGGAGCGCTCACGCAGCTCCGGGTAGAGGCGCGGAGCGGCGACGCCGAGCTCTGCCGCGAGGATCTCGGCCGTCTCACGGGCACGGGAGAGGTCGCTCGACACGACCGTGACGGGGTGGTCCGCCGCACGCGACCGGAGCGCGGCCGCCGCATCCCTCGCCTGCGCACGGCCGGTGTCGTTGAGCGGGATGTCGGTCGCCCCCTGGATGCGCCGGGCGCGATTCCAGTCGGTCTCGCCATGGCGGATCAGGGTCAGCGCGGTCACCCTCCGACACTACGCGGTGTGGGCTGTCAGCTCGCTGAGGGAAGGACCTCGGCCAGCGCGCGAAGGACCTCGCTGGTACCCGCGTCGACCTTGACGGTGGCCCGCGCGTCCGCGCGGGTGGAACCGCGATTGACGATCACCACGGGAAGCCGGCGGCGGCGAGCCCGCTCGAGGAGCCGGATGCCGGAGTTCACGACGAGCGAGGATCCGGCGATGACGAGCCCCTCACTGGCCTGCACCAGCTGCTCAGCCTCGCGGAACTTCTCGGCCGGGATGTACTCGCCGAAGAAGACCACGTCGGGCTTCAGCATCCCCCCGCAGACCGTGCATTCCGGTACGACGAAGCCGTCGCTGCTCTCCGGCAGCACGTCGCCGTCGGGTCCGAGGGCGACGCCGTCGGGAACGGTGATCCAGGGGTTTTCGGCCTCGACGCGGACGGCGAGGTCGCGGCGATCGAAGACCTGGCCGCAGTGCGTGCAGAACACGCGGCGCATCGTGCCGTGCAGCTCGACCACGCGACGGCTTCCGGCGCGCACGTGGAGTCCATCGACGTTCTGCGTGACAACCCCGGTCGCGACGCCGCTGCCCTCCAGCCGCGCGATGGCGACGTGTCCGTCATTGGGCTCTGCAGCGGCGAACGCCCGCCAGCCGAGGTGACTGCCCACCCAGTAGCGCCGACGTGCCGCTTCGCTCGCGAGGAACTCGTCCGCGGTCATCGGGGTCCGCACCGGGGCGCCTTTGCCGCGGTAGTCGGGAATGCCCGAGTCGGTGGAGACGCCGGCGCCCGTGAGGAGCGCGATGCGTCGCCCGGAGAGGACCTCGGCGGCGCGCGACACCGCTTCCGCAGCGGCGGCGTCGAGCTCTGTCGCGGTCGGCACGCGGTGGACCCCCTTCCGGGTCAGAGTGTAGGCGGCCAGGTTTACGTGGATGTTACGCCGCGTGGGAGAGTGGGGGGCGTGGGCATCGAACGGATCGCGACGTCGGACGATCCGCGTCTGGCCGACTACCGCGACCTGACGGATGTCGCGCTCCGCCGCGTGATCGAACCAGCCGGCGGTCTCTACATCGCCGAGTCGGCGAAGGTCATCCAGCGCGCCGTCCGCGCCGGCCACCGGCCGCGGTCGGTCCTCGTGCAGGACAAGTGGCTTCCCGAGATCGGCGCCCTGGGCCTCGACCCCGGGACTCCCGTCTACGTCGTCGAGTCGGCGGTGGCCGAGCGGCTCACCGGGTACGCCGTCCACCGTGGAGCGCTGGCCGCGATGCACCGCCCCGTGCTGCCCGAGGTCGCCGACGTCGTGGCGGACGCACGGCTCGTCGTGGTGATCGAGGACATCGTCGACCACACGAACGTCGGCGCGATCTTCCGCGCCGCGGCCGGCCTGGGCGCGGATGCGGTGCTCGTGAGCCCGCGATGCGCGGACCCCCTCTACCGCCGCAGCGTCCGCGTGAGCATGGGCACCGTGTTCCAGGTGCCGTGGACGCGGCTCCCGGAATGGCGGGCCGCGCGCGGCATCCTCCACGGCGTCGGATTCCACCTCGCCGCCCTGGCGCTCTCCGACGACGCCGTGCCGCTCGACCGATTCCGCGCCGCCGGGCACGCGAAGGTGGCGCTCCTGCTCGGGGCGGAGGGCGACGGGCTCAGCCGCGCCGCGCTGGCCGCCGCCGACAGCGTGGTGACGATTCCGATGGCCGGCGGTGTGGACTCGCTCAACGTCGCCGCGGCGAGTGCCGTCGCGCTGTGGGAGCTCCGCACGCGGTGATGCTCAGGCCTTCGGGCTTGGATCGTCCTCGGCCCTCGGTGCGAGAGTGATCACCGGCAGGGCCTCGGGGCGCTTTGCCGACACGGTGTCTCCCGAGGACTGGTGGCGCAGCCGGCGGAGCACCCACGGCACCAGGTACTCGCGCGCCCAGACGAAGTCCACCGTCCGCGCCTCGCGCCAGGTGCGGGTCGGGATGGGGTCGGGCTGCATCGGCTGCAGGTCGTTGGGCACGTTGAGGGCCCGCAGCACCATGCGCGCGACTTCGTGGTGTCCCAGCGCGTTGTAGTGGAGCCGGTCATCGTCGAAGAAGCGCATGTCCTGCACCTCTTTCAGCGCCCACTGATCGGCCACGATGCAGTCGTACCTGTCGGCGATCGCGCGGATGTTCTCGTTGTAGATCGCCACGCGCCCACGGATGCCGCGGAACACCGGAGTGAAGTTCGTGTCGATGCCGGTGAAGACCACCACCGTCGCTCCCTCGCTCGACAGACGCACGACGGCGTCCTCGAAGAGCTGCGACACCGCGTCCGGATCGGCGCCGGGACGGATGACGTCGTTCCCGCCGGCTGAGAACGTCACCAGGTCGGGCTTGAGGGCGAGCGCGGGCTCGACCTGCTCGTCGACGATCTGGCCGATGAGGCGTCCCCGGATGGCGAGGTTGGCGTAGGCGAAATCGTCGACCTGCTGCGAGAGCACTTCGGCGACGCGGTCGGCCCACCCGCGCAGCCCGTTGGGTGCGGTCGGGTCCGGGTCTCCGACACCTTCGGTGAAGGAGTCCCCGATCGCCACCCAGCGTCGCCACGGATGGGGCTGCAGGTTGGGGACGTAGGGGGTGACGTGATCGTCTCGTGTGGGCATCGTCTTCCTCGGCTCGTGACCGTGGACAGGCTACCGCCTGCCGCCGACGGTGTGTCGTCCGGGTCGTCTAGGGTGGTGACTCGTTGTTCGCGGCAGGCGGGAGGTGCGATGGACGACGAGTCGGTTCTCGACGCGCCGAACGCCGCACCCTCGTCCGCCGAACCCCACGGGCCCTCGTCCCCGCACGGCGAGGCGCACATCGGCAGCTTCAAGGCGGAGCACCTCTCGCCGGCGTACCCGCAGCGCGCGCCGTGGGGAACCGCCCAGCGGCTTCGTGCGTGGCAGGCCGAGGCGCTCGACCTGTACTTCGGCCTCGACGGGCCCGACGGCGTCGGCGGCGGGCCCCGCGACTTCCTCGCGGCGGCGACGCCCGGCGCCGGCAAGACGACTTTCGCTCTCCGGCTGGCCAGCGAGCTGCTCCGCCGGCGCATCGTCGACCGCATCGTCGTGGTCGCACCGACCGAGCACCTCAAGACCCAGTGGGCGGATGCCGCGGCCCGCGTCTCCCTCCGCCTGGACCCGGCCTTCAGCAACCGCCACTCCGCCCCCGCGCGTCACTTCCACGGCGTGGCGGTGACCTACGCGCAGGTCGCTGTGAAGGCATCCGTCCACCAGCGCCTGACGATGGACGCACGGACGCTGGTGATCCTCGACGAGGTGCACCACGGCGGCGACGCGCTGAGCTGGGGGGACGCGCTGCGCGAGGCCTACAGTCGGGCGACCCGACGTCTGCTGCTGTCGGGCACGCCGTTCCGAAGCGACACCGCGCCGATCCCGTTCGTGGAGTACCACCCCGATCAGCACGGCATCCGCCTCTCGCGCACCGACTACGCCTACGGCTACCGGCGCGCGCTCGAGGACGGCGTGGTCCGGCCGGTGATCTTCCTCGTCTACGCCGGGCAGATGCGCTGGCGCACCAAGACCGGCGACGAGATGGAGGCGCAGCTCGGGCAGGACAACACCAAGGACATCACGGCGCAGGCCTGGCGGACCGCACTCGATCCCGCGGGGGAGTGGATCCCGGCCGTCCTCCGCTCCGCCGACCGCCGCCTCTCCGAGGTGCGGGAGCAGGTGCCCGACGCCGGCGGGCTCGTGATCGCCACCGATCAGACCGCGGCGCGCGCGTACGCGGAGATCCTGCGCGGGATCACCGGCGAGGCGCCGATCGTCGTGCTCTCCGACGAGGCCGAGGCGTCGTCGCGCATCGAGGCGTTCTCGGCCGGCACGAGCCGCTGGATGGTCGCCGTGCGCATGGTGTCCGAGGGTGTGGACGTGCCGCGTCTCGCCGTCGGGGTGTACGCCACGTCCGCCTCGACGCCGCTGTTCTTCGCGCAGGCCATCGGGCGCTTCGTCCGGGCCCGTCGCCGGGGCGAGACGGCGAGCGTCTTCCTTCCGAACGTGCCGTCGCTGCTCGCCCTCGCGAACGAGCTCGAGCGGCAGCGGGACCACGCACTCGATCGCGAGAGCGACGGCGACGAGTGGAACGCCGAGGAAGATCTTCTGGCGGCCGCGGAGCGGGAGGACTCCGCATCCGACGCACTGACGGAGGAGTTCTCCTACCAGGCCCTCGGATCGATGGCGCACTTCGACCGCGTGCTCTTCGACGGGAAGGAGTTCGGCCAGCTCGCCGTGCCCGGCACGCCCGAGGAGGAGGAGTTCCTCGGCCTTCCGGGACTGCTGGAGCCCGAGCACGTGCACGAGCTTCTGATGCAGCGCCAGGCCCGTCAGGGCCGTCATCGCCGCGTGCGCGAAGACCACGAGGCTCGGACGCCCGGGGCGGAGCCCGCGCTGCCTCAGGCACTGCATCGCTCGCTCAAGGAGCAGCGTCAGCTCCTGAACAGCCTCGTCGGGCTCTACGCGCGGCAGTCGGGCGAGCCGCACGGGCTCGTGCACGCCGAACTCCGGCGCATCTGCGGCGGGCCGGCGGTGTCGCACGCGACCGTCGCCCAACTGCAGGCGAGAATCGATGTTCTGCGCGCCCGCGTGCGGTCGTAGCGCGCCCGCGGGCGACCCGTTCGGAGCCCCGAAATGCTGTCAATCGCGCCACCCGCGGTTCGAGTGCGCATCGTGCGAACTAGCGTGGAAGAGCCCTTCCCCTCACCGGCCCGGAGACCCTGCATGAGCGCGCCCGCCGCACCGACCGCCCGCGAACGACGTCGCTGGGAACAGTACCTCGTCAACGAGCGCGCCGAGGCCCGGATCTATCGCGAGCTGGCCGCGCGGCGAACGGGCGAGGAGCGCGACATCCTGCTCGCACTCGCCGAGGCGGAGGGACGGCACGAGGCGCATTGGCTGGAGCTCCTGGGCGGCGAGCCCGCGCGGCTGCCGCGCCCGGACGCGCGCACGGTGCTGCTCGGATCGATGGCCAAGCGCTTCGGCTCGATCTTCGTCCTCGCCCTGGCGCAGAACGCCGAGGCGCGCTCGCCCTACGACGACGAGCCGTCCGCGACCGCGGCCATGGCGGCGGACGAGAAGGTCCACCACGAGGTGGTCCGCGGACTCGCCGCCCGTGGCCGCCGACGGCTGTCCGGCACGTTCCGGGCGGCCGTCTTCGGCGCCAACGACGGGCTCGTGTCGAACCTCGCGCTCGTCATGGGCATCGGGGCGACGGGCGTCCCCGCACAGTTCGTGCTCTTCAGCGGAGTCGCGGGACTGCTCGCCGGGGCGCTGTCGATGGGGGCAGGCGAGTTCGTGTCGGTCCGCTCGCAGCGCGAGCTCCTGGCGGCCACCGAGCCGAGCGACTTCGCCGACGGCGCGATCCCGCACCTGGACATCGACGCCAACGAGCTCGCCCTCGTCTACCGCACCCGGGGCATGCCCTCCGCCGAGGCGTCCGCGCGCGCCCGACGTGCCGTCGAGGCTGCGCGCGCATTCGGCGAGGGCCGCGCTCACACATCGCCGCTCAGCACGGTGGACCATCGCGAGGTCGTCGGAAGCGACTGGGGTGCCGCGCTCTCGAGCTTCCTCTTCTTCGCCTCGGGGGCGATCATCCCCGTACTTCCGTGGATCTTCGGACTGTCGGGTGCCGCGGCGGTCGTCCTCGCCCTCGTGCTGGTGGGGGTCGCGCTGCTGTGCACCGGCGCCGCAGTCGGCCTCCTCTCGGGCGCCCCGCCGCTGCGCCGCGCCCTGCGGCAGCTCGCGATCGGGTTCGGCGCGGCGGCGGTCACCTACGCCCTCGGGCTGCTGTTCGGAGTGTCGCTCGCGTGACGCGTGGAGGCCTCCGGCGATTCGTTCCACACCCGGCGACGTGGTAGTGTCGTTCCTCGGTTGCGAAACCGAAAACCACCTGCGCGGGTGGCGGAATAGGTAGACGCGCTAGCTTGAGGTGCTAGTGCCCGTATAGGGCGTGGGGGTTCAAGTCCCCCCTCGCGCACAACAACGAGAAGGCCCCCGAAAGGGGGCCTTCGTCGTCGAGAGATAGGTTTGTGGGCATGCCTCCGTCCCCTCCTGAGCCCCCCGTGCTCCCCGAGGTCGCCGCGGTGGCGCGCGACCTGATCCGCTTCGACACGACCAATCACGGCGGCGGGCGCGCAGCGGGGGAGCGGGAGGCGGCCGAGTACGTGGGCGCCTACCTCGAACGGCTCGGCCTCGCTCCCGAGTACTACGAGCCGGTTCCGCGCCGGACCAACGTCATGGCACGGGTCCCCGGCCGCAACCCCGGCAAGCCCGCCCTCGTGCTCCACGGGCACCTCGACGTGGTGCCCGCGATCGCCTCCGACTGGAGCGTGGACCCGTTCGAGGGAGTCGTCCGCGACGGGATGCTGTGGGGCCGGGGGGCGGTGGACATGAAGGACATGGATGCCATGATCCTGACGTCCGTCGCCGAGATCCTCCGCGCCGGCGACCAGCCGGAGCGCGACCTCGTCCTGGCGTTCTTCGCCGACGAGGAGAACGGCGGCGTCGAGGGCTCGGCGCTCGTCGTGCAGGATCGCCCGAAGTGGTTCGCCGGTGCCACCGAGGCGATCAGCGAGGTGGGCGGATACTCGATCTCCGTCGGCGAACGCCGCGCCTACCTGCTCCAGGTGGGGGAGAAGGCGCTCATCTGGATCCGCCTCGTCGCGCGCGGCCGCGCTGCGCACGGCTCCAGCCTCCACCCGGACAACGCCGTGACCGCCCTCGCCGCCGCCGTCGCCGCGCTCGGCCGGACCGAATGGCCCGTCACCCTCACCGCCACGACCCGCGAGATGTCGGCGCGGCTGGGCGAGCTCGTCGACGCCGGGACCGACGATCCGGACACCGTCGCAGCGACGGCGGGCGCGGCATCCGGATTCCTGCGGTCGACCCTCCGCACCACCACCAACCCCACGGGCCTGACCGCCGGCTACAAGCACAACGTCATCCCCGACCGCGCCGAGGCCCTGGTCGACGTCCGCGTGCTGCCGGGCACCGAGGAAGCCGCCCTCGCCGACATCCGCCGCATCGTCGGCGATGCCGTCGAGGTCGAGATCGTGCACCAGGACATCGGCCTGGAAGTGCCTTTCTCCGGCGATCTGGTCGACGCGATGGTGTCGGCCCTCGGGCGCCACGACCCCGGAGTGCCGGTCATCCCGTATCTCATGGGCGGCGGGACCGACAACAAGGCGCTGGCGGCGCTCGGGATCGCGGGCTTCGGCTTCGCTCCGCTGCGCCTTCCGGCCGACCTCGACTTCACCGGTATGTTCCACGGGGTCGATGAACGCGTGCCGATCGACGCGCTCGTCTTCGGTCAGCGGGCGCTGTCCGACCTCCTCCGTTCCTACTGACCACCCGCGAAAGGCGCTCATGCTTCTCGAGGCGATCATCCTCGGCTTCGTGCAGGGACTCACCGAGTTCCTGCCGGTCTCCTCCAGCGCGCACCTGCGCGTCCTCGGCGAGTTCCTGCCGTCGGCGCAGGACCCCGGCGCCGCATTCACCGCCATCACGCAGATCGGCACCGAGGCGGCCGTGGTCCTGTTCTTCTGGCGCGACATCGTGCGCATCATCGGGCACTGGTTCCGGTCGCTGTGGGGTCGGGTCCCGCGCAACGACCCCGATGCGCGCATGGGCTGGCTGATCATCGTGGGCAGCATCCCGATCGTCGTCCTCGGGCTGCTGTTCCAGGATCAGATCGAGACGGTCTTCCGGTCACTGTGGCTGATCGCCGCGATGCTCATCTTCTTCGGCGTGCTGCTGGGCATCGCCGATCACGTCGGCGCCAAGAAGCGCAAGCTGCAGGACATCACGGTCGGGCACGGTGTGATCTACGGGTTCGCGCAGTCGCTCGCTCTCATCCCCGGCGTCTCCCGCTCGGGCGGAACGATCACCGCCGGCCTGTTCATGGGCTACGAGCGGGCGGCCGCCGCACGCTACGCGTTCCTCCTCGCGATCCCGGCGGTCTTCGGCAGCGGCTTCTACCAGCTGTTCAAGAGCTGGAACGAGCCGGGGGTGTTCACGCTGGGCGAGACGGCCGTCGCGACGATCGTGGCCTTCTTCGTCGCGCTCGGGGTGATCGCGTTCTTCATGAACTGGATCTCCCGGCACAGCTTCCTGCCGTTCGTCGTCTACCGGGTCGCTCTGGGCGCGACGCTGCTCGTGCTCCTGAGCCTGGGCGTCATCGAGGCCTACTGACCCCGCGTACGGGCGGCGCGGGATGCCGCTACCGGCGCGGGTCGTCGCGTCCGGGCTTGCTCGGACCGTCGCCGCCGCGGCGCAGATAGCGCTCGAACTCCTGAGCGATGGCGTCTCCCGACGCCTCGGGGGAGTCCCACGTGTCGCGCGTGCGCTCGAGCTGGCGGATGTACTCCGTCATCTCCTCGTCGTCGGCCGCAGCCGCGTCGATCGACGCCTCCCAGGCCGCCGCCTCGGTCGCGAGATCGCCTCGAGGTACGGAAGCGCCCGTGAGGTCCTCGAGCCGGTCCAGGAGGGCGAGCGTGGCCTTCGGAGACGGCGTGTGGCCGGCGACGTAGTGAGGAACGCTCGCCCACAGGCTGGCGGAGGGGATGCCCGCCGTGTCGGCCGCATGGCCGAGCACACTGAGAATGCCCACGGGACCCTCGTAGGTGCTGCGCTCCAGCGAGAGGGAGGTGCGCAGCATCTCGTTGTCGCTCCCGGCGAACACCGAGATCGGGCGGGTGTGCGGAACGTCCGACATCATCGAGCCGATCGACAGGAAGCCGGTGATGTCCTCCCGCAGGGCCACGTCGATGAACTCCGTGGCGAAGGCCTGCCACGCGCGCGCCGGCTCGACGCCGGTGAGCAGCCACAGCTGCGTCCCGCTGCGCGTGGTGCGGGTGGGGCGCAGGAGAACGGCCTCGGGCCACGTGAGCATCCGCTTCCCGTCGCCGTCGGTGGCGATCTGCGGTCGCGTGTACTGGTAGTCGAAGTAGAGCTCGGGGTCCACCGAGAAGACGGGCTCGTACGTGCCGCTCTCGCGAAGCTGCGTGATCGCGGACGACGCGGCCTCGCCCGCATCGTTCCATCCGTCGAACGCGGCGACGAGCACCCGGCGACCCAGTCCGTCCACGTGACCTCCTCCGCCCGCGGTGCGGGCTCCTTCCAGGATAGGCCCGGCGCGGCGCCGACGGTCGAGGACGCGCGCCGACCGCGGTGAGGCAGCTCCGGCGGCGGCCTGTCGTCGCCCGGCGGCTAGCATGGACCGATGCATTCCGAGCCTCTCGCCGCCGTCCTGTGGGACATGGACGGCACCCTCGTCGACACCGAGCCCTACTGGATGGCGGCGGAGACGCCGCTCGTGGAGAGCTTCGGCGGGACGTGGAGCCACGCGCAGGCGCTGAGCCTCGTGGGCATGGGGCTCGAGGACTCGGCGCGCATCCTCCAGGATGCGGGCGTCCGCATGGGCACGCACGACATCATCGCCCACCTCACCGACGAGGTCATGCGTCAGCTCTCGACCACCGGAGTTCCCTTCCGACCGGGCGCCCGCGAGCTGCTCGGCGACCTGCGCGCGGCGGGGGTGAAGACGGCACTGGTCACGATGTCGATGCGACGGATGGCCGACACGGTCGTCGACCTCATCGACTTCGACGCCTTCGACGTCGTGGTCGCCGGAGACGAGTCCACGCGCCCCAAGCCCTTTCCCGACCCCTATCTGCAGGCCTGCGATGCGCTCGGGGTGAACCCCGACCAGGCCGTTGCGATCGAGGACTCGCCCAACGGATTGAGGTCGGCCGTGGCGTCCGGGGCCGCCACGATCGGAGTGCCCCTCATGGTGTCGCTGACCGGAGCGGGAGCCCACGCCCTGTGGCCGACGCTCGAAGGTCGCACCGCCGCGGACGTGGCATCCTTCCACGCCGCCCACCGCGCCAAGGAGGTCGCACGATGACCGAACGGCCCCGCGGCCCCTTCCGCCTCGGTGACCGCGTGCAGCTCACGGGCCCCAAGGGGCGTCTGCACACCATCACGCTCACCGAGCGCGGCGAGCTCCACACGCACCATGGAGTGCTGCGGCACGATCAGCTGGTCGGCCAGCCCGACGGATCGGTCGTCGCCAACAGCGGCGGCCACGAGTACCTGGCCCTTCGTCCGCTTCTGCGCGACTTCGTCATGTCCATGCCGCGCGGAGCGGCGATCGTCTACCCGAAGGACGCCGCTCAGATCATCGCGGAGGCGGATGTCTTCCCCGGAGCGGTCGTGGTCGAGGCGGGCGTGGGATCCGGCGCCCTCTCGCTGTGGCTGCTCCGGGCGATGGGCTCCGACGGGCGCCTCATCTCGTTCGAGCGGCGGCCGGAGTTCGCCGAGGTGGCCCGCGCGAACGTCGAGACGTATCTGGGTGAGCCGCCGGCGAACTGGGACGTCGTGGTGGGCGATCTCGTCGAGACGCTGCCGCAGGCCGTTTCCCCCGGCACGGTCGACCGCGTCGTCCTCGACATGCTCGCGCCGTGGGAGTGCATCGACGTCGTCGCCGACGCGCTCACGCCGGGCGGCGTGGTGCTCTGCTACGTCGCGACGGCGACGCAGCTCAGCCGTGTCGCGGAGTACCTCCGCAACACGGGTCTGTTCACCGACCCCGAGGCGAGCGAGACGATGGTCCGAGGCTGGCACGTGGAGGGGCTCGCGGTGCGGCCCGACCATCGCATGGTGGCGCACACCGGCTTCCTGCTCTGGGCGCGGCGCCTCGCGCCGGGCGCCGTCCCGCCCGAGGTCAAGCGTCGTGCGTCGAAGTCCAGCTACGGCGACGAGGACGTCGAGCTGTGGACGCCTGGCGCCGTCGGAGACCGCCAGATCACCGACAAGAACCTCCGCAAACGTGTCCGTGAGGCGCAGCGCGCGGCGGCGGGTGCGCGGCGCGCCGCCGCGTCCGACGGCGACGCGGGCGAGCCCGGCGCTTCCGCCTAGACTGTTCCGGTGCGCAAGATCCCCGCAGCCCTCGCGATCCTCGGACTCGCAGCGGTCGGCCTGGCCGGCTGCTCGCTTCCCGCCGCCTCCGACTGCCCTCGTCCGGACGGCAGCGGCGAGGACCTCGACCTCATCCAGGTGACGGGCTCGACGGATGCCGCGCCCGAGGTCGACCTCTACACGCCGTTCAACCCTCCCGTGACGCAGTTCACCGACCTCGAGGAGGGCGACGGCGAGATCCCGATCACGTCGGACGGCCAGCTGGTCGTGCTCGACCTCAGCCTGTACTCGGGTGACAGCGGCGAGCCGCTCGTCGCGAGCGGGTACGACGGCGATCTCTCGCAGCCGATCCCGATGTCCCAGTGGGTCGCCACCGTGCCCGCGCTCGAGCAGGCGCTCCACTGCGCCTCCGACGGGGCGCGCGTGGTCGTCGCGATCCCGCCCGACGGCATCGAGGCCTCGGCCGCGACCAGCGTGGGGCTCTCGGAAGGCGAGTCCGCCGTCGCCGTCGTCGACGTGCGCAAGGTCTATCGCGGTGCCGCCGACGGGACCCTGGTGTACAACTCGGGCATGGGCCTGCCGGCCGTCGTCCGCGCTCCGGACGGGACGCCCGGCGTGGTGGTGCCCGACGGCGCCGCCCCTGACGAGCTCGTCACCCAGACCCTCATCAAGGGACACGGTCCCGTCGTCGAAGAGGACTCCACGGTGCGGCTCCACGTGCTCTCGGTGGGCTGGGACGACAAGGAGCAGATCTCCTCCACGTGGGAGACCGGCGCCCCGCAGTCCCAGTCCGTGACCGGACAGCAGCTCCTGCAGGACGTGCTCGTCGGCCAGACCGTCGGCTCGCAGGTGATGGCCGTCGTGCCCGCCGAGCTCGGCGGCACCGAGCAGGCGACGGTCTTCGTGTTCGACATCCTCGGACTCGACGAAGCCGCCCCCGCCCCGTAGCCGACGCGTCGCGAAGAGGTCGCTCGCGCGCGACCGGGCGACCCTAGGATGAGTGGGTGCCTGCCAACGCGACCGCGAAGAATCCGCCGGAGGAGCGGCTCGTCAACCTGGTCGTCGCGCTCATGGCGACCGATCAGGGGCTGACGAAGGACACCATCCTCTCGTCGGTCTCGGGCTACCGCGAACAGTCCAACGCGGGTGCTTCCAAGGACGCGCTCGAGAAGATGTTCGAGCGTGACAAGGAGAGTCTGCGCGGACTGGGGGTGCCGATCGAGACGATCGGCGACTGGGCCGACCCGGACGATCTCCGCGAGGCACGCTACCGGGTGCCCACCACCGAGTACGAGCTGCCCGAGGACATCGAGTTCACCCCCGCCGAGCTCGCGCTGCTCAACCTCGCCGGAGGGGTGTGGAGCGAGAGCTCGATGTCCGACGATGCGCGCAGCGGGCTGCGGAAGATCCGGGCGCTCGGCATCCCCATCGACGAGCCGATCATCGGCTACTCGCCGCGGATCAGCCTCCACGATCCGTCGTTCCCGCAGTTGCAGCGCGCGATCGAACAGTCGCGCGTTGTCCGCTTCCCGTATCTGAAGCCCGGCGAGGAGGCTCCGCGAACGCGTCAGGTCCGGCCGCTCGCGCTGGTCGAGTACGAGGCGCGCTGGCACGTCTTCGGCATCGACCTCGGCGTCGGCGCGGATCGGACGTTCCTGCTCTCGCGGATCGTCGGGCCCGTCACCGTCACGCGG
This sequence comes from Microbacterium insulae, assembly GCF_042677065.1. NCBI lineage: Bacteria > Bacillati > Actinomycetota > Actinomycetes > Micrococcales > Microbacteriaceae > Microbacterium > Microbacterium insulae. The sequence goes on along the minus strand of NZ_JBHTII010000002.1, from coordinate 400,103 downwards.
GAGGAGTTCGACCCCGTGCTGCGTGAAGGCGCAGGCGAGCGCGCGCTCCGCGGTCTCGACGAGGTCGCGCGCGCGCAGACGGCCCTGCTCGAGGTCAATCCGGGCAGCGAGGCAGCGCTCCGGCTCGCTCGGCGCGCGGTGCCGGCCGACCAGGGCATCCGCGTGTCCTACGTCGACGCCCACATCTTCGCGGAGGAGCTCGCGTCCTACGGTCCCGAGGTGCGGGTCGTGGAGCCGGCCGAGCTGCGCGACCGCGTGATCGATCGGCTCGCCGCCGCGCGCGACCTGAACGGATCGCTGTCGTGAGCGCGCGCCGGCCCCTCGTCGCGACCGACCGCGCGGCGCTCATGCTGCAGCTCGTGCCCTACCTCATCGGCAAAGGGGAGGTGTCGATCGCCGAGGCCGCAGACGAGTTCGACGTGACCCCGGATCAGATGCGCTCCATGGTGGAGAAGCTCACGGTCATCGGGCTCCCGGGCGACGGCGGCTACTGGCAGATGGCCAACGACCTCTTCGACATCGACTGGGATCTCCTCGACCAGCGCGACCTCATCGTCATCACCAACTCCGTCGGCCTGGAGCGCGCGCCCAAGCTCACCGCGCGCGAGGCCGCCGCCCTTCTCGCGGGCCTGCAGCTCGCGCGCACGATCCCCGGAGTAGGAGATACCGACCTTTTCGCCGGACTGCTCGCCAAGCTCGCTCGGGGGGCTTCTGGCACGCCCGCCGAGGTCATCGTGGCGCCCGGGCCCGTCGACTCCGTCCGCGACACCGTCGCGACGGCCCTCCGCCGCGGCGTCGCCGTCTCCTTCACCTACAAGGCCCCGGATGCCGCGCCGACCATCCGGACGGTCGACCCGGTGAAGGTGCACATCGCGGACGGGCAGTGGTACCTGCAGGGGTGGTGCCACCTTCGCGAGGCGATGCGCACCTTCCACCTCGACCGGGTCAGCGACCTGCGTCTCACCGACATCCCGATCACCCACGCCGGCGAGCCCGCTCCGGGCTGGTTCGAGACGAGCGAAGACGATGTCGTGGCCCGCATCCGCTTCCCGGAGGCCGTCGCGCGCCTCCTCGGGGACTACCTCGACCGCGCGGTCCTCGACACGGAGGACGGGATGACGACCGCGACGATGCGCGTCGCCGACGAGTTCAGCCTGCGCCGACTCGCCGTGCGTCGCGGGGGCGAGGTGGAGGTGCTCGAGCCCGAGGCCGCCCGCCGGGCCGCCGCTGAGTGGGCGGAGGCCGGTCTCGCGCAGTACCGATGACGACTCGGTGACGACTTCGTGGGCCTCGCCTCGTCCGGCGCGGCGGCGGGTTACACTGATGGCGGACCCGCCGAAAGGACATCGACATGCTGCAAGGCCTCACGGGATGGCACTTCCTGATCATCCTGGCCGTGATCCTGCTGCTGTTCGGCGCGGCGAAGCTGCCGGCGCTGGCCAAGAGCATGGGTCAGTCCGCCCGCGTCTTCAAGGGCGAGATGAAGGCCATGAAGGACGACGACGCTTCGCCGACCGACGCGACGTCCACCGCTCCCGCCGCCTCCACGGAAGCGCCGGCGACCCAGGTGCGCACGGACGCGGGCGGAACCACCGATTCCCAGCCCTGACCCCTCGTGGTTACGGCAGGACCGCCGCGCGTAGGAGAGTCCGACTCGCCGCGGCGAGATAAGCGCATGTCGCTCGGCCAGCACCTGGTCGAGTTGCGGCGACGGATCATGTGGGCCGCGCTGGCCCTGATCGTCGGCATGGTCGTCGCGTTCTTCATCACCGACCCCGTCATCCACCTCATCACCGAGCCGCTGCGCGTCGTCGCGGCGACCGAGGGCGAAGAGGCCAAGGTCGAGCTGATGTTCAGCACCGTGACGGCGGCCTTCGACCTTCGCCTCCGCATGTCGTTCGCGATCGGACTGCTGATCTCGGCGCCCATCTGGCTGTGGCAGATCTGGGCGTTCATCATGCCCGGCCTCACGCGCAAGGAGGTCCGGTACACCGTCGGTTTCCTCGCCGCTGCGATCCCGCTCTTCTTCGCGGGCTGCGCGGTCGGGCTCGTGATCATGCCGCACATCGTGGAGCTGATGGCCTCGTTCGTTCCCCAGGGCGCGGCATCCTTCTACGACGCCGCGTATTACTACGACTTCGTCTTCAAGCTGCTCATCGTCGTCGGCGTCGCCTTCGTCCTCCCGGTGTTCCTGGTCGCCCTCAATGTCGCCGGCGTGATGTCGGGCCGCGCGATCCTCAAGGGCTGGCGCGTCGCGGTGCTGATCTCGGTCGTCTTCTCCGCGCTGGCCACCCCGGCGGCGGACGTCGTCAGCATGCTCATGCTCGCCGGGATCATGGTGGTTCTCTTCTTCGCCGCTGCTGCGCTTTCGCTGCTCTTCGACCGGCGGCGGGCCAGGCGCGACGCCGCGATCCTGCCGCCCGAGACCGGCGCATGACCGACCCCGGGCCGGCCGAGCGATACGCCCGGGCCCGCGACGCCGCCGCTCGCGATCGCTCCCACCCGGTCACCTCCACCTTCGCCGCCGCGCAGCGGTTCACCCTCGACGACTTCCAGCTGGCCGGATGCCACGCCCTCGAAGAGGGCCGCAGCGTCCTGGTCGCCGCGCCCACGGGTGCCGGCAAGACGATCGTGGGAGAGTTCGCGGTGCATCTCGCGATGCGCGAGCCCTCCGACAAGGCGTTCTACACGACGCCGATCAAGGCGCTGTCCAATCAGAAGTTCCGCGAGCTGCAGGACGTCTACGGTCCGGATCAGGTCGGTCTGCTCACGGGCGACACGAACATCAACGGCAGCGCCCGCATCGTCGTCATGACGACCGAGGTCCTGCGCAACATGCTCTACGCGGACTCGCCCGCTCTGCGTGGCCTGCGTTACGTCGTGATGGACGAGGTGCACTACCTCGCCGATCGGTTCCGAGGCGCGGTGTGGGAGGAGATCATCATCCACCTGCCCCCGTCCGTGCGGCTGGTCTCGCTGTCGGCGACGGTGTCCAACGCGGAGGAGTTCGGCGACTGGCTCGACACGGTCCGGGGCGACACCGCTGTGATCGTGTCCGAGACGCGTCCGGTCCCGCTCGAGCAGCACGTCCTCGTGCGCGGCGATCTGCTGCCGCTCTTCGACGATCGGGCGGGCGTCGCCACGGCGCAGGTCAATCAGGAGCTCATGCGCATCCGCTCCTTCAAGGGCCCGACGTACGAGAACAACCGGCGCGCCCAGCAGCTGTCCAGTGCGCGGCACGGAGGGTACGAGGCATCCCGTCGCCGCCCCCAGCGCGGAGGAAAGCGCCCGGTCCGCTCGGCGAACGTGCAGCGCATCGAGCGGCTCGACCGACCGGACGTCGTCCAGCTCCTGGCAAGGTCGAACCTTCTGCCCGCGATCTTCTTCATCTTCAGCCGGGTCGGCTGCGACGCCGCCGTGCAGCAGGTGCGTCGCGCTGGGGTGAGGCTCACGAACCAGGAGGAGCGCGCCGAGATCCGCGCCATCGTCGAGGAGCGCACCCGCACGCTCCAGGACGAGGACCTCGCCGTGCTCGGCTACTGGGAATGGCTCGACAACCTCGAACGCGGCGTCGCCTCCCACCACGCCGGACTGCTGCCGGCCTTCAAGGAGGTCGTCGAGGAGCTCTTCCAGCGCAAGCTCGTGAAGGTGGTGTTCGCGACCGAGACGCTGGCGCTCGGGATCAACATGCCGGCGCGCACCGTCGTGCTGGAGAAGCTCGAGAAGTTCAACGGGGAAGCGCGGGTCGCGATCACGTCGGGCGAGTACACCCAGCTCACCGGACGCGCGGGACGACGCGGCATCGACGTCGAGGGCCACGCTGTCGTGCAGTGGACCGAAGGCTTGGACCCGCAGGCCGTCGCCGCGCTCGCCTCACGCCGCACCTATCCGCTCAACTCGAGCTTCCGGCCGACGTACAACATGGCCGTCAACCTGATCGATCAGTTCGGACGCCCGCGGGCGCGCGAGATCCTCGAGTCCTCGTTCGCCCAGTTCCAGGCGGACCGGGCCGTCGTGGGACTCGCGCGTCAGGTGCGCGAGCAGGAGGAGTCGCTCTCCGGGTATGCGAGCGCCATGACCTGCGACCGGGGCGACTTCGCGGAGTACTCCGGGATCCGCCGCGAGCTGAGCGACCTCGAGAAGACGAACCGCCGCGACGCCGGGGCGTCCCGACGCACGCGCGACGAGCGGCAGCGCCAGATCGCGAGCCTGCGCAAGCGGATGCAGCGGCATCCCTGTCACTCGTGCCCCGACCGCGAGCACCACGCGCGCTGGGCGGAGCGGTACTGGAAGCTCAAGGGCACGATCGACAAGATGCGCCGGCAGATCGAGACTCGCACGGGCACCGTCGCGCGCATCTTCGACCGTGTGGTCGATGTCCTGGCCGAGCTGGACTACGTCCGCCTCGGGTCGGACGGCGCGACGGCACTGACCCCCGCCGGACGCACCATGCGGCGAATCTACGGCGAACGCGACCTCCTCGTCGCCGAGTCGCTGCGCCGCGGATTGTGGAAGCATCTCGACGCCGCCGGTCTCGCAGCGCTCGCGTGCTGCCTCGTGTACGAGCCGCGCCGCGATGACGGCGGACCGGGGGAGCGCGGCCTGCCGCGCGGGGAGTTCCGGACCGCCTTCGGCGAGACGCTCGAGCTGTGGCAGCGTCTCGACGACCTGGAGCGCGAGCACCACCTGCCGGGCTCCGAGCCGATCGCCCCCGGCCTCGCGCAGGCGATGCACTCGTGGGCGCGGGGCGCGATGCTCGACCGCGTGCTGGACGAGGCCGAACTGGCCGCGGGTGATTTCGTGCGGTGGGCGAAGCAGACCATCGACCTGCTGGACCAGCTCTCCCTGGTCGCCGAGGCGCCGCTCGCGGCGACGGCGCGGAAGGCTCTAGAGGCGGTGCGGCGCGGCATCGTGGCGTACTCGGCGGTCTGACAGCGGCCGCACAGTCCCACACGCTTAGGGTGGTTTCGTGCCTCTCGCCGCTGCGCCGCGCCCGCTCCTCCCGCTGTGGGGTGCCGTGCTGGCGTCGATCGTCGGCGGTGCGGTCCTGGACCTCGCCTATCCCTCGGTCGGCTGGTGGCCCCTGGCCTTCGTCGGCGTCGGCCTGGCGCTCGTCGCGCTCGTCGGCCGCTCGGTGTGGGGCGCTGTCCTCGTCGGATTCGTGTTCGGCGCGACGTTCTACCTCATCCACATCGTGTGGATCACGCGGTATCTCGGGGTCGTGCCGTGGTTCGCGCTGGCGGGCATCGAGACGGTCTTCATGGCGATCGGATCGATCGGCCTCACCCTGTCGTATCGGTGGATGCCGCGGCTGTTCCCGTCGCGATGGGCCTCCCTCGTCGCCCTGCCCCTCCTGATCGGCGGGGTGTGGACGGCTCGCGAGCTCTTCATGGGCTCCTGGCCCTACACCGGCTTCCCCTGGGCGCGCATCGGCATGAGCCAGTCCGAGAGCCCGCTCGCCCACCTCGCGTCATGGACGGGCGTCGCGGGCCTCACGTTCCTCATGGTCGCCTTCACCGCTGCCGTCATCGAGTGGTTCCGGCTCGCACGGTTCCGGGATCTTCGCACCGCGATCCCATCGGCCGCGGTCGCGGTGCTCCTGCTCGTCGTCCCCGCCTTCCCCACGACGCCCTCGGGCGCTCTGCGCGTCGGCAGCGTGCAGGGGAACGGGCCCTCCGGCTACTTCGATCCGCGCGACCGCAACGACGTGCTCAACGCCCAGCTCGAGGCATCCGCCCCGCTGTTCGGCGAGGATCTCGACGTGCTCCTGTGGCCCGAGGGCGGGATCGACTCCGACCCGCTGGCCAACGAGAGCACCGCACGCACGCTCGATGCGCTGGCGGAGCGGGTGGATGCTCCGCTGATCGTCAATGCCGCCACCACGCGCGGGGACGACACCTACAACACCTCGATGCTGTGGATCGCGGGGGAGGGTGCTGTCCAGCTCCACGACAAGACCAACCCGGTCCCGATGGGGGAGTACGTTCCCGACCGCTGGTTCTACGAGGCGCTCGCCCCCGACCTGATCGGCCTGATCCAGCGCGAGTACACGCCGGGCACCAATCGCCCGTTCCTCGACGTCGACGGCGTGGGGGTGGGCCTCGCGATCTGCTTCGACGTGATCTACGACGACGTGATCTGGGCGGGCGCCCAGGACGGTGCGCAGGTATACATGTTCCAGACCAACAACGCCGATTTCCGGGACACCGACGAGAACCTGCAGCAACTCGCGTTCGCCCGAATGCGAGCGATCGAAACCGGACGATCGGTCGTCAATCTCTCGACGGTGGGCACGAGCCAGGTGATCGCCGCGGACGGGTCCACGATCGACGGACTGCCGGCGGGACAGCCGGGCCACATGCTCACGGAAGTGCCGCTGTACACCGGCCTGACCCCCGCCGTCGTCGTCGGCCCGTGGGTCCAGGCGCTGCTCGGCTGGGGATCTCTGGTCGTGCTTCTCGGACTCGGCGTCGCCGTGAAGGTCGCCGGTCGCCGGAAAGCCGAAACGCCGGCCCCGCTGGGGGCCGGCGTCGGACAGAGAGGCTGAGCGTCAGGCGCTGATCTTGTCGAGGGTGACGTCCTCGCCGGCGCCACGACGGGCGCGGACGTACGCGAGACGCTCCTCGAGCAGCTCCTCGAGCTCGGGAAGAGTGCGACGCTCGAGCAGCATGTCCCAGTGGCTGCGCGGCGTCTTGTCGCCGGAGTGGTCGACCGTGGCCGTTCCGTCGCCGACCCGCAGCAGCGCCTCGGCGCCGCACGTGCGGCACTCCCAGGCCGGCGGAACTTCAGCGTCGGCCGCGAAGATCATGGTGGTGTCACGCCCGCAAGCGGTACAGGAGTAGACGTGCTGTGCACGTTCGTGGAAGACGACGCCCTCTTCGCTCTGTAGGCTCTGGGCGCCGAGTCGGATGCCGCGCAAGCTGCGGTCTGCCATTTTGTGGTCCTCTCGTCGCTGTACAGGTATAACGGGGTGACCTGTGCGGATCATCCGAAAGGCGCGTGGGACCGGGTGTTTCACAGACGATGCTCAGCCGCCGTCAGCGGAGTGCGCGCAACGCCACATCGGCGCGGTCCGTGACGATCCCGTCGACTCCGGCGTCGACGAGTCGACGCATGTCGGCGGGGTCGTTGACGGTCCAGACGTGCACCTCGGCCCCGCTTCCGTGGACGGCCTCGACGAAGCGGGGCGTGACGATCCGCAGGCGTCCTTGCCGCTCGGGCACCTGGACGGCGTCGACGTCCTGGAGGGCGCGCCGCACGCTTCGGCGCGAGCGCACCGCGAGCCCGGCGAGAACGCGTCCGATCGTGCCGCGGCCCGCCGAGGTGGCGGGGCGAACGCCGCGGCCCGCAGCCGCGGCGGCGGCGAGGGCGGCACGTCGACGTTCGTCGGAGAAGCTGGTGACGAGCACGCGATGGCCGTGCGGAGCGACGAGCCGACCGACCGCGTCCGCGGCGTCCGCGGCCTTCACGTCGAGATTGAACCGCACGGTCGGGAACGCGTCGAGCGCCTGCTCGAGCGTGAGCAGACCGCCTCGCTCCGACATCAGCCCTTCCAGTTCGTGAGAACGAACCGCCGCGACCGGGCGCGGATCGCCCGTCACCCGGGAGAGGTCCTCGTCGTGGAACAGCACGACGACGCCGTCGGCGGTGAGGTGGCAGTCGGACTCGACGTAGTCTGCCCCGGCGGAGTGTGCCGCGGCCACGGCGGCGAAGGAGTTCTCGACGACGCCGTGCGCGGCATCCTCCGCCGTGACGAGGCCGCGGTGCGCCAGCACGCGGGGAGTCGCTGCGCCGGCGAACCAGGGATGCTGCGTCACGGCAAGGGCTGCACGCCCGATGCCCGGTCCTCGGAGCGCGTCATCGAGGGCGGAGCGGCGGCCCCGCCGGCGGCGCTCAGGAAGGAACCGCTCAGTCCCTTGAGCGCCTCGGTGAACTCGCTCGGGATGATCCACAGCTTGCTCGAGGCGCTGTCGGCGATCTTCGGGAGGGTCTGCAGATACTGGTAGGCGAGCAGCTTGTCGTCGGGGTTGCCGGAGTGGATCGCGTCGAAGACGGTCTGGATCGCCTCTGCCTCACCCTGCGCCCGCAGCACCTGTGCCTGCTTGTCGCCCTCGGCCTTGAGGATCTCGGCCTGCCGGCGGCCCTCCGCCTCGAGGATCTGTGACTGCTTGGAACCCTCGGCGGTGAGGATGGCGGCGCGGCGGTCCCGCTCGGCCCGCATCTGCTTCTCCATCGAGTCCTGGATCGAGATCGGCGGATCGATGGCCTTGAGCTCCACGCGGCCGACCCGGATGCCCCATTTGCCGGTGGCCTCGTCGAGGACCACGCGCAGCTGGCCGTTGATGTTGTCGCGGCTGGTGAGGGCCTCTTCGAGGTTGAGGCCGCCGACGACGTTTCGCAGGGTCGTCGTCGTCAGCTGCTCGACGGCGCCGAGGTAGTTGGCGATCTCGTAGGTCGCGGCGCGCGCATCGGTCACCTGGAAGTACACGACGGTGTCGATGGACACGACGAGGTTGTCCTCGGTGATCACCGGCTGAGGCGGGAAGGACACGACCTGTTCGCGCATGTCGATGAGCGGGCGGAGCCGGTCGATGAACGGCACCAGCAGGTTCAGACCCGGCGTGAGGGTCTTGTGATACCGGCCGAGCCGTTCGACGATGCCCGCGTTGGCCTGGGGGATGATGCGGATCGACCGGACGATCACCACCAGCACGAAGATGAAGACCGCGATGGCGAGCAGCCACGCGATGGCCGTGGGGATGAGAGTGCCGAGATCGCTCATGCGCTGGTGTCCTCCGTCAGGGTGGGATTCGAGGCGCGAACGACGGCAGTCGCGCCGTCGATGCGGCTGACCACGATCGGGGTACCGGGGTCGAGCTCGCCGCTGTCGGTGCGGGCGGTCCACACGTCGCCGTTGATCAGCCGCACCTGACCGCCGTGGGCGCTCACCGTGGACACGACCCGCCCGCCGATATCCAGGAGCGCATCGACGTTGGACGGGGTGGGGTCCTCGCCGCGATGCAGCCGTCTCAGGAGGGGCGGGCGGAGGAAGAGGACGAGTACCGCGGCCACGACCGCCGCGATGATCACCTGCAGCCAGACCGGCGCTCCGAGCAGATCGCTCCCGAGTCCGGCGAGTCCGCCGATGCTCAGCATCAGGAAGGTGAAGTCGAGGGTGAGCATCTCGATGACCAGGAAGAGCAGGATGAGCACAAGCCACCCGATCCACGCGTACTGTTCGATCGTCTGGATGAGCTCCACTGTGCGCCTCCTCGTGGTTCGAACCTAGCAGGTAGGGTCGAGGGCGTGACTGAGACATCCACCCCTCTTCCTGGCGGTTCGCTGAGCGGCAAGACCGCCCTCGTGACCGGGTCGTCCCGTGGTATCGGCGCCGACACCGCGCGCTACCTCGCCGAAGCGGGCGCGAACGTCGTGATCAACTACCGCAACAAGGCTCCGCGCGCAGAGAAGCTCGCAGGCGAGCTGCGCGGTCTGGGCGTCGAGGTCCTCGTCGTCGGCGCCGACCTCACCGACGCCGAGTCCGTCCAGGCCATGTTCGACGAAGTGTCCCGCACGTTCGGCGGTCTCGACATCCTCGTCCTCAATGCCTCCGGCGGCATGGAGTCGGGGATGGCCGCGGACTACGCGCTTCAGCTCAATCGCGATGCGCAGGTGCGCGTGCTCGAGACCGCGCTTCCCGTGCTGGGTGAGGGATCCCGCGTCGTCTTCGTCACCAGCCACCAGGCCCACTTCATCCGCACGACGCCGACCATGCCCGAGTACGAGCCGGTGGCCCTGTCCAAGCGGGCGGGCGAGGACGCCCTCCGCGAGATGATCCCCGCCCTCGCCGAGCGCGGGATCGAGTTCGTCGTGGTGTCGGGGGACATGATCGAGGGAACCATCACCGCCACCCTCCTGGAACGGGCCAACCCCGGTGCGATCGCCGCGCGCCGCGAGGATGCGGGCAAGCTCTACAACGTTTCAGAGTTCGCCGCGGAGGTTGCGGCCGCCGCTCTCGACCCCGTTCCGCCGGGCAACACCCGCCTCGTGGGCGACACGTCCTCGTTCGCGGGGGAGTGAGGCGTGGGCCCTCACGACATCGAGAAGCTCATCGCCGTCGGCCGCCCCTCCCTGCCGCCGGACGCGTCCTTCGCGGTCTTCGCGACGGCGCGACCGGATCTCCTCGCCAACCGGGGCGTCGGGCAGCTGTGGCGGATCGACCTTCCGGAGGGCACGCCCCGCCGGCTCACGCGCGGGACGGCGGACTCCGCGCCGCACGTCTCGCCCGACGGGGCGAGCATCGCGTTCCTCCGTGGCGATGCCAAACGCCGCCCGCAGATCCACGTCATTCCGGCCGGTGGCGGCGAGCCGGTGCAGGCGACCGACGCCCCGCTCGGAGTCGAATCGTTCGCGTGGTCGCCCGACGGCCGATCCTTCGGCTTCGTCGCCCGTACGCCCGAGGCGGGTCGCTACGGCACGGTCGAGGGACTGGATGCCGCCGCCGAAGCGCCGCGTCACATCACGGGGATCCGCTGGCATGCGAACGGCCTGGGGTACCTCGCCGATCAGCCGGCGCAGCTCTTCGTCGTCCCGGCGCCCGAGACCGACGCGGAGCCGTTCTACGATCCGGCACCGGCCGTGCGACCGGAGGGTGGCGAGCCCCCGCGCAAACCGGTCGTCCCGGCCGAGGCGAGGCAGCTCACCGACGGTCCCGCGTCCCACGCCCGTGTCACGTTCTCCGCCGACGGGGCGGAACTCATCACATCGGTCGACGAGATCGAACCGTCGCGCCGCGACCTTCGCACGCGGGTCGTCGCCGTGGCCGTCGACGGCTCCGGGACGCGCGAGATTCTCTCTCGCGACACGGGACTCTCGGTCTGGGATGCCGCGGTGGCCGCCGACGGCACCATCGCCCTTCTCGCCCACGAGGTGGGCGACGAGGGCGTGGACTTCATCGCTCCGGGCGTCGGGCTGTGGCTCGTCGAGCCGGCGGGCCCGCGCCGTCTCACCGACGAGGAGAGTATCGACCTCGGCGAGAGTCACATCACCGTCGACGGCGACGACTTCCTCGTCCAGCACAACGCGCGCGGACGCAACCGGCTGGTCCGCGTCACGCGCTCCGGCGAACTCACGGAGGTCCTGGGGGGCGACGTCGAGGTCGGCGGTCACGCCGCCGCCCGCGATCGCATCGTCGCCTCCATCGCAACCACCCATTCGTTCGGCGAGCTCGTGCTCATCGACGGAGGTCGGGAGCGGACGCTGACCGCCTTCGGAGCGGGGGCCGCGGCATCCGGCATCGTCACTCCGCAGGAGCGGACCTTCACGGGACGCGACGGCTATCCGATCCACGGCTGGGTCGCCGCGCCCGAGGGCGACGGGCCGTTCCCCGTGATCCTTCAGATCCACGGCGGTCCCTATGCGGCGTACGGCATCCACCTCTTCGATGAGACGCAGGTCCTCGTCGACGCCGGCTACGCGGTTGTGTACTGCAACCCCCGCGGATCTTCGGGGTACGGGCGCGCGCACGGCCGCAGCATCCGCCGGGCCCTGGGCACCGTCGACTTCGCCGACGTGATGGACTTCCTCGACGCGGCGATCGAACACGACCCGCGGCTGGACGGCTCCCGGGCGGGTGTCATGGGCGGATCCTACGGCGGCTACCTCACGGCCTGGGTGATCGCGCACGACCACCGGTTCGCCGGGGCGATCGTCGAGCGGGGGTTCCTGGACCCAGCGACGTTCCAGGGCACGAGCGACATCGGCACGTTCTTCGGCGACGAGTACGTGGGGGTGTCGCCCGACGACATCGCGCGTCAGAGCCCGATGGCCGTGGTCGACCAGGTCACGACGCCCACCTTCGTCATCCACTCGGAGCTCGACTTCCGCTGCCCGCTCGAACAGGCGACGCGGTACTACGCCGCCCTCAAGCGCAACGGCACCGAGGCCGAGATGCTCGTCTTCCCCGGGGAGAACCACGAACTCACCCGCGCGGGTCAGCCTCGGCATCGTGTGCAGCGCTTCGAGGCCGTCCTCGCGTGGTGGGCGAAGCACCTGCCCGCGCACTGAGACACGACGGCAGAAGGGCCCCAGGATTCCCTGGGGCCCTTCCGTCGCCTAGCGGATCAGAGGTTCTTCCTGCCGAACGTGAAGGCGCGGACGATGTTGATGATGCCGAGGACCACGAGCGCGATGCCCAGGATCCACCACAGCACCACCGCGCCCCACAGCGGGCTGAACAGCAGGTAGAGACCGGCGATGATGCTGATGATCGCGAAGAAGATCGACCAGCCCTTCGACGCCGCGTCGCCGAGGGTCGAGAGCGCCACGATGCCCTCGACGATCCAGAGGATGCCGACGAGGATGACGACGAAGATCGCCAGCCACGCCGTCGCCTGCTGGAGGTTCACGAGCGCGACGATTCCGGCGATGACGAACAGGACGCCCAGGGCGATGTGTCCCAGGCGGGCCCACCCTCCCTTGTTGCGCGTGAAGATGCCGAGGCCTGCGTAGACGATGCCGGCGGCGATCGCGTAGATCGCGATGACGATCGTGACGACGAACGCCGCGTTCTGGGGCTGGAAGATGATGAAGAGACCGGCGAGGACCGCGAGGACGCCGCCGATGCCGAGCGCCGTGCGGATGCCGTTGACGGCCGACTTCTCGGCCGCGGATTCGGTGGACATGCGAGTTGTCCTTTCTGAGAGTTACCTGGGAACGTGCGCCTAAAGACTAGACCCGAACTCGACCTTTCGCGCGCTGCATGTCGTGTGTCGTCGTACGCGCCGCGCATCGTCGATCGGCGGAACTCTCGCCACGGCGCCTCGCGCGGCGCTACGGTGAGCGTGCGTGTACTGAGTTGGGAGGCATCCGATGGCCGTTTTCTCGAGAGGATTCGGCGCGCGGCGCCGGGAGAGCGACCCGAACCTGCCGCCGGGGCAGTACCTCACCGACGATTTCCCAGTGCTGTCGGCGGGGCCCACGCCTCGCATCGACACCTCCGAGTGGTCGTTCTCCGTCGTCGAGGGCGGACGTGGGCTGGCCTCGTGGAGCTGGGAGGACTTCCTCGCCCTCCCGATCGAGGACATCACGACCGACATCCACTGCGTGACGCGCTGGTCGAAGCTGGGCACGAGCTGGCGCGGGGTTTCCGTGGACACGCTGCTGGAGAACGTGGAGTCCGAAGCGACCCACGTGATGGCCCACTCGTACGGCGGATACACGACCAACATCCCGCTGGACGACCTGGTCGACGGGCGCGCGTGGGTGGCGTTCGAGTTCGAGGGCGAACCGCTCGATCCCGAGCACGGCGGCCCCGCGCGACTGCTCGTGCCGCACCTGTATTTCTGGAAGAGCGCGAAGTGGGTCCGCGGACTCGAGTTGATGGACGGCGATGCGCCCGGGTTCTGGGAGCAGAACGGGTACAACATGCACGGCGACCCGTGGACCGAGGAGCGATATTGGTGACCGTCGGCGGGTGGCGACCCGCGCGCGTGAGTTCGGTGACGACGGCCACCCCGACCGCGAGACTGCTGCGTCTGGACGTGCCGGGCTGGCCGGGCAACGAGGCGGGTCAGCACGTCGACATCCGGCTCACCGCCGAGGACGGGTATCAGGCCGTGCGCTCGTACTCACTGAGCTCCTACGGTCCGGGCGAGTCCATCGAGCTCGGAGTGGACGAGGTCCCCGACGGCGAGGTGTCGCCGTACCTCGTGCAGGACGTCCGGCCGGGTGACGAGCTCGAGGTGAAAGGCCCGCTGGGTGGCTACTTCGTATGGCGGCCCGGGGGAGAGGGACTGGTGCAGCTCGTGGCGGGAGGCTCGGGAGTGGTGCCTCTGGTCGCGATCGCACGCGCGGCGACGGATGCCTCGGCGGGGGCATCCGTCCGCCTGCTCTACTCGGTGCGGACTCGGGAAGACGCGATGTATCGCGATGAACTCGAAGCTTTCGCGACGCCCGGGGGAGTGGAGTTGACCTGGGCCTACACGCGACAGGCGCCCGAGGGCTGGACCGGTCGCATCGGCCGCGTCGACGAGAGCGTCCTGCGCGCGTCGGTCTGGAGTGCGGAGTTGCAGCCGACGGTGTACGTGTGCGGGCCGACCGGTTTCGTCGAGCACGTCGCGGACGCGCTCGTCCGACTCGGCCATTCGCCGGATCGGGTCAAGACCGAGCGATTCGGAGGAGCATGATGCGTGCGGAGAACGCGTCGTCCATCGTCGACGGCAACGTGCTGGCGGGCCTGCTGGGCGGCATCTTCGAGGGCGACGCGACGACGCTGATCGGAGTGTGCGGGGGATGCGGCGCACGCGGAGCGCTCGCGGAGACCGTGGTCGAGATCGACGACGTGGCGGCGATCGTGCGATGCCGCTCGTGCTCGCACACACTGCTGACGGTGCTGCACGATGACGATGACGTGCGCCTCGTCGTCGGGACGCTGCGGGAGCTGCGGCGGTCGTGAGGCTCAGCCCAGCAGCAGAGTGACGGCGATGAGCACCGGGACGCAGCCGATCGTGGTGAGGAAGACGGTGTCGCGCGCGATCGTCTCGCCGACGTCGAAGCGCTGCGCGTAATTGAAGACGTTCTGGGCGGTGGGCAGCGCAGCCAGGACGACGACCACCAGCACCTCCTGCGCACTCAGGCCGAACACGAACGTCGCGACCACCCACGCCAGGACCGGCATCACCAGCAGCTTGAGCGCGGTCGCCACGAGGACGTCCCGACGGCGGCCGGACGGCGCGAGCACCCGCTGTCCGTGCAGCGAGATGCCATAGCTGATCAGGAGGATCGGAACGCACGCGTTCGCGATGAGCACCGCCGGCTCCATCACGATCGGCGGGAGTTCTACACCGCTCACCGACACGATCGCGCCGAGCGCGGAGCCGAGGACGATCGGGTTCGAGGCGGTTCGGGCGAGCGACCGCCACAGCGAGGTGCGGCCGAACGTCACCGTGTCGAGGATCGTCATGGTGATCGGCGTGAAGACGAGGAGCTGCAGCAGGATCACCGGCGCGGGGAAGGCGGCGCTCCCGAGCAGGTACAGCGACAGCGGGATGCCGATGTTGTTGGAGTTGACCTGCCCGGCGCTCAGTGCACCGATCACCGTCTCGCCGACAGACCGACGCCACGCCAGGCGCGCGAGGAGCGCATAGACGCCGATGACGACCACGGCGGCGATGGCCGAGACGGGCAGCAGGGCGGAGAACAGCATCCGGACGTCCGCCTGCGCGAGCACGACGAACAGCAGGAACGGCGAGAGCACGAAGAACGTGAGGCGCGCCAGCACCGGGCGCGCGTGCTCGCCGAGCAGGTCGATGCGGCCGAGGATCCACCCGACCAGGATCGCGACGCCCACCACCACGAACCCGGTGAGCGACTCCAGCATGAGTCGAGCCTATGGCCGGTGACGACCGTTATCGCGCGCCCGTCAAGCTCGCAGGTGCGCGTGGATGTCGCCGATGCGGACGCTCCGCGCGTTACGAGGGGCGTCTGCGCGGGGACTGATCAGCTGGTCGCCGGCATCGTCTTCCCTCCAGCGCCTCGCGCGCAAGCGTCATGAACCACACTGCGATGCGTCTTGGAGGTGACAGACCAGTTCCTCTGGAGGTGAGCCAGATGTGGCTTGAGAAACGGACTGCAGGAGTAGTTGTAGCGACACTTGTTGGGAGCGCGGGGGGTGGAGTTGCCCACGCCGCAACGGTGCTAGTGAACACGTCCAGTGGCGTCAGCGCCGTGGGTCCGATCAAGGTGAAGTTCTTCTGGTCGGCCGTGCTCAGATTGTTCATCACGATCGTTCACCACGCATCCCAAGCGATGGCAGCGCGAAATGTGAGTCGCGCGTTGCTGAAGACGATCCTGAACGAGGGAAAGAAGACGACTCGGAACGGAGTTGCGTATGTACGCTATGGGAACTACGAGGCGCGCGTGAACGTCAACACGGGGAAAGTGATTACTGTGGTGAAGCTCACCGGGGGTGGCGGGGGAGGCGGCGGGGTATGACCATTCCGTTTCGGTACGACCCAGAAGTTGATGCCGGATACATCAGGCTCAGCAACGCCCCCGTCGATCATACGGTCGACCTAGAGCCGACCACGCTCGGGTTGCCGGTGCTGATCGACGTCGATGCGTCCGGCGCGTTAGTGGGAATCGAGATACTCAACGTCACCACGACAGCCCCGTCGCTCACGTGAAGTCGAGGCGCTCCGCGCTGACGTTGATGGTAACCTGCGTGGCCACCACCATCAGTGGCTGGTCAGCTCAGCCCGGGCGCTACCGCATCATCGACGCCAGCGACGGCTCAGCCAACGACATGGGACGGCCCATGCGCTCATGCGGAGCTCGCCGCGCGAGCATGGCTGGAGACAGAAGGACTCAGCGGAGGCACCTGGTCCCGCGACGTCGACATGATCGTCTTCAATGCCGAGCCTCGACTCGTGGTGTTCGGGCTGATGGAATCCTCCTAGCCCGACTGCTGTCACGCCGCGCGAGGGACATGACAGCGGTCAGCCTGCCCCCGAGGTAATCCGACCAAACGCCGCTACCGTGGAGCGATGAGCGCTGCGGCCGAACCTAGAGACCGCGTGACCCGTCGTGCCGACACGGTGGCGATGCTGTCCTCGCCGGAGACGGATTGCTGGGTGGCCACCGCCTCGGCAGGCGGCAACCCCCACCTCGTGCCGCTCTCGCTGGCGTGGATCGGTGAACGCGCCGTCGTCGCCGTCGAGGCGGACTCGATCACAGCACGCAACCTGGCGGGCGGGCGCCGAGCGCGACTCGCGGTGGGGCCGACGCGGGAAGTTGTGGTGCTGGACACCGTGCTCGAGCGAACAGCAGGAGTCGACGACGACGCCGACCTCGGGTCCGCTTACGCGATGCAGGCGGACTGGGATCCCCGCGGCATCCCGGCGTATGTCTTCCTCGTGCTGCGCCCGGTGCGAATCCAGGCGTGGCGAGAGGCGAACGAGCTCCGTGGTCGCGTGTTGACGCGTGAGGGGGAGTGGCTGCCGTGAGGGGGCACGACGCCGACGAGGAGGTGCTCGTCGGCGGCAACGTCACGCCGGTCGTCCGCCGCGGCGATACCGTCCACCGGGAGGCCGGCGCGTGGACTCCGGCGGTGCATCGGCTGCTGCAGACGTTGAGGGATGCCGGTGTCGATGAGGTGCCGGAGCCGCGTGGCTCTGACGCGAACGGCCGGGAGGCGCTGTCCTACATTCCCGGACGGACGCTTGTGGATTGCGCGCCCGACGTGCGGTGGTCGAGCGGGGTGCTCGTCGCGGCCGGAAAGCTGCTTCGTCGCATTCACGACGCCAGCCGACCCCTGGTGAACGATCGCGCACTCATATGGCGATCGTCGAGGCGAACTCCCGCCGAAGTGATCTGTCATAACGACTTCGCGACGTACAACCTCATCGCTGATGGGGATACGCTTTCCGGAGTCATCGACTTCGACTTCGCGTCACCCGGGCCGCGGGTGTGGGATCTCGCTTACCTCGCGTATCGGATCGTGCCCTTCGCCGAGGATGCTCCGGATGCCGACGGTCTGAAGCGCGCACGGCGACTCGACCAGCTGATCGCAGCGTACGGCGGCGATCTGAGCGCTGCGGACGTCATGGCGGCGATGGTGAGTCGCCTCGAGGATCTTCGGCTGTTCACGTTGGGTCGGTTCGCGGAGACCGGCCGCGCCGAGTTCCGAGCTCACGCCGACATGTATGGCAGGGATGCGGACAGGCTGAGGTGACCCAACGGCGGACAGGTCATTGCTGATAATGCACATTATGTCAGTTCAAGCTGGGCGTCGCGTGGACTGTCCCTCCGGCCGCGGGACTATCGTCCTCCCCCGGACGCCTGGCGCATGACACGATCGCATTGTGGCGCGCTGGCGTGCGCGTCCAGATCGGAGCGGAGACCATGAGGCGCGTGTGGGTTCAGATCACTCTCGGTGTGCTCGTTCTCACGGCGGGAGTGCTGATGCTCTTGGAGGTCGCCGACGTCGAGGCACCACCCCTGCTGCAGACGGTGGTCCTGCTCGGCGGGGCCGCCGTGTTCGGTTACGTGTTCTTCGCGAGCCGCGACGATTGGTGGGCCGCGCTGCCGAGTGCGGCCCTCGCGGGAGCGGCGATCGTCACGGTGATGGACATGAGCCCCGCAGTCGGGGGCCGATGGGCGGGCGCGGCCATGCTCGGCGCGCTCGGTCTAGGATTCTGGGCCGCGTATCTGCGGGACATCCGGCACTGGTGGGCGATCATTCCCGGCGGGGTGCTGGCGACGATGGCTGCGACGATCGCACTGACCGGAGCCGTCGAGGGACCGACGACGGGTGCGGTGTTCCTTCTCGGAGCGGCCGCGACGTTCGCCCTCGTCGCCGTGCTGCCCGGGGGCGCGGGACGCCGGTGGTGGGCGTGGATCCCGGCGGCCGTGCTCACGGTCGCCGCCGTCGCCGTGCTGCTGAGTGCGGCGGAGTGGGTCCTGCTGCTCAACCTCGCCGGACCGCTCGCGATCATGTTCGCCGGCGCCTTCCTCATCTGGCGCGCCCTGCAGAGGCGATCCGCCCGCTCCGGCAAGACCTCCTCTCCGACGCCCGGCCTCTCTTCTTGACGGAAGCACCCGGACTCCCCCGCGCCCGATAGATTCGGGCCTCGATGATCGGGCGCGCGCTCCGCGCGACGACCAGGCTGGATGTCGAAGGGGGAAGCGTGATCGCTGATCTGAACCGCGTCGTCGACGTGGTGGAGGCCGGGCTCGGCGACGAGCTCGACATCCCCGGCGTCGCACGGAGTCTCGGAACGACCGAGTACCACCTGCGCCGGATGTTCTCCTCGCTCGCCGGGATGCCGCTCTCCGAGTACATCCGGCGGCGACGGATGGCGGTCGCCGCGGCCGACGTGCTCGGCGGCGGCGATCTGCTCGGGATCGCGGTCCGCTATGGATACGGCTCAAGCGAAGCCTTCGGGCGAGCGTTCCGCTCCGTCCACGGCGCCGGTCCGGCCGAGGTCCGCCGTGACGGCGGCCCCCTTCGCACGCAACCGCAGCTCAGGTTCCGCCTGACCGTCGAAGGGAAAGAATCCATGATCAACCGAATTGCCGACCGACCCTCGTTCCTCCTTGTGGGCCACGCCGCGCGCGTCCCTCTCATCCACCGAGGCGTCAATCCGCACATCCAGGCCCACATCGCGTCGCTTCCGGCGACGGAGCACGACCGACTGAAGGCGCTCAGCACTGCCGAGCCGTCCGGGCTCCTCCAGGTGAGCGCAGACGTCGACCCGGACTATGCCGAGGGCAGCGAACTCACCTACCTCCACGGTGTGGCCGTCGCCGAGGGATCCACTCCCCCCGAGGACCTCGATGTGATCGATGTGCCTTCGGGGACGTGGGCGGTCTTCCGCGTCGACGGCGCGTACCCCGACGCCCTGCAGGAGGCGTGGGCGGCGACGGCGAGCGAATGGTTCCCGTCCAACCCGTGGCGCCTGCGACCCGGCCCGTCCATCGTCGCAGTGCTGGATCGCTCGCCGGACTTCGCGACGGCGACGTGCGAACTGTGGCTTCCGGTGGAGCGCTCCTGACTCGCGAGGTTTGCCCTGCGAACAGAGCAAGCGGGCGGGGCCGCGGTGGCTCCGCCCGCTCGTCGTGGTCTTTGTCAGAGTCCGACGCTGTCGTCCGTTGTGCTGGTGGTGCGACGGGTGACCTGCTCCCCGCCGGCGGGGTCGACGGCCGTGCGGGTGACCGACTCCGCGCTCCGGCGACGCATCATGAGGATGATCCCCAGGAAGAAGATGACCGCTCCGGCCGCCATGAGGATGTACCCGATCATGTCGAGGCTCACGTATTCGACGTCGATGTTCACGGCGAACGCGAGAATCGCTCCGATCGCGAACAGCGCAATACCTGCTCCGATGCTCATGCGAGGTTCCTTTCCGGGGCGCGACGGTCGGCCCTCCCCTGATTGCGGACGTGATCGTCCTGCGTCCCCACCATGGTGCAACCCCGATCGGCCGCAGAGGGTCTTGACAAATCGCGGGATGACGTGTTCGGTGCCCGGCACGGTGCGTCGCGGCGGGTCCGCCGCCTCTATAGGGTGGCGACATCCGACCGGAAGGACCCGCCGTGACCACTCCCCTCGTCGTCTCCCCCGAAGTGCAGGCCGCAGTCGCATCGGGGGCAGCCGTGTTGGCGCTGGAGTCGACGATCTTCACTCATGGGCTGCCGCGACCGCGCAACGTCGACGTCGCTCAGGAGGCCGAGGCGAGCGTCCGCGCGCTCGGCGTCGTCCCCGCCACCATCGGAGTGATCGACGGTCGACCGACGGTGGGCCTCTCGCCGTCGGAGATCGTGCGGCTCTGCGAAGACGACGGTGTCGTCAAGGCGAGCCTCCGCGACGTTCCCGTCGTCGCATCCAAGGGTCTCAGCGCGGGGACGACCGTCGCGGCGACTGCCTACCTCGCTCATCTTGCGGGCGTGCGTGTCTTCTCGACCGGCGGTCTCGGGGGCGTCCACCGGGAGGCGCAGCAGACCTTCGACGAGTCCGCCGACCTGGGGACCCTCGCCACGCTGCCTCTGGTGGTCGTCAGCGCCGGAGTGAAGTCGATTCTCGACATCCCCCTGACCCTCGAGCGACTCGAGACGCTCAACCTCGCCGTACTGGGCTACCGGACCACCGACTATCCCGGCTTCTACGTGGCCGACTCGGGGCATGACATCGAGTACTCGGTCGACTCCCCCGCCGAGATCGCGCGCATCGCACGTGTGCGCGACAGCCTGGGCATCTCCTCCACCCTGCTCATCGCCAACCCCGTCTCATCGGAGCGCGAGCTCGATCCGAATCTGCACGACGACGTTCTCGCCCGCGCCCTCGCGGCGGCCGACGCCGCCGGCGTGACCGGACACGACACGACGCCGTTCCTTCTGGACTTCATGCAGCGTGAGACGGATGGCCGGAGCCTCGACGTCAACGTGGACGTCTATCGCGGGAACGTCCGACTCGGTGCGGAGATCGCGGTGGCGCTGTCGGGACCGGATCGGTGATCCTCGTCATCGGCGACCTCGTCGCAGATCTCATCGTCCTCGGCAGCGGCCCGCTCGAGCGCGGCACCGACAATCCCGCCGAAGTGCGGCTCACCCGGGGCGGGAGCGCCGCCAACGTGGCGGTTGCCGTCGCGGCGCAGCATCCGGCGCGCTTCATCGGAAGGGTCGGCGACGACACCATAGGCCGCGCACTCGTCGAAGAGCTCCAGTCGGCAGGCGTGGAGCCCTTTGTCCAGCGCGCAGGACGCACCGGAGCGATCGTCGTGCTGGTCGACGCCGAGGGCGAGCGCACGATGATCACCGACCGTGGCGCCGCGGCACAGCTCGACGCCGTCGACCCGGCGTGGCTCGACGGCGCGGACTGGCTTCATCTGCCCCTGTACGGTTTCGCGGCGCCGGCATCGCGCGCGGCGATCCTGGATGCCGCGGCCGCGGTTCTCGCGGCGGGCGCGCCCGTAAGCCTCGACCTGTCCAGCGTCGCCACGATGCGGGAGATCGGCCCCGTCGTGCTGCAGGAGATCGTCGACCGCGTCAATCCCTCCGTCGTCTTCGCCAACGCCGAGGAGGCGGTCGTAGCCGACGAACTCGACCTGGATACCGGATCTGCGGTCTTCGTCGTGAAGCGCGGTGGCGAGCCGGTGAGGGTCCGCACCGCCGATGCCGTCCACGACGTGCCGGTGGGCCGGGTCGACGATGTGCTCGACTCGACGGGCGCCGGCGACGCCTTCGCGGCAGGCTACATCGTGTCGGCACTGGGCGGCGCCGACACGATGGTTGCCGCGAACGCGGGCAGCGAGCTCGCCGTGCGCGCGCTTCGACGGCCCGGGGCCCTGTGAGTCAGGCGCCGGTCATCGCCTCGACGACACGCTCCATGTCGTCGACGAAGGCGTTGTAGCCGGCGATCGTCGCTGCCACCTGCTCGTCGGTGAAGTCGGCGCGATCCTGACGGATGGTCAGCTGGGTGCCGCCGTCGACCTCATCGAGGTCGAACAGGACCGGAAGTCCCGCGTCGCCGTCCGGCTGATCGGTGAGGGTCATGGCGAGGTGCGACGGCGGCTCGACGGCCGAGTACTCCCCCGACCAGTCGATGCGATTGCCGTCGGGCAGCACCATCACGGCCCGGAACGCTCCCCCGGGACGCACATCCATCACGAGGCTCTCCTGCGGCACTTCGACGGCTGCGGTGCCGAACCAGACGGCGAAGTGCTCCGGCCGGGTGAGCGCATCGAAGACGAGCTCGCGCGGGGCGCGCAGCGTGCGGGTGAGGGTGAAGTACTCGGTCATGATGTCTCCTGTGTTCGGTCGGTGGTGGTGGTCCGGAGCTGCTGAAGGGCGTTCAGGTACTGGTCGAGGGCATCGACGCTGTCTTCCCAGAAGCGTGCGTAGTCGCCGATCCAGCGGGAGGCATCCGCGAGCGGGCGTGCGTCGAGGGCGGCGGGACGGTACTGCGCCTCGCGTCCGCGGGTCACCAGGCCCGCGGATTCGAGGACGCGGAGATGCTTCGAGACGGCGGCGAAGGTCATGTCGAACGGCTCGGCGAGTTCGCCGACCGTCGCCGCTCCCCCGCTCAGCCGCTCGAGGATGGCGCGGCGGGTCGGGTCCGCCAGGGCGGCGAACGTGCGACTGAGCTGATCGGTGGTCATACTGCCCTCCTCATTCAACTGATTGGTACTATACACATCAGTTGAATACCGGTCAACGTCCGAGGTCGGCGATACCGTTGCGAAATGCCTCGCACCGTCTTCTACACTGCGACGACCTTGAACGGATTCCTCGCCGACGACGCCGATTCGCTCGACTGGCTCTTCTCCGTCCCCGGCGGCGAAGGGGGTGACGCTGACTTCCAGGAGTTCCTCTCCGGCATCGGAGTGCTCGTGCAGGGTTCCGCGACCTACGAATGGGTTGTCCGCCACGAAGACCTGATCGCTCACCCCGAGAAGTGGCCGGCGTACTACGGCAGGCGGCCGACCTTCGTCTTCACCCGGCGCGATCTGCCATCGATCCCCGGTGCCGATGTGCGATTCGTGCGGGATGACGTCCGCCGGGTCTGGCCGCAGATCAGCGCCGCGGCGGGCGATCGTGATGTCTGGGTCGTCGGTGGCGGCGATCTCGCCGGTCAGTTCTCGGATGCCGGGCTGCTCGATGAGATCCGGCTCTCGGTGGCCCCCGCGACGCTCATCTCGGGCAAGCCCCTGCTCCCCCGCGACCTCGGCGCCGACGTCCTGCACCTGACCGGCGTGCGACGCGCGGGCGCCTTCGCCGAACTCACCTACTCTGTGACGGGAACACCCTCGTGAGCGAGCGGTGGCGCGGTGTCGCCGCCGCGCTTCTCAACCCGGATCTGCGCGCGGTGCTCGCCGAGGCGATGGGCGGTGAGCACCTGCGCGGCGATCGCCGGGACCGCGCGGTGGCGCGGCTCGTCGAGCTCGGGTTGGTGCGCGACGAGTCCGGCGATCTCCGCCTCGACGAAGGCTTCGTCCGCGGGCTGCTCGCCGAGCAGCCGAGAGCACGCCCGACCGGGCCCGGGCGGTTCCTCGATGGTCGCGGACGCATCGACCGCTATCCGGTCAAGGCTGCCGATCGCGACGAGCTCCTCCGCTGGGTCGCCGGGCAGGCATTCGAACACGGCGTCGTCTTCACCGAGCGCGAGGCGAACGATCGTCTTCGCCGATTCACCGATGACGTCGCGGCGCTGCGACGACACCTGGTCGACGCCGGGCTGCTCGAGCGCACCGCCTCCGGATCCGAGTACGCGCTCGCATCGGACGACGTGGGGTCGGGATCAGAACGCTGAGGGGCGCACCTCGAACCAATCCGGATGCTTGGGCGCGCGCCCGTCGCCGGATGACGTTCCCGTCAGGCGCCGCCGGACCCATGGCCCGACGTGCTCCCTGTAGTAGGCGGCACCGCGGGTCAGGGCCGCGGGAAGTTCCGGGAGCGACCACCATGCCGGGTCGGGCTCCTGCCCCAACGCGGTGAGCACTCGGGCGGCCACGCGGTGGTGTCCGCGGGCGTTCATGTGCAGGCGGTCCTCGGACCAGTACGGCGGGCGGGAGAGTTCGCGGTCGGGCCAGTTGAACGCGCGCACGACGTCGTCGCGGTCGGCGAGCTTGTTCGAGACGGCCGCGGAGAGGAGGTCGCCGCGGCGCTGGATCACCCGGCTGAGCGGAAGCTGGGCCGACGGATTGGCGCCCGACAGCACGATGAGCCGCACACCCTCCTCATCGCATCGGCGAAGGACATGGGTGAACGCGTCCAAGATGCGGGACACGCTCGTTCGCGGCCGGAGCATGTCGTTCCCCCCGCCGTTGAAGGACAGGTGGGTCGGCCGCAGCGCGAGCGCCGGCTCGAGTTGCTGCTCGACGATCGGCCACACGAGCTTTCCCCGTATCGCGAAATTGGCGTACTGCACCGCCTCTCCGCTCGATTGCGCCCACCCCTGAGCGACGAGGTCGGCCCAGCCGCGCACGCGTCCGTCGGGAAGCTCGTCGCCCACGCCCTCGGTGAAGGAGTCGCCGATCGCGACGTACCGCACGGATGCCATCGTCCCAGCCTACGGTCGGTCAGCGGTCGTCGAGAGCCGCTCCACGCCGGTCGACGAGCCCCCAGGCGGCGACGGCGGCGACGGCGAAGAACACGGCGAACACGACGAACAGGAGCGGGGCGCCTCCGGCTGCCAGGAGCAGCGGGACGCTGAGCGGTGCCAGGATCGACGCGAGCCTGCCGGCGCCGGCGGCCCAGCCGGAGCCGGTCGCCCGAAGGGACGTGGGGTACATCTCGGGCGTGACGGCGTACAGCGCCCCCCACGCGCCGAGGTTGAAGAACGACAGCGCCATTCCGGCGGCGATGACGGCGACCTCGGTCGAAGCGGTGCCGAAGAATCCCGCTGCTATAGCGGATCCGACCAGGAACACCGACAGCGTCACGCGGCGGCCCCAGACCTCGATCAGCCATGCCGCCACGGCGTATCCCGGAAGCTGGGCGAGGGTGATGACCAGGGTGAATCCGAATGAGCGAACCAGGTCGTAACCCTGCGCGACGAGGATCGACGGGATCCAGATGAACGCGCCGTAGTACGAGAAGTTCACGCAGAACCACACGAGCCACAGGCACGCCGTGCGAACGCGGAACTCCGTCGCCCAGAGGGCGGCCAGCCGGGACGAGAGACTCGTCGCAACGGGGGGCGCGGCATCCACCCTCTGGGTCGCTGCCGCGGAAGAAGGGGATGCTGCCCCCGCCGACTCCTCGAAGGAGCGCACCACGCGCTCAGCATCCGCGAATCGGCCGCGACGCTCGAGCCAGCGCGCCGACTCGGGCAGCCCCCACCGGACAACGAGTGCGTAGGCCGCCGGGAGGGCGCCGAGCGCGAACGCCCATCGCCACCCCGCCTCGGACGCCGGGATGACGAAGTACCCGATGAGGGCCGCCGCCGTCCATCCCACCGCCCAGAAGGCCTCGAGGAAGACGATGAGCCGGCCGCGCATCCGCGCGGGCGCGAACTCGCTCACGTAGGTGGAAGCGACAGGCAGTTCGGCGCCGAGTCCCAGGCCGACGATGAAGCGCAGGATGAGCAGCGCCACGAGCCCGCCGACGAGCGCGCTCGCGCCGGTGGCCAGACCGTACACCAGCAGGGTGACGGCGAAGACCGACCGGCGCCCGAATCGATCGGCCAGAAGTCCTCCGACACTGGCGCCGACCGCCATGCCGATGAACCCGACGGACGCGATCCACGCCGTCTCCTGCGGCTGCAGCTGCCATTGGACCGCGAGGGCGGCGATCACGAAGGAGATGAGTCCGACATCCATCGCGTCCAGCGCCCAGCCCAGACCCGAGCCCGTGAGGACCCTGAGGTGCCGCCGGGTGAAGGGCAGTTCGTCCAGCCGTCGCGAGATCGTGGCCGCGACGCGCGGCTCGGCATCCGTCATAGCGTCATGCTACGGACGCACGGGCGCGCCCGGGTCGTCACGACAGCATGTCCCGCACGAGCGGCGCAACCCTCGTGCCGTACAGCTCGATCGAATTCATCAGCCGCTCGTGCGACAGCGTGCCCGTCGAGAACTTCATGTCGAAGCGCTGCACCCCCAGCGACTTCACCGTGTCGACGATCTTGCGTGCCACCGTCTCGGGCGAGCCCACGTAAAGGGCGCCCTCGGGACCGACGTCGCGTTGGAACCGCATGCGGCTGTAGGGCGGCCACCCCCGCTCGCGGCCGATGGTGTTGTTCATCGCCGCGAACCCGTCGTATGCCTCTTCCCAGGCTTCCTGATCCGTCGCAGCGATATGACCGGGCGAGTGCACGCCGATGGGGAGGTGCGGTTTGTCGAAGGTGGCGAGCGAGCGACGATAGAGGTCGGCGAACGGCCGGAACCGCTCGGCCGGTCCGCCGATGATCGCGAGCATGAGGCCATAGCCGTACCGCGCGGCGCGCACCACCGACTCGGGCGTGCCGCCGACGCCGACCCACGCGCGCAGGCCGTTCTCCGTCTTGGGGAACACGTCGGCCTCCTGCAAAGGCGCGCGGAGCGTGCCCTGCCAGGTCACGGGCTTCTCCTCCAGCAGCTGCGAAAAGAGATCCAGCTTCTCGTCGAACAGCGTCTCGTAGTCGCGCAGGTCGTAGCCGAACAGCGGGAAGGACTCGATGAACGAGCCTCGACCGAGGATCACCTCCGCGCGACCGTGAGAGACGGCGTCGAGCGTTGCGAACCGCTCGAACACGCGTACCGGATCATCGCTGGAGAGCACGGTGACGGCGGTGCCGAGGTGAATGCGCGACGTGCGCGCTGCCGCAGCGGCGAGCACGATCTCGGGGCTGGAGATCGCGAACTCGCGGCGGTGGTGCTCCCCCACTCCGAAGAACGACAGGCCCACCTCGTCGGCGAGCACCGCCTGGTCGACGACGTTGCGGATCGTCTGCGCATGGGTCACGGGCTCCCCCGCGTCGTCGTGCGTCACGTCTCCGAACGTGTCCAGTCCCAGCTCCACAGTGGCGAGGTCGGCCATGCGTGGCATCCTTTCCATTCGCTTGAATGAATCATGTGACAGGGGGAACCCGACGTGCGTGCGCCCCATTCCCGGCAGACGAGAGGATGCCGCGGGCGTACCGTGAGCCTATGGCCCTCTTCGCCGACCGTACCGCCGCAGGGCACGAGCTCGCGGACGTACTCGCATCGTGGCGGGGCCGGGACGCGCTTGTCGCCGGGATCCCGCGAGGCGGTGTCGTCGTCGCGGCGGAGGTCGCGCGCGTGCTCGGCCTCCCGCTCGGCGTCGTGATCGTGCGCAAGCTCGGAGCTCCCGGGCAGGAGGAGTTCGCCGTGGGCGCGATCGCCGAGGACGTCCGGGTGCTCAACGCCGCACCCCGACGGGAGGATGCCGTCTCTCCGGCCCGGATCGCGGAGGTGGAGGCCGCGGAACGCGTGGAGCTCGAGCGTCGCGGCCGGCTCTTCGGGGCCGCCGACGACGTTCGCGATCGCGTCGTGATCGTGGTCGACGACGGGATCGCGACCGGCGCGACGGCGACCGCGGCGTGCCGGTCCCTTCGAGCCCGGGGAGCAGGGCGGGTGATCCTCGCGGCGCCGGTCGCGCCGGCGGAGTGGGAGCCCGGACCGGACGACGTGGACGGGTACGTGTGCCCGCATCGGATGCGCCCGTTCTGGGCGGTGGGCGAGTTCTACGACGACTTCACCCAGACAAGTGACGCGGAGG
Source organism: Microbacterium insulae (assembly GCF_042677065.1). Taxonomy (NCBI): domain Bacteria; kingdom Bacillati; phylum Actinomycetota; class Actinomycetes; order Micrococcales; family Microbacteriaceae; genus Microbacterium; species Microbacterium insulae. Next base: position 372,389 of record NZ_JBHTII010000002.1, on the reverse strand, counting down.
TCGTGGGGCTGCTGTCCCACGACCTCCGCGACTGAGTCCGCTCAGTGCGACAGCGCGCTGCGGAGGGTGTCGAGGCCGACGCCGCCGATGTCGAGCGCGCGCTTGTGGAAGCGCTTGATCGAGAACTCGGATCCTTCGCGGGCCGCGACATCATCGCGCAACTGCTCCCAGATGCGCTGCCCCACCTTGTACGACGGCGCCTGGCCCGGCCACCCGAGGTAGCGGTTGACCTCGAACGTGACGAACTCGTCCGGCATGTTGACGTTGTGGCGCATGAACTCCAGCGCGAAGTCGGCGTCCCAGATGCCCTGGCCGTCCGGCCGCGGCTTCTCGAGGTGGACGCCGATGTCGAGCACGACGCGCGCCGCGCGCATCCGCTGCCCGTCGAGCATGCCGAGACGATCGGCCGGGTCATCGAGGTAGCCGAGCTGCTCCATGAGCCGCTCGGCGTACAGGGCCCAGCCCTCGGCGTGACCGGAGGTTCCGCCGAGCAGACGGCGGTAGCTGTTCAGCTGCGCGCGGTTGTAGACCGCCTGCGCGATCTGGAGGTGGTGACCCGGGACACCTTCGTGATACACGGTGGTGAGCTCGCGCCACGTGTCGAACGACTCGACCCCCTCGGGCACCGACCACCACATGCGCCCGGGACGCGAGAAGTCGTCGGTCGGCCCGGTGTAATAGATCCCGCCCTCCTTCGTCGGCGCGATCATGCACTCGAGCTTGCGGATCGGCTCGGGGATGTCGAAGTGGGTACGGCCCAGCTCCTCGACCGCACGGTCGCTCGTCTCCTGCATCCACCGCTGGAGGGCGGCGGTGCCGTGGAGCTTGCGGCTGTCGTCCTGTTCGAGGAACGCGACGGCCTCCTCGACGGAGGCGCCCTCCTTGATCTCGTTCGCGATCGACTCCTGCTCGGCGACCATGCGCGCGAGTTCCTCGACACCCCACTCGTACGTCTCGTCGAGGTCGACCGTCGCACCCAGGAAGCGGCGGGAGTGCAGGGCGTAAAGTTCCCGGCCCACCGCATCTTTCTCGGTCGCGGCGGGGGCGAGCTCGGTGCCGAGGAACCGGGCGAGCTCGTCGTAGGCGACACGGGCGGCGTTGGCGTTGTCGGCCAGCTCACGCGCGAGGGATGCCGGCAGCTGGCCCTCCGCGGGGGCCGCCTCAGCCGCGAAACTCGCGAAGAAGCCGGTGTCCTCTGTGTAGCGGCCGATCTGGGTCGCGACCTCGACGACCTGGCGTCGGGCAGGGACGACACCCTGCTCGATGCCCGCGCGAAGCGAGTGCACGTAGCCCTCGATCGCCGCGGGGACCGCGCCGAGACGGGTCGAGATGATCGACCAGTCGTCGGTCGTGTCGGTCGGCATGAGGTCGAACGCGGAGCGGATATCCTGCGCGTGCGAGGCGATCACGTTGAGGTCGCGCAGATGCCACTTGGCGTCGTCGAGCTCGATCCCGAGCTCGATCTCGCGAGCCAGATCCTCTTTGGTGACGGCGTCGATGTCGTCCACCGGGGTGGCTGCGGCGAGGGCGGCGAGAGTCTTGCGTCCCTCTTCGATGAGGCGCTCCTGCCCCGCCGGGCTGTAGTCGCCGAACCGGTCGTTGAACTCGCTCCGGCCGATGTAGGTCGCGAGGGTGGGCTCGAGCTCGGCGAGAGTGTCGACCCATGCGTCAGCGATCGTGTCGATCGGCGTGGGCGTGCGTGTTTCGTCAGTCATGCGTCGAGCCTAGGGACGCGTTCGGCGACGCGCCAAACGCGCTTCGTGCGCCGACGGGGTCAATGACCCGCCTCGTTCCAGTCGGCGCCTCGTCCGATCTGGACGTCGAGCGGCACCGAGAGCGTCGCGGCGTCGCCCATCCGCTCACGGACGATCTTCTCGGCTGCGTCCCACTCGCCGGGAGCCACCTCGACGACGAGTTCGTCGTGGATCTGCAGGAGGACGCGCGAACGGAGTTCTGCGGAGGCGAAGTCGTCGTGAATGTGGAACAGCGCGATCTTCATGATGTCGGCCGCGCTGCCCTGGATGGGCGCGTTCAGGGCGGCTCGCTCGGCGTTCTCCCGCAGTACGCGATTGGGACTGGCCAGGTCGGGGAACGGCCTGCGTCGACCGAAGATGGTCTCGGTGTAGCCGTCGATCCGCGCCTGCTCGACCGATGAGCGCAGGTAGTCGCGCACGGCGCCGAAGCGGGCGAAGTACTCCATCATCAGCTGCTTGGCCTCGGACTGCTCGATCCGCAGCTGCTTCGACAGGCCGAAGGCCGAGAGTCCGTAGACGAGCCCGTAGGACATCGCCTTGACCTTCGTGCGCATCTGGGGCGTCACGTCGGCGGGGTCGACCGAGAACACACGGGCGCCGACGAATCGGTGCAGATCCTCGCCCGAGTTGAACGCCTCGATGAGGCCCGGATCCTCCGACAGGTGCGCCATGATCCGCATCTCGATCTGCGAATAGTCCGCCGTGAGCAGGGTCTCGTACCCTTCGCCGACGGTGAAGGCCGAGCGGATGCGTCGGCTCTCCTCAGTGCGGATCGGGATGTTCTGCAGATTGGGGTCGGTGCTCGACAGCCGACCCGTCTGGCTGCCGGTCTGGACGTAGGTCGTGCGGATACGGCCGTCGCCGGCGATCGACGTGTCGAGGGACTCGATGATCTGGCGGAGCTTCGTGGCCTCACGATGCTGGAGCAGCAGGTCGAGGAACGGGTGCGGGTTGGTCTCCTGCAGGTCGGCCAGGACAGCGGCGTCCGTCGAGTAGCCGGTCTTGGTCTTGCGCGTCTTCGGAAGCTGCAGCTCGTCGAAGAGAACCTCCTGGAGCTGCTTGGGCGAGCCGAGATTGACCTCGCGGCCGATCGCCGCGAACGCCTCTTGGGCGATCCCGTCAGCGCGCTGCCCCAGCTCGGCCGAGAACGTCGCCAGGGTGTCGTGGGAGACGGCGACTCCCGCGAGCTCCATGTCGGCGAGGGTGAGGAGGGTCGGCAGCTCGATCTGGGTGAGCACCTTCTCGACGCTCGCAGGCAGTTCGCCTCGGAGCGCCTCCGCGACGCGGACCGTGAACCACGACAGCTGTCCTGGTGTCGCCCCCTCGGTCTCGGGCACGAGCTGCGTGGGGTCGGACTCGGGGAGCTTCTCGTCGAGGTACCGGTCGACGAGGTCGGCGAGGGTCTTGTCAGGAAGGCTCGGTCGAAGCAGCCACCCGGCCAGGACCGTGTCGAAGTCGAGCCCGCCCACGGTGAGCCCCGCGCGGCGCAGCCCCTTCACCTGGGGCTTGGCGTCGCTGAACAGCTTGGGGGCTTCTGACGCGAACCACGGGCCGAGCACGTTCTGCACCTCGGGCGTCCACTCGGCCTCGGCCGCGGCATTCGCCGTCGCGAAGCCCACGCGACGGGGCAGGCCGGCTTCGAGCACGAGCGTGACGCCGACCGGACCGTCGGCGGCCTCGAGCCACGCGAGGAGATCGGTCGGCGAAGGCTCGGCGGGCTGCGGCATGGGGACGGCGGCGGCCGAGGCGACCGCGGCCATCTGCTGCTCGATGCCCGCCAGCTCGGCGACGCGGGGAATGAGGGTCTTGAACTCCAGGCGCGCGAAGATGTCGCGCACCGCCTGCGCGTCCATGGGCTTGACCTCGAGCTCGTCGATGGCGACGGGGAGGTCGACGTCGGTGAGGAGACGATTGAGCGTCCGGTTGCGGCGGACGGCGTCGAGGTTCTCGCGCAGGTTGCCGCCGACCACCCCGGTCACCTTGTCGGCTTGCTCGAGGAGCGCATCGAGCGAGCCGAACTGATTGAGCCACTTCACGGCCGTCTTCTCGCCGACCTTCGGCACGCCGGGGAGGTTATCGCTGGTCTCGCCGACCAGGGCGGCGATGTCGGGATACTGCTCCGGGGGTACGCCATAGCGGTCGATGACGGCCTGCCGGTCGTAGCGCTTGAGCTGCGAGACACCCTGCACATTCGGATACAGGAGGGTGATGTCGTCGTTCACGAGCTGGATGGTGTCGCGATCACCGGAGCAGACGAGGACGTCGAAGTGCTGCTCGGCCGCCTGGGTCGCCAGCGTGGCGAGGATGTCGTCGGCCTCGATGTCCTCCTTTTGGATCACCGTGATGCTCATCGCGGCGAGGCAGTCCTGGAGGATCGGGATCTGCCCCTTGAACTCCGAGGGGGTCTCGGAGCGGTTCGCCTTGTACTCGGGGTACTCACGCGTGCGGAACGACTGCCGCGATGTGTCGAACGCGACCGCCATGTGAGTGGGCCGCTCAGCCTTGATGAGGTTGATCAGCATCGCGAGGAATCCGTAGATGCCGTTGGTGTGCTGACCGTCTTTCGTGGAGAAGTTGTCGACGGGAAGAGCGTAGAAGGCCCGGTAGGCCAGCGAGTGGCCGTCCACGACGAGAAGGGTAGGCTTTGCGGAGTCCGTCACCCTGCAAGCCTAGCCAGGGCCGGAGACACGCCCTCCCTCCCCGAAGGTGCCTGGATGCCTGAGAACGCCCCCGCCCCCGTCGACGGTCTGGAATGGGCGGCGAACCGCGGCATGGGAGCCCTCGCCGAGAAGATGGGGCTCCGTTTCACCGAGTTCTCCGTCGAGCGGTGCGTCGCGACGATGCCCGTCGAAGGCAACACGCAGCCGGTCGGCCTGCTGCACGGCGGCGCGTATGTCGTGCTCGGCGAGTCGCTGGGCTCGATGGCGGCGAATCTGCACGCCGGTCCCGGGAGGCTCGCCGTCGGCGTCGACATCAATGCGACCCACACTCGCTCGGCGACCTCGGGAATTGTCACCGGCGTGTGCACACCGCTCCACCTCGGCCGGACGGTCACCGTGCACGAGATCGTCGTCACCGACGACGAAGGACGACGCTGCTCGACGATTCGCATCACGAACCACGTGAAGGATCTGCCGCAGCGGTGAGAGAGCGGATGTCGCGCACCGGCGTCTTCTCGCGGGCTTCGTCCCGATCTGCGCGCTTCGCGGGCTACTGGACGATGAGCCCTGCCGCAGGATTCACTTCTTGGGCGCGAGCTGCTCGATGATCGCCTTGGCGACGTCCTGCATGGTGAGCCGGCGATCCATCGACGCCTTCTGGATCCACCGGAAGGCCTCGGGCTCGGACAGCCCCATCTTCTCGTTCAGCAGACCCTTCGCGCGGTCGACCAGCTTGCGGGTCTCGAAGCGCTCGACCATGTCGGCCACCTCGGCCTCGAGCGTGATGATCTGCTCGTAGCGGGCCAGGGCGATCTCGATCGCAGGCAGCAGGTCGTTCGGCGTGAACGGCTTGACGACGTACGCGAGAGCACCGGCCTCGCTCGCACGCTCGACCAGTTCCTTCTGGCTGAACGCGGTGAGGAGGACGACCGGAGCGATGTGATTCTTGCTGAGCTTCTCGGCTGCGGAGATGCCGTCGAGCTGCGGCATCTTGACGTCCATGATGACCAGGTCGGGGCGGAGGTCGGTGGCAAGCTGCACCGCCGTCTCGCCGTCTCCGGCCTCGCCGACGACGTCGAAGCCGTTGTCGCGGAGGATCTCGACGATGTCGAGTCGGATCAGCGACTCGTCCTCGGCGACCACCACGCGGCGGGGGGTCGATGCCGGCGTTGCGGGGGTCTGCTCCTGCTCAGTCACCATTGAATCCTACGGTATGGTCAATCGCGGAAGCGGGCATCAGCCGGCTGCCGGTGTGGCGGAATGGCAGACGCGACCGACTCAAACTCGGTTGCCCGAGAGGGCGTGTGGGTTCGACTCCCACCACCGGCACTCCCCCGGTTCGCGATCAGAGACGATCGGCCACCGTCGCGGCGACCGACAGCCACGCGTCACGCGTCTGAGACGAGAGAGCGTCGAAGTCGATCGGGCCGCCGTCGACGAGCGAGGGGTCGAACGGCGCGATGACGACCCCCGACGTGACCTGCTGGAAGTGGCGCGTCAGCCGCGACTCCAGACGCTTGTCCGGGCGCGAGGAAGGCGCCGTGAGCACCGTCACGGCGCGGTCGACCTTGTCGCCGAAGCCCTTCTCGCGCAGCCCGTCGAGCAGCCAGGCCGCGCTGGCCGCGGTGTCCTCGCGCACCGTCGACACGATCACGAGCTGGTCGGCGGCCGCGACGGCGGCGATCCAGTTGGACGCCCGCATGTTGTTGCCGGTGTCGATGATCATGAGCCGGTAGTAGCGGCGGAGCAGCGCATGGAGGCGGTCGAACGCCGCGGCGTCGATCGTGGAGGATGCCGCGGCATCCTCATCGGAGGCCAGCACGTCGAACCGCGCATCGACCTGGGTTCGCACATACGTGTCGAGAGCCGCCAGTCCCGCCGCGCTCGGATCGGCGAATCGGCCCAGATCGTCCAGCAGGTCGACCGCGGTGCGGTTGTGCGGAGCGTTCTGGGCGCGCCACCCCAGGGTGCCGCGGGTCTCGTTGTTGTCCCACGCGAGCGTCGCGCCACCGCGCAAGGTGCCGAAGGTCGCCGCGAGCAGGAGGGTGCTCGTCGTCTTGTGGGCGCCGCCCTTGGGGTTGAGGACCACGATCGTCCGAGGGGCGTCGAGTCGGCGCTGCACGCGCTTCTCGCGATCGAGCCGCGACTGCTCCGCGCGCCCCGGCTTCGGGGAGATCAGCCCTCCTGTGCCGCGGCGGATCGTCGCCCGCCATCCCTCGGTCGCGCGCGGACGCTCCCCGGCGTCGCGGGAATCGAGGAGGTCCTGGACCGTCGGCTTGCCGGTGTCCCGCGCCGCGGTGGCCGCCGCGCGGGTAGGCGGCACGGCCGAGACGGCGGGTGCCGGTTCGGCCGGCGACTCCGGTACGACCGGCGCACTGCCGGGTGGCGCCGTGACGACGGGAGGAGCCGGTGTGAGGGATGCCTCGGCCACCGCGGCCGGCTCGAGCGACTCCGCGAAGGTCCCGTCGGGGTGCACGACGATCGGCCACCGGGACGACCCCTCGACGAGGGTCGCGTGCGCGGGCTCCCCCGCCGATGCGGCGAGCAGCCGGATCTCCTCGACCACGCGATCGCGCAGCGCACGGCTGTCCGCCGCGACGACCTGCTCGACCTCACCGCCGACGTGGAGCTGAGCTACCGTGCTCGACAGAATGTGGACCGTTGCCTCGGGCGTGCGTGTGGTCATGCGTCTTCCTCCCGCGCGGTGAACCGTTGCGCCGCTCCACGTTAGCCCACCGCGGGCGGCACTGCCCGCGGCATCCGGCCCTTGCGCGTTCAGGCCCCGAAGTACTGGTTTCCGAGCGCCTTGCTCTTGAGCGCCTCGAACTCGCCCTGGGAGATCGACCCGGCATCGAGGAGGGCCTTGGCCTTGGCGATGTCGTCAGCCGGGCTTGCCGATGCGGCCGGTTTGTAGTCGTCGACCTCGGGTGCTGAGACGTATCGAGCGCGTGCGCGCGCGGCCATACCGCTCCCGCGGGCGATCACATAGACCAGCGCGGTCAGGAACGGCACGAAAACCAGGGCGATGATCCACAGGGCCTTGAACCAGCCGTTGAGCTTCTCATCGCGGAAGAGGTCGGTGATGATGACGATGACGACGTAGATGTAGGCCACGAACCAGAAGATCCACAGCAGCCACCAGAAGAAATCCATGCGACGGCCTCCACACGAGAGAAATGACAGCGGTCGCGCTCAGCATACTGAGCGCGACCGCTGAGGGAACAGATCGCCCGGTCAGATCTCGTTCGACTTGTAGATCGGCGCCTTGCCGTGAACCGCGTCGCCTACCTTGTGGATGCGGATGTCATTGGTCGAGCCGATGATTCCGGGAGGAGAGCCCGAGATCACGACCACCTTGTCGCCCACCTTCGCGAGATCGTTCGACAGCAGGTGATCGTCGACCTGGATGAACATGCGGTCGGTGTGTGCGACGTGCTCGACGAGAGTCGAGGTGACGCCCCACGTGAGCGCCATGCGACGACGAATACCCGGCTCCGGCGTGAACCCGATCATCGGGATGCGCGGCCGCAGGCGGGACATGCGTCGCGCCGTGTCGCCGGACTCCGTGAAGATGCACAGGTACTTGGCATCGACGAACTCGGCGACCTCGAGGGCGGCGAGCGTGATGGCACCGCCCTGGGTGCGGGGCTTGGTCGTGAGGGGCTGGATGCGCTCGAGCCCGTGCTCCTCGGTCGAGTCGATGATGCGCGCCATGGTCTCGACGACGACGACCGGGTACTTGCCCACGCTGGTCTCGCCCGAGAGCATGACCGCGTCGGCGCCGTCGAGGACGGCGTTGGCGACATCGCTCGTCTCGGCGCGCGTGGGCACCGGGTTCTCGATCATCGACTCGAGCATCTGCGTCGCGACGATGACCGGCTTGGCCATGCGGCGGCACAGCTCGACCGCGCGCTTCTGGACGATCGGCACCGCTTCCAGCGGCAGCTCGACGCCGAGATCGCCGCGCGCGACCATGATCCCGTCGAACGCGTCGATGATCTCCTCGAGGTTGTCGACCGCCTGCGGCTTCTCGATCTTGGCGATGACGGGGATGTGGCGCCCCTCCTCGGCCATGATGACGTGGACGCGCTGGACGTCCTTGGCGTCCCGCACGAACGACAGCGCGATGATGTCCGCCCCGGCGCGAAGGCCCCACCGCAGGTCCGCCTCGTCCTTGTCGGACAGCGCCGGAACGTTGACGGCGACGCCCGGCAGGTTGATGCCCTTGTTGTTGGACACGGGCCCGCCCACGATGACCTTCGTCGTGACGACGGTGCCGTCGCTCTCGACGACCTCGACGCGGACCTTGCCGTCATCGATCAGAAGGAAGTCGCCGGGCTTCACATCGTTCGGAAGACCCTTGAAGGTCGTGCCGACGATCTCCTTGGTCCCGAGGATGTCCTCGGTGGTGATCTTGAACGTGTCGCCGACGGCGAGTTCGTGGGGGCCGTTCTCGAACTTGCCGAGTCGGATCTTCGGCCCCTGCAGGTCGACCAGCACGGCGACGGGGCGTCCCGCGTCGTCTGCCGCCTTGCGCACGTTGGCGAAGTTGTTGTCGTGGACCGAGTAGTCCCCGTGGCTCAGGTTGAAGCGGGCGACGTCCACGCCCGCATCGATGATCGCGCGCACGCTCTCATACGACGAGGTGGCGGGTCCGAGGGTGGCGACGATCTTGGCGCGTCTCATCCGTGTGTGTTCTCCGGGTTTTTCTAGGGCGAATGCCGTGGGAAAGCCTACGCGGGCTGCAGGCCGATCGCGACATCGGTCGGGCGGACGGGCGAGGGCAGCTGGGTCTCGCCCATGAGGTAGGCGTCGACGCTCGCCGCAGCGGCGCGACCCTCGGCGATCGCCCACACGATGAGCGACTGGCCGCGCCCGGCGTCGCCCGCGACGAACACGCCGGGGGCCGTGGTCTGGTAGTCCTGCTCGCGGTGCACGTTGCCGCGCCCGGTGAACTGGGCGCCCAGCTGCTCCTCGAGGAGCTGTCGCTCAGGACCGGTGAAGCCCATGGCGATGAGAACCAGGTCCGCGGGGATCTCGCGCTCGGTACCGCTCTTGGGCACGCGGCGACCGTCCACGAACTCCGTTTCGGCGACGCGCAGCGCGCGCACTTCGCCGGCGTCGTTGCCGAGGAACTCGACGGTGCTGGCGAGGTAGGACCGCTCGCCGCCCTCCTCGTGTGCGGACTGCACCTCGAAGATCGTCGGCGACATCGGCCAGGGCTGGTGGTCCGGGCGCTCTTCCGGGGGACGGCGCCCGATGGCGAGGTTCGTCACGCTCAACGCGCCGTGCCGGTGGGCGGTGCCGATGCAGTCCGCGCCGGTGTCCCCGCCGCCGATCACCACGACGTGCTTGCCCTCGGCCGAGATCTGGTGCGGGACCGCATCACCGGCCACCGCCTTGTTGGACTCGACCAGGTACTCCATGGCGAAGTGCACACCCGCCAGGTCACGGCCGGGGATCGCGAGCTCGCGGGGCACGGTCGCGCCGGTCGCGATGACGACGGCGTCGTACCGCGCACGCAGGTCGCTCCATGAGATGTCGCGGCCGATCTCGACGCCGGCGCGGAACCTCGTGCCCTCGTCCTGCATCTGGCGCAAACGAGCTTCGAGGTGGCGCTTCTCCATCTTGAAGTCGGGGATGCCGTACCGCAGGAGACCGCCGATGCGGTCGTCACGCTCGTACACCGCGACGGTGTGACCCGCACGGGTGAGCTGCTGAGCGGCGGCCAGCCCGGCAGGGCCCGATCCGACGACGGCCACCGTCTTGCCCGTGAGACGCCCCGGCGGCTCGGGCTCGACCCAGCCGTGCGAGAACGCCTCGTCGACGATCGAGACCTCGATCTGCTTGATCGTCACTGCCGGCTGATTGATGCCGAGGACGCACGAGCTCTCGCACGGCGCCGGGCACAGGCGCCCGGTGAACTCCGGGAAGTTGTTGGTCGCATGCAGGCGCTCGCTCGCCGACCGCCCCTCGCCGCGCCACGTGAGGTCGTTCCACTCGGGGATGAGGTTGCCGAGCGGGCAGCCTTTGTGGCAGAACGGCACACCGCAGTCCATGCACCGGCCGGCCTGACGCCGCAGCACGGCGGAGTCGCCCGGCTCATAGACCTCTTTCCAGTCCATGATGCGCACCGGGATCGGCCGACGCGGGGGCAGCTCTCGCTCGGTGACCTTCAGAAAGCCTTTCGGGTCAGCCACCCGTCACCTCCAAGATGCGATTCCAGACGACGTCGCCGTCGGGATCCAGCCCCTCCGCCACCGCGTTCTGACGCGTCTCGAGCACCGCGGCGTAGTCGCGCGGAAGGACGCGGACGAAGTTCTCGAGCTCCGACTCGAAGTCGGCCAGCATCGCCGCAGCGAGGGTCGAATCGGTCTCGGCCACATGCTGCTCGAGCAGGTCGCGCAGGATCTCGGCGTCCCCCGACCCGAGTGTGCCCAGCACGAGCTCGCCGGACGCCAGGGCCTCGCGGTTGACGAGCTTCCGGTCGAGCTTGTAGACGTACGCCGTGCCGCCCGACATGCCCGCGCCGAGGTTGCGCCCTGTCACGCCGAGGATCACCGCGAGCCCGCCGGTCATGTACTCCAGCGCGTGGTCCCCCACACCTTCGACGACGGCCGTGGCCCCGGAGTTGCGGACGAAGAAGCGCTCGCCCACGACCCCGCGCAGGAAAAGGGTGCCCTGGGTGGCGCCGTAGCCGATCACGTTGCCCGCGATCACGTTCTTCGAGGCGTCGAAGGTCGCCGTACGCGGCGGGCGCACGACGATCTGACCACCCGAGAGACCCTTGCCGACGTAGTCGTTCGAGTCACCCTCGAGGCGAAGCGTGATACCGGCGGGCATGAACGCCCCGAACGACTGGCCGGCCGACCCCGTGAGGTTCACGACGATGCTGCCCGAGGGCAGCCCGTTCTCACCGCGCGCGACCGTGACATGGTGTCCGAGCAAGGTCCCGACCGCTCGCTCCGTGTTCCGGATGGGCAGGTCGATCGTGACCTCTCCGCCGTGGGCGATGACGTCGCGCGCACGCTCGATGAGCTGGATGTCGAAGTGCTCGTCGATCTCGTGCTTCTGGGCCGAGGTGTTGCGACGCGGCTCGCCGTCGGCGAACACCGGACCCTGCAGCACCGGCGCGAGGTCGAGGCCGTTGGCCTTCCAGTGATCGACCGCGCCGTCGATGTCGAGGAGCTCGCTGTGGCCGATGGCCTCGTCGAGGGAGCGGAACCCGAGTTCGGCGAGGTACTCTCGCACCTCTTCGGCGATGAACTCCATGAAGTTGACGACGAACTCCGGCTTGCCGTTGAAGCGCGACCGCAGTACGGGGTTCTGCGTGGCGACGCCGACGGGACACGTGTCGAGGTGGCAGACGCGCATCATGATGCAACCGGAGACCACCAGCGGCGCGGTCGCGAACCCGAACTCCTCCGCGCCCAGGAGTGCGCCGATGATCACGTCGCGGCCCGTCTTGAGCTGGCCGTCCACCTGCACGGCGACGCGGTCGCGCATGCCGTTCAGCATGAGCGTCTGCTGCGTCTCCGCCAGGCCGAGCTCCCAGGGCGTCCCGGCGTGCTTGAGCGAGTTCAGCGGGCTGGCGCCGGTGCCTCCGTCGTGACCGGAAACCAGGATCACATCGGCCAGGGCCTTCGCGGTTCCGGCGGCGACCGCGCCGATGCCGGACTGGCTCACGAGCTTGACGTGCACGCGGGCACGTGGATTTGCGCGCTTGAGGTCGAAGATCAGCTGCTTGAGGTCCTCGATCGAGTAGATGTCGTGGTGCGGAGGCGGCGAGATGAGTCCGACACCCGCCGTGGCGTGCCGCGTGCGCGCCACCCACGGGTACACCTTCGTCGGGGGAAGCTGCCCGCCTTCGCCGGGCTTCGCGCCCTGCGCGAGCTTGATCTGGATGTCGTCGGACTCCGTCAGATACAGGCTCGTGACGCCGAACCGGCCCGAGGCGACCTGCTTGATCGCGCTGCGGCGCTCGGGGTCCAGGAGCCGGTCGACGTCTTCGCCGCCCTCGCCCGTGTTCGACTTCGCACCGAGTCGATTCATCGCGATCGCAAGCGTCTCGTGCGCCTCCTTCGAGATCGAGCCGTAGCTCATCGCGCCGGTCGAGAATCGCTTCACGATCGACGACACCGGCTCGACCTCGTCCAGGGGCACCGCTGGGCGGCCTTCGGTCTTGAGCTTGAACAGACCGCGCAGTGTCTTCAGCTCGCTCGCCTGATCGTCGACGAGCTTGGTGTACTCGCGGAAGATGTCGTAGCGGCGCGAGCGGGTTGCGTGCTGGAGCCGGAACACGGTGTCGGGATTGAACAGGTGAGGAGAGCCGTCGCGGCGCCACTGGTACTCGCCGCCGGTCCACAGCCGCTCGTGGGCGCGCACGGCCGCGTCTTCGGGATAGGCGTACGTGTGGCGCGCCGCGTTCTCGGCCGCGATGACGTCGAGCCCGACACCGCCGAGCTTCGTCTCGGTGCCCGTGAAGTACTTCTCGACGAACTCCTCGGACAGGCCGACCGCCTCGAAGACCTGCGCTCCCGCGTACGAGGAGACCGTCGAGATGCCCATCTTCGACATGATCTTCAGCACGCCCTTGCCGAGCGCGTAGATGAGGTTCTTGACAGCCTTCTCGGGCGGGATGCCCGTGATGTAGCCGGCGCGCACGAGGTACTCGACGGTCTCCATGGCGAGGTACGGGTTGACGGCGGATGCTCCGTACCCGATGAGCGTTGCGACGTGGTGGACCTCTCGCACATCGCCGGCCTCGACCACGAGACCGCACTTCATGCGGGTCTCCTTGCGGATGAGGTGGTGGTGCACGGCGGCGAGCATCAGCAGCGACGGGATGGGCGCGAGATCCTTGTTGGAGTCGCGGTCCGAGAGCACGATGAACTCCGCGCCGTCCTCGATCGCCTGATCGACCTCGTCGCACATCTGCGCCAGGCGCTTCTGCATGCCCTTGTGACCGGCTTCGACCCGGTAGAGGCCGCGGATCGTGACCGACGTGCGCCCCGGCAGGGCGGTGTCGATGTGCTGGATCTTGGCGAGCTCGTCGTTGTCGATGACGGGGAAGTCCAGCGTCACGACGCGCGTGTGCCCGGGTCCCCACTCCAGCAGATTGCGCTCGGGACCGAGCCCCAGCGAGAGCGACGTCACGACCTCTTCGCGGATGGAGTCCAGCGGCGGGTTGGTCACCTGCGCGAACTGCTGCGTGAAGTAGTCGAACAGGAGGCGCGGACGCTCGCTGAGCACGGCGACCGGAGTGTCGGATCCCATCGCGCCGAGGGGCTCGGCGCCCGTCTGCCCCATCGGCGTCAGGAGGATCCGGACCTCCTCCTCGGTGTAGCCGAACGTGCGCTGGCGACGCGTGATCGAGGCGATCGGGTGCACGATGTGCTCGCGCTCGGGGAGCTCGGCCAGGCGGACCCGCCCGGCATCCAGCCACTCCTGCCACGGCTCGAGCTCTGCGAGGTCGCGCTTGATCTCGTCGTCCTCGACGATGCGGCCCTGGGCGGTGTCGACCAGGAACATGCGGCCCGGCCGGAGTCGCCCACGACGCTTGATCCGCTCCGGGGCGAAGTCGAGGACACCGGTCTCGCTGCCGATCACGACGAGCCCATCGGTGGTCTCGGTCCACCGGCCCGGCCTCAGGCCGTTGCGGTCCAGGGTCGCGCCCACGAGGGTGCCGTCGGTGAAGATGAGGGCGGCGGGGCCGTCCCACGGCTCCATCTGCATGGAGTGGAACTCGTAGAACGCGCGCAGCTTCGGGTCGATGTCCGCCTGCTTCTCGTACGCCTCGGGCACCATCATCATGATGGCGTGCGGCAGGCTCCGCCCGGTCAGAGTGAGCAGCTCGAGGACCTCGTCGAACGAGGCCGAGTCGCTCGCACCGTCCGTGCAGATGGGGAGGAGCGGGCGGATGTCGCCCAGGAGCTCCGACTCGAGCTGGGACTGACGCGCCCGCATCCAGTTGCGGTTGCCGTTGACGGTGTTGATCTCGCCGTTATGGGCGAGCATCCGCAGCGGCTGCGCGAGCGGCCAGGACGGGAACGTGTTCGTGGAGTACCGCGAGTGGACGACCGCGAGCTCGGACGCGAAGCGCTCGTCCTGAAGGTCGGGGTAGAACGGCTCGAGCTGGAGGGTGGTGACCATGCCCTTGTACCCGAGGGTGCGTGCGGACAGCGAGACGAAGTAGGCGCCGAGTTCGGTGCGGGCGCGCTTGCGCAGGCGGAAGGTGCGACGGTCGAGCGCGATGCCCGACAGCGCCGCGGCGTCGCCGACGGCCGGCCGCGAGACGAACAGCTGCTCGAAGACAGGTCGCGCGGCGAACGCGAGCTTCCCGAGATTCTCGTCGGCGGTGGGCACCTCGCGCCATCCGAGAACGGTGAGGTTCTCGGATGCCGCGATCCGCTCGATCCCCGACTTCTGCGCGGCACGCGCGTCGTCGTCGCGCGGCAGGAAGACCATCCCTGCGGCGTACTCCCCCACGGGCGGCAGCTCGAAGTCCACCACGGCGCGGAGGAACGCGTCGGGCATCTGGGTCAGGATGCCGGCGCCGTCGCCCGTTCCCGCGTCGGAGCCGATCGCCCCGCGGTGCTCGAGGTTGCGCAGGGCGGTCAGCGCGAGGTCGATGATGTCGTGGCCGGCCTCGCCCCGCAGCGTCGCGACCATCGCCAGGCCGCAGGCATCCTTCTCGAACGCCGGGTTGTACATCCCCTGCTTGCGCGGGAATCCGGACAGCTCGGACTGTGCGGTGATCTGCGCCTCGGTCGAGGCGAGATGACGGGGGCTCGCAGCCATACCTACCGTCCTCACGTTGATGCTCAAAATGGGACGACGTCGGCCCGGGGGCGCGCGGAGCGCGCTAGTTCGTGGCGGGAGTGCTTGTGGCGCTGGCCTCGACGAGGTCGGACGCCGGGGGTTCGCTGACGTCGACGAATTCGTCGGTGTCCTGCGATTGTACAGGCTGTCCGGCGGTCCACTCGCGTCCGGACACATAGGGCGACGGCTCGAGCCCGGGGTGCCGGCGCTTCTGGATGAACATGATCGCGAGTCCGATCACGACGCCGAAGATCGCCGCCCACACGTTCGTGCGCAGGCCGAGGATGATCTCGCTCGGGTCGATGCGGATGGACTCCCAGACGATGCGACCCGCGCTGTACCAGACGAGGTAGAGCCCGAAGAGGCGACCCCACTGCAGCCGGAATCGGTTCCCAGCCCACAGCAGCACGATCACGCCCATCGTGTTCCAGATGACCTCGTAGAGGAACGTGGGGTGGAAGAGCGTGCCCTCGGGCAGACCGACCGGCCAGGCCGGGTTGGGGTACGCGATCTCGAGACCCCAGGGCAGGTCGGTCGGCAGGCCGTAGAGCTCCTGGTTGAACCAGTTGCCGAATCGTCCCATCGCCTGCGCGAGGAGGAGGCCGGGTGCGAGGGCGTCGGCGAACGTCCAGAAGCGGATGCCGGTCCATCGGCAGCCGAGCCATGCGCCGATCGCGCCGCCGATGAGGGCCCCGTAGATCGCGATGCCGCCCTCCCAGATGAACAGCGCGCTGATGGGGTTGGCGCCGGGCCCGAAGTAGAAGTCCCAGTGGGTGACCACGTGGTAGATGCGTGCGCCGATGATCGCGAGCGGCACGGCGAGCAGCGAGATGTCGATCACGACCCACGGCTCCGCACCGCGCTTGGTGAGGCGATGATTGGTCAGGAAGACGGCGGCGATGATGCCCGCGATGATGCACAAGGCGTAGAAGTGGATCGTCAGGGGACCCAGGGAGAACGAGCTGATCGGCGGGCTCGGGATGCTGGTGACGACGCTCGCGGCGGCGGAGATCATGGGCGATCGGATCCTTGGCTGTCGGGGATGCCGGCGGCGGGCCGGTGTGAGAAGTCTAGTTCGCGACGCGCGCGGTGCCGGCGGCGAGGGCGCGGACCGACTCGGCGAGGCCGTCCAGTCCGCCGTCCCGCAGCGCGCGGACGAGGGCGGTCCCGACGATCGCGCCGTCGGCGTACTGCAGCACGCCGGCCACCTGTTCGGCGGTGGAGATGCCGATGCCGACGCACGCGTTCTCCACGCCGTGCTCGCGCAGGCGCGCGACGAGCGTGCGCGCCGCAGCATCCAGCTCCGCCCGCTCCCCCGTGATGCCCATGGTCGACACGGTGTAGACGAACCCCGTCGAGGACTCGGCGATGAGCGCGAGACGCTCGTCCGTCGACGTGGGCGCTGCCAGGAAGACCCGGTCGAGACCCGTTCGCTCGCTCGCCGCGATCCACTCCGCGGCGGCATCGGGAGTGATGTCCGGCGTGATGAGACCTGCACCTCCCGCCGCCGCCAGCTCGTCCGCATAGCGGTCGACGCCGAACTGGAGGACGGGATTCCAGTACGTCATCACGAGCACCGGCACGTCGACACGACGGGTGATCTCAGCGACCGCCGTGAACGTGTCGCGGAGGCGGAACCCGGCCGCGAGGGCGGTCTGCGTCGCCTGCTGGATGACCGTGCCGTCCATGACGGGGTCGGAGTAGGGTGGGCCGAGCTCGAGGATGTCGGCGCCGTTCTCGGCGACGGCGACCGCGGCGTCGATGCTCGTCTGCAGGTCGGGGAACCCCAGCGGCAGGTAGCCGACGAACGCACCGCGTCCCGCGGCGTGCGCGGCATCGATCGCCGCGGCCACGCGGGAGGTCACAGCTTCTCCCCCTCGCCGTGCGCGGCGTCGTAGTGCGGCGCGCGGGCGGCGGCCGCGGCATCCGTCCCCTCGTCGTAGAGATCGAAGTAGCGGGCTGCGGTGTCCATGTCCTTGTCGCCGCGCCCGGAGAGGCACACCGCGAGCACGGCGTCGGGCCCGAGCTCGCGGCCGATCCGCAGCGCACCGGCGAGGGCGTGCGCCGACTCGATCGCCGGAATGATCCCCTCGGTCTCGGACAGGAGCCGAAGCGCCTGCATGGCCTCGTCGTCGGTGGCCGGGATGTACTCGGCGCGCCCGATGGACGCCAGCCACGCGTGCTCGGGACCGACGCCCGGATAGTCGAGACCCGCCGAGATCGAGTGCGACTCGACCGTCTGGCCGTCCTCGTCCTGAAGGACGAACGTCTTGGCACCGTGCAGGACGCCAGGGCGGCCTCGCTCGATCGAGGCGGCGTGGCGGAGCGTGTCGACACCGTCGCCGGCCGCCTCGACGCCGTAGAGCCGAACGCCGTCGTCGTCGAGGAACGCGTCGAACATGCCGATCGCGTTCGAGCCGCCGCCCACGCACGCCAGGACGGCGTCGGGCAGGCGACCCGCCTCGTCGAGGAGCTGTGCACGAGCTTCTTCGGAGATCACCTTCTGGAAGTCGCGCACCATCGCCGGGAAGGGATGCGGACCCGCCGCGGTGCCGAAGATGTAGTTCGTCGTCTCGACGCTGGCGACCCAGTCCCGATAGGCGTCGTTGATCGCGTCCTTCAGGGTGCGCGAGCCGGTCTTGACGGGCACGACCTCGGCGCCGAGGAGCCGCATCCGCGCGACGTTGAGCGCCTGGCGCTCCGTGTCGACCTCTCCCATATAGATGGTGCAGTCGAACCCGAAGAGCGCAGCGGCCGTGGCGGTGGCGACTCCATGCTGGCCGGCCCCGGTTTCGGCGATGACACGCGTCTTGCCGAGCCGCCGGGTCAGCAGCGCCTGGCCGAGCACATTGTTGATCTTGTGGGAGCCCGTGTGGTTGAGGTCCTCGCGCTTGAGGAACACCCGCGCACCACCGGCGTGCTCGGCGAACCGGGGCACCTCGGTGATCGGCGAGGGCCGCCCGGCGTAGGAGTGCAGCAGCCGGACGAACTCGGCCTGGAACGCGGGATCCGCCTTCGCCGCCTCGTATTCGGCCGACAGCTCGTCGATCGCGGCGATGAGCGACTCGGGCATGTAGCGCCCGCCGAACTCGCCGAAGAAGGGTCCGGATGCCTCGCGCAGACTCACAGTCCCGCCTCCAGAAACGATCGCAGGGTCGACACGGGGTCACTGGTCACGAGCGCCTCGCCGACGAGGACCACGTCCGCGCCTCCGGAGCGGTAGTGAGCCACATCCTCGGGCGAGAGCACAGCCGACTCGGCGACCTTGATCGCTCCCGGCGGGATGCGTTCGGACAGCCGCGCGAAGAGATCGCGATCGAGCTCGAACGTCGACAGGTCGCGGGCGTTCACGCCGATGAGGCGGGCGCCGACGTCGGCGGCGCGGTCGACCTCCGCCGCCGAGTGCGTCTCGACGAGCGGCGTCATCCCCAGCTCGAGCACGAGCGCATGCAGCCGGCGGAGCACATCCTGCTCGAGCGCTGCGACGATGAGAAGCACCAGGTCGGCGCCCGACGCGCGGGCTTCGAGCACCTGGTACTCGCCTGCGATGAAGTCCTTGCGCAGGACCGGCAGATCGACCGCCGCCCGCACGGCTTCGAGATCGGCGAGGCTTCCCTTGAATCGGCGGCCCTCGGTCAGCACCGAGATCGCGGCCGCACCGCCCTCCTGGTAGAGGCGGGCCTGCAGCGCCGGATCGGGGATCGCCGCGAGATCGCCCCGCGACGGACTCGCACGCTTGACCTCGGCGATGATCTTGACGCGCTCGGCGGGCGCCAGGGCAGCCAGCGCATCACGCGCCGGGGGCTGCGCGAGGGCGGCCGCCTCGACGACCGCGTACGGTCGCTCCGAGGCGCGGGCCTCGGCATCCTCCACCGCGCCGGCCGTCAGGTCGGCGAGCACGTCAGTGCTCTTTCTTGGCGTACTTCGGACCGCGGGCGCCGTAGCCGGCTCGCGCCATGATCCACCCCACGAGGAGGCCGACCACGAGAAGGCCCGCCGACGCCCATACGAGGATCGGCATGTCGAACCAGTAGAAGAGGGTGCCGAGCGTCACCGCGACGAGCATGATCACGACGGCCGTCCAGGCGGCGGGCGAGTGTCCGTGGCCGGGGTCGCCGATGTGGTTGCTCATGGGGGTCCTCCTGGTAGGCACGGGGGTGTGCTCAGTCTAGCGGGCGGTCTGTGGGGTCCTCGCCACGCGACAGATCGTCCCACGAGTCGATGGCGTCGTGCGGCCGGGAGGTGGCCGGTGCCGCCGCGCGGGCTTCGTCCGTGCGATACCGGCGCCCCGATCCCCGCCAGCGGTGCGCGGTGGCGAGGGTGAAGACACCCGCCCCGGCGAGCACGACGGTCGTGGCGAGCGTCAGGACCGGCCACGGGGTCGGCGTGATGGCGGACACCAGCTCGGCCACCGCGGCGGCGCCCGTGATCCCGGTGGCCTCCGTGACCGTCGAGGCCACCGCTCCGACGGGATGCGCGAACACGATCGCGCCCGTCAACGACCCCAGGATCACCGCGATCGCGACGCTCAGCGCGCCGAAGACGTAACGCAGGACGGGACCGACGATCGAGAGCGCACCGCCCAGCGCCAGCACCGCCAGCCCCAGCGGCGCCAGCACGGGGATCGCCGCCGCGCCCGGGACATCGAGGGCGTGCGCCGCACCGTCGTCGAGCACGACGGTCAGCCACGTCTGGGTGGACGAGATCACCGCGATCGCCCCGCAGGCGACGAGCGCGACGACGGCGACGAGGCGTGCGCGACGGATCACTCCGGGCGCTCCGGTCCGGCGACGGGATCGAGGTCGTCGGCATCGAAGCACGTGCGGGTGCCGGTGTGGCAGGCCGGACCGACCTGCTCGACCTCGAGGAGCACGGCGTCGCCGTCGCAGTCGAGGCGGGCGCCGCGCACGAGCTGGATGTTTCCCGACGTGTCGCCCTTGCGCCAGTACTCCTGGCGCGATCGGGACCAGAAGGTGACACGACCCTCGGTCAGCGTGCGACGCAGGGCCTCGGCATCCATCCAGCCCAGCATGAGCACCTCGCGGGTGTCCCACTGCTGCACGATCGCGGCCACGAGTCCCTTGTCGTCGAACGAGACGCGGTCGATGCGCTGCTGAACGGACTCGCTCACGCCGCCTCCCTCACCGGGATGCCGCCGCGCGACATCGCCCGCTTGACATCTCCGACGGTCAGCTGGCCCGAGTGGAACACCGACGCCGCCAGCACGGCATCGGCGCCGGCTTCGACAGCAGGCCCGAAGTCCTCCGCGCGACCAGCGCCCCCGGATGCGATGACCGGCACGCTCGAGACCTCGCGCATCAGCGCCACGAGCTCCAGGTCGAAGCCCTCTCGCGTGCCATCGGCGTCGATCGAGTTCACCAGCAGCTCCCCCGCGCCACGCTCGATCGCCTCGCGAGCCCATTCGAGTGCATCCAGCGTCGTCTCGGTGCGGCCGCCGTGGGTGGTCACGACGAAGCCCGACTCGGTCGCGGGAGACCGCTTGACGTCCAGGGAGAGCACGAGCACCTGCGACCCGAAGCGGTCGGCGATCTCCTCGAGCAGTGGGGGGCGCGCGATCGCGGCCGAGTTCACCCCGATCTTGTCGGCACCGACGGCGAGCAGACGGCCGACGTCGTCCGCGGAGCGCACGCCGCCGCCGACGGTGAGCGGGATGAAGACCTGCTCCGCGGTGCGCCGCACGACGTCGTAGGTGGTCGCACGCTCGTCGACGGTCGCCGTCACGTCGAGGAACGTCAGCTCGTCGGCGCCCTGGCGGAAGTACTCCCGCGCGAGCTCGACCGGGTCGCCCATGTCGCGGAGATTCTCGAAGTTGACGCCCTTGACCACGCGGCCCGCTGCGACGTCGAGGCACGGGATGACCCGGCAGACCAGGGTCATCAGAGCCTCGCGTTGTGGATCGCGGTAACGAGGATGGCGCGCGCTCCGATCGCGTACAGGGCGTCCATCACCTGGTTGACGCCCTTGCGCGGGACCATGACCCTCACCGCGACCCACGCCGGATCGCGCAGGGGCGAGATCGTGGGCGACTCGATGCCGGGGGCGATCGCGACGGCGTCGTCGACCAGTGTCTCGGGCAGGTCGTAGTCGACCATCACGTAGCGGCGCGCCACCATCACCCCGCGGAGGCGCCGCAGCAGCGTGTCGGTCCCGTCGACGTCCGCCGGACCGGCGATCAGCACGGCCTCCGACTCGAGGAGGATCGGGCCGAAGATGTCGAGTCCCGCCTGCCGCAGGGTCGTGCCGGTCGAGACGACGTCCGCGACGGCGTCGGCCACGCCGAGGCGCACGGCGGACTCGACGGCGCCGTCGAGGGGCACCAGGTCCACAGCCACGCCGTGATCGTCGAGGAACGCGTCGACGAGACCGGGATACGCCGTCGCCACCCGCATCCCCTCGAGGTCGCCGACCGACGTGAAGCGACCGGGCGGGCCCGCGAAGCGGAACGTCGAGTCGCCGAAGCCCAGCGCCTCGATCTCGCGCGCGCCCGGCATGCGCGCGTCGAGCAGGAGGTCGCGGCCGGTGATGCCGACGTCCAGGGCGCCGGATCCGACGTAGGTCGCGATGTCCTTCGGGCGCAGGTAGAAGAACTCGACCTCGTTCTGCGGGTCGATGACGTGGAGGTCCTTGGGGTCGCGGCGCCCGACGTAGCCGGCCTCCGAGAGCATCTCGGTGGCGGTCTCGGCGAGCGATCCCTTGTTCGGAACGGCGATGCGCAGCATGCGGCGGGGGCTTTCGGTTCGAGGGCGGACGGGAGCGCGCTCAGAGATGTCGGTAGACGTCCTCGAGACTCAGGCCCTTCGCGAGCATCAGCACCTGGAGGTGGTACAGCAGCTGGGAGATCTCCTCGGCCGCGGCATCCGTCGACTCGTACTCCGCGGCCATCCAGACCTCGGCGGCCTCCTCGACGATCTTCTTGCCGATCGCGTGGACGCCCGCATCGAGCTGCGCGACGGTGCCCGAACCCTCGGGTCGCTCCGCCGCCTTGGCGGCGAGCTCGGCGAACAGCCCATCGAACGTCTTCACGCGTCCAGGTTACCGGCCGGGAGGGATGCTCCGGCTCCGCGTGACGGGCGGGTGATCAGTGCGCGTGCATCCGGGCCGCCGCTCGCAGACCCGCGATCGCGGCGTCCGGGTCACCCGCGCCGAACACCGCGGAGCCGGCGACGAACGTGTCGGCGCCGGCCTCGGCGGCCTGCCCGATCGTGGACTCACCGATGCCGCCGTCGACCTGCAGCCAGATCGACGATCCGCGGCGCCGGGCCTCGTCGGCGAGGTGGCGCAGCTTCGGCATCGTCTCGGGCATGAACGACTGCCCGCCGAAGCCCGGCTCGACCGTCATGACGAGGATCTGGTCGAAGTCGTCGAGCAGGTCGAGAAGTCCGTCGACCGGGGTCGCCGGCTTGACCGCCACTCCCGCGCGCGCGCCGATCTCGCGGAGGCGTCGTGCCAGCGTGACGGGCTCGGCGGCCGCCTCGAGGTGGAAGGTCACCGACGCCGCGCCGAGCTCGGCGTACCCCGGAGCCCAGCGATCGGGATCGGCGATCATGAGGTGGACGTCCAGCGGCACCGGACTCGTAGCCTGGATGCGCTCGACCATCTGCGGCCCGAAGGTGAGGTTCGGGACGAAATGGTTGTCCATGACGTCGACGTGCACGAAGTCGGCGGTCGCGATGCGCGCGAGCTCGGCCTGCATGTTGACGAAGTCGGCGGCGAGGACGCTGGGATTGATGCGGATGCCGCCGGCGCGGCCGTTCTCGTCGCGGAGGTGCACGCGTCCATTATGGTCGAGCCGTGGACCCCATCACGGAACTGCTCGCCGAGGTTCTCGAGGAGATCCGGCCCCGGGACGCCGGCGCACCGGCCGACTACATCCCCGAGCTCGCCAGCGCCGACCCCGATCTTCTCGCGTTCTCGGTCGTGGGTCCGCGGGGACGCGTGAGGTCCGTCGGCGACGATCACGCGGAGTTCACGATCCAATCGATCTCGAAGCCGTTCGTGCTGGCCCTCGCGCTCGCTGAGAAGGGCCGCGACGCGGTGCTCGGGCGCGTGGGCGCCGAGCCCAGCGGCGAGCCGTTCAACGCGATCAGCCTCGAGCCGGTGACCGGACGCCCTGCCAATCCCATGATCAACGCCGGAGCGATCGCGACGTCGGCGCTCATCCCCGGCGACGACGTGGACGACCGCACCGCGCGCATCGTCGACATGCTCTCGGCGTTCGCGGGCCGCTCGCTCTGGGTGGATGAGGCGGTCTACGCGTCGGAGTCGCTCACGGGCGAGCGCAATCGCGCGCTCGCGCACCTGCTCAAGTCCCACGCGGTCATCGACGGACCTGTGGATGTCGCCGTCGAGACCTACTTCCGGCAGTGCTCGCTGCTGGTGACGGTGCGTGATCTCGCGGTCATGGCGGCGACACTCGCCTTCGGCGGCGTCAACCCGGTCACGGGACGGCGTGTCGTGGACGAGCGCGTCGCGCGCGACGTGCTGTCGATCATGTCGAGCTGCGGGATGTACGACTACTCGGGCGAGTGGCTCCTCCGGGTCGGCCTCCCCGCGAAGAGCGGCGTGAGCGGCGGGCTCATGGCGGTGGCTCCCTCGCAGTTCGGCGTGGCGGCCTTCAGTCCGCGCCTCGACACGCACGGCAACAGCGTGCGGGCGGTGGCCCTCGTCGAAGAGGCCTCGGAGCGCTTCGGGATGCATCTGCTCGAACCGCACGAGAGCGTGGCCTCCCCCGCCCTGAGCCTCCACGGGGACGACACCGCGCGGGTCGTGCGGCTGGGCGGCGAACTCGGGTACGCCGGCGCCGAACGCATCGTGGCGATCCTCCGCGACGTGGCCGGCGGGCTTCCAGAGGACGTGCCGGTCACGGTCGATGCCCGCGAGCTGGGGCGCACCCATCCGGGCGCTCTCGTCGCACTGCGCAGCGAGTTCGAGGATCTGCCGAACTGGATCTGGCTCTCGGAGTGACGGCTCGGGTCACACCCGCCGCAGCAGGGAGATCGACATCGCGTCGGTGTTGTGCCGGTGCGGCCAGAGCTGTGCGCGTCCCGAGCCGTCGGCCTGCGGGAGCAGTCCCGGGTCGGCATCGGACAAGGCGGTGAGGACCTCGCGCGCGGAGAGCTCCTCGAGGGCGGCACCCCACTCGCGGCGGACCTCGGACACGACCCCCGCCGTCTCGGCGAGGTGCGGCGAGCACGTGACGTACGCGACCACGCCACCGGGAGCGAGTGCGGAGACCGCGCCGGAGAGCAGTTCGCGCTGGAGCTCGCTCAGCTCGGGGACATCGGCGGGAGCCTTCCGCCATCTTGCCTCCGGCCGTCGCCGAAGCGCGCCGAGGCCCGTGCACGGCGCGTCCACCAGGATGCGGTCGTAGGTGTCCGGCGTCGCGGCGGTCCGCGCGCGGCCGTCCTCCTCGGAGATCGGCACATCCAGAGGGACTCCCTCCAGCGCCCGGCGGACGAGGCCGGCGCGCGCCGGCGAGATCTCGTTCGCCTCAACCTGCGCCCCGTGGGCGAGCGCCTCTGCCGCGAGCATCGCCGTCTTGCCACCCGGTCCGGCGCACAGGTCGAGCCAACGCTCGCCCTCGCGGACGGGAATCGCGCGGGTGAGCGCGAGCGCGGCGAGCTGGGAGCCTTCGTCCTGCACGCGAATCCGCCCGTCCGAGGCGCGGACGTCCTCCTCCGGGTCGCCGGCGGCCCGTCGGAAGCCCACCGGCGAGTAAGGCGTCCGCCGCGCATCCTCGGGAACCTCGGCGAGACCCGGCAAGGCGACCATCGTGACCCGCGGCGACGCGTTGTCGGCCGTCAGGAGCGCTTCCAGCTCGTCGGCGCGGCCTTCTGCGGCCAGGGCGCGACGGAAGGCGCGCACGACCCACACGGGATGCGAGAACAGCAGGCCCAGCTGCTCGTCGTCGGAGCGCGCCGTCTCGGCCACGCGGGTCATCCAATCCCCCGGCGTGTCGCGCGACACCCGGCGCAGGACGGCGTTGACGAAGCCCGTCACGCCTCGTCCCCCGGCCGTGCGCGCCAGTTCGACCGACTCGTGGACCGCGGCATGCGAGGCGACGCGGGTGGAGAGGAGCTGGTGCACCCCGATCCTCAGCGCATCGAGGACCGCGGGATCGATGTCGGCGACGGCCCGGTCCGCCGCCAGCGAGATGACGGCGTCGTACGTCCCCTGCCGCCGCAGCGTGCCGTACGTCAGTTCGGTCGCCAGAGCCGCGTCGGCGGTCGACAGACCGGCTCGGGCGATCGAGGTCGGCAGGAGCAGGTTGGCGTACGCGTCGGACTCGTGCACGGCCCGGATCGTGTCGTAGGCGACGCGGCGCGCCGGTGCGGCGCCGCTCACGAGCCGGCCACCGGGTCGTCGTCGCGCAGTCCGCGCCACCAGTCGGCGGCGCGCATGCGGGCCTTGCCGGCGGGCTGCACCTCGTCGACGAGGATCGGCCGGGTGCCCGTGCCGACGAGAAGTTCGCGACCGAGGAGTGTCATGCGTCCCGGCGCGAGTGTCGGCGCGTCGGCGGGCGCTGCGCGCACCGCGTGGATCTTGACCCTCCCGCCGTCTACCGTCGTGTGGGCTCCGGGCTCGGGGGTGACTCCCCGGATCCGGCCCAGCACCGCACCCTCCGGGTCGGCCCAGTGCACGGCGCCGTCGGCATCGGCGAGCTTGCCCGCATAAGTCGGCTCCCCCTCCTGCGGACGGGCCACCGCCCTTCCGGAGGCGATGGCGTCGACGGTCTCGACGAGGAGGTCCGCCCCCTCATCGGCGAGCGACCTCAGCAGGTCGCCCGCCGTCGCGTCGGGCGGGACGGCGAGAGTCCGCTCGGCGTAGACGTCACCGGCATCCAACTCGGCGACCAGACGGAACACGCTGGCCCCGGTCACGGTGTCACCGGCGATGAGCGCGTGCTGGACGGGAGCGGCGCCCCGCCACCGCGGGAGCAGCGAGAAGTGCAGGTTGATCCAGCCGTGCGAGGGCGTCGACAGCAGCGGCTCGCGCACCAGTCCGCCGTACGCCACGATGACGCCCAATTCGGGACGCAGCGCGGAGATGCGCTCGGTCGCGTCGGTGTCGAGCCGGTCGGCACGGATGGCGGGCAGACCGAGCTCTTCGGCGGCGGCGGCGACGGGCGACGGTGTGAGCACCCGCTTGCGTCCGAGCGGGGCATCGCGCCGTGTCACCACGGCGGCGATGTCGTGGGCGGATGCCGCGAGCCGGCGCAGAGACGGCACCGCCGGCTCCGGCGTACCGGCGAAGACGAGGCGCATGGGGCTCCTCACAGATCGAGATCGGGCACGTCGACCCGAACTTTCAGTGTATTGCGCGCCCCGGGCGGCCGCCCCTTCGGCGGGCGTCGGGAACTGATCGCCTGGGCCACCACGGCCGCGCGCAGGCTCTCGGCCACCCGCGGACCCGCCGCGTACTCGAAGCGGACGAGCGCGCGCACCCCATCGTCGCGCGGAACGGGTCCGAGCACCGCCTCGGCGTCGAGTTCGGGAACGTCCGCCTTCAGCGACGAGAGCGCGGCCTCGACGGCGGCACGGCTGCCGTCCACGGACGCGACCCGCACGACCGGCGGCATGCGCAGCGGCGCGCGATCGGCGAGCTCCGCCCGCGCGTACGCCGCCTGCGTCCACGTCGCGAGCGCACGGGCGACGGGTCCGGCGACGCCGACGAGATGGACCGGGGCTCCCGGAGCGGCGAGGGCGGCCGCATTGGACCACCAGCGCAGACACGACTCCCCGATGCGCAGATCGTCGGCGAGCAGCATCCGATCGCCGTCGAGGAGGATGACCGCGCGGTAGCCGCCCGCGGCGAGCGGCTCGGCGCCGCGCGTCGCAACGACGAGGGCGGGACGCCCATCGACGTGCATCACGGGGTGTTCGCCGTCGGCCACGATCACGCGGACACCGGGGAAAGCTCGTCCGAGCTCGTCGGCGGTGCGCTCGCTGCCCGACGACGCCATGCGCAGCCGCGACGACGAGCACTCCTGGCAGCCCCAGTTCGTCGCCGCGCGTCCGCACCACGAGCACGTGGGCACCGCGCCGTGACGGGCGGCGTGCAGAGGCCCGCCGCAGTGGGCGCAGCGGGCCGGAGTCCGGCACTCCGCGCACACCAGGACCGGCGCGTAGCCCGGACGGGCGACCTGCACGAGGACGGGACCCTCGGCCAGTGCCCCGCGGGCGGCCGCGAACGCCGCGGACGGAACACGGGCACCGCGGGACTCCCCCTCGCGCGTCGCGCTGAGGATGACACGCGGGCTGACTCGCCGGGAGGCGACCACCTCGCGCACCCAGCCGAGCGCCACCAGTCGCTCGACGTCCGTCGTCCGCGTGTGTCCTGCGAAGACCAGCGCCCCGCCGTCGAGCTCCTGGCGCAGCAGGGCCGCGTCCCGGGCGTGCACTCCCGGGCTGAGGGGCTCGCCGAGGAGCGGATCGCCGTCATCCCACAGCGCCACGAGTCCCGGAGCGTGGACCGGCGCGTACACCGCGGACCGGTTGCCGATGACGACGCACGGCGTGGGCGCCAGCATCCGGAGGAAGGCGGCATACCGCGCGGGTGAGCTCTGCCGGGAGTCGTCGCGTACGAGCGCGGTCGCGGGGACGCGTCCGTCGAGCGCGGCCTCGAGCTGGGCCCGGTCGCGATGATCGGGGACGACGAGCACGGCGCTGCGTCCGGACGCGAGCGCGCGCACGGCGGCCGCGGCGAGCAGCAGCGCCCACGAGCCGACGGCGGTGCCGTCCGGCAGCTGCGCCGTCGCCGGCGGTGCGTCCACCGCGACGCGCTCCCCCTCATCGATCGCCGAAGCCAGACCCCCGAACGGCGAGAGCACACCGTCGGCCCAGGTCCGGGCCTCGCCGTCGACATCCGGCGCCGGCGTGGGCGTGCCGGCCAGCCACGCCTTCTCGGCACGCACCATCCGCTTCGGGATCACGAGCCGCAGGATGTCGCTCGCCGACCCGGCCGCGCGATCGGCGCAGCGTCGCGCGAGCGAATAGAGCGAGGGCGTGAGGACCCGCACGGGCGACACGACCGCGTCGAGCTCGGAGAGCGGGCGACCGGCGGCATCCGGCTCGCCGATGGCGACGAGGTAGCCGTCGACCACCCGGCCCGCGGTGCGCAGCGGCACACGCACCCGCACTCCGGGCACGGCGGCGTCGGCCAGTTCGTCGGGGATGGCGTAGTCGAACAGCCTGTCGAGCTGCGGCAGCGGGGAGTCGATGAGGACGCGGGCGACCCTCCGCGCGGTCACGTGCGACCTCCGCGGACGCGACCGCTCACGTCAGAGCCCGGCTGCGGCGCGCAGGTCGTCGGCGCGGTCGGTGCGCTCCCAGGTGAACTCGGGCAGCTCGCGACCGAAGTGCCCGTACGCGGCCGTCTTGGCGTAGATCGGCCGGAGCAGGTCGAGCTGATCGATGATCGCCTTCGGACGGAGGTCGAACACGTCGAGGATCGCCCGGGTGATCGCCTCATCGGAGACGCGCCCGGTGCCGAAGGTCTCGACGTAG
This sequence comes from Microbacterium insulae, assembly GCF_042677065.1. Lineage (NCBI taxonomy): Bacteria > Bacillati > Actinomycetota > Actinomycetes > Micrococcales > Microbacteriaceae > Microbacterium > Microbacterium insulae. Next base: position 343,628 of record NZ_JBHTII010000002.1, on the reverse strand, counting down.
AGCCCGACCGGCTTCGCCTTGCCGATCGCGTACGCGACCTGCACCTCGAGCCGATCCGCCAGCCCCGCGGCGACCGCGTTCTTGGCGACCCACCTCATCGCGTAGGCGGCCGAGCGGTCGACCTTCGAGGGGTCCTTGCCGCTGAACGCACCGCCGCCGTGGCGTGACGCTCCGCCGTACGTGTCGATGATGATTTTGCGGCCGGTCAGACCGGCGTCGCCCTTGGGCCCGCCCGTCACGAACGGGCCGGCGGGGTTGATGTAGAAGTTGACGTCGGGGAGCGCGAGTCCGGTGGACTCGAGGACTGGATCGATGACCTCGGCGCGGACCGCGGCGCGCAGCGCCTTCTGCGAGATCTCGGGCTGATGCTGCGTCGACAGCACGACGGACTCCACCGTGCGCGGCGTGACGCCGTCGTAACCGAGGGTCACCTGCGTCTTGCCGTCCGGCCGGAGGAACGGAAGCTCTCCCGAACGGCGCACCTCGGCCAGGCGCTCGGCCATGCGATGCGCCGTCCATGCCGCCATCGGCATGAGCTGCGGGGTCTCGGTCGTCGCATAGCCGAACATGATTCCCTGATCGCCGGCGCCCTGGAGATCGTGGGGATCCTGGGAGCCGTCTTCGCGACGCTCGAAGGCCTTGTCGACCCCCGCCGCGATGTCGGACGACTGCGCGCCGATCGAGACGCTCACGCCGCACGAATCACCGTCGAATCCCGTCTCGCTGGAGGTGTATCCGATCCGGTTGACGACTGCGCGCACGATCGCGGGGATCTCGACGTACGCCGACGTGGACACCTCGCCCGCGACGTGGACGAGACCGGTTGTGACGAGGGTCTCGACCGCGACGCGACCGCGGGGATCTTCGGCGATGATCGCATCGAGGATGCTGTCGGAGATCTGGTCGCAGATCTTGTCGGGATGCCCCTCGGTGACGGATTCGGACGTGAACAGACGCAGGTCGGTCATCGATTCTCCAGATCGGAAGAGTGCCGGCACCAGTATGCCCCCGGTCGCGGACAACGCCGCGCCCGAGGGCATCAGGAGGTCACGGAGATCAGTCGAGCGAGCGCAGACGCAGCTTGTCTTCGTGGATCTCGTGCATCGCGATGGTGAGGGGCTTGTCCTCCACCGTCGAGTCCACGAGCGGGCCGACGTTGTCGAAGAGGTTCCCCTCGTGCAGGTCGGAGTAGTAGTCGTTGATCTGACGCGCGCGCTTGGACGCGAAGATCACCAGCTGGTACTTCGAGTCGACCTTCTCGAGAAGGCTGTCGATGGGGGGCTCGATGATGCCCTGGTTCGTTCCGGCCATGGGAATCCTCCTGGATCGGATGACGGGTGGGAAGGTCTGGGAGCCGCGGGCGTGCCGAGGCATCCCATCATTCTACGTCAGCGGCGACGCTTCAGCGCGCAAGGCGGGCGATCTCGTCCGCCGCCCGCGCCACGTCGTCGTTGACCACGCGGTAGTCGAACTCCCCCTGCGCGGCCAGCTCGGCCTTCGCCGTGCGCAGCCGTCGCGCGCGTTCCTCGGCACCCTCGGTGCCGCGGCCGACGAGGCGGTGGACGAGCTCGTCCCAGCTGGGCGGGAGCAGGAAGACGAGGGTCGCCGACGGATCCGCCGCGCGCACCTGGCGCGCGCCCTGCAGGTCGATCTCGAGCAGAGCCGTGCGGCCCTCCGCGAGCACGCGCTCGATCGGCGCGCGCGGCGTGCCGTACCGCGAAGCGTTGTGCACCGTGGCGTGCTCGAGGAGCTCGCCCGCGGCGATGAGGCGGTCGAACTCGGCATCGTCGACGAAGTAGTAGTGCTCGCCGTCCACCTCGCCCGGGCGCGGTGCGCGCGTGGTCGCAGAGACCGAGAGGTGGATCTCGGGATGATGCGCCTTGATGTGGGCGGCCACCGTCCCCTTGCCCACGGCGGTCGGCCCGGCCAGCACGACGAGCCGGCTCCGGCCGCCGCGCGGCTCGAGCTCGGGCCACCGCTCATCGAGGAACCGGCGCAGCGCGGACCGCTGGCGCGACCCGAGACCGCCCAGCCGCTTCACCGGCGAGATGCCGAGATCGTCGAGGATGCGGTCGCGCTTGCCCGCGCCGATCGCCGGGATGCTCGTGAGGAACTCCGTCACCCGCATGGCGCCCGCCGCCGACGCGGGATCGTCCAGCGCCCGTCGCAGCAGCTCCTGCGGGGTGATGACGCGCATCGCGACATCCTTCTTGAGGGCGGCGCGCTCGCGTCGAGCGGCGACGGCGCGACGGGATGCCGCGACACGGTCGACCTCGGGGGGTGTGCGGGAGTCAGCCACGGTCGCCCCCGTAGAGCGCCGCGCGCTCCTCGATCCGCTGCGCGAGCGCGTCCGGGCCGGCCGACAGGATGCTGCGGCTCTCGCTCGCGATCACGCGCGACGCGTGTTCGCCGAAGAGTCGCACGAGGTCTCCCGGCTCAGCGCCCTGCGTGCCGAAGCCCGGCGCCAGAATCGGAGCCCCGCGGAGCGCGTCGTCGCTGAGCCCGACCGCCTCGCGATCGACGGTGGCGCCGACGACGAGGCCGATCGGGCCGAGTCCGCCCGAGAAGGCGGCCGAGCCGTTGACCCACGCGATGTCCCGCGCGACTCGCTCGGCGACGGTCTGCCCGTCGGTCGCGGCCACGTCGACGACGTGCGCGCTCTGCAGGGCGAACGCCTCGGGGTTGCTCGTCGCAGCGAGGACGAACGCCCCCTTCCTGTTCCGCACGGCGGCGGCGAGGGTGGTGCGGAGGGAGTCCGGTCCGAGGTAGGGGCTCAGGGTGACGGCATCCGCCTCGAGGGGCGACCCGATCGAGAGCCACGCGCCCGCGTACCCGTCCATCGTGCTGCCGATGTCGCCTCGCTTGGCGTCGGCGATCACCACGAGACCCGCCTCGCGCGCTGCGGCCAGCACGTCCTCGAGCGCGGCGAAGCCGGCGGACCCGAACCGCTCGAAGAACGCGACCTGCGGCTTCACGATGCCGACCCGGCCGACGGCTGCCTCGACGACGCGCAGGCCGAAGTCCCGCGCACCGGCGGCCGAGACATCCGATCCCCAGTCCTCCAGGAGCTGTGCGTGCGGATCGATACCCACGCACAGCGGTCCGTGCGCGGCGACCGCCGTCGCGACGCGCTCACCGAACGAGCTCACGCGCGCTCCCTCCTGTCGTCGGCGTACTCCTGGAGGCTCTTGACCTCGAAGCCCTCGCGCAGCACCGGCAGCGCGCTCACCGCGGCGCCCAGCACCGCCATCGTGGTGAACAGCGCCTTGTCGCCCGCGACGGCGGCCGCCCGGATCTCGTAGCCGTCGGCGCGGGCGCTGCCACCCGACGGCGTGTTCACGACGATGTCGATCTCGCCGGCGTTGATGAGGTCGACGATGTTCGTCGCTCCCGACTCCTGCGTCTCGGAGTACTTGCTCACGACCCTCACATCGATCCCGTTCCGCGCGAGGATTTCAGCCGTGCCCTCGGTGGCGACCAGGTCGAAGCCGAGCTCCTGCAGCCGATGCGCGGGCAGGATGACCGCGCGCTTGTCGCTGTCCGCGACCGAGATGAACACGGTTCCCTCGAGCGGCATGCCGCCGTACGCCGCCTCCTGCGACTTCGCGAAGGCGGTCGGGAAGTCGCGGTCGATGCCCATGACCTCCCCCGTCGAGCGCATCTCGGGTCCGAGGACGGAGTCCACCGTCTGGCCGTCGGCGGTCCGGAACCGCTTGAACGGAAGCACGGCCTCCTTCACCGCGACCGGCGCATCGAGCGGCACCCGCGAGCCGTCCTGCTCGGGAAGGAGCCCCTCGGCCTTCAGCTGCGCGATGGTGGCTCCCGCCATGAGGCGCGACGCCGCCTTCGCGAGCGGGATGCCCAGCGCCTTCGAGACGAACGGAACCGTGCGGCTCGCGCGGGGGTTGGCCTCGATGACGTAGAGCACGCCGGCCGAGATGGCGAACTGGACGTTGAGCAGACCGCGCACGCCGACTCCCTCGGCGATCGCCCGCGTCGCCTCGCGGACCCGGTCGATGTCGGTGCGGCCGAGGCTCACCGGCGGGAGGGTGCACGACGAGTCGCCGGAGTGGATGCCGGCCTCCTCGAGGTGCTCCATGACGCCGCCGATGTAGAGCTCGTCGCCGTCGAACAGCGCGTCGACGTCGATCTCGATCGCGTCGTCGAGGAAGCGGTCGACCAGCAGCGGAAGGCCCGGGCCGATGATCGCCTGGTCGGCGATGCGTACGAAGTAGTCGCGCAGCGCGTCGGTCGAGTAGACGATCTCCATGCCCCGGCCGCCGAGGACGAAGCTGGGCCGGACGAGGACCGGGTATCCGATCTCCTCCGCGACCGCCACCGCGCCGTCGACGTCGATCGCCGTGCCGTTGCGCGGGGCGACGAGGCCGGCGTCGTCGAGCAGACGGGAGAAGAGCTCGCGCTCTTCGGCGAGGTCGATCGCGGCGGGCTTCGTTCCGAGGATCGTGTACCCGGCCTCCTCGATGCCCTTCGCGAGCCCGAGCGGGGTCTGCCCGCCGAGCTGGCAGATCACGCCGAGGATCTCGCCGGAGCGGGACTCCGCGTGCAGCACCTCGAGGACGTCCTCGAGGGTCAGGGGCTCGAAGTACAACCGGTCGGACGTGTCGTAGTCAGTTGACACGGTCTCGGGGTTGCAGTTGACCATGACGGTCTCGTACCCCGCGTCGGCGAGGGCGAACGAGGCGTGGACGCACGAGTAGTCGAACTCGACGCCCTGTCCGATCCGGTTCGGACCCGACCCGATGATGACCACCTTCGTGCGCTCCGACGGGGAGACCTCCGTCTCGGTGTCGTAGCTGGAGTAGTGGTACGGCGTGAGAGCCGGGAACTCCCCCGCGCAGGTGTCGACGGTCTTGTAGACCGGGCGGACGTCGAGCGCGTGGCGCACACCGCGCGCCTCGGTCTCGGAGATCCCCCGCAGCTGCGCGATCTGCGCGTCGCTGAAACCGTGCTCCTTCGCGACGCGCAGGGTCGCGGCATCCAGTTCGTCGGCCTGTGCGACGAAGTCGGCGACCTCGTTGATCAGCACGATCTGGTCGAGGAACCACGGGTCGATCTTGGTCGACTCGAACGCCTGCTCCACCGTGGCGCCCTTGCGCAGCGCCTGCTGCACGACGACGATACGGCCGTCGGTCGGGGTCGCGGCGATCGCGAGGAGCTCCTCGACGCTGCGGGGCTCCTCTCCCCAGTGGAAGCTCGATCCGCGCTTCTCGAGGGAGCGGAGCGCCTTCTGCAGGGCGGTCGAATAGTTTCGGCCGATCGCCATCGCCTCGCCCACCGACTTCATCGTGGTCGTGAGCGTCGTGTCGGCGGCCGGGAACTTCTCGAAGTTGAAGCGCGGCACCTTCACCACGACGTAGTCCAGGGTCGGTTCGAAGCTCGCGGGGGTCACCTTGGTGATGTCGTTGGGGATCTCGTCGAGGCGGTAGCCGATCGCGAGCTTGGCGGCGATCTTCGCGATCGGGAACCCGGTCGCCTTCGACGCGAGCGCCGACGAGCGCGAGACGCGGGGGTTCATCTCGATCACGATGATCCGGCCGTCCTCGGGGTTCACGGCGAACTGGATGTTGCAGCCGCCGGTATCCACGCCGACCGCGCGGATGATGTCGATGCCGATGTCCCGCAGCTTCTGGTACTCGCGATCGGTGAGCGTCAGGGCGGGGGCGACGGTGATCGAGTCCCCGGTGTGGACGCCGACGGGATCGACGTTCTCGATCGAGCACACCACGACGGTGTTGTCGGCCATGTCGCGCATGAGCTCGAGCTCGTACTCCTTCCAGCCGAGGATCGACTCCTCGAGCAGGACCTCGCTCGTCGGCGAGTCGTGCAGTCCCGCCCCGCCGATGCGGCGGAGGTCGGCCTCGTCGTAGGCGAAGCCCGATCCGAGGCCGCCCATCGTGAACGACGGGCGCACGACCAGCGGGTAGCCGAGCTTCTCCGCGCCGGCCAGCAGGTCGTCCATCGAGTGGCAGATGACGGATGCCGCGACATCCGCGCCCGCGTCGAGGACGAGCTGCTTGAAGACCTGACGGTCCTCGCCCTTCTCGATCGCCTCGACCTTCGCGCCGATCAGCTCGACGCCGTACTTCTCGAGGATCCCCGCCTTGTCGAGCGCCATCGCGGCGTTGAGCGCGGTCTGCCCGCCCAGGGTGGGCAGGATCGCGTCCGGCTTCTCCTTCGCGATGATCGTCTCGATGACCGCGGGGGTGATCGGCTCGATGTAGGTCGCGTCGGCGAAGTCGGGGTCGGTCATGATCGTCGCCGGATTCGAGTTGACGAGGATGACGCGCACGCCCTCCTCGCGCAGCACACGGCAGGCCTGGGTGCCCGAGTAGTCGAACTCGCACGCCTGACCGATGACGATCGGGCCGGAGCCGATGACGAGGACGGAGTCGATGTCTTCGCGCTTGGGCATTACTCGGAGTCCTTCTTCGAGAGGTGGGCGACGACCATGTCACGGAACCGGTCGAACAGATAGTTGGCGTCGTGGGGCCCGGCCGCCGCCTCGGGGTGGTACTGCACCGAGAAGGCGGGGATGTCGAGAGCGCGGAGTCCTTCGACGACCCGGTCGTTGAGGCCGATGTGACTGACTTCGATGCGGCCGTAGCCATTCGGGCTGTCGAAGGGGGCGTCGAGGGGCGCGTCCACGGCGAACCCGTGATTGTGCGACGTGATCTCGACGCGGCCGGTCGTCTTGTCGAGGACGGGCTGGTTGATGCCGCGGTGCCCGAACGGCAGCTTGTAGGTGCCCAGCCCGAGCGCTCGTCCGAGCAGCTGGTTGCCGAAGCAGATGCCGAAGAACGGCAGCCCGTCATCGAGAACGCCGCGCAGCAGGTCGACATGGTCTCCGGAGGCTGCGGGGTCGCCCGGGCCGTTCGAGTAGAACACCGCGACGGGATCGATCGCACGCAGCTCGTCGATCGTCACGTCCTGCGGCAGCACGTGCACGTCGAACCCGCGCGCGGCGAGGTTGTCGACCGTCGACTGCTTGACGCCGAGATCGAGTACCGCCAGGTTCCCGATGCGCTCCGCTGTCGCCGTCGTCACCTCGACGGCCGCGACCGACACCGTCGCGGAGAGGTTCTGCCCCGCCATCTGCGGCGCTTCGCGCACGAGGCGGAGCTGCTCGTCCGCGTCGATCGCAGCCGCATCGCCGGAGAAGATCCCGCCGCGCATGCTGCCCGCCGATCGGATGTGCCTCGTGACGGCACGCGTGTCGATGCCGCTGATGCCGACCACGCCGTCCGAGACCAGCGCCTCGTCGAGCGACTCGTCGGCGCGCCAGTTCGACACGACGCGCGAGGGATCGCGGACGATGTACCCCGACACCCAGATGCGGCGGGACTCCGGATCCTCGTCGTTCATCCCGGTGTTGCCGATGTGCGGTGCCGTCTGGAGGACGATCTGACCGGCGTACGACGGGTCCGTCAGGGTCTCCTGGTAGCCGGTCATCCCGGTGGCGAACACGACCTCGCCGAGCGTCGTGCCGCGCGCCCCGTAGGCACGGCCCGCGTGACGTGTTCCGTCCTCGAGCACGAGCACGGCGGGTTCGGTTCGGAAGAGCGAGGTCATGCGTCGGTTCCCGTCTGGGTGGAGGGGAGGATGCCGCTCACGGCGTCCGCGAGAGCGCGCGCCGAGGCATCCTGGGGGCGGAAGTACGAGTCGACGACCGTTCCGTCGTCGGTGCGCCACGAGAGGCGCGTCAGGCCGTCGCGTTCGACGACCCTGTCGATCGCCACGGTCGACTGCGCGACCTCGGCGATCCGCGCGGTGGCGAGGAAGAGGCGCGGCTGACCGGTGAGGTCGATCGCGACGCCGGCATCGGTGACCGTGACGTCGGCGCGCGAGCGGAATCCCATACCCCTCACGGCGAGGCGCTCGAGCGGCTCCTCGTGCCGTGTGGTGGCCACGTACAGCGCGGGGAAGGTCGCCTCCACGCGGGCGCCGGCGGGTGCCTCGCCGACCGGGGCGACGATGCCGCTGTCGCGGCGCGTGCGCCGGCGCCACGCCCAGACGCCGAGGCCTACGAGCAGCAGCGCGATCGCGACGGTGACGAGGAGGGCGCCTTCGCGGGTCATGCGCGGGCTCCCGGCACCTCGAGGACTCCACCGTCGGCCACGGTCACCGCGCCGCGGTACAGAGTCCAGCGCACGTCTCCGGGGAGCGGCCGGCCGAGGTACGGCGAGTTCACGCTGCGTCCGCGCAGGTCGCCCTCGCCGAAGGGCCGGACCGGCGACGGGTCGTAGAACGTCATCGACGCGGGCCTGCCCTCGGTGAGCGGGGTGCCATGCCCCTCGAGTCGTCCGATGCGCGCCGGCTCGCGCGACATCACCCGCGCCACGTCGGCCCAGGTCAGCATGCCGGTGTCGACCATGGCCTGCTGCACCACGCGCAGAGCGCTCTCGAGTCCCACCATGCCGTTGGCCGCGGCGTGCCACTCGCAGGCCTTCGCCTCGGCCGGGTGCGGGGCGTGGTCGGTGGCGACGATGTCGATCGTGCCGTCGGCGAGCCCCTCTCGGACGGCGAGCACGTCCTCCTCGCGGCGCAGCGGAGGGTTGACCTTGAACCGCGCGTCGTAGTCGCGGACGAGTTCGTCGGTGAGGAGCAGGTGATGCGGGGTGACCTCGGCGGTCACGTCGACGCCGCGGCGCTTGGCCCACCGGATGATGTCGACGGAACCGGCCGTCGAGAGGTGGCATACGTGCAGGCGCGATCCGACGTGCTCGGCGAGCAGCACGTCGCGGGCGATGATCGACTCCTCGGCCACGGCCGGCCAGCCGGCGAGCCCGAGTTCGGCCGAGACCGCGCCCTCGTTCATCTGCGCACCCTCGGTGAGGCGGGGATCCTGGGCGTGCTGGGCGATCACGCCGTCGAAGGCCTTCACGTACTCGAGCGCGCGGCGCATGATCAGCGGGTCCCACACGCAGAAGCCGTCGTCGCTGAACACGCGGACGCGCGCTCGCGAGTCGGCCATCGCGCCGAGCTCGGCGAGCCTCTCGCCCTTCTGCCCGACGGTGACGGCGCCGATGGGCTGCACGGTGACGTACCCCGCCGCCTCGCCGAGGGCGAGCTCCTGCTCGACGACCCCGGCCGTGTCGGCGACGGGAGAGGTGTTCGGCATCGCGAACACCGCGGTGTACCCGCCGGCGGCAGCAGCGCGCGATCCGGTGAGGATGGTCTCGGATGCCTCGTACCCGGGCTCGCGGAGGTGGGTGTGGAGGTCGACGAGCCCCGGGAGGGCGACGAGGCCGTCGACGTCGACGACCGTCGCGCCGCTGCGGCTCAGCCCGGATCCGACGGCGGAGATGACACCGTCCGAGACGAGGATGTCCGCCGTCCCGGAGCCCTCGATCGCGGCTCCGCGGAAGAGAAGGGTCTCGCTCATCGGGTGGTCTCCTTCTCTCGGGTGTCTTCGCCGGGCTCCGCTCCCGCCAGAAGCAGGTAGAGCGCGGCCATGCGCACCGAGACGCCGTTCGCCACCTGCTCGAGTACCGTCGAGCGCGGCGAATCCGCGGCCTCTGCGGAGATCTCCAGACCCCGGTTCATCGGTCCGGGGTGCATCACGATGCTATCCGCTCCGAGCGCGCCCAGCCGTCGGGCGTCGAGTCCCCACCTGCGCGAATACTCCCGTTCAGTCGGGAAATATGCGGCATTCATGCGCTCGAGTTGAATCCGCAGCATCATGAGCGCGTCCGGTCCTGCGGCGAGGGCCTCGTCGAGGTCGTACACGACGCGCGCAGGCCAGGCGGAGACATCCTGCGGAACGAGTGTCGGCGGTGCGACGAGCGTCACGTGCGCGCCCAGGGTGTCGAGGAGCCACACGTTCGATCGTGCGACCCGCGAGTGCAGGATGTCTCCGACGATGGTGACCGAGACTCCGGCGAGATCGCGGCCCCGGCTGTCATCGCCGTGGCGCCGCTTGCGGATCGTGAACGCGTCGAGCAGCGCCTGGGTCGGGTGTTCGTGCGTCCCGTCGCCGGCATTGACGACGCCGGCCGTGATCCAGCCGCTGGTCGCGAGCGTGCGGGGTGCGCCCGAGGCGCCGTGGCGGATGACGACGGCGTCGGCTCCCATCGCCTGCAGGGTCTGCGCGGTGTCCTGGAGCGACTCCCCCTTGGAGACGCTCGACCCCTTGGCGGAGAAGTTGATCACGTCCGCCGAGAGACGCTTGGCGGCGGCCTCGAACGAGATGCGCGTGCGGGTGGAGTCTTCGAAGAACAGGTTCACGACGGTCCTGCCGCGCAGCGTGGGCAGCTTCTTGACCTCGCGTCGCTGCGTGTCGGCCATGTCCTCGGCGACGTCGAGGATGCGCAGCGCGTCCTCCCGCGACAGGTGCTTGGTGTCGAGCAGATGCCTCATGACTCGATCGTCACCTCTTCGCGGCCGTCGGTCTCGGTGAGGCGCACGTTGACACGCTCGTCCGCCGAGCTCGGCAGGTTCTTGCCGACGAAGTCGGGGCGGATCGGCAGCTCGCGGTGGCCCCGGTCGACGAGGGTCGCGAGCCGGACTGCCGTGGGCCGGCCGATGTCCTGGAGGGCGTCGAGGGCGGCGCGGATGCTTCGGCCTGAGTAGAGCACGTCGTCCACCAGCACGACCACTCTCCCGTCGATGCCGCCGGGGGGGATCGCGGTCGGCTGAGGGGCGCGGGTCGGGTTGCGGTGGAGGTCGTCGCGGTACATCGTGACGTCGAGCGCCCCGACGGGGACGGGAGCTCCTGCGAACTCCTCGACGAGCGCCGCGATGCGGTTCGCGAGAGTGACGCCTCGCGTGGGGATGCCCAGGAGGACGAGGTTCTCGGGGCCCTTGTTGGACTCGAGGATCTCGTGGGAGATCCGAGTCAGTGCCCGGGCGATGTCGGCCTCGTGAAGCACGGTGCGCGTGCTCATCCGCCGCTCCCTTCTCCGCCTCACGGGACGGGGTTAAAGGTTGCTGTGATTCTGGTCGATCCTACCCGATCGCTGCGGGGGGCGGTGGCGACAGCGGATCGATCGGTCTCCGGCGCACGGACGCCCGGCCCTGTCAGGCGGCGGGCGCCGCGGTGGTGCGCGGGGCGTCGTCGGCGAGCGATGCGCGGATCGGGTGCCCCTGGCTCGTGAGGCACCGGCCGGACGCGAGATCCCACTTCCAGTCGTGCAGCGAGCACGTGAGGACGCCGTCCTCGATCTTCCCGGTCTTGGTGAGGTCCGCACGCAGATGCGGGCAGCGCCGCTGTACGATCCATTCCTCGAGCTGGGCGTCCTCGGTCTGGTCGGTCTGCTCGGCGTACCAGTTCTCGACGTACTCGATGCGGTCACGCGACAGGCACTTGAGGAAGGTCGTCAGGAACTCGTTGAACTTTCCGCTGCGCCCCACCTCGAACTGCATCGAAAGGAAGATCGAGTTCGACCAGTCGATCTCGTGGTCGGCGATGTTCGTCGAGACGAGGTCGGCGGGGATCGTGTACCAGTAGATGCACTCCTCCCCCGCGTACTCGCGCACCTTGGCCTTCGGGAAGTCCACGACCATGTCGAGCTCGCCGATGCGGAAGCGCACCGCTCCGCCGACGCCGTTGCGAATGGTGCGCGCACGGCGCAGCAGCGGCTCCCACCACTCCTTGATCGCGGCGAGCATCTCGTCCGGTGGCAGGACGGGGGCGCGGGATGCCTCCTCCGCCCGGATCTCGTCCTGCCTGCTGTCGCGCTGCTCGGCGAGGTAGCCCCACTTGTCGTCGAAGATCCGGTCGATCTCGGCATCCGTGTACAGGGTCTGTGTGACCGTGAGAGCGCCGTGATCGAGCTCGACGACGGTGCCGGGAAGGAACTCGTAGCCCTTCTGCTGAGGGCGGAGCTCGCGCATGTGCGCGAGGAACTCGCGCTGATCGGTGAAGATCGCGTCGCCGTCGATGCCCTGCCCGTTGTACTTGAAGAGCTCCTCGCGCAGGAACATCGGGGGTCCGGCCATCGGGAACACGTGCTCGGCGTCGACCTTCTCGATGTAGTACATCGCGCGCTTGTTCTGCGCGTCGCGCTTGAGCTGGGCGAAGTTGCGCTTCGAATCCTGGGGGAGGTCGTACACCATGGGCCACCAGATGGCCCCCGACACCTGCGTGAAGTACGCCTCGGGCTTGGAGAACGACAGGAGCTTCTCGAGGTCGAGCGGATGGGAGTCGTTCTGGTTCAGGATGCTCGCGGTGCCGTCGTCGACGCTCAGCGACGAGTCGCCGATCGGGCCGTCGCTCGGCGCCCGCAGCGGCGTCACCATGATCTTGAGGGCGCCGAACTCGAGGGGAACACCGGCCTGCGTGTACACGATGTTGTCGTAGCCGAGCCCGCGCAGGTCCTGCTCGAGCTCGTCGGTCGGATACTCCGGCAGCAGGACGCGGATGTCCTTCGGGATGTAGCGCTGCATGAGAACCGGGTCGAAGTGGTCGCGGTGGCGGTGCGACACGTACAGGAAGTCGGCCTTCCCGTACTTCTCCCAGTCCAGCCCCCGGTTGTCCGGGAACGGGAACCACGAGCCGAAGAAGGTCGGCCCGATGACGGGGTCGCAGAGGATGGATCCGCCTGCGGTCTCGATGAACATCCCGGCGTGACCGAGGCCCGTGATGCGCATGCTCGCTCCTACTGTCTCGAAAGGGTCATGACGAGCGCGCGATCCGCGCGAGCACGCCGTGGACGAAGGACCCCGAGTCGTCGGTCGAGAACTCCTTCGCGAGCTCGACCGCTTCGTCGATGGCGACCGCCGTGGGCACCTCGTCGTTGTACAGGATCTCCCACACACCGATGCGCAGCACCGCACGGTCGACCGCGGGCATGCGCGCGAGCGACCAGTCCTTGGCGAACGTCGTGATCTGCTCGTCGATCGCCTCGCGGTTGTCGATCACGCCGTCCACGATCTCGCGGGCGTACAGCCAGGACGCTTCGCGGGCGGGTTCGTTCGCCGCGCGCCGGGACTCGGCGGCGAGCATGGCGGCGAGGTCCTCTCCGCGGACATCGGCCTGGAAGAGGATGTCGAGGGCGCGCTTGCGCGCTTTGCTCCGGGCGCTCAAGGTCAGTTGACGCGGCCGAGGTAGTCGCCCGTGCGGGTGTCCACCTTGACCTTCGTGCCCGTCTCGAGGAACAGCGGCACCTGGATCTCGTAGCCGGTCTCGACGGTGGCCGGCTTCGTGCCCGCCGACGACCGATCGCCCTGCAGGCCCGGCTCGGTGTAGGTGATCTCGAGCACGACCGAGGCCGGAAGCTCGATGTACAGCGGGTTGCCGTTGTTGAGCGCGATCTGGACCTGCTGGTTCTCGAGCAGGAAGTTGGCCGCGTCACCGACGGTCGCCGCCCCGACGGTGATCTGGTCGTAGTCGGCGACATCCATGAAGACGAAGCCCTCACCGTCGTTGTAGAGGTAGGTGAAGTCGCGGCGGTCGACGTTCTCGAGCTCGACCTTGGCGCCGGCGTTGAAGGTCTTGTCGACGACTTTGCCCGACATCACGTTCTTGAGCTTCGTGCGCACGAACGCACCGCCTTTGCCGGGCTTGACGTGCTGGAACTCCACGACGCTCCAGAGCTGCCCGTCGATGTTGAGGACGACGCCGTTCTTGATGTCTGCGGTCGATGCCATGGGGAAGGAGAGTCCGTTTCGTGAGGGAGACGGGCCGATAGCGGCCCGACAGTGCATTCTACGGGATGCCGCACCCGACCCCCCGGAGGACGCGTCAGCCGTCGGCCTGACCGGTGATGACGGCGATGAGGCGGTCGACCGCCGTGGCGTAGCCCTGCACTCCCTCGCCGACGACGTGGACGAGCGCGACGTCGGTCACGTAGGAGTGATGACGGAACGCTTCGCGGGCGCGCACGTCGGAGATGTGGACCTCGGCGACGGGGAGCGCGACCCCGGACAGCGCATCCCTGAGCACGACCGAGGTGTGCGAGAGACCGCCGGGGTTGATGACGATCCCGGCGCAGTCCTCCCTCGCCTCGTGGATGGCATCGAGGAGCGCGCCTTCGTGGTTGCTCTGCACCGCGCGCACGTCGAAGCCGTGAGCCGCGGCCGCACGGCGTGCGATCTCCTCGACGTCGGCGAGGGTGGCCGTCCCGTAGATGTCGGGCTCCCGTGTGCCCAGGAGGTTCAGGTTCGGGCCGTTGACCAGGAGCAGGCGTCGGATCACGACGCCACGCTACCGCCTTCCGCCGGAGCCGGGTCCTCGGCCCGGTACTGCGCGAGCAGTTCGCGCTCGCGCTGCGCCCGGGGGAACTTCCACCACACGACCACCGCGCCGACGAGCACGGCGAGGATGCCGGCCAGGTACGCCCAGTCCTGTCCCTGGAGGAACGACTCCTTGGCGGCCTGCGTGATCGCGTCAGCGTACTGCGGGTACTGCTTCGCGATCGTCTCGGCGCTCGCGAACGACTTCGTCAATTGGCTCTGCACGCTCGAAGTCACCTGAGCGGCGTCCTTCGACGACCCGATCTGCGACAGCATCGCCGCGGCGTAGCCGGCGGTGAGGAGCGCGCCCAGGATCGACTGCATGATCGCGCCGCCCAGGTCGCGCTGCAGGTCGGCCGTTCCCGATGCCATGCCGGCGCGACGCACGGGCACGGCTCCCGTCAGGGACCGCGACGCGGGCGTCCCGGCGATGCCGACGCCCGCGCCGACGAACGCGTACCCGAGCGCGACCGCCCAGTAGCCGACGCCCTCGCGCCACAGCAGCAGCATCGTGAGGAAGCCGAGGAGGACGGGGACGTACCCGAGGAGCATCGTGAAACGCGCACCGCGCGCCTCGACGAGCTTCGCCGACCGCGGCGCGAGAAGCACCATGAAGACCGCTGCCGGGAGGATCGCGGCGCCCGACTCGATGGTCGAGTAGCCCAGCACGTTCTGCAGGAACTGCTGACCGATGAACATCGCCCCCATCAGTGAGCCGAACACGATGATCCCGGCGACCGCGGCCACCCAGAAGATCGGACGCCGCGCGACATCCAGATCGTAGAGCGGATTGTGCGCGCGCCGCTGACGCCACAGGAAGGCCACGAGTGCGAGCACGGCGACGATCGTCAGGCTCAGGACGAGCACCGTCGAATCCGGGACGGTCGCGAAGTTGATGGCGACGATCATGGCCCCGACGAGCACGACCGACAGGATTCCGCCCAGATTGTCGACGGGCTCGGTGGCCTCGTTGACGTGCGCGGGGATGAACTTGAGCGTGAGCGGCACCGCGACGACGATGAGCGGGATCGTGACGAGGAAGACCGATCCCCACCAGAAGCTCTCCAGCAGCAGACCGGAGATGAGCGGCCCGAGTGCGGAGATCGCGCCTCCCGTCGCCGACCACAGCGCGATCGAGCGCGTGCGCGCCGGTCCCGACCACAGCGCCGTGATGAGCGCGAGAGTGGTCGGGTAGGCCATGCCCGCGGCGATTCCGCCGATCACGCGTGCCGCGATGAGCACCTCGATCGAGGGTGCGAACGCGGCGACGAGTCCTGCCGGAAGGGACAGCAGCACGCCGATGAGCAGCATCCGCCGCCGCCCGTATCGATCGCCGACCGCCCCGAGCCACAGGACGGAGGCCGCGAGTCCGAGCGAGTAGCCGATCGCGACGAGGTTGAGCTGCGTCTGCGAGGCGTCGAAGGCGATGCCGATGTCGGGAAGGGCGACGTTCGCGACCGCCAACGGCAGGTTCGCGACGGCCGCGACGATGATGAGCGTTCCGAGCACGGCACCCGAACGCGACGGGCTTGTCGATGCGATGGTCACCGCGACCGCCTCTCAGGAATCGAGCCGGGACGTGGCGCGCCCCGGACGTTGATCATCCTGCCCGACGACGGGTCGCTCTGCGGGGGTGATCTTTCGCCTAACCCGCGACCTCCTGATACGCGGCGAACAGCAGCGACTCGTCGGGCGCCTGCAGCACGGTCGGCTTGGCGATGTCGTCGAGCACGATGAAGCGGAGCAGCCCGCCTCGGCTCTTCTTGTCACGCTGCATCGTCGCCAGCAGCTGCGGCCACGCCCCCGGCCGGTAGGTCGTCGGCAGGCCGAGGAGGTTCAGGATGTCGCGATGGCGCGCGGCCGCGGCATCCGGGAGTCTTCCCGCGAGTCGGGACAGCTCGGCCGCGAACACCATGCCCACGGAGATCGCGGCGCCGTGACGCCACCGGTAGCGCTCGGCGTGCTCGATCGCGTGACCGAGCGTGTGCCCGTAGTTGAGGATCTCGCGGAGGCCGGCCTCGCGAAGGTCCTCGCCCACGACGCGAGCCTTCATGCCGATGGCGAGCTCGAGGGATCGGCGGAACGGCTCGCTCCGGGGGTCGGTCGCGAGCTCCGGGTCCGCCTCGACGAGGTCGAGGATCTCCGGCGCCCAGATGAAGCCGGCCTTCACCACCTCGGCGAATCCGGCGACCCGCTCGTTGCGTGACAGCGTGTCGAGCAGGTCGAGGTCGCAGAGCACCGCCGTGGGAGGCCAGAACGCCCCGACGAGGTTCTTCCCCTCGGCCGTGTTCACACCGGTCTTGCCTCCGACGGCCGCGTCGACCATGCCGAGAACGGTGGTCGGAACGTGCACCACGGCCACTCCGCGCAGCCACGTGGCCGCCACGAATCCCGCGAGGTCCGTGACCGCGCCGCCGCCGAAGCCCACGACGGCGTCCGTGCGCGTGAAGTCGGCCTTGCCCATGACCTGCCAGCAGAAGGCGGCGACCTCGATGCGCTTGCCGGCCTCGGCGTCGGGGATCTCCGCCAGCAGAACCTCTCGATCGGGCGTGAGGGACTCGCGCAGCCGCTCGGCCTGTTCCGCGAGCGTCGGCGGGTGGACCACGAGCACCTTGCGGGCACCGGCGGGCAGCGCTTCGCCGAGGCGCGACAGGATGCCGCGGCCCACCCTGATCGGATACGTCGCGTCGCCGCTGACCGTGATCGTCGTCGTGTCGCTCATGACTCTCCCTGTCGATGATCGCCTCGGGCCCAGTCCACGACCCGGTCGACGACGTGCTGCAGCGGACCGCTGGACGTGTCGAACGAGACGTCGGCGAGCCGCTCGTACAGCGGCCGGCGCTGCTCGTAGATCGCGCTCCAGCGCGACGCGGCGTCGTCGCCCTGAAGCAGCGGGCGGTTGCTTCCGCGCACGCGGTGCGCGACCACCCGAGGCGCGACGGTGAGCAGCACGACCCGGGCGTCGGCGAGGTCCGCCTGGGTCGCGGGGTGCAGGACCGCGCCTCCGCCCAGCGAGACCACCCCGCCGGTGGCGAGACCCTCGATGACCGCCTCGCGCTCGAGGGCGCGGAACTGCTCCTCCCCCGAATCCGCGAAGATGCGCTCGATCGGGCCGTGCTCGCGCGCGATCGCCGCGTCCGTGTCGAAGAAGGGCACCTCGAGGGCGCGCGCGACTCTCTTGCCGACGCTCGTCTTGCCGGCCCCCATCGGACCGATCAGCACGATCGCGCTAGTGGGCGACGTCATGCCCGGCCAGCGCCGCGTCGCTCGCCGCGGTCGTGCGCAGCGCGTCGGGGATCGCCGCGAGGTAGCCGTCGAGGTTGCGGCGGGTCTCGCCGACGCTGTCGCCCCCGAACTTCTCCAGGACGGCGTCGGCGAGGACGAGGGCCACCATGGCCTCGGCCACGACGCCCGCCGCCGGGACGGCGCACACGTCGGAGCGCTGGTGATGGGCGGACGCGGTGTCGCCGGTCGCGACATCCACCGTGCGCAGCGCCCTCGGCACGGTCGCGATCGGCTTCATGCCCGCGCGCACGCGCAGGACCGTGCCGGTCGACATCCCGCCCTCGGTTCCGCCGGCCTTGTCACTGGAGCGGGCGATGCCCTCCTCGGTGACGTGGAGTTCGTCGTGCGCTGCGGACCCGCGGCGGGTCGTCGTGAGGAAGCCGTCTCCGACCTCGACGCCCTTGATGGCCTGGATGCTCATGAGCGCCTGCGCCAGCTTGCCGTCCAGCCGGCGGTCCCAGTGCACGTGCGAGCCGAGCCCGGGCGGCAGACCGTAGGCGAGCACCTCGACGATCCCGCCCAGCGTGTCGCCGTCTTTGCGGGCGTCGTCCACCTCGGCGACCATGCGGGCGCTGGTCGCGGCGTCGAAGCACCGCAGCGGGTCGGCGTCGAGGGCATCGACATCGTCGGGCGTCGGAAGCGCTGCGTCCTCGGGCACGCGCACGGGACCGATCGACAGCGTGTGGCTCACGAGACGGATGCCGAGCTCCGCCAGGAACGACCGGGCGATCGCTCCGAGGGCGACGCGTGCGGCGGTCTCTCGGGCGCTGGCCCTCTCGAGCACGGGCCGGGCCTCGTCGAAGTCGTACTTCTGCATGCCGACGAGATCGGCGTGGCCGGGACGAGGACGGGTGAGCGCAGCGCCGCGGCCGCGGGACTTCTCGGTCAGGTCCACCGGCTCGGGGCTCATCACCTCGGTCCACTTCGGCCACTCGGTGTTGCCGATGCGCAGCGCGATGGGACTGCCGAGGGTCAGCCCGTGGACGACCCCGGTCGAGATCGTGAGCTCGTCCTCCTCGAACTTCATGCGCGAGCCGCGGCCGTAGCCGAGCTTGCGGCGGGCGAGATCGGCTTGGATCGCGGCGCGCGAGACCGGGACGCCCGAGGGCAGTCCCTCCATGACGGCGACGAGTTCGGGGCCGTGCGATTCGCCGGCCGTGAGCACGCGGAGCATTGGTCTAGTCTCCCACGCACCGGAAGCGGGTGACGTCAGTGTTCCGGATCCAGTGCTCCGCGCATGGCCGCCACGACGGCCTCCTCGTCCGGGAGGGCAGCGTCGGGGTCGCCCGACACGAAGACGCGCACCTGGAGCACGGCCTGATGCAGCAGCATCCCGAGACCCGAGGCGGCCGGCTGCGACGCGCGCTCCCACGCCCGGGACAGCGCTGTCGGCCAGTGCCCGTACACGACGTCGAGGAGCGGGCCGCCTGCGGCGGCGAGGGCGTCGGCTGCGGCATCCGCCACCGGCGCGTCGCCGGGAAGCGTCGCGATCGTCACGGACACGGGCTCTACGCCGGATGCCGTGAGCGGCGTCGCCGTCACCGCGACGCCGAGCGCCCGGCCGAGCGCGTCGAGGGCATCGACCGCGTGCGGTCGGCGCGCGACCACGTCGACCTCGGTGGTGCCGATCTCGGAGAGCGCGACCAGGGCCGATGTCGCCGTGGCGCCGGCGCCGACGATCCGCGCGCGAGCGGCCGAGGTCACACCCTGCTCGGCGAGAGCGCGAACGATCCCTCCGACGTCGGTGTTGAAGCCCCGAGGGCCGCCAGCGGCGAGGAGGAGCGTGTTGACGGCACCGGTCAGCCGGGCGCGTCGGTCGAGCGTGCGCGCGGCATCGTGCGCGACGACCTTGAGCGGCATCGTGAGGGACAGGCCGCGCCATTCGGCGCCGAGGTCCGCGAGGGCAGCAGCGAAGCCGTCGGCGTCGACGCGGCGCCGGTCGTAGCTCCAGTCGAGGCCGAGCATCTCGTACGCGGCCGCGTGCAGCAGCGGCGACCGGCTGTGGGCGATCGGGTCGCCCCACACGGCGAGGCGCGTGGCCTCCGGCGTCAGCACCCGGCGTCCGGATTGGCCGAGCACCACTCCTGCCACTGCGCGACCGCCCGGTTATGGTCCGCGAGATTCGTGGTGAAGACCGTCTCCCCCGTGTTGAGGTTCACCGTCACGAAGTACAGCCACGGGCCCTCGGCGGGATGCATCGCCGCGTCGATCGCCACATCACCGGGATTGGAGATGGGTCCCACGGGCAGGCCCGTGTTGACGTACGTGTTCCACGGGTTGTCGTCCTCGAGCGCCTCCTGGGACGAACTGGCCGTCCCGTCGTGCATCTCGCCGTAGCCGTACTGCGCCGTGGAGTCCATCTGCAGCAGTCCGAACGTCTCCTGATTCTGCGGATCCAGACGGTTCTGGATGACGCGGGAGACCTTCTGCATGTCGGCCTCGAACCGGGCCTCGCGCTGGATGATCGAGGCGATCGTCAGGATCTCCTGACGCCTGTCCTCGGGCACCTCGGCGGCGTCGAGGGACTGCACAGTTCTGTCGACGAGGGTCTGGATGACGCCCTCCGCGGTCACGTCGGGGTCGAAGGTGTATGTCGCGGGAAAGAGCCAGCCCTCGAGCGAATCGGCCGAGACCCCGTACGCCGACGGGTCGGCCACGGCCGCCTGGAAGTCCTCGACCGGAAGCCCCGTGCCCTCGGCGAGGAGTGGCAGCGACTGCTCGACGGTCAGCCCCTCGCGCAGCTGCGCGGTGTTCTCCATCTTGTTCGCCGGATCGAGCAGCGCTTCGAGGGCCGCGGCCGACGTCATCTGCTTCTGCAACTTGAAGACCCCCGGCACGAATGGCGGATTCTCACCGTTCTCGATGAGGTAGTCGTAGAACGCGTCCGGGGTCTTGGTGACTCCCGCCTCGTAGAGGCTCTGCGAGATCGGCGCCCCCGTGTCACCCGACACGATGGTCACGTAGACCTCGCCGTTCGCCATCCCCTCCTCGAAGTCCTTCGGCTCCTCCCAGCCCATCAGCTCGCGGATCTGGTCCTCGTACGTGACCCACACATACGTCACGCCCGCGGCGATCCCACCCAGGACGAGCAGGACGATTCCCAGCGCGATCCATCCGCCGACGCGGCGTCGTCGCTTGTCGGGGGGCGGAGGCACGGCGCCGAGGTCGTCGGTCGAGCTGGTGCCGGTGAACAGATCCTCGATCGTCGCCGTGCGCGAGCCCCTTTCGGGCGACGTCGCGGAGGCTTCCACCTGCGGCGCGGCGCCCGTCCGACTGTAGGGCACGGCCGGGGCGGGACCGGCGGCGAAGAGCCACGCGTCGTCACCGACGTCGGCTCCCACGGCGCGGGTGGCCGGCACCCCTGGACGGGAGATGGACGCGTCGAGGCCGGTGTCGGCGGGGTTGCTCGGAGAGCCCGCCGCGGGGCGCGGCGGATCCGGCTGGGTGACCGCGGTCTCCGGGCGTGCAGTCGGCGGAGAGCCCTCGCCGCGCTCACGCGCTTCGCGAGCAGCAGCCTCGCGGGCCTCGCGCCGCGACAGCGGAGCGACGGATCCGGCGTCCGCAGAAGTTCGCGGGACATCTCCGCTCGCCGCAGCCCCTCCGACCGGAGCGGCGCCGCGTTCGGACTCGTCTCCCGCCGACCGGAGTCGACGGTCCCGGGCGTCGGGGAGCTTGCCGAACAGATCCGCGAACGGATCGTCCATGGGTGACTCGGGCATGTCAGGCGGGCTCCTGGGAGACGGGGGTTCCGGGTGGTCGGCCGGTGCTCTTCTCGACGTCGAGCGCTTGCTGGAGCAGCACCACCGCGGCGACCTGGTCAACAATGCTACGAGAAGATCGCTGTGATCTGCCCGATTCCCGCAAAGCCGCGTGCGCCGAGACGGTGGACAGCCGCTCGTCGACGAGGCGGACGGGAACCGCGGATGCCGCGGCCAGAGCGGTCGCGAACTCGCGCGCGTCGGTGGTCGAGGGGGTGTCCTCGCCGCGGAGGCTGAGCGGAAGTCCGACGAGGATCTCGACCGCGGAGTGCTCAGCCGACAGCTCGATGACTCGCGGGATCGCGCGGTCTTCGCGCCTCACTGTCTCCACCGGGGTGGCGAGGAGGCCGTCGGGATCGCTGCGCGCGACCCCGACGCGGGCTTTCCCCACGTCGACGCCCAGCCGGACCCCGCGACGAAATCCGCTCACGCGCCGAGAGCGTCCTTGATCGCCGCGAATGCGGACGGGAGCGCCGAGGCATCCGCGCCGCCGCCCTGCGCGACGTCGTCGCGCCCGCCGCCGCCACCGCCGAGCGCGGCCGCCGCGGCCTTCGCGAGCGCACCGGCGCGTGCACCGACCGCACGCGCGGCCTCGTTCGTGGCCACGATCACCACGGGGCGTCCGCCCACCTCGGCCCCCAGGGCGACGACTGCCGCCGAGCTGCCGAGCCGCTCACGGACCTGGAGCGCCAGCGTGCGCACATCGTCGGCCGACCCCGCCGCGCCGAGACTCTGCGCCACGACGGCGAGGTCGCCGACGCGCTCCGCCGCCGCCACGAGCGCGGGCAGGCGATCGCCGAGGGCCTTCGCCTCGAAAGCCGCGATCTTCTTCTCGGCCGCCTTCAGGCTCGCCGTGAGTTCGGCGATGCGCGCGGGCAGCTGCTCACGCGGCGTCTTCAGGCTCGAGGTGAGCTGCGAGACGATGGCGCGCTCGGCCGCGAGAGAGCGGAAGGCGTCGAGTCCGACGAGCGCCTCGACCCGGCGATTGGACGCGCCCACCGAGGCCTCGCCCACCAGGCTGATGAGGCCGACCTCCGCGCTCGTCGCCACGTGCGTGCCCGCGCACAGCTCACGCGACCACGGCCCGCCGATGTCGACCATGCGCACCGTGTCGCCGTACTTCTCACCGAACAGGGCCATGGCCCCGAGCGCCTTGGCCTCGTCGAGCGCCAGCACACGCGTCGTGACCTCGAGGTTGTCGCGGACGGCGTTGTTGGCGATCTCCTCGATCTCGCTCTTGGTGGCCTCCGACAGCGCCTGACCCCACGTGAAGTCGAAGCGCATGTAGCCCGCACGGTTGAGCGAGCCCGCCTGCGTCGCGCTCCGCCCGAGCGTGTCGCGCAGCGCGGCGTGGACCAGGTGCGTCGCGGAGTGCGCTTGGCGCGCGGCGCGCCGGTTCGCCGCGTCGACGATCGTCGTCGCCGGCTGGCCGACCCCGACCTCGCCGGTCGTGACTTCGACGGTGTGGCTGATCAGTCCGGGCACGGGCTTCTGGACGTCGAGCACCTCGAGCTCGTACCCCGGACCCACGATCACGCCCCGGTCGGCGACCTGGCCGCCGGACTCCGCGTACAGCGCGGTCTCGGCGAGGATCACCTCGGCGATCTGACCCGTCGAGGCGCGGTCGGCCGAGACGCCGTCGACGAGGATGCCGAGCACGGACGACTCCGTCTCGAGGTCGGTGTAACCCGTGAACACGGTCTCTCCGGCGGCCCGGAAGCCCCGGTACACACTGGTGTCCGCGAGCTGACGCTTGCGCGAGCGTGCGTCGGCCTTCGCGCGTGCCCGCTGCTCCTGCATCAGCGTGTCGAACGCCGCGCGATCGACCGTAAGCCCTGCTTCCTCGGCGATCTCGAGGGTCAGATCGATCGGGAATCCGTAGGTGTCGTGCAGCAGGAACGCCTCGGAGCCCGGAATCGTCGTTCCCCCGGCCGCCTTCGTCTGCACCAACGAGTCGTCGAGGATGGACTCGCCCGCCGCGAGGGTGCGCAGGAATGTCGCCTCCTCGGCCAACGCGTACTGCGAGATGCGCGGGTAGTCCGCCTCGACCTCGGGATAGACGTCCTTCATCGCGTCGCGCGACGCGGCGAAGAGGTGGGCGAAGGTCGGCCCGTCGACGCCGAGCAGGCGCATCGACCGGATGGCGCGTCTCATGAGCCGGCGCAGGATATAGCCGCGGCCGTCGTTCGAAGGAGTGACGCCGTCGGACATGAGCATGAGCGAGGACCGCACGTGATCGGCGACCACGCGGAAACGCACGTCGTCCTCGTGGTTCGCGCCGTACGTGCGTCCTGAGAGCTCGACGGCCTTGTCGAGAACCGGGCGCACCTGGTCGGTCTCGTACATGTTGTCGACGCCCTGCTTGATGAAGGCGATGCGCTCCAGGCCCATCCCGGTGTCGATGTTCTTCGCCGGCAGTTCGCCGACGATGTCGAAGTCGTACTTGGACTGGACGTTCGTGATCTCGTACTGCATGAACACGAGGTTCCAGATCTCGACGTACCGGTCGTCGTCGGTCGCCGGACCCCCGTCGATGCCGTAGGCGGGTCCCCGGTCGAAGAAGATCTCGGAGCAGGGCCCAGCGGGTCCCGGAAGTCCGGTGCTCCAGTAGTTGGTGTCCTTGCCGAGCCGCTGGATCCGCTCGTCGGGAAGATCGGTCAAGCGCCGCCACAGGTCGTGCGCCTCGTCGTCCTCCTCGTACACGGTGACCCACAGGTCCTTCGGGTCGAAGCCGAGTCCGCCGTCCGCCTCGGGGGACGTCAGGAGCTCCCACGCGAAGCGGATCGCCCCCTCCTTGAAGTAGTCGCCGAACGACCAGTTGCCGAGCATCTGGAAGAACGTGCCGTGGCGCGGGGTCTTGCCGACCTCTTCGATGTCGTTCGTGCGGATGCACTTCTGATTGTCGGCCGCGCGCGAGTACGGCGCCGGGACGTCGCCCGACAGGTACGGGATGAACGGCACCATTCCGGCGACGGTGAACAGCAGAGCGGGATCGTCCGTCACCAGGGAGGCGGAGGGGACGATCGTGTGGCCGTTCTTCTCGAAGTAGTCGAGGAAGCGCTGCGCGATCTCGGCGGTCTTCATTCGGGGTCCTCGCAAATGGCGCGGTCCACTCCCCCGGATCCGGGGTCGAGGGGTCGCTGGGTCAGTCGGTGAGCTTCTTGGCCGCGGCGGCGGCGGTGTCGACGGCGTCGGATGCTGCGGCCCGCGCGGTCTCGACGGCATCGGCGGCGGCATCCTTCACGTCTTCGACCAGACCCGAGATGCGGGCGTCCTGCTCGCGATAGGCGTCGCCGATGCGATCGGTGAACTCCGTGATGCGGGCGTCGACCTCGGCGAGGATCTCGTGGCCGCGGGGGTCCTTGTTGACCAGGTGCGCGAGCACGAACCCGCCGGCGATGCCGACCAGGAACCACAGGAGGTTCTTCATGTCATTTCCTTGGTTGTCGAGTGGCCGCGAAGCGGTCGTATCGAGACACGCGGGCCGCCGGGCGCGGCGATCCCTCCATCGTAGGCGGAAACGACGAAGGGCGTCGGGAGAACCCGACGCCCTTCGCACGTACACCCTGTTATCGGGCGGCGTGTCTCGGTACACCGCCTGACGGCGGCACTCGATAACCGACTACGTCGCGTGCTGACAGGGCGTCAGCGCGCGGCGTAGTACTCGACGACGAGCTGAACGTCGCAGACGACCGGGACCTCGGCGCGCTTGGGGCGACGCACAAGGCGCGCCTGCAGCTTGTCGAGCTCGACCTCGAGGTAGCCCGGAACCGGGGGCAGGACGTCGGCGTGACCGCCGGCGGCCGCGACCTGGAAGGGCTCGGTGCCCTCGGACTTGGCCTTGACGTGGATGAGCTGACCCGGCTTCACACGGAACGACGGGCGGTCGACGAGCTGGCCGTCGACGAGGATGTGACGGTGCACGACCATCTGGCGCGCCTGCGCGGTGGTGCGGGCGAAGCCGGCGCGGAGGACGAGGGCGTCCAGACGCATCTCGAGCTGCTCGACGAGGTTCTCACCGGTCAGGCCCTGCGTGCGGCGGGCCTCGTTGAACTGGATGCGCAGCTGCTTCTCACGGATGCCGTACTGCTCGCGCAGACGCTGCTTCTCGCGGAGGCGGACGGCGTAGTCGCTGTCGGCCTTGCGCTTGGTGCGGCCGTGCTCACCCGGAGCGTAGGGACGCTTCTCGAGGTAGCGGGCGGCCTTCGGGGTGAGGGCGACGCCGAGCGCGCGGGACAGGCGGACCTTGCGGCGGTCCTGGGACTTCGTAGCCACGAAGTGTTCCTTTCGATGACGCGGCCGTGTCGATCACGGCTCGCGGACGTATCCCCGGATCCCGCCTTCCGGGACGCACGTCGGGGCGACCCGGAGGTTGTGAAAGGAGGTGGGGATGCCCGAAAACTCGGTTTCGAGCCCGTCAAGTCTACCAGAGCCGCCCCCGCGCCCGATTCAGCACGGAGCGCGCGGTCATCGGCCGTCGAGGATGCGGCGGATGCGCTCGAGCCGGGCCTGGACGTCGCGCTCGGCGCCCAGCGCTTTGGGCTCGTAGTAGCGCCTGCCTCGGAGCTCGTCCGGAAGGTACTGCTGCGGGGAGACCCCCACCTCGGAGTCGTGAGGGTAGACGTATCCCTTGCCGTGACCGAGCCGCTTGGCCCCGGGGTAGTGCGCGTCGCGCAGGTGGACCGGCACGCGCCCGAAGCCGCCCGAGCGGACATCGGCGATGGCGGCGTCGATCGCCAGATACGCGGCGTTGGATTTCGCCGTCGTCGCGAGATACGCCGTCGCCTCGGCGAGGGGAAGACGGCCCTCGGGCATCCCGATGAACTGCACGGCGTCGGCCGCGGCGACCGCGAGGGGAAGAGCATGGGGGTCGGCGAGCCCGATGTCCTCGGCGGCGGAGATGATCAGCCGCCGAGCAATGAACCGAGGGTCCTCTCCGGCCTCGATCATGCGCGCGAGGTAGTGCATCGCCGCATCGACGTCGGACCCCCGGATGGACTTGATGAAGGCACTGATGACGTCGTAGTGCTCGTCGCCCTGGCGGTCGTAGCGGAGCAGAGCGCGGTCGACCGCCTGAGCCACGTGCTCGGCGGTGACCACCGGGCTCTCGTCGCCCTTCCGAGGCTCGGCAAGGGATGCCGCCGCCTCGAGGGCCGTGAGCGCGCGCCGGGCATCGCCCGAAGCCAGCCGCACCAGCGCGTCTCGCGCGCCGTCATCGAGGACGACGGATGCCGCGAGCCCGCGGGCATCCGCGACGGCGCGGTCGACCAGCATGCGCAGGTCGTCGTCGGTCAGCGGCTTGAGGGTGAGCAGGAGGGAGCGGGACAGCAGCGGAGAGATCACCGAGAACGACGGATTCTCCGTCGTCGCCGCGATGAGCACGACCCAGCCGTTCTCGACTCCGGGCAGCAGTGCGTCCTGCTGCGCCTTGGTGAAGCGGTGGATCTCATCGAGGAAGAGGATGGTCGACTGGTCGTAGAGATCGCGCTGCGTGAGCGCCTCCTGCATGACCTCGCGCACATCGCGGACCCCGGCGGTCACCGCCGAGAGCTCGACGAAGCGGCGGCCGGACGAACGGGCGATCGCCTGGGCGAGTGTCGTCTTGCCCGTACCCGGGGGACCCCACAGGATGACGGACGACGCGGTGCGTGCCGAGGCATCCGGATTCGCCAGGGTCACCAGCGGCGAACCGGGTCGGAGCAGATGGCCCTGACCGGCGACCTCGTCCAGCGACGCCGGCCGCATGCGGACCGCCAGAGGGGTCTGCCCCTGGAAGAGAGCGGTCGGCGTGGTCACCGCTCCAGGCTAATGCGAGCCCGCGACGTCGGACGCGGCCGGCTTTTGCCGCGCGCGGACGCGCCCCGTAGGATCAACCCCGCCCGGGCGTCGACCCGGATCGGAGGAGGTCCCGTGGCGAACGGTGGCAAGGACCGCAGCTCGCGAGAGTCCCGCGAACGCGCACGCCTTTATCAGGCGCGCCAGGAGTTCCACAGCGGCGTGAAGCGACGCCGCACGCGAGACAACCTCGTCGCGGGCATCGCCGGCGGCCTGCTGATCCTCGGCGTCGTCGCGGCCCAGACGGCCTATTTCGTCGCGGGCCCGGGCGCACCGGCGCCGGCTCCGACGCAGACGGGCAGTACGCCCTCTCCGACGCCCGCCCCGACGCCGAGCGGGACGCCGAACCCCACCCCCACGCCGTAGTCGTTCAGACCCCGCGGGGCACCGGGGCGAGGGTCGCGGCGTACTAGGCTGGGGCCGTCCATCCCCCACAGGCGGCATGTGCCGCGATGAGGTGCATCCCGTGACTGCCGCAGCAGAGTCCACTCCCGAGTCCACCGGTCCGCAGACCGATTCCGCCGAGCCCTGGGGCCGCGTCGACGACGACGGCACGGTGTCGGTGCGCGAAGCGGACGGCTGGCGCGTCGTCGGGCAGTTCCCTGACGGATCCCCCGAGGAGGCGATCGCCTACTTCGAGCGGAAATACACGGATCTCGCCAGCGAGGTGACCCTCCTCGAGGTGCGTCACCGTCGCGGCGGCGCTTCCGCATCCGATCTCCGCGGCGCCGCCCGCGCCGTCTCCGCGAAACTCGACGGCGCGGCGGCCGTGGGAGACCTCGCGGCCCTGGAGGCACGCGTCGCCGCCCTCACTGAGACCCTCGCTGCGGCATCCGAGACCGAGGCGGCGGCCGCCCGCGAAGCCGTCGATGAAGCCGTCCAGGCGCGCACCGTGCTCGTCGAGAAGGCCGAGGCCCTGGCCGCGCGCGATCCGCGGACGGTTCAGTGGAAGCAGGCGACCGCGGAGCTGAGCGCTCTCTTCGACGAGTGGCAGTCCCAGCAGCAGAACGGTCCGCGTCTGCCGAAGTCGACGGCGCAGGCGCTCTGGAAGCGCTTCCGAGACGCCCGATCGACCGTCGACAAGCATCGCCGCGAGTTCTACGCAGAGCTCGACGAGGCCCACAAGGGCGTGCGCGAGCGCAAGACGAAGCTCGTCGAGAAGGCCGAGGCCCTCGCGCCGAAGGGTGAGGACGGCATCCCGGCCTACCGGGAGCTTCTCGACCAGTGGAAGGGCGCCGGACGCGCCGGCAAGAAGGTCGACGATGCGCTCTGGGCGCGGTTCAAGGCCGCCGGTGACGCCCTGTACTCGGCACGTGTGGAGCGCGAAGCCGCAGACGTCGAGGCCTCCCGCGAGAAGATCGACGCGAAGAGAGCTCTCCTCGACGAGGCCAAGGCCGTGGCCGACGAGCGCGAGCTGAGCAAGGCGCGCTCCCTGCTGACGAGCATCCAGCGCCGGTGGGACGAGATCGGCCGCATCTTCCCGCGCGACACGGAGCGTGCACTCGACGACGATCTGCGCAAGATCGAGCAGGCGCTGCGCACGCGCGAGGACACCGACTGGAAGCGGAACAACCCCGAGACGAAGGCGCGCGCGAACGACATGACGCGTCAGCTCACCGACGCTATCGAGAAGCTCGAGGACGAGCTCGCCGCTGCCGAGAGGTCCGGCGACAAGAAGGCGATCGCGAACGCGAAGGAAGCCCTCGAGGCGCGCAAATCCTGGCTCAAGGCACTCGGCGGCTGACGACTCCGCCACACCGGGTCGCTTCTCGCGGTTGTCCACAGATGCCAGGACGTCCGGTGGGCGAGACACCGGAGTCGGCGAGACTGCCGTCATGGCGTCTCCGTTCCTCTACCAGATCGATGATCGACTGTCCCTCGCCGAGCTGACGGCGGCCCGACTCGACGGCCACGTCGTCGAACTCGGCGAGGCCTACATCCCGGCCGACGCCGTCGAGACGCTGGGCCTGCGCGCGGGATCACTCGCGAGCGTCCTCGGCGACACCCTCGCCGCGACCCACTTGAGTGCCGCGTGGGTGCACGGGGCGCCGATCCCCATGCCTGCGCGCCACACCGTTCAGCGGGCCGTGCCGCAGCGCGGCAAACACATCCCTTCGCGCAACCTCATCTACCGCGACCTCGCCGTGCCGCCCGCCGACCTCGAACGCGCCGGTGGCGTGCGCGTCACGACGCGCCTGCGCACGCTCGTCGACCTCGCGCGCGTAGCCGACGACGAGCACACGCGCGCGGCCAGGATGCTCGCCGACGACGACGCCGACCTCGTCGACGCCGCGATCGCGCGCCTCGACAGCGGCGTGCTGCCGCACAAGCGAGCGGCGATCGCGCTCCTGCGCGGGATCGCCGCGGCACAGGCCGCGATCAGGACGACGTGACCCGATAGACGTCGTAGACGGCGTCGATGCGACGGACCGCGTTCAGGACGCGGTCGAGGTGCACGATATCGCCCATCTCGAACACGAACCGGCTGATCGCCAGACGGTCCCGAGATGTCGAGACCGACGCCGACAGGATGTTCACGTGGTGCTCGCTGAGGACACGCGTGACGTCGCTGAGCAGCCCGGAGCGGTCGAGGGCCTCGACCTGGATCTGCACGAGGAAGACGCTCTTCGTGGTCGGCGCCCACTCGACGTCGATGAGGCGCTCGGAGTCGGCCATCAGGGACTTCACGTTGGTGCAGTCGGCTCGATGGACCGAGACGCCGCTCCCCCGCGTCACGAAGCCCATGATCTGGTCGCCGGGCACGGGGGTGCAGCACTTGGCGAGCTTCACGAGGATGTCGGGGGCACCCCGCACCAGCACCCCGGAGTCCCCGTTGCGCGGCTGGCGCGACCGACCCACACCGGGCAGCTCGATCGGGCCCGTGCTCGTGTCGTTGGCGCTGACGAGCGCGGTGACCTTCTCGATGACCGACTGCGTGGAGACATGCCCTTCGCCGACGGCTGCGTACAGCGCGGAGACGTCCTCGTAGCGCAGCTGATGTGCGACCTCGGTGAACGAATCCTGGCTCATGAGACGCTGCAGGGGAAGGTTCTGCCGGCGCATCGCGCGGGCGATCGCCTCCTTGCCCTGCTCGATCGCCTCTTCGCGCCGCTCTTTGGTGAACCATCCGCGGATCTTGTTTCGGGCGCGCGTGCTGCGGACGAATCCGAGCCAGTCCTGGCTGGGCCCGGCATCCGGGTTCTTGGAGGTGAAGACCTCGACCACGTCGCCGCTGGTGAGCTCGGTCTCGAGCGGTACGAGGCGCCCGTTGACCTTCGCGCCCATCGTCCGATGCCCGATCTCGGTGTGGACCGCATAAGCGAAGTCGACCGGAGTCGCGCCCGACGGAAGGCCGATCACACGCCCCTTGGGTGTGAAGACGTAGACCTCCTTGGCGCCGATCTCGAACCGCAGCGAGTCGAGGAACTCACCGGGATCGGCCGTCTCGGCCTGCCAGTCCGAGATGTGCGCCAGCCATGCCATGTCGGTGTCGACCGCCTTGGCGTCGGCTTTGCCGCCGCTCATCCGCTCCTTGTACTTCCAGTGCGCCGCCACGCCGTACTCGGCTTGCTGGTGCATCTCGTTCGTCCGGATCTGGATCTCGACGGTGCGCCCGCCCGGGCCGATCACCGTCGTGTGCAGCGACTGGTAGAGGTTGAACTTCGGTGTCGCGATGTAGTCCTTGAATCGCCCGGGAAGCGGCGTCCACCGCGCGTGGATCGCACCGAGCACGGCGTAGCAGTCGCGCACGCTGCCGACGAGGATGCGGATGCCGATGAGGTCGTAGATGTCGTCGAACTCGCGTCCGCGCACGACCATCTTCTGGTAGACCGAGTACAGCTGCTTCGGGCGGCCCATGACCCGCCCCCGGATACGCAGCTCGCGGAGGTCGCCGTCGACGGCCTCGATGACGCTCTGCACGTACTGCTCGCGCTGAGGTGTGCGCTGTTTGACGAGACTCTCGATCTCGGCGTACAGCTTCGGGTGGAGCACGGCGAACGAGAGATCCTCGAGCTCGGACTTGATCGCCTGGATGCCGAGCCGGTGAGCGAGGGGCGCGTAGATCTCGAGCGTCTCGGTCGCCTTCTTCCGCGCCTTCTCGGGAGGCACGAACCCCCACGTGCGCGCGTTGTGCAGGCGGTCGGCGAGCTTGATGAGCAGGACACGGATGTCGCGCGACATCGCGACGATCATCTTGCGGACCGTCTCGGCCTGCGCGCTCTCGCCGTACTTGACTTTGTCGAGCTTGGTGACCCCGTCCACGAGCATCGCGACCTCGTCGCCGAACTCGGCCGTCAGGTCGTCGAGCGCGTAGCCGGTGTCCTCGACCGTGTCATGCAGCAGAGCGGCGGCGATCGCCTTGGGCCCGAGACCGAGGTCGGCGAGGATCTGCGCGACGGCGAGAGGATGCGTGATGTACGGCTCGCCGCTCTGACGGGTCTGGCCCGTGTGGGCGTTGTCGGCGACGGCGTACGCCCGCTCGATGATCGACAGGTCGCCCTTCGGATGGTGCGTGCGCACCGTCCGCAGCAGCTGCTCGACGTCGTCCCGGCGCGCGGAGCGCGAGAAGATCCGCGGAACCAGGCGTCGCAGGGACGAGGTCTGTGCGGGAGGGACGGTCTCGGTCATCCGATGCCCTCCCCTCCGCTGGACCTCACAATCCTACCTGCGCCGCAGGTGCTCAGACCGGGGAGCCGGCCAGCTCGCGTGCCGCCTCGACACGAGCGTCGCGCGTCTTGATCGCGGACTCGTTCTCGCGGAGGAGAGAGTACAGCGGCGCGGCCACGAAGATCGTCGAGTACGCAGCGACGATGGTTCCCACGAAGATCGAGAGCGACAGATCGGTCAGGGTCTGTGCACCCACCCAGATGAGTCCGATGAACAGGATCGCTCCCGTCGGCAGGACCGCCACCACTGTGGTGTTGATCGACCGCACGAGCGTCTGGTTGACGGCCAGGTTGACCGACTCCCCGAACGTGCGGCCGGAGACCTCGCCGTCCTCGCTCGTATTCTCCCGGATCTTGTCGAACACGACAGTCGTGTCGTAGAGGGCATAAGAGAGGATCGTCAGGAATCCGATCACTGCGGCGGGCGAGATCTCGAATCCGAACAGCGCGTAGACGCCGATCGTGATGATGAGAACGTCGACCAGGCCGATGATCGCCGAGACCGACATCTTCCAGGTGCGGAAGTAGAGCGCGAGGATGAGGAAGGTCAGCGCGAGGAAGATGGCCAGGCCCCACAGGGACTGTCGCGTCACGTCCGCACCCCAGGACGGCCCGATGAACGAATAGCTCACTTCGCTCGCGGGCACGCTGTAGGCCTCCGCCAGCGCCGCGGACACCTCGCGACTCTCGGCATCCGTCATCTGATCGGTCTGCACGCGCACGGCGTCTTCGCCGATCGTCACGACTTTCGTCGTGGCATCGGGGACGACCGACTGGACGGCCTCGGTCGCCAGCGCCTGGTCGGTGGTCGCGACCCCGCTGACCGTGAACTGGGATCCGCCCGTGAACTCGATCGAGAACTGGATGGGACGGAACAGCGGAACGAGTGCCGACCCGATGACGAGGATCGCCGCGATGAGGAACCACAGTCGACGGCGTCCGACAAAGGGGAAGGAGGTCTTGCCGGTGTAGAGGTCGTTGCCGAGCTGGCCCATGGAGCGCATCAGTCGTCTCCCTCCTTGGCGGTCGTGGCGGGTTTCGCCTTTTCTCCCGCCGCAGCGGCGGCCAGTTCGGCCTGCTTGCGCTCGGCGATCGTCTGGCGACGAACAGCCTCACCCCGCGATTTGACCGCCCGGCGTCCGGCAGCGGAGGTCGCCGTCGCGGCCACCGGCTCACGGAACTGCGCGCGGCCGCGGTAGACCGCGCCCAGCGCGGTCGGGTCGAGCCCGGACAGCGGGTGTCCGCCGCCGAAGAACCGGGTGCGCGCCAGAAGCTGCATGACGGGGTGCGTGAACAGGATGAAGATGAGCACGTCGATCGCGGTCGTGAGGCCCAGGGTGAACGCGAAGCCCTTGACCGTCGCGTCGGCGAGGATGTAGAGCACCACCGCCGCGAGGATGTTGATCGACTTCGAGATGTAGATCGTGCGCTTCGCGCGCCCCCATCCGTCCTCGACGGCACTCGTGATCGACTTGCCGTCGCGCAGCTCGTCTCGGATGCGCTCGAAGTACACGATGAACGAGTCGGCGGTGAACCCGATCGTCACGATGAGGCCGGCCACGCCGGCGAGCGAGAGCCGGAAGCCCATCCGCCACGCCAGGATGCACAGCGTGAGGTAGGTCAGAACGGCCATCACGGCGAGCGACGCGATGATGACGAAGCCGAGTGCGCGATAGACGATCAGGGAGTAGATCGCCACGAGCGCGAGTCCGATGAGACCCGCGATGAGGCCGATCTGAAGCTGCTGGGAGCCCAGCGTCGCGGAGATCGAGTTGGAGCTCTCGACCGTGAACGACAGCGGCAGGGCACCGTACTTCAGCTGATCGGCGAGGATCTTCGCCGTCTCCTGGGTGAAGCTGCCGGTGATACTGGGGTCGCCGCCCAGGATCACGGCGTTCATCGACGGTGCCGACAGGACATAGCCGTCGAGCACGAAGGCGAACTGGTTCAGCGGAGGAGTCGCGCCGTACAGGCGCTGGCTGATCTCGCCGAAGATCTGCGTGCCCTCCTGGTCGAAGCGCAGGTTGACGGCCCACTGACCGTTCTGCTGCTGCAGGCCGAAGGTCGCGTCGTCGATCGACGAGCCGTCGAGTTCGACCGGTCCGAGGATGTACTTGACGCTGC
Source organism: Microbacterium insulae (assembly GCF_042677065.1). NCBI lineage: Bacteria > Bacillati > Actinomycetota > Actinomycetes > Micrococcales > Microbacteriaceae > Microbacterium > Microbacterium insulae. Next base: position 309,766 of record NZ_JBHTII010000002.1, on the reverse strand, counting down.
CGTCGGCCTCGCACGTGATCAGCGGCTGGTCAGCCGGAGCGTTCGCCGGGTCGTTCGCGGGGTCCGAGCAGTCGTAGGCGTCGAACTCGGCCCGCAGGGCCGGCGTGATCCAGTTCGGGTCGCTGCCGTTCGTCGGCGCCACGGTCGGAGTGGCCTGAAGCGTGGGGTCGGGGGTGGGGAACGGTGTCTCGTTGCCATCCTCGCCGACGAAGGTCGTCGCGGGTGCACCCGCGAACAGAACCGCCCGCAGCTGCAGCTGGGCAGAGGCCTCGATGCGGTTGCGGGTCTCCTCGTCTGCCTGACCGGGGATCTGGACGACGATCTGGTTGCCGCCCTGCGTCGTGACGTCGGCCTCACCGACGCCCGAGGCATCCACGCGCTGACGGATGATCGTCACCGCCTGGTTCATCTGCTCCTCGGACGGTGCTGCGCCGTCCTCGGTCTGCGCCTCGAGGACGATCTGCGTGCCGCCCTGCAGATCGAGCGCCAGCTCGGGCGTCCACGAGCTCTCCTTGAACACGTAGACGCCGAGGGCGTTGATGCCGGCAAGGATCGCCGTGATCACGAGCAGACCGGTCAGCGCGCGCCACGCATGACGGACGGGAGTGGAAGTCGCCACGGATTCCGCTTTCTGGGAGGGAAGCCCGAACGGGCCGGTGGGATCAGGCCTGGGGCTTGGTGCCGGGCTCGGCGTCCGGATCGGCGGCGTCGCTCTTGTCGTCGGTGACGCGCGCGCCGTCGTCGGTCGGGAAGTCGTCGACGGGGGCGACCACGGGAGCGGATGCCTCGGGCTCGAAGTCGTCCTCGGTCAGCGGCGCATCGCTCGGCTCGACCACGCGCAGGATCGCCTGGCTGTGCACCTTGATGTCGACGCCGGGCGCGATCTCGACGACGGCCGGCTGGTCGAGGTTCTCCGGGTCGTAAGACACGATCGTGCCGTAGAGGCCGCCCTGCAGCAGGACCTCAGCGCCCGGAACGGTCTGACGCGCGCGCTGCTCCTGCTCGAGCTTCTGCTTCGCCATCCGGCGGCGGGAACTCCAGAACATGAAGATCAGGAGTACGACCAGCAGGATGATGAGGCCGTAGTTGGTGAAGAACTCGTTCATGAAGCAGGGGTGACCTTTCGGGGGTCAGACGCGCACCGGGGCGGCACTGCCTGTAAGAGGAGGGGCGGGCGAAAGCCTCCAGCGATTATAGGTCATCGAAGTCGAGCACCGATTCGGCCGGACGCGCGCCGAGATGCGCGTACGCCTCGGGCGTCGCGACGCGCCCACGCGGTGTTCGTCCCATGAATCCGATGCGGACGAGGTACGGCTCGACGACCGACTCGATCGTCTCGGCCTCCTCGCCCACGGCCACCGCCAGAGTGCCGAGACCGACCGGACCGCCGCGGAAGCGACGCACGAGAGCATCCAGGACCGCGCGATCGAGCCGGTCGAGGCCGATCGCGTCGACGTCGTACAGGTCGAGAGCCGCATCGACGAGGGCCGTATCGGCTTCCATCCCGTCGCCGTACACCACGAGGTAGTCGCGGACGCGCCGCAGCAGGCGGTTCGCGATGCGGGGCGTGCCGCGCGAGCGGCGCGCGATCTCCGCGCGTGCCGACGGCGGAAGAGTGACGCCCAGCATCGCCGCGGACCGTTCGATGACCTGCTCGAGCTCCTCGGGCTCGTAGTACTCCAGGTGCGCGGTGAAGCCGAAGCGGTCGCGGAGCGGGTTGGGGAGGAGTCCTGAGCGGGTCGTGGCCCCGACGAGCGTGAAGGGCGCGAGATCGAGCGGGATGCTCGTCGCTCCGGCGCCCTTGCCGACCATGATGTCGATCCGGAAATCTTCCATGGCGAGGTAGAGCATCTCTTCTGCGGAGCGCGCCATGCGATGGATCTCGTCGATGAACAGCACCTCACCCGGGGTCAGGCTCGACAGGAGCGCAGCGAGGTCTCCCGCGTGCTGGATGGCGGGTCCGCTGGACAGCCGCAGCGGACGCTCGCTCTCGTGCGCGACGATCATCGCGAGCGTCGTCTTGCCGAGCCCGGGCGGACCGGACAGCAGGATGTGGTCCGGGGGACGCTGCTGGATGCGCGCGGCGTCGAGCAGGAGCTGAAGCTGGCCACGGACCTTGTGCTGCCCCACGAACTCGGCCAGCGACGTGGGGCGCAGCGCGCCCTCGATCGCCAGTTCGGACTCGTCGACGGGCTCGCCCGCGTCACGAAGGTCATCCACCGACGGACTCCTTCCGCGCGGGCCCGAGAACGGCGAGCGTGCGTCGCAGAAGTGCCGGCACCGACGCCTGCTCTGCCGCGGGAGCCTCACCCACCACGGAATCGACCGCCTCGGCGGCGACGCGCTCCGACCAGCCGAGGCCGATGAGCGCCTGCACCACCTGGGCCGGGACGGCCGCCGCGCCGTCGACGCGCGGGGAACCTGCCGAACGCGAGACGGCGATCTTGCCCGTGAGCTGCACGACGATGAGCTTCGCCGTCTTGGGCCCGATTCCCGACACGCGGCGGAACGGCGCATCGTCGTCGGCGGCGACGGCATCGGCGATCTGCGGGACGGTGAGCGTGGCCAGCACGCCCAGGGCCGACTTCGGCCCGACGCCGGTCACTCCGAGCAGCTGGCTGAAGACGATGAGCTCCTCGCGGTCCTCGAAGCCGAACAGCGAGAGCGCGTCCTCGCGCACGATGAGGCTGGTGTGCAGGAGGATCTGCTCACCGAGGTGAGCTGCGTGGGCCACCTGTGGCGTGACGGCGACCGAGAGGCCGACCCCTCCGACCTCGACGACAACCGAATCCGGCTCGATGTGCACGACGGTGCCGCGGACTGACGAGATCATGGGTCGAGCCTACGTTCCGGTTCGGATGTTTGTTCGAGCGACACGCTCACCGGCGCGCGAGGCGCTCCGCGTCCTGCCACGCGCGCTGCGCCGGCGTGAGGGCGGCGGATGCCGCGACCGGCCCGCCCGACCGCCAGGCATGACACAGCGCGATCGCCAGGGCGTCGGCGGCATCGGCGGGTTGCGGCAGTGCGTCGAGGCGAAGGACGCGGGCGACCATCGTCTGCACCTGCCGCTTGTCGGCCGAGCCGTACCCCGTGATGGCCGCCTTGACCTCGGACGGCGTGTGGGTGGCAGCCGGAAGTCCCCGCTCCCCGGCGATGAGGAGTGCGATGCCGCTCGCCTGCGCCGTCCCCATCACGGTCTGCCGGTTGTGCTGTGCGAAGACGCGCTCGACGGCGACGACCTGCGGGGCATGCGTGTCGACGATGTGCCTGATGCCGCCGGCGATCACCGCGAGCCGCTCCTCGATGGGTGCACCGGCATCGGATCGCACGACGCCGACGTGCACGAGGCGCGCGGATCGGTCGGCGGCCACGTCGACCACGCCGATACCGCACCGGGTGAGGCCCGGATCGATGCCGAGCACCCGGAGGGAGCCGCGCGCGCGAGGGGAGGTCACTCCCCCACGCTAGGCGAGGGGCCGGGCTCGGGCCGCGAGGCGCTCCGGACTACTCGTCCTCTTCGAGCTCGGCCTGGACCTCGGCCGACAGGTCGAAATTGCTGAAGACGTTCTGGACGTCGTCGCTGTCCTCGAGAGCGTCGATGAGACGGAAGATCCTGCGGGCCGTCTCGGAGTCGATCTCGACCTTGAGGTTCGGGACGAACTCGACGTCGGCCGACTCGTACTCGATTCCGGCGTCCTGTAGCGCGGAGCGCACGGGAACGAGATCGGTCGCTTCCGTGATCACCTCGAAGCCCTGCGCGTGCGGCTCGACCTCCTCGGCTCCGGCCTCCAGGACCGCCATCATGACGTCGTCCTCGGTCGTGCCCTCGCCCGAGACGACGATGACCCCCTTGCGGGTGAAGTTGTAGGCGACGCTTCCCGGGTCGGCGAGCGTGCCGCCGTTGCGCGAAAGTGCCGTGCGCACCTCTGCGGCGGCTCGGTTCTTGTTGTCGGTGAGGCACTCGATCATGAGGGCGACCCCGCCGGGTCCGTACCCCTCGTACATGATCGAGGCGTACTCGACCGACTCGCCGCCGATGCCCGCGCCCCGCTTGATGGCGCGGTCGATGTTGTCCTTCGGAACGGAGGTCTTCTTGGCCTTCAGGACCGCGTCGAACAGGGTCGGGTTCCCCTGCAGGTCGGGTCCGCCGAGCTTCGCGGCGACCTCGATGTTCTTGATGAGCTTGGCCCACGACTTGGCACGGCGTGCATCGATCACGGCCTTCTTGTGCTTGGTCGTCGCCCACTTGGAATGCCCGGACATAACTCTCCTGATCAGCTCGTCGGCGTCGCCGCCGACGGACCATTCTAATCCCGACCTCTTCCGCCCTGCCCGGAGCCCTCAGCCGAGGATCCTCCGGAGGGTGCGCAGATTACGGTTGGTCGTGCGAGCCTTGTAGGTCGCTCGCGCGATGATCTTCGCGAACGGGCTGTCGGTCGTCGTGCCTTTCACGGGGTTCCAGTACACGACCCCTTCTCCCGGTGCGACGGGGTCGGTGCCCGCATCGAGATCACGGGCCGCGGACAGCAGCTCGTCGCGCGTGGCGGCGTCCACGCAGAAGATCACCCACGGCTGCCGCGAGGCGTCCTCGGCGTCGAAAGGGAAGCCGTCGGCGGCGGTGCGGAGTTCCGCAAGGGTCACGATCACGATCCAGGCGTCGTAGCCGAAGCGCTGCCTCAGGGCGGATTCGATCGTCGCCTTGAGCTCGGCGCGGCGGGATGCCGCGGCATCCGTCTCGAACACGACATTGCCGCTGGCGAGCACCGTCCTCACCGCCGCGAAGCCGAGGTCGGTGAAGACATCCGACAGTTCCGCGCTGCGAACGGTGATCCCGCCCACGTTCACTCCGCGCAGCAGCGCGACCCACTCCGTCATGCGCGGGGCAGCGACTCGAGGAACAGGCGATGGAAGCGGTGCTCCCCCGTGACCTCCGGGTGGAAGGCCGTCGCGAGGAGCGGTCCCTGCCTCACCGCCACGACGCGACCGTCGTCGAGCCGGGCGATCGGCTCGACGTCCGCACCGGCGTCCTCGACGAGGGGTGCGCGGATGAACACCGCGTGCACGGGCGACGTTCCGAGGACGGGCACGTCGAGATCGGTCTCGAAGGAGTCCACTTGGCTGCCGAAGGCGTTGCGGCGGACCGTCACGTCGAGGCCGCCGAACGTCTGCTGCCCCTCGATGCCGTCGATGATGCGGTCGGCGAGCAGGATCATGCCGGCGCAGGTGCCGTACATCGGCATCCCTGCGGCGATCGCGTCCTGGATCGGCTCGCGCATGCCGAACGCGCGGGACAGCTTGTCGATCACGCTCGACTCGCCGCCGGGGATGACGAGTCCGTCGACCGCGGCGAGCTCCACCGGCCGGCGGACGAGCGAGACCTCCGCCCCGAGCTCGGAGAGCACGCGCGCGTGCTCTCGCACGTCGCCCTGGAGGGCGAGGACCCCGACGTGCGGACGTGCGGACGGCACGGGCCGGCTCGTCACCACCCGCGCTCGGCGAGGCGGTGGGGGGCGGGCAGGTCGGCGACGTTGATCCCGACCATCGCCTCGCCGAGTCCGCGCGAGACGTCGGCGATGACCTTCGCGTCGTCGTAGAACGTCGTCGCCTTCACGATCGCCGCTGCGCGCTCGGCCGGGTTGCCCGACTTGAAGATGCCCGAGCCGACGAAGACGCCGTCCGCGCCCATCTGCATCATCATCGCGGCGTCCGCCGGGGTGGCGACGCCGCCTGCCACGAAGACCACGACCGGAAGCTTGCCCGTCTCGGCGACCTCGGCGACGAGCTCGTAGGGAGCCTGCAGCTCCTTGGCCGCGACGTACAGCTCGTCCTTCGCCATCGAGGTGAGCCGGTTGATCTCGCTGGAGATGGTGCGGATGTGCTTCGTCGCCTCGGACACGTCGCCGGTTCCCGCCTCGCCCTTCGACCGGATCATCGCCGCGCCCTCGTTGATGCGTCGCAGGGCTTCGCCGAGGTTGGTGGCGCCGCAGACGAACGGGACGGTGAAGTTCCACTTGTCGATGTGGTTGACGTAGTCCGCGGGCGAGAGCACCTCGGACTCGTCGATGTAGTCGACGCCGAGCTCCTGCAGCACCTGCGCCTCGACGAAGTGCCCGATGCGCGCCTTCGCCATCACGGGGATGGAGACCGCCTCGATGATCCCGTCGATCATGTCGGGGTCACTCATGCGCGAGACCCCGCCCTGGGCGCGGATGTCGGCGGGGACGCGCTCGAGCGCCATGACGGCGACGGCGCCGGCGTCTTCGGCGATCTTCGCCTGGTCGGGCGTGACGACGTCCATGATCACGCCGCCCTTGAGCATCTCGGCGAGGCCGCGCTTGACGCGCCCGGTTCCGGTGTCGACTGCGCTCACGAGGGATCCCTTCGGCTGGGTCGCTATCTGCGACCGAAAGAAGTCAATGCGGCCGATTGGCCTAGGCCAAAAGATAGCATGGGCGAAGTCACACCAGCGGCACGACGAAAGGCGGCGTCATGGACCTCGAGATCAGCGGCAGGTCCGCCGCCGAGATCTCCGACAGTCTGCGTGGACTGGTAGAGCGACGGATGCTTCGCCCCGGTGACGCGCTGCCGCCCGTGCGGTCGCTCGCCGACCGGCTCGGGGTCAATCGCAACACCGTCGTCGCGGCGTACCGGCAGCTCACGCAGACGGGTGTCCTCGTCACGCGCGGACGTGGCGGGACGCGCGTCGCCGACAGGGCGGCCGTCGCCCAGGAGGGCTTCGCGGCCGACACCGTGCTCCGCGACGTCGGCACCGGCAACCCCGACCCGTCGCGCATCCCCGACATCTCCCGGGCGCTCGCCCGCGTCGCGGGGCGCCCGGTCCTGTACGGCGAACCGGTGATCGACCCGGCCGTCGAGCGGTGGGCGCGCGAGTGGATGAGGGATGCTCCGGCCGACCCGTTCAGCCTCACCATCACGAGCGGAGCCGCCGATGCCGTCGAACGGCTGCTGGCCAGCGCCCTCACCCGCGACGACGCCGTGGCGCTCGAGGACCCCTGCTTCCTGACCAGCATCCACACCGTCCGCGTGGGCGGCTACCGCGCCGTCCCCGTGCCCGTCGATGACGAGGGCATGACCGTCGAAGGACTCCGTGCGGCACTGGCCGACGGCGTCCGGGCGGTGGTGTGCACGCCGCGCGCGCAGAACCCGACGGGCGCGAGCGTCACGGCGGAGCGCGCCGGGAAGCTGCGCGCCGTGCTGGCGGAGCATCCGTACGTCCTGGTGATCCAGGACGACCACTTCTCGATGCTGTCCCGTGAGCCGTTCCACTCGATCACCGGTCCCGAGAACCGACGCTGGGCGCTGGTCCGGTCGGTGTCGAAATTCCTCGGCCCCGACATGTGTCTCGCCGTCACCGCGTCCGATCTCGAGACGGCCGACCGGCTCGCCGTACGACTGACGCCGGGCACGACGTGGGTGAGTCACCTGCTGCAGCGACTCACCCTCGCCCTCGCCACCGACCCGGAGGTCACGGCCGACATCGAACGGGCCGGCGCCCATTACGCCGAGCGCAACATCGCGTTCGCGGAGCGCCTCGCCGGGCGCGGCATCCCCGCGCGGGCCGGCGACGGCCTCAACCTGTGGGTGCCGCTGCCCGTGCCCGCGCACGCGGTGGCCGACCGGCTCATGCGGCGGGGGTGGCTCGTCCGCAGCGGGGAGGACTTCTCGCTCGGCGACCCGGACGCCGCATACCGCCTGCGACTGACGACCCACGACCTCTCCGACGCGGACGCCGATCAGCTCGCCGACGACATCGCGGCCGCCGTGGATGCCGTCCACCACCAGAGCGCCCGCGGCGGAATGGGATGATCGACCGGTGAAGATCCTCTCCATCCAGTCGGCCGTCGCGTACGGTCACGTCGGCAACTCGGCCGCCGTCTTCCCCCTCCAGCGCATCGGCGTCGAGGTGCTCCCGGTGTACACGGTGAACTTCTCCAACCACACCGGCTACGGGTCGTGGCGAGGACCCCTCATCAGCCCGGACGACGTGCGCGACGTGATCACCGGCATCGAGGAGCGCGGCGTGCTTCCCCAGATCGACGTGGTCCTCTCGGGGTATCAGGGCGGTGAAGGCATCGCCGACGTGATCCTCGACGCCGTCGAGCGCGTGAAGGCCGCGAATCCGTCAGCGATCTATTCGTGCGACCCCGTCATGGGCAACGCCCGATCCGGGTGCTTCGTCGCCCCCGCCATTCCCGTTCTGCTGCGCGATCGTGTGGTTCCCGCCGCCGACATCATCACCCCGAACCAGTTCGAGCTCGGGTTCCTGACCGACACCGAGCCCGACACGCTCGAGTCGACGCTCGCATCCGTCGACCGCATCCGCGAGACCGGCCCGCGCACGGTGCTCGTCACGAGCGTCGAGCGGCCCGACCGACCCGAAGGCACGATCGAGATGCTCGCGGTCGACGACGCCGGCGCCTGGATCGTGCAGACTCCGCACATCCCGATGAAGGCCAATGGATCGGGGGACGTCACCGCGGCGCTCTTCACCGCGCACTACCGACGCACCCGCAACCTCGGGGATGCGCTCGCGCGGACGACCTCGAGCGTCTTCGACCTGCTCCAGCGCACCCACGATTCGGGAGAGCGCGAGCTTCAGCTCGTCGAGTCGCAGGAGTTCTACGCGCACCCGCGCATGCAGTTCGAGGCGCGTCAGGTCCGCTGACCGGCCGGGCCCCTCAGACGGGCCACGCCTCCGCGACGGCGGAACGGACGTCGCCGAGAAGCTGAGGCAGCGCCTTGGTCCGGGCGATGATCGGGAAGAAGTTGGCGTCCGAAGCCCAGCGCGGGACCACATGCTGGTGCAGATGCTCGTCGACGCCCGCACCCGCGACGCTCCCCTGATTCATCCCGATGTTGAATCCGTCGCACCGCGAGACCGTGCGGAGCACCCGCATCCCGACCTGGGTGAGTTCGCCGATCTCCTCGACCTCCTCGGGGGTCGCCTGGTCGTACGTCGCGATGTGTCGGTAGGGGCAGATGAGCAGGTGCCCGGAGTTGTACGGGAACAGGTTGAGCAGTGCGTACGCCGTGCGGCCGCGCGCGACGATGAGGGCGTCCTCGTCGCTCTTGTGCGGCGCGGCGCAGAAGGGGCACTCCTTGCGGAGGGGGTCCGGGCCGGCCTTGATGTACGCCATGCGGTGCGGCGTCCACAATCGCTGGAATCCGTCGGGCACTCCGGGGAGGGTCGCCGCGTCGACGAGCCCGGCGATCTCGTCGGCCTCGCGGGCCGCGGCATCCGGCTCCGGGGCGTCGCTCACGCGAAGTCCTCGACGCCGTTCACCAGGGCGTGCGACGCGATGGACTCGTGGATGCGGCGCACCGCGTCCGCGATCGGCACGCCGTTCTCCTGCGTACCGTCGCGGAAGCGGAACGAGACCGTCCCGGCCGCGCGGTCCTGCTCGCCGGCGATCAGCATGAGCGGCACCTTCTGGGTGGTGTGCGTGCGGATCTTCTTCTGCATGCGATCGTCACTCCGGTCGAGCTCTGCCCGCACGCCCGCCGCCTGAAGCTGCGCGATCACCTCGGCGAGGTACCCCTCGTATTCCTCGGCCACGGGGATGCCGACGACCTGGACCGGCGAAAGCCAGACCGGGAACGCACCCGCGTAGTGCTCGAGGAGGATCGCGAAGAACCGCTCGATCGAGCCGAACAGCGCACGGTGGATCATGATCGGCCGCTTCTTCTGACCGTCGCGGTCGGTGAACTCCAGCTCGAATCGCTCCGGCAGGTTGACGTCGACCTGAACGGTCGACAGCTGCCATGTGCGCCCGATGGCGTCCTTGGTCTTGAGGTCGATCTTCGGGCCGTAGAAAGCGGCTTCGCCGGGCACCTCGGTGACCTTCAGCCCGCTCGCGTGAGCGACGTTGCGGAGGGCTTCGGTGGAGTACTCCCAGAACTCGTCGGAGCCGATCCACTTCTCCTTCTCGTCGTCGCGCATCGACAGCTCGAGCTCGAAGTCCTCAAGACCGAAGTCGCGCAGCATCGAGATGACGAACTCGAGGACCCGGGTCGTCTCCTCCTCGAGCTGCTCGGGGGTCACGAACAGGTGCGAGTCGTCCTGCGTGAAGCCCCGCACGCGGGTGAGGCCGTGAAGCGCGCCGGAGAGCTCGTTGCGGTAGACCGTTCCGTTCTCGGCGAGGCGCATCGGCAGATCGCGGTAGCTGCGCGCGCGCTCCTTGAAGATCAGGATGTGCATCGGGCAGTTCATGGGCTTCAGGTAGTAGTCCTGGCCCTGCTTGGTGATCTCGCCGCGCTCGTCGCGCTCCTCGTCCATCACGATGGGCGGGAACATCCCCTCCTTGTAGGTGACGAGGTGGTTCGACTGGAGGAAGAGGTCCTCCTTCGAGATGTGCGGCGTGTAGACGTAGGTGTAGCCGCCCGCGATGTGACGGCGTCGCGCGTGCTGCTCCATCTCACCGCGGACGATCCCGCCGCGCGGGTGCCAGACCGAAAGCCCCGAACCGATCTCATCGGGGAACGAGAAGAGGTCGAGCTCCTTGCCGAGCTTGCGGTGATCGCGCTTGGCCGCCTCCTCGAGGCGCTGCTGGTAGGCGCGCAGCTCGTCCTTCGTGGGCCACGCGGTGCCGTAGATGCGCTGCAGCTGCGGGTTCTTCTCACTCCCCCGCCAGTACGCGCCCGCGATGCGCTGGAGTGCCCAGCCGTTGCCGATCATGCGGGTGTTCGGAAGGTGGGGACCGCGGCAGAGGTCCTTCCAGACGGTCTGACCGTCGCGGTCGACGTTGTCGTAGATCGTCAGCTCACCCGCGCCGACCTCGACCGAAGCGCCCTCGGCCGCCTCCTTCGATCCGCCCTTGAGTCCGATGAGTTCGAGCTTGAACGGCTCGTCGACGAGCTCGACCCGTGCCTCTTCGTCGGTGACGGGGCGACGGACGAATCGCTGGCCCTCGCGGACGATGCGCTGCATCTCCTTCTCGATCGCCTTGACGTCCTCCGGAGTGAAGGGATGCTCCACGCCGAAGTCGTAGTAGAAGCCGTCGGTGATGGGCGGACCGATGCCGAGATTCGCCTGCGGGTTGATCCGCTGCACCGCCTGCGCGAGCACGTGCGCGGTGGAGTGGCGGAGGATGGAGAGTCCGTCCGGACTGTCGATGGTGACCGGCTCGACGGCATCCGTCTCCTGCACCACCGTCGCGAGGTCCTTGAGTTCGCCGTTGACGCGCAGGGCGACCACCGAACGATCGGGGAAGAGGGCGAACCCGTCGGCGGGGAACGGCACGGCGGGCGGGAGGACGACGTCGGTCACGGAAACTCCTGAGGATGGCTTCGATCAAGGCTACTCAGCTTCGGACGCCGCACGCGTCCTGCCCGCTCAGGCGCCGAGCGTTCGCGTGCCTCCGACGAATTCCATGCTTCGAGTGTAGTCACGCGTCCGCGATGCGATCGCGACGGCAGCGCCGTCCCGAGCAGGCGTCATCAGAGGTGTTTGAGGGCTTCTCGTCGTGAGAGCGGGCTCAGGGCGTGCTCGTCGGCATACATCCGAACCCAGTCCGGCGCGACGCGCGCGTACTCGCGCAGTGCCCATCCGATGGCCTTGCGGATGAAGAACTCGGAGTCGCCGAGGTTCGGGCCGATCGTCTCGGCGAGAACCACAGGATCGACGTGCCCTCGCCGTCCCAGCTGGGACAGGATCGCGACGCGGCGGATCCAGAGGTCGTCGTCGCACGCCCAGCGACGAACGAGCGCGGCCGTCTCCGTCGGGCGGGCATCGTGAAGGTCTGCGAGCCGGTGCGCGAGCTCGTCGGTGATGTCCCACCAGCGACCGGTGCGCACCATGTGCTCGACGATCGGAATCAGCGATTCGTCGCCGCGCAGCGCGCGCATCCCGAGCAGCGCCATCGCCGCGTACCGCTCTTCGCGGAAAGCGGCTTCGTTCCACAGCTCGAGACTCGCCGACCGGAGGGTCGCGGCATCCATCCCCGCCGCCTCGCGCTTCGCGACCCCCCGCGCGTCGGGGACCCGCACGCCGAGGAACGGCATGACCGATTTCATGTACGCCTGCTGGGCCGGCCCGCGCTGCGGATCGGCGACTTGGCGCAGCCCCTCCCGGATCCGCGCGGAGAGGTCATCGGTCACCGCAACACGGTAGCGCGCGTCCCCGAGTCGCTGTGCCCTGGGCATGCCGGGTTACGCTCGGGCGATGAGACGCCATCCCCTGCAGTCCGGCGCGATCGCGTCCGCAGGCTACGACCCCGCGCTCTCGGTGCTCGAGCTGGAGTTCACGACGGGCGAGGTGTACCGCTACTACGCCGTGCCACCCTCCGTGCATCGGGCGCTCGTGTCCGCCGGCAGCGCGGGACGATACTTCCGCGAGCACATCCGCGACGTCTACCCGTCCGAGCACCGACGCTGACGCCGGAAACGCGAAAACCCCCGTCATCCGGGGGTTTTCTGTGGTGCGCGATACTGGGATCGAACCAGTGACCTCTTCCGTGTCAGGGAAGCGCGCTACCGCTGCGCCAATCGCGCCCGTATGGGCTGTTCACTTGATGAGTGGAGGTGGCGACGGGATTCGAACCCGTGTAAACGGCTTTGCAGGCCGGTGCCTAGCCGCTCGGCCACGCCACCGCGTGTGGTTTGACCCCACGTGCCGTGATTCCTTCGAGAGAAGAAACCCCTGCACTCGAGCGGATGACGAGACTCGAACTCGCGACCCTCACCTTGGCAAGGTGATGCGCTACCAACTGCGCTACATCCGCATTTCGTTCCCGGGATTCGCACCCCGGGCACGTGAAAGACTTTAGCCCACGAAACCCGGACTGCAAAACCGGACGGGACCCGCGCGTGTCACACGACGGCGGTCCGGGAGACCCTCCTCCATCGGGTAGTATCGAGTCTCGTCCCCACGGGGACACGGGCGATTGGCGCAGTTGGTAGCGCGCTTCCTTCACACGGAAGAGGTCATCAGTTCGAGTCTGGTATCGCCCACCACGGAAACCCGCGTAGTCACGCATTTCTACTCACTCAGCCCGCGTCGACAGGCGCGAGATCGGCGCTGTTGTTGTGCACTTGGTGTGCACCAGCGCGCGGAACGAGCGCCGCGACAGCCTCAGCAGCATGCCGAGCGCGGTCGCCGATCAGGTGCGTGTAGACGTCCGAAGTGATGACGACCGACGAGTGCCGCAGCCGCTTCGACGTCAGTGCGATGTCCGCACCGCTCGCGAGCATCAGGGATGCATGCATGTGCCTGAGTCCGTGCATCTTGATCCACGAGAGCAGCGGCTGAGGCTGCTCTCCACGTGCGATGCGCTGCGCGTTCTCGACGGTGATCGTCGCGTTCGTCGCAGCCCAGACGGGCTTGAACACGTTCTTCAGCACGTAGTCGCGTCGCAGCGGTCGCCCGTCGTCGTGGGTGAAGACGTAGCCGCTGTTCTGCCAGAGGCTGCCGAGCCGTTCATGGTCGGCCTGCTGGGTGATCTGCCACGCGACGAGAGCGCCGACCGTCTGGTCTTCGAGGTCGATGCTCGCCTGGCTCTCTTCGGTCTTCGGCTCCTTCTCTTCGACCTTGCCGTCGACGATCGTGCGCGTCCACCGCACAGTGAGCGTGCGCGACGCGAGATCGACGTCGATCCATCTGAGCCCCGCCAACTCGGCAGGGCGAAGGCCGGTGAACATCGCGACTTCGAGCACGACGCCGAGTCGATGCTGCTGAGCGTGGTCGAGGAACAGCCCTGCTTGCGCGGGTGACCACGGCTCGAACTTCGCGCGCCGCTCCTTCGGGAACACGACACCGTTCGCCGGGTTCGCTGGAATGAGATCGCCCCGCACGGCTGCGGTGAGTGCGCTAGAGATGCCTCGGTGCGCTTTCTTGACGGTGGGCACTCCCCTGCCGGCTGCGAGCATGCTGTCGACGAAGCGCTGCACGTCCGCACGTCGGATGTCGCTGAGTCGCATGCGTCCGAGTGCGCTGGGTGCGACGTCGTTCTCGAAGTAGCGCCCATACGCTGCGACGAGTCCCGCTGAGAGACCGCTGGTCGCCAGCCACTCGTCGCACCACTGCGCGAACTGCGTGCGGTTGGTCTCCCGGAACTGCCCGGTGTCGTGCTCGGTCTTCGCCTTCGCGAACGCCGACTGCGCCGCCCGCTTGCTCGGGAAGTTCGCGACCCGCGTCTGTAGCCGTCGCATCTTCTTCGTCTTCGGGTCGAACGCGAACCCTCGGCTGAGGTAGTAGCCCCATTTGCCGTGCTTCGGATCGGCGAGCAGCACGGGGCATGCGCGGGCGATCTGCTCGGGCGTCGCGTTCTCGGGCAGGTTGCCGTAGGGCTTGCGTGCCGCGTCGCGGCACGAGCATCTGCGATAGATCATTCGTCTTCCTTCCTGGGTTGAGGCTCGGCTGTCTGCCGCAGCCACGTCTTGCGCGCGCCGATCGCGTCGGCGTACGTCTGCTCCACAGCGCCGTGCAGCGCGGTGATCTCGTCCAGGTGTGAATCGAGCGCGCGGGTGAGGCGTGCGATCACCTGAAGCGGTGCTGACGCCCTATCGCTGAGCGCACGAGCGTCGGGCTCGATGACCTCGCGACTCACGGGCTGGCCGTCGATCTCGACCTGATCGACATCGCTCGGGATCGAGAACAGATCGGCCGGCCGCAGGGCGAGGGCTCGCGCAAAGAGCACGACGTCGTCGGCAGTCCAGGTGCGTTTGCCGCGCTCGGCTTCCGAGACAGCGCTGATCGTCCACGCGCGACCCGACAGGGCTGCGAGTCGTTCGGCGAACGCGTCCTGCTGCATCCCGATGCCTCGTCGCTCGCGCTTCACGTTCTGCCCGATGATCTCTCTCATCGTGCTCATCGGCACTCCATTCCTATTCAGTTGGGCAACTGAATACACGAATCACACATGGCGCCGAACTTCGGCATATACCCGAATCTAGTGTACGCTCGTGTCTAGCAACACCACACGTCAAGGCACGGCGGGCCCGGTCTGACGATCCAGACATCTACGTCATCCAGAAGGATCGCCATGCCCGCCAACAAGACAGCCGTCGCGCTGACAGCCTCCGACTTCGATCTACCCCTCCCGCTGCCTGTCGGCCTCGATGTCCCCGAGGCAGCGAAGATCGCCCGCATCGGCGTGACCACCATGTGGCTCGCCGTCAACTCTGGCGAAGTCGAGTCCGTGAAACTTCGAGGTCGTGTCCTGATTCCGACGATCCCGTTCCTGCGGAAGTTCGGCATCGAGCCCGCGCCCGTCGTCGTTGAGCCCGCCAACGACTGAGCGATCGACTCGACGGAGGGCGAGAACCCACACATGCAGATTCGACGACTCGCGACACATTCACTCGCCGACGTAGAGGTCGAGCGCCAGCGCTGGCTTTACGAAGACCTCATCCCGCTGGGCGCGTCGACCGTCCTCGCAGGGCGCGGCGGCATCGGGAAGTCGACGATCCTCGCCTGGCTCGCAGCATCCGCGACGCGCGGCACTCTCCCCGGTGACCTGCACGGCGAGCCTGTCGACGTCGCGTTCATCTCAGCCGAAGATCACCCTGCGACGGTGCTTGTGCCACGGCTGAAGGCAGCGGACGCCGACCTCGCTCGCACGCACGATCTCAGTCGCGTGCAGGTCATCGGCGATCGCGCTCCCGACAGCAAGTTCAAGAGCGCCGCCGACAGCACCGCTGAGATGCTGGCGAAGTACGGCGTCATCCCAGACGGCGCGACGGGCTGGGAGACGTTGCCGACGATCGCGGACGATCTGCCCGCGATCGAGCGCGCACTCGCGGAGTCGGGCGCGCGCCTACTCATCGTCGACCCGGTGATCTCGATGATGGACGGCGATCAGATCAAAGCGAGAGACGTGCGCCGCAACCTCGACCCGTTGAACGCTCTCGCCCAGCGACTCGATGTCGCGATCGTGCTCGTCATGCACTTCAACAAGGGCGGCGGCAGCGCATCCGATAGAGTCTCGGGCTCGCACGCGTTCCGTGACGCCGCGCGGGCGGTGCTGCTTCTCGCTGTCGATGACGAGACAGATCAGCGCGTTCTCACGATGGACAAGGGCAACACGACGCCCCGGTCGATGTCGCTCGCGTTCGAGATCAACGACGCCCTCGTCGCGGCGAGAGACGGGGATGCTGCTCGTGTTGGCCGTGCGCGCCTCATCGGCGAGACGTCGACGACAGTGCATCAGATCGTGAGCCGCGAGAACGACCGAGCCCTCGGTGATCTCTCGTCGCGGATCGTCGCGCTCGTGAACGGTAGCGCTGAGCCCATGTCCCCCAGCGATGTCGCTGAAGCCCTCGGCGAGAACTACGACACGGTGAAGCGCTATCTGGGTCGGCTCGTGAACTCGCAGCGGATCGCGCGGCGCGGTCGTGGCCTGTACGCGCCGGTCGCTGGGGACAGCGAAGGGGACACAGTGTCTCGTTTCACCGAAGTGTCTCTTGTGTCCCCAGTGTCCCCAACTGAGAGCGGGAAGGGGACAGAGGGGACAGAAGGGACACGGGGACACGACGAGAACCGCGTGTCCCCAAGGGCGAGCCCATGAGCCTCAGAGATGAGATCGCCGCAGCAGCGAACGCGATGCTCGCGATCACTAGCCCACCCGTCGTCCCGTGCAGAGAGGAAGGTCACCCCGTGAACGACGCCACCCCCGACCGCATCCCCGACGAGAGGACGAGCGCATGAACGCCGCCGCCACATTGCTGCTCATGGACATCACGCGCCCTCGGCGTGCAGCCCGAGTGCGCCAGCAGCCAGAGGAACAGCAGATCAGAGACGGTGAGCGCTTCATGAGCCCTGAAGAGCCCGACGAAAGGAAGACACGATGACCCGCGAACTTGATGCCGTGGTCGCTCGCGCTCACTGGCTCGTGACAGCGCCCGAGCGCGAGAGCCTGCGCGTCGCGAAAGCGAAGCGTCGTCACGGGCTGGCCGACTATGAGCGGGCTCTCGACGAGATGCAGCCGCGTCACTACGGCGTCGTGACGGCGTACGCCGCAGCGCTTAGCGCCGAAGCAGCCGCCCAGCGAGCCGAAGCCCAGGAACTCCGCGAAGTGCTCGCGGCGATCCTCGGCGTGAAGATCGGCGGTGCAGCATGACGAACGGATACCGCCTCATCCACGACGAACTGAAGGACCGTCGCGGGAGCGCGATCGGACTCCCCTGCGCCGCCCCCGATTGCCGTCGTCTGGCTGACGGCTGGGGGCTCGTCGGCGAAGCGTCGCACTACGGCGAGGACAGCATGGGCCGCGCAGTGCGGTGGTCGAACGATCTCAACGACTACGCGCCGCTCTGCGACAGCCATAACAACCTGCTCGATCGCGGCGGCGACTGGCTCTACTGCCCGAACGGTCACTACCGAGCGACGTTTGGCACGCACCGCAACGGACGGTGCAAGGGCTGCACTCGGGACAGTCTGCGTGCCCGGTACGCCGATCCCGAGTACCGCGCCCGTGCGAACGCACGGCGACGCGAACTTGCAGCAGCCCGCCGAACGAACGGAGAACCCCGATGACCCACCCCGAGCACGGCGGCGACCGCCACAGCACGGCGGCGCAACTCACCGCCGCAGAACGCGCGAACGAAGCGCTACGTCTCCGACTGATGAGGGTGCCGTACCGGCAGATCGCGCGAAGCGTCGGCTACGCCAGCCCTGCCAGCGCGTTCCGCGCCGTCGAGCGCGCGCTGAAGAACCTGCCACGCGAGAACGCAACGGCGCTGCGCACTCAGGAACTCGAAGCGCTCGATCTCGCGCAGCGCACGCTCATGCCAAGCGTGCTCGCCGGGCATCTGGGGGCAGTCGATCGACTGCTGAAGATCATGGACGCTCGCGCTCGAATCGCCGGGCTCTATGAGATCAACGGCGACAGCGGCGTCGAAGAGTTCAAGGCCGT
This sequence comes from Microbacterium insulae, assembly GCF_042677065.1. Taxonomy (NCBI): domain Bacteria; kingdom Bacillati; phylum Actinomycetota; class Actinomycetes; order Micrococcales; family Microbacteriaceae; genus Microbacterium; species Microbacterium insulae. The sequence continues at coordinate 291,896 of NZ_JBHTII010000002.1, read as the reverse complement.
ACTGCGCGTCTGGGCGTCGTCGATCGCGAAGGCCGTCGACGCCGAAGAGTCTCTGCCCGCCGACAGCGAGCAGATCACCGAGAGAGAGGAAACCCGATCGTGACCACCACGAACACCTACCGCACCGCTTACCGGGCCTACCGAGACGAGTTGGGCGCTGCGATGCAGATGTCAGACCCCGATCTGAGCGCTGCGGGCCTGTCCGTTCGGCAGCGCGCCCGTCGCGAGAGCGCGCGTGAGCGGCTGCTCGCGGCACGTCCGGCGCTCCCGAGCGTAGGGACGAGCCGCGCCGACGTGCTGGGGTCGCTGCGCCCGACAACCGCCGACCAGATCAGTCGCATGCAGCACGAGCAGGCTCACGTCCTGCGGATGCTCGAAGCGGGTCGCGCGCTCGGGCAGATCATCGCGAACGCTGACGACGTGCGCGCACTGGCGATCGCCGATCTCGTCGAGACGTTGCCGCAGACGCTCGAATCGCAGCACGGCGACGAGATCATTGCCGAGACGCACGGGCTCGTGTTCGAGCGTCTGGCCGATCTGGGTGTCGAGAGCGCTGTACAGGCGCGCGAGTTCGAGCAGAGCAACGCGCCCGCCCTCGCGTGGCACCGCGCGATGACCGAGGCCGCTGAGGGCAGCGACGCGAGCGTCGGAGCGTGGCAGGACGTGTACCGCGCGGACGCTAAGGGCTATGAGGCGGCACGCGCTGGGCTCGACGGCAACGTCGACGAGTGGGTGCGCCGGTTCGATCTCGCGAACGCGTGACCGGACGGGCGACGTCGCGTTGCTCATCCGCGGCGTCGCCAAGAGGGGCGGGCGGTCGAATCTCGCCCGCCCCTCGCTCTCATCACACGAACTAGGTATAGGGGCGGAGCAGGAACGCCGGCACGAAGTGCACGGGGCCGCAATCGCGCCGTGCGACGGAACGCGTCACAGCAGGAGAAGAGAGCACCCGCTCTGATCTGCGGTTTCTAGACGTGCTGGCACAGCGGCAGTGCAATGGCACACGCCCAACGCCTTCGTGCGATGCTCGGCGATCCTGACGGTGTCCGCTAGCGTCAGGGGTCACGAACGGAGGCACTGTGGTCGAGATCATCGTCGGTGGCGTGATCAGCGGAGTAGTCGTGCTCATCATCGCGGGTCTCTGGAAGCGCCGCCGTGCCCCTCGTGAGTGGGTTCAGGAGCAGCGCGAGATCGCCACCACGACCCAGCGGAAGGGTGCCAGTCAGGAACTGACGGTGCTTCGGGAGCAAGTTCTCGAAGTCGCGCGCGCCCGCAACGTCGTCATTCCCGCTTCGTCGAAGGGAATCAGTCCGACCGTCGTGACCTTCTCGGACGGGACGACGCGGTTCTACTTCAACGACCACGCCAGGTATAGGCAGGCGATGCAGGCGCGGCAGGTTGCACCGACGCGCTCGTTTCCTGGTAAGCCTCCCGTGCCAGTCTCGCGATGGACACGAGAGGCCATCGAGCAGTGGCTCGCGGAGAACGCCGACTGAGCCGGACTCGTGACACTTGAATCACGGCGCCTCCTCGCTGGAGCCGGCGATCCGGTCGCATTGGCGTGTCAGGAGAGATCGCGCAGACGGTTTCGCACCTCACGAATCACGAATCGCGGACGCTCGAGCCAGGATTCGTCACCAGCCATAACGTCACGAAGCATCTCTTCTGCTCGTTCGAGATAGCCGCGCACCAGATCCGCTTCGAGCGCGCGGCTCAGACGCAGGCTGCAGTCAGCGAAGACAAGCGCGTGAAGTCCCTTTCTCTGGTCGGAGTCGAATGCGTTCTCAAGTCCGTCAAGCGCACGAAAGCACAGCGCCTGCGCCTCGGGGATGGTGCCGGCTTTCTCCACATTCGCGCGGAAGAGAATGCGGTTGTAGGTGTTCTCGATTGTCCAGTTGACGCGCTTCCGGGCACCCCTTGCGTGATCGATCTCTCGAAACGCTTCGTCGAACTGACGGTGCTCCGCCAAGAACAGCGCCTTTTGCTGCTCGACGTAGTACTGCGGGCCAACGTTCTGGACCTCGAGTTTGATCTTGATCTTGTCGTACTCGTCGGCGCCATCCTGCCAGGAGGTGAATGCACGAGAATACAAGCGATGGTCATAGCCGCGGCGACGGAACACGTCGTAGGAGGGGATCCGAAGCGGAGAGACGTTCGCCTGAAAGCGCTGAAGCATCGTGCGCAGCGCCGATCCCGGCACTCCAGTCAGCACGTTTTCGGCGACCTGCATCGATCTCGCGGCAAAGTAGTCCTGGTTCTCCGCTGCGTGCACGCCTTCGTATTCGCTCAGCAGTTCTCCGACCGCCTCGACCATCTGATAGAGAGTGCGGAAGTCGTCGATGGATTCGCGGAAGAACGCGACAGCGACGTCCATCGACAATGGCACACGACCGTAATGCAGATAGCAGGCCAATATGAGCATCAGCGCATCTTCTGGTTCCGACCTGTAGATGGAGCCGATGTATTCCACCAGACGCTCATCGATCGTCTTCTCCGAGAGATTTGCTCGAACCATTTCGCTCACCGTTGGCGTCAGCGAGTACGCGGTCTCGGGCCACTCCATGAGGCGACGCTTGATGCGAACCGGGATTGAGTACCAAACGCGCTGGAGGTCTTCCTTCGACACGGAACTCACGGCGACACGCGCCCCGATCCGTGCATCCGCGATGCGGTGCGACACCGAACTGAGGTTGTAGTCGCGATCCGCAGCCACCACGACGGCGTGGCGCAGAAGCGTCAATCGCACGAGGGACTCGATATCCCCCGCGACGTTGTCTATGAGAATGAGCGCGCGCCCCTCGCCAACCTGTCGACTGATCAGTTCCGCTTCGGGGAGAGAGGGACTGTCGAGCAGGATCCGCGGGCCATCGAAGGGCGCGTGCGCGGCCACCTGCATCAGCAGCGTCGTCTTGCCGCTGCCGGGGATGCCAGACAGCAGTGTGTTCGCACCCGCGGCCACGTTATTCAGAACTGTCGCGAAGTGCGAAGTTCGCACGACCTGTGTCGAGTAGATATCGCTCCAGGATGGCGCCGCGCCGAGATAGAAGTCTTCGAGGGGTCGGGATGCCGACTGAGTCGAGTTCGGCACGTTTCCGAGGTGCTGATCAGCAGCATCGGCGGTTGCGGCCACACCGATGTTCTCGTCGATGTACCGGAGAAGACTTTCAGTGTCCGCGACGATGATCTGAAAACCAAGCGCCCGGAAGTACTCAATCATGGCCGGGTCGTCACTGCCGGGGCGGACCTGGATCCAGGCGCTCCCGGGCAACTCGTTGCCAGCCGTCCCGCTGCGAAGCACCTGAAGCGTGCCTGCGTCTCTCAACGAGTAGCCAGCGAACAGTGTTGGAGAATCCCGAAGGCGCTGGCGCAGCAGCATCCAGCGATCTGGGTCGGCTGTGGCAGCAGCAGCCAGGTCGAGAGGCCCGAAGATGTACGGACGATTGGGGTCGCGGACCGATCCGTGCAACTTGACGATATCGATCGCTGCTGCGGACGCCGCTGCTCCTCGGCTGTACACATCGTTCAGGAAGTGCACATCCGACTCACCGAGCACCGACTCGAACAGGTCATCGATGTTCGTGGTGAAGATCGATCTGATCGCAATCTTCTCCAGCACGCGATAACTCGGGTCGAACTCACTGACGGTGAAGCGCTTGCGAAGGAAGTCCTCAAGGCCAGGAGCGTCACGAGCGGCGATGACTGTGCTCAACTGCGGAAGATCCAGGCTGCCGTTCGGATCCACGCCGAACTTTGCTCGCAGTTCGTTAGACAGGACATCGCCGACGGGCAATGGCCCGATGGCGGATTTCGCCATCGCACTCCAGCCAGCACCGGTAAAGATGTTGATCCCGGTTCTCGCGGCTTGCAAGAAACTCGCCGCGTTCTCGACTTCGATCATTCCGCCCCCGTGGTCATGTGAAAGTCAGCATGCCACAGCCCGCCCGAGGCCCATGCGCGTGACGACGCGGCAGTTCCACCGGCCTCGCACCTCCCGACACCGAGAGTTCAGGCTGCCGGCCCTCGCTACACGATCCCGTATGCACCCCGACTGTGCCGGCATATGCGGGAACCGCTGATCGGAGCAGGTGCCCGCTTCACTCGGGATGAAGCGCGACGGGCGCTCTCAACGCTCTGGGATGAAAAGCCCGCAGGCCTCAGCCAACTGATCGGGCCAGAACACGGGCTGCAACGGCGAGGGCTTCCAGCCGGTCGCTTCCTGGATGAACCCGCCCTTGTTGGGGCGACCCTCCCGCCACAACTTGTCTTGGACGGGCAACCGCGTCCACTGGATAGGTTCGCCGGTCGTGATGTCGATCGGCGTTGAGAACGAGTCGAGGAACGTCTCGGGATCGTAGTCGGGGAGGTAGATTGCGTGCGGTGCCGACTCGAAGACTTCGCCGCTGACGTACCACGAGATGCGCACGGCACCCGCGCCCCAGCGCTCTTCGGCACTCTCGTCGACCGGGTAACGCTTCCGCCAGATGCGCCACAGTTCGCGCGCTGAGGCGTCTTCGATGTCGTAGTCGTCGCTCACCGGGTCGCCGTACGCCTCCCAGTAGAGCGCGAGATCCCCCGAGCGCTGGACATCGTGCTTCAGCGTCTTCCACGTGTACATCGCGTGCTCCCTCGCTAGGGTCGACCGCTCGTCAGAAGAGCGGAGTGGTCGGGTAGTCGGTCAGCGGTGTCGAGACTGACGTCTCTTCGGTGTGCACTCGCTCAGCCTGCGCGATGACGCTCCCCCGCGTGCGCTCTTCGAGTTCGCCGACGACGCTGAACATGCGCTTCGCGCCGTGCGCACGGAGAGCCTCGTCGTACTGCTCATCAGACAGGTGGACCGTCACCGTGCGCGGCTTGCCGTTCACCCGCGTAGACAGGGTGATTCGGTGCTCAGGATCGGACTCGGAGTTCTTCAGCCCGGTGATCTCGCCGACGATCGACATCAGCGTCGGCTCGGGCGTCTGCTCGAAGTACGCGCGCGCTCGACCAATCTTCGCGCCGTCCTCGGGCGTGAATGCGAACTCGATGTTGCGCGGTTCACCGGGCATGAGCGTGTGCTGGTCGTTGCTGTTGAACTCGACCGAGATCGCTGACTCGTCGCCTGAAGTGAGCGGCTGAAGTGACGCGAGCAGTTCAAACGACACACCCGCGATCACGCGCTCGTCGAACGCCTCGAACGTGTCTGCCGATGCCGGCGTCTCGTCGAGCGCGTCACGCACCGCTTGAAGCGATGTGACGAGCCGTGCGGTGATCTCACGCCCGGAGATGCGCGGGTGCTTCTTCGACCCGGCGTCGACGGCCTTCGACGTCGCGAAGGTCTGCGCGCTCGGTGTGAGGGCGGTGATGACGTAGCTACTGATCTTCGTCTGCCCCATGTAGCACTGGCTGAGGAAGTCTTCGGCGATGACCGATTGCGCCTGCGCGAAGCGTTTGCGTGTCAAGTTCGACGACTTCGCCGCAGCGGCGAGGATGCCCTGCGTGCTGTCCACCATCTCGTTTCCCGAGAGCCACTTGATCAGGCCCGCACGGTTGTCTATGTGACGCTTGACGTCGACCTCGTCGAACTGGCGCTCGACCAGCATCGACGCGAGGGATAGCACTTCGGCGAACTCGCTGCCGTACAGCGTGTGCATTCGGACAGCGACGTCGCCAAGCAGATCGGCGTAGTCAGGTGCGTCGGGTGCGAGAGGGAACGCGATGCGCTCAGAGCGGGTGTGCTCTCTGCCCACGGGCTCCCAGTACGCGAGCGTGTCGCGGAAGCCGCCGACCGTGTGCCACCCGAGCCGTTCGAGAGCGCGCGTCAGCACGGCAGGGTTCATGGGCCCATCGCTCATGGTCTACCCCCTGCCCTGAGCCGCGCCATGATCTCGCAGAGCGCTACGTCGTCGAAGACGTTAGTCACGGGGGCGGACACCGTCACCCGGTCGCCGCTGCGTGCGGGTTCGCCCTCCAACGACACCCAGTACGAGCAATGGCGCATCGCGGTATAGGGGTGCTTCGACCAGACCCAACTGGCCGTGTCAGTGGGCATATCCATGATGACGAGAATGTGCGGGACGCTCGTCTTGCTGCGACGCATGCGCTCATAGCGCGTATCGCGCAGTTGAGCGCTGATCTTGGTTCGAGCAGCGTTCCAGCCGTTCGTCACGGCTTTCAACTGCACTCGCAGCAAGACCTCTTCCTCGCCAGGTATCTCGTGCCACAGGTCATAGTCGACGCCGTTGTCGATCACCGTCTTGCTGGCGTTGCATCCCGCGGCGGCAGCGATCGCCAAGATGACTGATGTGTGGAAGAACTCTTTGAGGTCGGTGTCTCGGGTAGGCAGCCCACGAATGACAGGAGCGCCGGTACTGGGCTCGCTCGTCCTGGAAATGACCGACACGACGCAACTCTAGGGGAAGCGGCGACTGCGTCAGCGATCTCGCACCTGAGCGGTGCTTGTTCGTGTCATGCGAACGAAGTTCGCCGCCCAGGACGTGAGAGAGCGCGACGGTGTGACGGGACCGTCGAGCGATCGCTACGCGTCGACGCGCGGCGCGGTGTCGTCATCCGTGACGGCGGACGTCACGCCCTCGCGACGTAGTCGGTCGACTTCGAGCCGCTGCTGCGACGGCACCCACGGCCCATATGCCCGCGTGCGCTTCTTGCGCGTCATGTACTCGACGACTGGCCGTGCTCGCCGCGCGTTGTCGAAGCGGCGCAGGTTCTCCCACGGAATCTCCCACTCCCACTCGCGGCTTGATATCGCTCGATCGCGAACGGAAACGACGGCGCAGGCGTGGCCGACTGAAGCACGAGCGCCCATTTGCTGCCCTCGACGTGCTGCACAGCATCGCTCGCAACCAGCCGGTGCTCGACACCGTCGCCGACGTCGATCTGCCAGTACGCCTTGATGATCTGCGTCGCGTGATCGCCCGTGTTCGCGATCTCGATGGTGAAGCCGACGAACTTCTGGTCAGGCGACTGTGAATGCCGGTTGATCGACTGATCGCCGCCGACCGAGATCACCGGGCGCGACCAGCGGATCGCCCGGTACGCCGTCCATGCAGCCGTCGCGAGAGAGACGACGAGAGCGATCGTCGCGAGCACGTCTGAGTACATGCGATCAGAATGCCACGGGCCTCATACGTCTCACTCGATCGAGATAGTCGAGATGCGGCCACAGGTCGATCTCGCCCTTCTCACGGTCAACGACGATCCACGCGCCGCCGACCACGATCAGCCCGCGCGCCTCGTCGTCGCGCACACGCTGCGGAGTCACGAGACAGAACCCGTCGTCCTCCGCACCGTTGACAGCGAACGGCTCGCCGTAGTGGTCCGCTGCGATCTCTCGCGCCTCATCGAACGACAGCATCACGATCCCCTTTCGGACGGCAACGATAGGTCATGCAACGTGAGCGGGTTTCGTGTTGCCCTGTCCGCTCTGTTGTGCAGATCGTTGTGCACACTGCACGGCAACGACCATCACGGGACGTCGCAGGGCGGGATATGCGAGTGCTGGGACGCCAACGGGCCACTACGTCCCAGCACTCGACATCACGCGCAATCACGCGGGCATCGTCATTCACACGGAAGAGGTCATCAGTTCGAGTCTGGTATCGCCCACCACACGACCCCCCAGCGCGTCTCCCCGCGCGCGGGTCACTCACCCACCCGCCACCCGTAGCGGCTCTGCAGCGCCGCCGCGACGCGCGTGAACCGGTCCAGATCCAGGACGGATGCCTCGCGCCGCATACCGTCGCGATGCACGCGGTAGATCTGCTCGACGTCGACCCAGGACGGCCGGCCCTTCGAGTCCCAGGGACCGGCACCGATCGCCAGGTAGTCGCGATCACCGTCGTGCGACTTGCTCGTGAGACGCACCGCAAGCACGCAGTCGGCGTCCTGGCGCGCGATCACCAGCACGGGCCGATCTTTTCCGCGTCCGTCCCGCTCGTCGTAGGGCACCCAGGTCCAGACGATCTCGCCCGTGTCGGGGTCGCCGTCGACCTCCGGCGTGTAGGTGATGGTGAGGTCGCCCGGGTGCGGTGGCTCGATCTCCACCGTCGCGGTTGGCCCGTGACTGCCGGGCTCGGAAGGTCGCCCGGACGAGGACGAAGACGGACTCGAGGAGGGTCGGAACAGCTGCGCGAGGCGGCTCAGCAGCCGCGGACGGGTGGTCACGAAGTCAGACTAACCGGGCGCACGGAAAGGGCGCCGCGGCTCTCGCCGCGACGCCCCTCATCTGCCGTAGACCGAAGATCAGGCCTTGGTGTTCTCCAGGACGTAGCCCTCTTCGCCGTGGATGATGGTGTCGATGCCGGCGACCTCGTCCTCGTTCTTGACGCGGAAGCCGATCGTCTTCTCGATCGCGAAGCCGATGATCCAGGCGAGCACGAAGGAGTAGGCGAGCACCGCGAAGGCCGCGATCGTCTGCACGAGCAGCTGGGTCCCGTCCCCACCGGTGAACAGGCCGGTGCCCGTGGCGAAGAAACCGATGTAGAGCGTTCCGATGAGGCCGCCGACCAGGTGGATGCCCACCACATCGAGCGAGTCGTCGAAGCCCCACTTGAACTTCAGCTCGATCGCCAGGGCGCAGACAGCACCCGCGATGAAGCCGAGGAGGATGGCCCAGCCGGGCGTCAGGGACGCACACGCGGGCGTGATCGCGACCAGACCGGCCACGGCACCCGATGCGGCGCCGACCGACGTGGGCTTGCCGTCCTTGATCTTCTCGACGACCAGCCAGGCGAGCAGGGCGGCAGCCGGGGCCGCGATCGTGTTGACGAACGCGAGGGCCGCGACACCGTCGGCGGCGAGCTCGGAGCCGGCGTTGAAGCCGAACCAGCCGAACCACAGCAGACCGGCGCCCAGAAGGACGAACGGCGGGTTGTGCGGGACGTGGACGCCCTTCTGGAAGCCGACGCGCTTGCCGAGCACGAGGGCGAGGGCGAGCGCCGCGGCACCGGCGTTGATGTGGACCGCGGTTCCACCCGCGAAGTCGATCGCGCCGAGACCGAACCACTCCTGCATGCCGTAGGTGATCCAGCCGCCGTAGGCGAAGCTGCCGTCCTCGGCGAGGCCGAAGTTGAACACCCAGCTGGCGACCGGGAAGTAGACGATCGTGGCCCAGATCGCGGCGAAGATCAGCCACGAGCCGAACTTGGCACGGTCGGCGATCGCGCCCGAGACGAGCGCGACGGTGAGGATGGCGAACGTGGCCTGGAAGGCGACGAAGGCCAGCGGCGGGTACGCGGCGCCCTCAGGAACCTCGATGAGCGCCGAGAGTCCGATGTTGTTCCAGTCGATCGCCCACGGGGCCACGAGGCCCTCCGAGCCGGGGAACGCGATCGCGTAGCCGTAGACGACCCACAGGACGCCGATCAGGCCGAGCGCACCGAAGCTGAGCATCATCATGCTGATGACGCTCTTGGCCTTGACCAGACCGCCGTAGAAGAACGCGAGTCCGGGCGTCATCAGAAGCACGAGTGCGGCGCATATCAGGATGAATGCGGTGTTGCCTTGATCCATCTCAGGGAGAACCTCTCTGCAGGGACGCAGGTATAGCGTCGGGTCCCCCCAGTGTTCCGACGGCCGGTTTCCGTCGCGGTTCACCCTGTGTTTCCCGTCGGTTACGCGATGCTCCCTTGCGTAAACATCGTGTTTCGGCGGGCTTCGTGTGCGCCCCGGCGTCGCCGGGAATCAGGCCAGAGTGGATGCCACGAGCCGCGAGATCGCGCGCAGGTACTTCTTGCGATAACCGCCCGCGAGCATCTCGTCGGGGAAGACGAGGTCGAGCGAAGTCCCGGTCGCACGGATCGGCAGCTCCGCGTCGTAGACGCGGTCGATGAACGCGACGAAGCGCAGCGCCGCGGACTGGTCGGCGAAGGGCTCGACGTCGCGGAGGCCGATGACGGAAAGTCCGTCGATGAGCCTGATGTACCGCGAGGGATGCACGCGCGCGAGATGCGAGAGGAGGGCCGAGAAGTCGTCGTCCGACGCGAGACCCCCGACCGCGGCATCCGCGAGCGCCGCCTCGTACTGCGCATCGGTGAGCACCGCCGCGTGGCCGTCGACGGCACGGTGGCGGTAGTCGGTCCCGTCGATGCGGATCGTCTGGAAGCTCGAGGCCATCGCGTGGATCTCCCGCAGGAAGTCCTGGGCGGCGAAGCGCCCCTCCCCGAGGGCGTTGGGCGGAGTGTTGGATGTCGCGGCCAGGCGCGTTCCCGACGACACGAGCTCACCGAGGAGTCGCGTCATTACCATCGTGTCGCCGGGGTCGTCCAGTTCGAACTCGTCGATGCACAGCAGCTCCGAGCCGCGGAAAAGCTCGACCGTCTTCTGGTACCCGAGCGCTCCCACGAGGGCGGTGTACTCGATGAAGGAGCCGAAGTACTTCCGGCGCACCGGCATCGCGTGGTAGACCGCGGCGAGGAGGTGGGTCTTGCCGACCCCGAAGCCGCCGTCGAGGTAGACACCGGGCTTGGTCTCGGCCCGCTTCGCCTTCCGGAAGAACCCGCCCTTCGCCGGCTGGGCGGCCCCGGCGAAAACCTGAAGCAGGTCCTTCGTCTCCTGCTGCGACGGATACGCGGGATCGGCACGGTACGTCTCGAACGTCGCATCGGCGAACTGCGGCGGCGGAACAAGAGCGGCGACCATCTCGGGGCCGGCGAGCTGCGGCGTGCGGTCCGCGAGATGGACGATGCCTGTCGAGGCGGGCGCGGTCATGGCGGATCCTGTGTCGGAGTCTTACGGGGACCTGATGCGGCCCGCCTGGGGAATCTAGGGTCGAAGTCGACGGTTCAACCCTAGTCGTCACATCATTCCGCCCCGACCCGAGGAGCAGCCCATGACCGTCGAGACAGACACGTCGTCGCCGAAGTTCGCCGAGTACGCCGATCCCGACCGGCTCGTGACCGGCGACTGGCTCCAGGAGCGCCTCGGCACTCCCGGCCTCGTGGTCGTCGAGTCCGACGAGGATGTCCTCCTCTACGAGACGGGACACATCCCGGGCGCGGTCAAGGTCGACTGGCATACGGAGCTCAACGACCCGGTGGTCCGCGACTACGTCGACGGCGAAGGGTTCGCGCGTCTCATGTCGGCGAAGGGGATTTCGCGCGACGACACGATCGTCGTCTACGGGGACAAGAACAACTGGTGGGCCGCGTACGCGCTGTGGGTGTTCTCGCTCTTCGGCCACGCGGACGTGCGGCTCCTCGACGGCGGCCGCGACAAGTGGATCGCGGAGGGGCGCCCGCTCACGACGGAGCGGCCCGCGATCGCACCGACCTCGTACCCCGTCGTCGAGCGAGACGACTCGACGCTGCGGGCCTACAAGGAGGACGTGCTGGGCCACCTCGGCAACCCTCTGATCGACGTCCGCTCCCCCGAGGAGTACGACGGCTCGCGCACCTCGGCGCCCGCCTACCCCGAGGAGGGAGCGCTGCGCGCCGGACACATCCCTACCGCGAAGAGCGTCCCGTGGGCACGCGCGGTCGCCGAGGACGGCGGGTTCAAGCCCCGCTCCGAACTCGAGGCGGTCTACCTCGATGGGGCCGGCCTGCAGGATGGCGACTCCGTGGTGGCCTACTGCCGCATCGGGGAGCGGTCCAGCCACACGTGGTTCGTGCTCAAGCACCTCCTGGGCTTCGAGGACGTCCGCAACTACGACGGCTCATGGACGGAATGGGGCAGCGCGGTGCGCGTGCCGATCGTGACCGGAAGCGAGCCCGGCGAGGTTCCGGGGCGCTGAGCCGCGGCATCCGTCCTCGTGAAAGGATGACGGGGATGACCGAAGCGACCCTTCCCGACAGTCTCGCCGAGATCCGCGACGAGTTCCTGGAGCTGCCCGAGGCCGACCGCCTCCAGCTCCTTCTGGAGTTCTCGCAGGAGCTTCCGGCGGCACCGGCGGAGTACGCCGACCATCCCGAGCTGTACGAGCGGGTGGCCGAGTGCCAGTCCCCCGTGTTCATCGTGGTGGAGGTCGCGGACGATGGGACCGTGACGATGCATGCGACCGCCCCCGCCGAAGCGCCGACCACTCGAGGGTTCGCGAGCATCCTCGTTCAGGGCATCAGCGGGCTGTCGGCCGACGAGGTGCTCGCGGTCCCGTCCGACTTCCCGCAGACCCTCGGCCTCACGAAGGTCGTCTCGCCGCTGCGCCTGTCGGGCATGACGGGCATGCTCCTGCGGGCGAAGCGCCAGACCGAGGCGAAGCGACGCCGCTGAGGCCTTCGCTCATGCGTCGGCGGGGATGGATGCCTCGGCGAGTCCCTGCTGCGCGAGCCACGACGTGATCCGCGCCGTCCAGCGCTCCTGGTCGTAGTTCCACAGCTTGGTGTGGCGCGCCACGGAGAACACATCGAGCTGGACGAGGTCGGGGCGCGCAACCACGAGGTCGTGAGACGCGTCCGACGGCACGAACCCGTCGTCATCGCTGTGCAGGATGAGGATCGGATGCCGCAGCTCGCCGGCGCGCGCGACGACGTCCAGGCGATCGAACGGGATCGCATGACCCGCCCGAGTGATGGGCGTCGCCCACTCGTGCTTGAGCGCCTCGATCGCCATCCCGCTCACGGTGGGGGGCACGTTCATGACGCGGGCCTGGAATCGCAGCACCACGCGCCAGTCGACGACGGGCGACTCGAGGATCAGGCCGGCCACGGCGCTGCGATGCGCGGAGTTCAGCGAGACCTGCAGGGCGATCGCGCCGCCCATCGACCAGCCCATCAGGATGATCCGGCGGGCGCCGCGGCGGCGGGCGAAGCCGACGGCGGCATCGACGTCGCGCCACTCGGTCGCCCCGAGCGAGTAGGTGCCGGTGCGACTTCGGGGGGCTTCCCCGTCGTTGCGGTACGAGACGACGAGGGAGGTGATGCCCAGCGAATGGAACAGGGGGACGGCGCGCAGGCATTCGGCGCGCGTGGCGCCGCGCCCGTGCACCTGGATGACCCACACCTCGCCCTCGCCGGCGGGGAACAGCCAGGCGGGGCACGGTCCGACGGTCGACCCGATGAGCTCGGGCGTGTACGGCAGGTGCAGCTGCTCGGGGCGGTCGTAGTACCACCCGCTGAATGCCGCGTCGGGCGCCAGGCCCGCGTCGGGACCGACGTGCGTGAGCAGCTTGCGCGTGACGCTCTCTTCGTCCTCGGAGAGGACGGAGCCCAGCTTGAGGTAGTCGGTGGTGCCGCTGGTGAACAGGCCGTATCGCCCCGGCAGTCCGGTGTCGGGGGTGCGCGCCAGCGTGATCGTCTGCGCCGCCGTGTCGAGCGACAGGATGCGCGTGTCCGGGCGACGGAGCGCGGGCGTGACGATACGCCGCGCCATATGCGCGGAGGCGACGGCCATCGCCGAGAGCACACCGGCGAGAGCGAGACTCACGACCGTGAGCGCGGCTCGCACCCCGGCGAGGAGAGCGGGTGAGGCGCCGCGCATCGCGGCGCGCCTGGAGTCGACCATCGAGGCCTCACTCTAGTCTGTCCGCGTGGCTGAGCATCGTCCCCCGGCGGCTACGACGCCGTTCGCGCTTGCCGCCGAGTCCGTGCGGGCGATCCTGTTCCGAGGCGACCTCTCGGTGAGCGAGATCGCCGCGCCCGCGGGCCTGGCCCCCGAGTCGCTGGCTTTGCGCGGCGACGTGCGGCCGGAGGCCGAAGGCGAGGAGTCGGAGTATGGGACAGGACGCCTGGTGCTGCTCCACGACCCGGGTGAGCCGGCGCAGTGGAACGGGCCGTGGCGCATCGTGTGCTTCGCCCAGGCGCCGCTCGAGCCCGACATCGGCGTGGATCCGATGCTCGCGGACGTCGCATGGGCGTGGCTGACCGATGCGCTCGAGTCGCGCGGTGCGGGGTTCCATTCCGCGTCGGGTACCGCCACCAAGACTCTGTCGAAGGGTTTCGGCTCGCTCGCCGCCGAAGGCGACGGCGCGCAGATCGAGCTGCGCGCCTCGTGGTCGCCGGAGGGCGAGATCGCCCCCCACGTGGAAGCATGGGCGGAACTGGTGTGCATGCTGGCGGGCCTCCCGCCGGGTTCGGAAGGGATAGCGATGCTGGCTTCGCGCAGGGCGCCGCGTGACTGAGTACGACGTCATCGACGAGCAGGGCGCCCTTCGGGAGGCCGCGCGTGCGCTGGCCGCAGGACACGGTCCGGTGGCCGTCGACGTCGAGCGCGCCTCCGGGTTCCGGTACTCCCAGCGGGCGTACCTCATCCAGGTCTTCCGCCGCGGTGCGGGGGTGTTCCTCTTCGACCCACCGCCGATCGGCGACTTCACCGCCCTCCAGGAGGCGATCGGCGGCGAGGAATGGATCCTCCACGCCGCGAGTCAGGATCTGCCTTCGCTGCGAGAGCTCTCGCTCGAGCCGGCGACGATGTTCGACACGGAGCTCGCCGCGCGGCTGCTCGGCCACGCCCGCGTCGGGCTCGGGGCCGTCGTCGAGGACACGCTCGGCATCACCCTCGCCAAGGCCCACTCGGCGTCGGACTGGTCCACGCGCCCGCTGCCGCAGTCCTGGCTCGAGTACGCGGCGCTCGACGTCGAGCACCTGGTCGACGTACGCGATGCTCTCGTGGCGGAGCTCGAGGCACAGGAGAAGACGGAGTTCGCGGCCGAGGAGTTCCGGGCGGTGCTCGAGCGCGAGCCCAAGCCGCCACGCGACGATCCGTGGCGCCGTCTCAGCGGACTGCACCAGGTGCGCGGACGCCGTCCCCTCGCGATCGCCCGCGCGCTGTGGACGGCCCGGGAGGACTACGCCCGGGAGCAGGACGTCGCACCCGGCCGCCTCGTGCCCGACCGTGCGCTCGTCGCCGCCGTCCTCGCCAACCCCTCGTCGAAGTCCGAGCTGGCCTCGGTCAAGGAGTTCACCGGGCGCGCCAGCCGCACCCAGCTGGATCGCTGGTGGGCCGCGTTCGAGGAGGGTCGCTCCACGACCGACCTCCCGCTCGAGCGCGTGTCCGGAGGCGATACACTGCCGCCGCCTCGCGCGTGGCCCGACCGCAACCCCGAGGCCGACGCCCGGCTGAAGGCCGCTCGTCCCCTCGTCGAGCAGCGCGCCGAAGAGCTCGGGATGCCGACCGAGAACCTCCTCACCCCCGAGCTGCTCCGTCGGCTGGCGTGGGCGCCTCCGGAGACCGTCACCGCAGCATCCGTCGGCGCGGCGCTGGGGACCCTCGGTGCGCGCCCGTGGCAGATTGCGCAGACTGCACAGGTGATCGCCGATGCGTTTGTCGGTTCCGTGCAAGACCCCGCGACGGCCTCCGACGACGCTTCGTAGGATTCCCCCACCCGATTCCAGCGCTTCGTGACGCCCTCCTAGGCTGGCGGCATCCCTATTTTTGGAGGCAGAGTGGCCGAGATCTCGGACGTCTTCTACGTCGATGGAGTGCGCACGCCGTTCGGGCGCGCCGGCGAGAAAGGCATGTACTGGAACACGCGATCGGATGATCTCGCCGTCAAAGCGACGATCGGGCTCATGGAGCGCAACGCGAACGTTCCGAAGGACCGGATCGACGATGTGGCCATCGCCGCGACATCCCAGACCGGCGACCAGGGCCTGACCCTCGGCCGCAGCGTCGCGATCCTCGCCGGACTCCCCCAGACGGTGCCGGGCTTCGCGATCGACCGCATGTGCGCAGGCGCCATGACGAGTGTGACGACCATGGCCGGCTCGATCGGCGTGGGCATGTACGACCTCGCCCTCGCCGGCGGCGTCGAGCACATGGGCCACCACCCGATCGGCGGCAACGCCGATCCCAACCCGCGATTCGTCGCGGAGCGCATGGTCGACCCGGGCGCCTTGAACATGGGCGTTACCGCGGAGCGCATCTTCGATCGGTTCCCCCACCTGACCAAGGAGCGCTCGGACCGCTACGGCATGCTCAGCCAGCACAAGGCGCAGGCAGCCTACGACGCCGGCAAGATCCAGCCTGACCTCGTGCCCGTGGCCATCAAAGACGCCGAGGGCTCATGGGGTCTGGCGACCGAGGACGAGGGCCGTCGGCCTCAGACCACGATGGAGGATCTGGCGAGCCTCAAGACCCCGTTCCGCCCGCACGGGCGCGTCACGGCCGGCACCTCCTCTCCGCTGACCGACGGGGCGACGATGTCGCTCCTCGCCGGTGGCGGAGCGGTGAAGGAGCTGGGCCTCGCGCCGAAGATGAAGCTCGTCTCGTTCGCATTCGCGGGCGTGCAGCCCGAGATCATGGGGATCGGACCGATTCCCTCGACCGAGAAGGCGCTCAAGCGAGCGGGGCTCACGATCGACGACATCGGCCTGTTCGAGCTCAATGAGGCGTTCGCGATCCAGGTGATCTCGCTCCTGGATCACTTCGGCATCGCCGACGACGACCCCCGCGTGAACCAGTGGGGCGGCGCGATCGCCCTCGGTCACCCGCTCGCCGCCTCGGGCGTGCGCCTGATGATCCAGCTGGCCGCCCAGTTCGCCGAGCGCCCCGACGTCCGTTACGGGCTCACCGCGATGTGCGTGGGTCTCGGGCAGGGCGGCTCGGTCATCTGGGAGAACCCGCACTACGACGGCAAGAAGAAGAAGTAGGACCCGACTCGCATGACGAACTACGAGAACATCGACTTCTCCCCGCTGGACGCCCTCGCCGAGGGTGAGGTGGTCACGCACTCGCGGGTGCGCGACATCCGCCTCCCCTCGGGCAGGGTGCTCGCGCTCGTGACGCTCGACAACGGTCGCGATCACACCCGCCCCAACACGCTGGGTCCGACGACGCTCAAGGAGCTCGGCACCACCCTCGACACCCTGGCCGTCCGGGCGAAGGCCGGCGAGATCGACGGCGTCGCGGTCACCGGCAAGCAGTACATCCTCGCGGCGGGCGCCGACCTCTCCGACATCTCGAAGGTGGGCTCGAAGGAAAACGCCCGTCTCATCGCGCAGCTCGGGCACCACGTCTTCTCGAAGCTGTCCGAGCTGGGCGTGCCCTCGTTCGCGTTCGTGAACGGCCTCGCGCTCGGCGGCGGCCTCGAGATCGCGCTCAACTCCACGTACCGGACGGTGGATGCCTCGGCCGCCGCGATCGCGCTGCCCGAGGTGTTCCTCGGCATCATCCCCGGGTGGGGCGGCGCCTACCTCCTGCCGAATCTCATCGGCATCGAGAACGCGCTCGAGGTCGTCATCTCCAACCCGCTCAAGCAGAACCGCATGCTCAAGCCCCAGCAGGCGTTGGACTACGGGATCGTCGACGCGATGTTCCCCGCCGCGAACTTCCTGGAGGACTCGCTGCGGTGGGCTGACGGAGTGCTCGGCGGGACAGTCAAGGTCGAGCGCAAGAACGAGCCCGGCAAGCTGGAGCGCCTCACGAAGTGGCCGATCGCGATCAAGGTCGCGCGCGGGATGCTCGAGTCGAAGATCGGCACGGTTCCGAAGTCCCCCTACGCCGCGCTCGAGCTGCTCGACAAGGCCAAGGGCGGGACGAAGGCCGAGGGCTTCGCACGCGAGGACGAAGCGCTCGCGGAGCTCGTGGCCGGTGACCAGTTCGCCGCCTCGATGTACGCGTTCGACCTGGTGCAGAAGCGCGCCAAGCGTCCAGTGGGCGCACCCGACAAGTCACTCGCCAAGAAGGTGACGAAGGTCGGCATCATCGGCGCGGGCCTCATGGCCAGTCAGTTCGCCCTCCTGTTCGTGCGCAAGCTGCAGGTGCCGGTGCTCATCACCGACCTGGATCAGACCCGCGTCGACAAGGGCGTGGCGTACATCCACGACGAGATCGGCAAGCTCGAGAGCAAGGGCCGCCTCGACGCCGACACGGCGAACCGGCTGCGCGCCCTCGTGACCGGCACCACCGACAAGAGCCTCTACGCGGACTGCGACTTCGTGATCGAGGCCGTGTTCGAAGAGGTCGGTGTCAAGCAGCAGGTGTTCGGCGAGATCGAGGAGATCGTCGCCGAAGACACGATCCTCGCCACGAACACCTCGTCGCTGTCGGTCGAGGAGATCGGTGCGAAGCTGGCACACCCCGAGCGACTGGTGGGTTTCCACTTCTTCAACCCCGTCGCCGTCATGCCGCTCATCGAGATCGTGAAGACGCCGCAGACGTCGGATGCCGCCCTGTCGACCGCGTTCGTCGTCGCCAAGAGCCTCGGCAAGAACGCGGTGCTCACGGCCGACGCGCCCGGCTTCGTCGTGAACCGGCTGCTGGCGAAGGTCATGGGCGAAGCGGCACGCGCGGTGTACGAGGGAACCCCCGTCGCGGAGGTCGAGAAGGCGTTCGCCCCGCTCGGTCTGCCCATGGGTCCGTTCCAGCTCATCGATCTGGTCGGCTGGAAGGTCGCGGCCCACGTCCAGGACACCATGGTGCGCGCCTTCCCCGACCGGTTCTACGCGAACGAGAACTTCCACGCCCTCGCGGAGCTGCCCGAGGTGGTCGAGAAGGACAAGGGTGGTCGCGTGACGGGCTGGACGAAGGCCGCGGAGAAGGTGCTCAAGCCGGCTGTCAGCTCGTCGCCGGCGTCGGCCGAGGTGATCCTCGCCCGGGTCCAGGACGGACTCGCGCAGGAGATCCGGATCATGCTCGACGAGGGTGTGGTGCCCGAGGTCGAAGACATCGATCTGTGTCTCATCCTCGGAGCGGGCTGGCCGTTCATCGACGGCGGCGCCTCGCCGTACCTCGACCGCGAGGGAGCCTCCGAGCGCGTCTTCGGCGACACGTTCCACCACCCGGTGATCAGAGGCATCGGAGACTGACGCCGGCTCGACTGCGAAGGGCGCATCCTCGTCGGAGGGTGCGCCCTTCACATGCCTGCCACGCCGGGCGAACGCGCACCTCGAACTCCTGCACCCTGCTGTCCCAACGTGTCGGGTCAGGAGGATGAACATTCGGCGGGGCAGGGCGTCGACAGCACGATCGTCGGCTCGGCCCAGGGCATCCTGTCACTGACGGTGCGATCGAGAGGGGTCCGGGTGCTGGATGCGATCTCAGGGTTGTTCGGCGGGAACGCGCTCAGCGTGCTCGTCAAGACCAGCGGGGCGGCGCTGACTCTCCTCCTGGTCGTCCCGGCCCTCATGAAGCTGTTCCTCGTCACCGTGGACGAAGGATCGGCGGCGATCCGCACGCGCAACGGAAAGCCGATCATCCGCCGAGTACGCGGCTCAGCCGATGGACGTGGCGAAGTGGTCGTCCTCCGTCCGGGCACGCACGGCGCGTTCCCCATCTTCTGCTGGTACCGGATGGTCGACGTCCGCGCACGCTCGACGGACCTTCCGGCACGCACCCTCACGGCGGCCACGGGGCACCAGCATCTCGTTCACGCCTCGTTCGACTGGCGCCCGATCGTATCCGGCCATGATCTGCGTGTGCTCGAGCTCGACGTCGTCAATGTGAAGGAGCGGGCCGGCAACATCGTGGG
Source organism: Microbacterium insulae (assembly GCF_042677065.1). Classification (NCBI taxonomy): domain Bacteria; kingdom Bacillati; phylum Actinomycetota; class Actinomycetes; order Micrococcales; family Microbacteriaceae; genus Microbacterium; species Microbacterium insulae. The sequence continues at coordinate 272,557 of NZ_JBHTII010000002.1, read as the reverse complement.
CGCCGCGCTGCGCGACATCGTGCACGAGCGTGACGGCGCGGTGCTGCCACCGAACGATCTGCTGTCGCCTCTCGTCGTGGACGCCTGCGCAGAGGTCGTTCGCACGGACTGCGGGATCGAACTGCTGCGAGTGATCGTCACGGGTGATGCACTCAGCGACGGATACCTGCTGTCGCAGGCGATCACTCCGCAGGCGTCCCGCGTCGACGAGACGGACTGGGCGGTGTCGGCATCCGCTCTCGCCGCACGGCTCAGCGCGGTTTAGCGCAGATCGTCCCGGCTGCGCGCGAAGTCGGACAGTGCGGGGATCTCGCTGGTCGCTCCGCGGGCGACCGGGATGCGAGTGCCCAGCACCTGAGAGACCACGTCCTGCGCGATCTTGGCTGGCATAAGCCCGGCATCCTCGAGGATCTCCTCGCGGCTCGCGTGGTCGATGAACTCGTCGGGCACGCCGAGCTCGTCTACGGCCGTGTCGACGCCCGCCTCACGCAGCACCTGGCGCACGCGCGTCCCGATGCCCCCGACGCGGATGCCGTCCTCGATCGTGATGACCAGGCGATGGGATGCCGCGAGCTCGACGATCGACGGCTGCACGGGGATCACCCAGCGCGGGTCCACCACGGTCGCGCCGATGCCCTGAGCGCGGAGGCGCCGCGCGACCTCGACCGCGGTGTGAGCCATGGGCCCGATGCCGACGACGAGCACATCCTGCGCGTCGGAGCGGACGAGCACGTCGACGCCGTCGTCGAGCCGCTCGACGGCGGGGAGCTCCGGGCTCACCGGCCCCTTCGGGAAGCGGATGACCGTCGGGGCGTCGTCGACGAGGACGGCCTCGTGCAGCGCCTCGCGCAGGCGGGCCTCATCGCGGGGCGCGGCGATGCGGATGTGCGGGACCAGCTGCAGCATCGCGAGGTCCCAGATGCCGTGGTGACTCGGGCCGTCGGGACCGGTGACGCCGGCGCGGTCGAGCACGAAGGTGACGCCGGCGCGGTGGAGCGCGACATCCATCAGCACCTGATCGAACGCGCGGTTCATGAACGTGGCATAGATCGCCACCACGGGATGGAGCCCGCCGAAGGCGAGCCCGGCCGCCGAGGCGACCGCATGCTGCTCGGCGATTCCCACGTCGTAGACGCGATCGGGGAATCGCTGCGCGAACGGCAGCAGGCCGGTCGGGCGCAGCATTGCAGCCGTCATCGCGATGATGTCGTCGCGGTGCTCCCCCACCGTCACCAGTTCGGAGGCGAAGACGTCGGTCCACGCGGGAGCACCGCCGGAGCTCCCGACCGTCTTGCCGGTCGCCGGGTCGATCTTGCCGACGGCGTGGAAGGCATCGGCCTCGTCGTCGAGTGCGGGCTGGTACCCGCGGCCCTTCTCGGTGATGGCGTGCACGATGACCGGTGCACCGTAGGTCTTCGCCAGCTCGAGCGTCTCGATCAGCGACGGCAGATCGTGGCCGTCCACCGGACCGAGGTACTTGATGTCGAGATTCGAGTAGAGCGCCGCGTTGTTGGTGAAGCGGGAGAGGAAGCCGTGCGCTCCGCCGCGAACGCCCCGGTAGACCGCCCGCCCGGCCGGACCGAGCTTACGGAAGAAGGTGTCCGAGCCGTGGCGGAGATTGCGATAGGCCTCGGCCGTCCGCACCCGGTTGAGATAGCGCGCCATACCGCCGATCGTGGGGGCGTAGGAGCGCCCGTTGTCGTTCACGACGATGACCAGATTGCGGTCGTTGTCGTCGGAGATGTTGTTCAGCGCCTCCCACGTCATGCCGCCCGTCAGCGAGCCGTCGCCGACGACGGCGACCACGTGACGATCTTTGCGGCCCGTGCGCGTGAGAGCGCGGGAGACCCCGTCGGCCCAGCTGAGCGAGCTCGACGCGTGCGAGGACTCGACGACGTCATGCGGGCTCTCGGCCCGCTGAGGGTACCCGGCCAGGCCGCCGCGCGAGCGCAGCCCCGAGAAGTCCTGACGCCCGGTGAGGAGCTTGTGCACGTAGGACTGGTGACCCGTGTCGAAGATGAACGGGTCGGCGGGCGAGTCGAACACGCGGTGGAGGGCGATCGTCAGCTCGACGACCCCCAGATTGGGTCCGAGGTGGCCGCCCGTGCGAGACACGTTCTCGACGAGGAATCCGCGGATCTCGGCGGCGAGCTCCTCGAGCTGATCCGTGCTCAGGGCATCGAGATCGCGCGGTCCGTTGATCGACGACAGCAGCGGCATCCTCGCTCCGTTCCCTGCCCGGTCGGGCCCTGTCATTCTACCTGCGACGCATGGGGAGGGCCGGGGCGCGCCGAAGGCGCCCCGGCCCTCCCGAGCGGTCAGACGAGCGAACGCAGCACGTACTGCAGGATGCCGCCGTTGCGGTAGTAGTCGGCTTCACCGGGCGTGTCGATGCGGACCACGGCGTCGAACTCCACGGTCTGCTTGCCTTCGGGCGAGAACCCGCTCGGGGCGGCGGTGACGCGGACCGTCTTCGGGGTGACCCCCTCGTTCAGCTGCTCCAGACCGGCGATCGAGACGATCTCGGTGCCATCGAGTCCGAGGGAGGCCCACGACTCCCCGGCGGGGAACTGCAGGGGAACAACACCCATCCCGATGAGGTTCGACCGGTGGATGCGCTCGAAGCTCTCGGTGATGACGGCCTTCACGCCCAGCAGGCTCGTTCCCTTGGCCGCCCAGTCGCGGGACGAGCCCGAGCCGTACTCCTTGCCGCCGAAGATCACCAGCGGCGTCCCCGCGGCCTGGTAGTTCTGGCTCGCGTCGTAGATGAACGACTGCGGGCCGCCCTCCTGTGTGAAATCGCGCGTGTAGCCGCCCTCCACGCCGTCCAGCAGCTGGTTGCGCAGCCGGATGTTGGCGAACGTGCCCCGGATCATGACCTCGTGGTTGCCGCGCCGCGACCCGTAGGAGTTGTAGTCCTTCCGCGCGACGCCGTGCTCGTCGAGGTACTTCCCGGCCGGGCTCTCGGCCTTGATGTTGCCGGCAGGACTGATGTGGTCGGTCGTGACCGAATCGCCGAGGGTGGCGAGCACGCGCGCGCCCACGATGTCGGTGACCGGCGTGAGCTCCATCGTCATGCCCTCGAAGTACGGGGGCTTGCGGACGTACGTCGAATCGGCATCCCACTCGAACACGTCACCGGTGGGGGTCGGAAGCGTCTTCCATCGCTCGTCGCCCTCGAAGACGCTCGCGTACTGATGCGTGAACATGTCCTTGTTGATGGACGAGTCGATCGTGGCCTGCACCTCGGCGGCGTCGGGCCAGATGTCCTTCAGGAACACATCGTTGCCGTCCCGGTCCTTTCCGAGCGGGTCGGTCTCGAAGTCGAAGTTCATCGACCCGGCCAGCGAGTAGGCGATGACCAGCGGAGGGCTCGCGAGGTAGTTCATCTTCACGTCGGGGTTGATGCGCCCCTCGAAGTTGCGGTTGCCCGACAGCACGGCGGTGACGGCCAGGTCGTTCTCCTGGACGGCGGCCGAGACCTCCTCGATCAGGGGTCCCGAGTTGCCGATGCACGTGGTGCAGCCGTAGCCGACCGTGTAGAACCCGAGCTCTTCGAGATCCTGAGTCAGGCCTGCCTTCTCGTAATAGTCCGTGACGACCTTCGAGCCGGGCGCCAGGGTGGTCTTGACCCACGGCTTGGCCTTCAGGCCCTTCTTGACCGCGTTGCGTGCCAGCAGGCCCGCGGCGAGCATGACCGACGGGTTGGACGTGTTCGTGCAGGACGTGATGGCGGCGATGGTCACGGCGCCGTGATCGAGCGTGAACCGCTCTCCGTCGCCGAGCACCACCGGGGTCGGCTTGGAGCCCTTGACGGGCGCGTGGCTGCGGTGGTGGTGCGTGTGCGCGCTGTACTCGTCGTCGGGCGAGTTGCCCGGGGGGTCGGAAGCCGGGAACGACTCCGAGCCCTCGAGGTCGACCAGATCGTGCTCGACGTCCGCGTAGTTGGTGAGATCGCTCGCGAACTGGGTCTTGGCGTGCGCCAGCACGATCCGGTCCTGCGGGCGCTTGGGTCCGGCGATCGAGGGCACCACGGTGCCGAGGTCGAGCTCGAGGTACTCGCTGTAGACCGGCTCGGTCGCGGGGTCGTGCCAGAGGGTCTGCAGCTTGGAGTACTGCTCGACCAGCGCGATCTGCTCCTCGCTGCGGCCGGTGAGGCGCAGGTAGTCCAGGGTCACGTCGTCGATCGGGAACATGGCCGCGGTGGAGCCGAACTCGGGGCTCATGTTGCCGATGGTGGCGCGGTTGGCCAGCGGCACCGCCGCGACGCCCGACCCGTAGAACTCGACGAACTTGCCGACCACGCCGTGCTTGCGGAGCATCTCGGTGATCGTCAGCACGACGTCGGTGGCGGTGACGCCCATCGGGATGTCGCCGGAGAGCTTGAAGCCGACCACCTTCGGGATCAGCATCGAGACGGGCTGGCCGAGCATCGCCGCCTCGGCCTCGATGCCGCCCACGCCCCAGCCCAGCACGCCGAGGCCGTTGACCATCGTCGTGTGGGAGTCGGTGCCGACGCACGTGTCGGGGTACGCCCGCAGCACACCGCCGACCTCGCGGTCGTAGATGACCTTCGCGAGGTGCTCGATGTTGACCTGGTGCACGATGCCGGTACCGGGCGGCACGACCTTGAAGTCGTCGAAGGCCGTCTGGCCCCAGCGGAGGAACTGGTAGCGCTCGCCGTTGCGCTCGTACTCGATCTCGACGTTCCGCTCGAGGGCGTTCTCGGTGCCGAACAGGTCGGCGATCACGGAGTGGTCGATGACCATCTCGGCGGGCGACAGCGGGTTGATCCGCTTCGGGTCCCCACCGAGCGCGGTGACGGCCTCGCGCATCGTCGCGAGGTCGACGATGCAGGGCACACCCGTGAAGTCCTGCATGACCACGCGGGCGGGGGTGAACTGGATCTCCGTGTCCGGCTCGGCCGCGGCATCCCACGACCCGAGCGCCTCGATCTGCGCCTTCGTGACGTTCGCCCCGTCTTCAGTGCGCAGGAGGTTCTCCAGGAGCACCTTCAGGCTGAACGGGAGCTTGTCGTAGCCCGCGACCGTGTCGATGCGGAAGATCTCGTAGTCGGTGCTGCCGACCGTCAGGGTGCTCTTGGCACCGAAGCTGTCAACCGTGGACACGTTTGTCTCCTTCGTCGGCGGCGGGAGCGGGCCGGGGCCCGGCATTCCCCATCTTCTCTCGCACGGGACCGGTCGGCTAGTGAGGATGACCTAATCCGCGGCGGGATCAATTTATCTTGATATCAAGATAAATGTATCACTCTGCCGGCGTCTCCGCCTCCGGCGCGCGGTGGGGGTACAGCGCCCGCACGGCGAGCCACGTCACCGCGACGAGCGGCGCGAACAGCGGCAGGCCCATGACGAGCTTGAGCGTTCCGAGAGCCGTGACGTTGTCGGCGAAGTACAGAGGAAGCTGCACGAGGAGCCGGGCCGCGAACAGCGAAGCCCACGCGATCGCGAGCCAGAAGAACACGCGGCGCTTGCGCTTGTCGGAACGCCACGCGACCCCCTCCCCCATGAGAAAGCCCGCCGCGAGACCGATCAGCGACCAGCCGACCAGGGCGGACACGAGGAACGCGGTCCCGTAGAGCGCGTTGGTGACGAACCCGGGGATGAAGTTGTTGGACGCCTCGCCGGTGAAGGCCGCGAACGCCGCAGCGACGCCCGCCGCCACGAGCCCCCCGACCGCTGCCGTGACCGGCTGCTTCGCGATCAGACGCGCGAGGGTGAAGATCGCCGCGATCCCCACCGAGAGGCCGAGTGAGAGCCAGAGGTCGCCGTCACCCGTCGCCGGGTCGATCGTGATCGTGTAGACGACGATGAAGATCAGACCCGGCAGCACCGACTCGAAGACGCCGCGCCAGCCGCCCATGGCCGCCCACACGACGTGGCCGGTCGACTTGCCCCCTGCGGGATCCATGCCCGCGCGCTTGGCGGCGCTTCCGAGGGCGGCGCCGATCATCGCGGATGCGGATGCCTCGGCCGGCGGCGGAGTCAGCTCGGGGCTGCGCTCCTCTTCGTCGGGCGCCGGATCGGACTGCGTGCTCACGCTACGCCGGGGGTCGCGGGCATGCGCAGAGGGATGAGGTCGCGCGGCGGCATGGGCGTGCCACCGCGCACCACGACGATGGACCGGAACAGATCCTCGACCGCCGCGGCGGCTTCGACGTCGGACGTCGCCGCGCCCCCGATCACTCCGCGCAGGAACCACCGCGGTCCGTCGACGCCGACGAAGCGCGCCAGGCGCTTGCCCGCGGTGCTCTCGGGTCCGGCGATCACCGGGACCTCCGCCAGCAGCTCGGGGCCCAGGGGCCCCTCGCGCTCCTCGACGCGTCCTCCCTGCTGGCGGACCTGAGCCCGGATCTGCTCGCGCGTCTCGGCCCACAATCCCGCCGTGCGCGGTGCGGCGAACGGCTGGACCTGCAGCGTCGATCCGGCGTAGTCCAGCCCCACCGCCACGATGCGCTTGGTCTGCTCCTCGACCTCGAGTCGCAGGTTGAGACCCTCGCGCGGGAGGATTTTGATACCGCCCAGGTCGATGTACGGCCGGACCGGATTCGCCTCCGATTCGTCGAACGGACCGGCGGTCGCGCGATCTTCGGGGGCGTCCTTCTGCGGAACGTCCGCGGGTGTCGCGTCGGTCATGAGGACTCCGTCCTTCTCTGTGTCATGGTCGCGATGCCGAGGCACCGCACGTGCTGGCGGGCGTGAGCGTCCGCTAGGCCCTGCCCCCGAAGCCGGTGGATCCGAATCCGCCCTCCCCGCGGACGCTGTCGGGCAGCGCGTCGACGGGGATGAAGCGCGCCCGCGGCACGGGCATGACGATCAGCTGGGCGATCCGGTCTCCCACGGAGATGTCGTGCGCGTGCTCGGCATCGGTGTTCAGCAGAATCACCTTGATCTCGCCCCGATACCCTGCGTCGACGGTTCCGGGGGCGTTCACGACGGTGATGCCGTGCTTGGCCGCCAGACCGCTGCGCGGAACGACGAATCCGACGTGCCCGTCCGGAAGTGCGATGCGCACCCCGGTCCCCACCATCGCGCGCTGCCCGGGCTCGAGGCGCACCGCCTCGGCGGCGACGAGATCCGCTCCGGCGTCGCCCGGGTGCGCGTACACCGGAGCGTCGGGGGCGATAATTGGGACGTCCACCGTTTCAGTCACCCAATGAGGGTAATGCAGATGACAGCGCGCGACCTGGGTGCCGGGGAGTATCGCGAGAGGCTCGGCCCGTCGCTGTGGTTCCTGGTGAGCGCGGCGCTTGCAGGACCGATGGCCGCCCTCGTCCTCGCACCGATCGACACCACCTTCGCCCTCCTCATCGGCGCGGCCGTAGCCGTCGCGGTGGTGATCCTCCTCGTGGCCGCTGCGCCGGTCGTCGAGGTTCGCAACGGCGAGCTGCGAGCCGGTCGCGCGCACATCGACGTCGCACTGCTCGGCAAGCCGGACGCGCTCGCAGGCGACGAAGCCAGGCACGCCCGGGGCCCGGGGCTCGATCCGAGATCCTGGCACCTCATCCGCGGCGGGATCGACGGCGTCGTCGTCGTCCCTGTCATCGACCCCGACGACCCCGCTCCCGTGTGGGTGGTGTCCACCCGTACGCCCGACCGGCTGGTCGCGGCGCTGCGTCACGCCCAGATCAGGCGGCGCACTCGCGACAGATCGGCCCGGTAGCGGAATCGTGGTCGAGCTGTGACCGGTGCTTGACGAGGAAGCAGTTGGAGCACGTGAACTCGTCCTCCTGCGCGGGCAGGACGACCACGTCGAGCTCCAGATCCGACAGGTCCGCGCCGGGAAGCTCGAAGCCGGAGGGGTTGTCGGCGTCCTCCACATCGACCGCACCCGAGAGCTTGTCGGGGACGCGCTCCTTGAGCGCCTCGATCGACTCGCTGTCGTCCTCGGTCTTGCGGGGGGCGTCGTAATCGGTGGCCATGCGTGAACGTCTCAACTTCCGGAGTAGCTCGGGTGCGCGCCCGTTCGGGCGGCGATAGTTTGCATGACGGACCCCGTTTTCGCAAATGCTGGGAGTGGGATGCCTCGCCCTGCGTCCGCCTGAAACTCGCGCCACGCGCCGGATATTCCCGAAGCTCCGTATCCCCTGTGTCAGCATGGGCGGGACAGGCGGATCGACGGCCCGATGACCGACGAGTCGGACGGCGCGAGAGCCTGACAGGAAGGTGAGGCGTTCGCATGGACCAGTTGAAGGTGATCGGAACCGAAGACGACCGTCTCGTTCTGGCGACCGAGTCCGGCGAGAGGTTCTCGCTCGTGGTCGACGAGGTGCTGCGCTCGGAGCTGCGCAGGCTGCGTCGCGACCGCGACGACGAGTCGCAGTCGGCGCGCCCCAGCCCCCGCGAGATCCAGGCGCACATCCGGGCCGGGCTGTCCGCCGAGGAAGTGGCGAGCCTGCTCGGCGCGCGGATCGAAGACATTGCGCGTTTCGAAGGTCCGGTGCTCGCCGAACGCGAGCACATCGTCGGCCAAGCGCTCTCGGTGCCCGTCCTGCTGGGCGGCGACCTCGAGTCGGACGGCAACGCGACGTTCGGTGCCGCGGTGCGCGGCAAGCTCGCCGAGGCCGGCGCGATCGGTGAGCGCTGGACCAGCTGGAAAGAGCAGTCCGGCTGGATCGTGAAGCTCGAGTTCACCGCCAATGACGTCGATCACGACGCCCGCTGGGGGTTCGACCCGCGTCGCAGCACCCTTTCTCCCCAGAACTCCGACGCGGTGCAGCTGTCGCGCCAGGGGTCGCTGCCCGACGGACTCATTCCCCGCCTCCGTGCCCTCGAGTCGGTTCCGCCGAAGGACGACACCCGTTTCGACAGCGGGGCATTCGGCCCGCGAAAGCTCCCCGAGGCCGACTTCGAGTCCCCCGACCTTCCCTCCCCCGCGGCGCCCGCTGTGCAGCAGGCGGCGATAAAGCGTGCCGACGAGACCATCACGACGTCGGCCGAGACGGCCGACCTCCTCGAAGCGCTCCGCCGTCGTCGCGGACAGCGTGAGCCGCTGCCGGGGGCGGAGGAATCGGCGCCCAGCCGATCGCACTCCCCCGTCGCGCTCTTCGACGCCCTCGAACCCGGGTACGACGAGACGCCCGCGGATCCGGCGGATCAGCCCGAGTTCGACCCGGCTCCGTCCGCGGTCGCCGAGGCGGGCCGACGCAAGGGGCGCACCTCCATGCCCTCGTGGGACGAGATCGTCTTCGGCGCACGCACCGAGGACTGAGTACCGTCCGCAGGCGGGTTGAACACCGATCTCAGGCGAACGCCCCCAGCCGCAGCAGCGGGACGACTCGTTCCTCGGGAGTGAGCGAGCCGTGCTGGCCGACCATCTTCTGCGGCCCCTTGTCGTGGACTCGATCGTCGTAGTAGACGATCCCGGCGCGCGCGGCGACCACGACGTCACCGATTCGCGGGGCGACCTCGGGGTCGGTCTCGCCGAGGAGGCCGGACCGGATCAGCTCGTCGCGCGAAAGAACCCAGGATCGGGATGCCTCGGCCTCCCGCCACCGCTCCAGCACTGCGTCGGCGGCGCCTGGCTCCGCGTAGAGGTGCAGCATCCGCGGTTCGCCGCCGATGACACGCACGCCGTCCAGGAGCGGATCGCCGTCCTCCAGCAGCACGTGGCGGTGGCGCGGGATGTCCACCATCCCGTGATCGGCGGTGACGACCGCGCCGACCCTCGGTCCGAGACCGTCGGCAAGCGCGCGGGCCGCGGCATCCATCCGCTCGAGGCCGACAAGCCACTCGTCGGACTCCCAGCCGTGGCGGTGGCCGATCCCGTCGAGCTCGGGTGCGTAGAGGTAGACCAGGGATCCGGGCACGCGGGTCGCCAGGTCGGCTGCTGTGGAAACGCGCTCCACGAGATCGTCGACTCCGTGGAACTCGGCACCGGCCTGCGTTGCCGCCGTGAACCCGGTTCCGGCGTACTCACGTTTGGTCACGGTGAAGAAGGGACGACCCGACGACGTCGCGATCGGTGTGGAACGCTGCCACGACAGCGGCAGCCCATCGGTGTCCCAGCCTCGGAGCTGATTGATGACGTCGTCGGTTCCCGGAACCCGCGCGCGATATCCCACGATCCCGTGCCGACCCGGCGGTGTGCCGGTGAGCAGGCTCGTCAGTGCGGCCGCCGTCGTCGACGGGAAGACGGTGCGTGCGACATCCTTCCGGCTGCCCGCCTGACTGAGGAAACGGGCATGGCCGGCGCGCGCGGAGAGGTTGTGGGCACCCAGGCCGTCCACGAGCATCACCACGGCACTCGTGGCGGGAGCGAACCACTCGGATCGACCATCCAGCGCCGCCGACATCTGCGCCACGACACCGGTGAGGCTCCGGGCTCGAGCCGGGTCCGCGGGTAGGCTGAGGGACATCGGGGCCAGTCTCGCACACCGGCGAGCAGCCCCCGCCGCTCCGCCGTCACCCGAGGCTCCGTCATGCCCGCATCCCGCACCGAATCCGCCCCCATCGACCACGGTCGCATCGAAGACGTCGATGTGTCCGCCGAGATGCAGGGGTCCTTCCTCGAGTACGCGTACTCGGTGATCTACTCGCGCGCGCTTCCGGACGCCCGCGACGGACTCAAGCCGGTGCAGCGGCGCATCCTCTTCCAGATGGCGGACATGGGGCTTCGCCCCGATCGCGGTCACGTGAAGAGCGCGCGCGTGGTCGGCGAGGTGATGGGCAAGCTCCACCCGCACGGCGACGCCCCGATCTACGATGCGCTCGTCCGGCTCGCGCAGCCCTTCTCGCTGCGCGTGCCGCTCGTCGACGGTCACGGGAACTTCGGATCGCTCGATGACGGACCTGCTGCGGCGCGCTACACCGAGGCCCGCCTCGCCGCGCCGGCCCTCGCCCTCACCGAGAACCTCGACGAGGACGTCGTCGATTTCATCCCCAACTACGACGGGCAGTTCCAGCAGCCCGAGGTCCTTCCGGCGGCCTATCCCAACCTCCTCGTCAACGGGGCGACCGGGATCGCCGTCGGCATGGCGACGAACATGGCGCCCCACAACCTCATCGAGGTGGTCGGCGCCGCCATCCATCTGCTGGACAATCCGGACGCCACCGTCGAAGAGCTCATGGAGTTCGTCCCGGGCCCGGATCTCCCGTCGGGCGGCATCATCGTGGGCCTCGACGGCATCAAGGACGCCTACGAGAAGGGGCGCGGCTCGTTCCGCACCCGGGCGAAGGTGTCGATCGAGCCCCTCGGCCCGCGACGCACCGGCATCGTCGTGACCGAGCTGCCCTATCTCGTCGGCCCCGAACGCGTCGTCGAGAAGATCAAGGATGCCGTCAACGCCAAGAAGCTCCAGGGAATCGCCGACTTCAACGACTTGACCGACCGGCACAACGGACTGCGCCTGGTCATCGGAGTCAAGACCGGATTCGACCCCCAGGCCGTCCTCGAGCAGCTCTACCGTCTGACGCCGCTGGAGGATTCCTTCAGCATCAACAACGTCGCGCTCGTGGAAGGCCAGCCGCAGACGCTCGGACTCCGCGACCTGCTGCGGGTCTACCTCGACCACCGGCTCAGCGTCGTCACGCGTCGCAGCGCGTTCCGGCTCGCCCGTCGCAAGGAGCGCCTGCACCTCGTCGAAGGACTGCTCATCGCGATCCTCGACATCGACGAGGTCATCCAGGTCATCCGCACATCCGACGACGGCGAAGCGGCGCGGACACGTCTGATGGACGTGTTCGACCTGTCCGAGCCTCAGGCGGAGTACATCCTCGAGCTCCGGCTGCGTCGACTGACGAAGTTCTCCCGCATCGAGCTCGAGGCCGAGCGCGACAAGCTGAAGTCCGAGATCGCCGAACTCGAGGAGCTCCTCGGCAGCGAGGTGCTCCTGCGCGCACAGGTGGCCCGCGAACTCGACGCCGCCGCGGAGCAGTTCGGCACGCCGCGCCGGACCCTCCTTCTCAACGGCGGGCCCGTCGCACCGCGCTCACGGGCGGCCGCCGCGGCGGCGGACCTCCAGATCGCGGACACCCCGTGCCGGGTGTTCCTCTCGGCCACGGGGCGCATGGTCCGCGCCGAGCTCACCGCGGAAGCCCCCGGCGGCGGCATCGTCCCGCCTTCGCGCCGCTCGAAGCACGATGCGATCCGCTCCTGGGTGGACACCACCGCACGCGGCGACGCCGCGGCCGTCACCAGCCACGGCCGTCTGGTCCGCTTCTCCCCCGTCGACCTGCCGTCCGTGCCGGGCAACTCCGTGCAGCTGGCTGCCGGCACGCGCGCCGACCAGTACCTCGGACTCGGAAGCGGCGAGCACGTCGTGGCGATCGTGCCGCTCGAGGACGGTCCGCCCATCGCGCTGGGAACCCTGCACGGCACGGTGAAGCGGGTCGCCGCGTCCGAGCTCGGCGCCAAGCACGACATCGAGATCATCGCCCTGCGCGACGGCGACCGCGTCGTCGGCGCGGCTCCCGCGTCCGACGGCGCCGAGCTCGTGTTCGTCGCCAGCGACGCGCAGCTGCTGCGCTTCGACGCGTCGTCGGTGCGTCCGCAGGGGCGTGCGGCGGGCGGCATGGCCGGCATCCGCCTCAGCGACGGCGCCGAGGTCATCGCGTTCACCGTCGTCGGCGCCTCCGCCTTCGACGCGGTGGTCGTCACCGTCGCGGGATCGGCGGGCGCATTGGCCGGAACGGATGCCGGAACCGCCAAGGTCTCCGCCTTCAGCGAGTTCCCGGCGAAGGGCCGGGCCACCGGCGGCGTGCGCGCTCAGCGCTTCCTGAAGGGCGAGGACGTGCTCACGCACGCGTGGGTGGGGTCTGACCCGCGGGCAGTGGGAGCGGACGGCTCCGTCCGGGCTCTGCCCGAGCCCGGAGCCAAGCGCGACGCGTCAGGGACGCCGCTGGACAGCGTCATCGGCGCGATCGGCACCGGGGTCCGCTGATAGGTCGACTCACGCGTCGATGCGCTCCCGGGCGAGCCGGTCGCTCGAGTCGATGATGAACTCCTTGCGCGGTGCGACGTCGTTTCCCATGAGGAGTTCGAAGACGGATGCCGCGGCTTCGGCATCCTGCATGCGCACGCGTCGGAGGGTCCGACCGGACCGGTCCATCGTGGTCGTCGCCAGCTGATCGGCGTCCATCTCGCCCAGGCCCTTGTACCGCTGAATGGGCTCCTGCCAGCGCTTGCCCGCCTTGCTGAGTTTCGCGAGAAGGCCGTGCAGCTCCTGCTCCGAGTACGTGTAGATCGTCTCGTTCGGCTTGCTGCCCGGGTTGATCACGATGACGCGGTGGAGCGGCGGGACGGCCGCATAGACGCGACCGTCGTCGATGAGCGGACGCATGTAGCGGAAGAAGAGGGTGAGCAGCAGCGTGCGGATGTGCGCGCCGTCGACGTCGGCGTCGCTCATCAGGATGATCTTGCCGTAGCGCGCCGCCTCGAGGTCGAACGAGCGTCCCGAGCCGGCGCCGATGACCTGGATGATGGCGGCGCATTCGGCGTTGGACAGCATGTCGCTGATCGACGCCTTCTGCACGTTGAGGATCTTGCCGCGAATCGGGAGCAGTGCCTGGTACTCGCTGTTGCGCGCGAGCTTCGCCGTCCCGAGCGCCGAGTCTCCCTCGACGATGAACAGCTCCGATGCGGCCACGTCGTTGCTGCGGCAGTCGGCGAGCTTGGCGGGGAGAGACGACGATTCCAGCGCATTCTTGCGACGCTGGGTCTCCTTGTGCGCGCGCGCCGAGATGCGCGCCTTCATCTCGGAGACGACCTTCTCGAGAAGGAGTGCGGTCTGCGCCTTGTCGTCGCGCTTGGACGAGGTGAAGCGGGCGGTGAGTTCGCGCGTGACGACGTTCGCGACGATCTGACGGACCGCGGGCGTGCCGAGCACCTCCTTGGTCTGCCCCTCGAACTGCGGCTCGGGCAGGCGCACCGTGAGCACGGCCGAGAGGCCTGCGAGGATGTCGTCCTTCTCGAGCTTGTCGGACGCGCCGAACTTGAGCTTGCGCGCGTTCTGCTCGACCTGAGTGCGCAGCACCTTCATGAGGCCCAGCTCGAACCCTGTCTGGTGCGTTCCGCCCTTCGGCGTGGCGATGATGTTGACGAACGAACGCGTCGTCGTCTCGTAACCGGTGCCCCAGCGGACCGCGATGTCGACCTCGCACGTGCGCTCGACCTCGGTCGGCACCATCGCCCCGGACGACTGCAGCACGGGCACCGTCTCGGTGAAGGTCCCCTCACCGGTGAGCCGCCACGTGTCGGTCAGCGGAGCGTCGGGAGCCAGGTAGTCGGCGAACTCGGAGATGCCGCCGTCGAAGCGGTACCCGGTCTCGACAGGCTCGTCGCCGCGCTCGTCGCGGATGACGATCTCGAGTCCGGGCACGAGGAAGGCGGTCTGCCGCGCCCGCTGCTCGAGCTCCTCGAGGTTGAACGCGGCATCCTTCGTGAAGATCTGTCGGTCGGCCCAGTAGCGGATGCGCGTGCCGGTGGCACCACGCGGCGCCTTGCCGACGACGCGGAGTTCGCTGCGCTCCTCGAACGGGCGGAACGCGGAGTCGGGCGATCCGTTCGAGAACACTCCCGGCTCGCCTCGATGGAACGACATCGCCCACGTCTTGCCGCCGCGGTCGACTTCGACGTCGAGCCGCTCGGACAGCGCGTTCACGACGGATGCCCCGACACCGTGCAGTCCACCGGAGGCGGCGTACGACCCGCCGCCGAACTTGCCGCCCGCGTGCAGCTTGGTGAAGACGACCTCCACACCCGAGAGTCCGGTACGAGGCTCGATGTCGACCGGGATGCCGCGGGCGCGGTCGCGCACCTCGACGCTGCCGTCGGCATGGAGGACGATGTCGATGCGGCTGCCGTGACCGCCCAGCGCCTCGTCGACCGAGTTGTCGATGATCTCCCACAGGCAGTGCATGAGTCCGCGCGAGTCCGTCGAGCCGATGTACATGCCCGGTCGCTTGCGGACGGCCTCGAGCCCTTCGAGCACCTGAAGGTGATGGGCGGAGTACTCGGCTGTCACAATCTCCAAGCGTATCCGCGGCGCGCTCACGGCCCCTCCCGACACGCTCCCGGGAGGTCGGCGGTACGCGCACAGCGAAATGTCATCGCTTCGAGGCATTCTCGAAACAATGGCGTGGTTGTATTTCATGACCCGCAACGGAGTTCTATCTGAACGAGGAGGCACCGACATGACCACGCTTTCGACACCTACCGAGCCCGGCGTCGTCCTCGACCACCGCCTCACGGCGGCCGACCGCTGCGATTCGTGCGGCGCACAGGCGTACATCGCCGCCGAGGTAAACGGCAGCGAGCTGCTGTTCTGCGCCCACCACGGACGCAAGTACGAAGAGAAGCTGCGCGCCGTCGCCACCTCGTGGCACGACGAGACCGCGCGTCTGGCCGATTCGGTCTGACACCGGCACCCTCGCCCCTGAACGAAGAGGAAGGGCGGGCTCACATCTGTGAGCCCGCCCTTCCGGCGTTCGTCGGGGGTTCAGACCGCGCGAACGATGCCGAGCGGCGTGGACTCATGGCCCTGGCCGAGGGGATTGTCCTTCAGGATCGCCACGAGCCGCTTCTCGCCGGCGCTGTCGAGCGTCGACCCCAGGATGTTGCCGCCGACGTCGTTGATGTCGACGACCGCCACCTCGGCGCGCACGCCGAGCAGCGACTGCACGTGGCGGGCGACCTGCGTCGGCTTGGCCGGCCCGAGGACGACGGCGGTGTTGTACGGGGGGATCGTGTGGGCGGTCGGCCCGTCGATGGAACGCGCCTTGTACCCCGCGACGCGGTAGAAGTCACCGCTACGCCCGAACAGCTTGGTCACCGCAGATACGGCGGCCGCCAGCAGGATCCGGGGCGTCCCGCACTCGCGGAGCGCCATCTCCATCGTCTCGGGCATGCCCAGGCCGATGCCGTAGCTCGTGCGCGTGACGTACTTCGAGAGGAACCGCGCCAACCGGCGGGGATGGATCTCCTCGAGCTGGTACGAGCGCCCCTGCGTGATTGCGACGATCTTCTCCGTCACGAACAGCAGGTCACCGTCGCGCACGACGTCGAGGGCGTACTCGCGGATGAACGCGTCGAGATCGTCACCCGGCATCACGACCCGCGTGCGGATCGGGATGCGGGCGTACGACGATCCTTCGACCTTGACGGTGAGCGCCTTGCCGGCGTTCGCCTCGCTCACTCGAGGTAGTCCCGGAGGGACTGCGAACGCGACGGATGCCGCAGCTTGGCCATCGTCTTGGACTCGATCTGGCGGATCCGCTCGCGGGTCACCCCGAACGTGTCGCCGATCTGGTCGAGGGTCTTCGGCTGACCGTCGCCGAGGCCGAAGCGCATGCGGATGACGCCCGCCTCGCGCTCCGAGAGCGAGTCGAGGAGCGACTCGAGCTGACGCTGCAGCATCGTGAAGCCCACGGCGTCGGCGGGGACGACGGCTTCGGTGTCCTCGATCAGGTCACCGAACTCGCTGTCGCCGTCTTCACCGAGCGGAGTGTGCAGCGAGATGGGCTCACGCCCGTACTTCTGCACCTCGATGACCTTCTCGGGGGTCATGTCGAGTTCGCGCGAGAGCTCTTCCGGCGTGGGCTCGCGGCCCAGGTCCTGCAGCATCTGGCGCTGCACACGCGCGAGCTTGTTGATGACCTCGACCATGTGCACGGGGATGCGGATCGTGCGTGCCTGGTCGGCCATCGCGCGGGTGATCGCCTGGCGGATCCACCACGTCGCGTAGGTCGAGAACTTGAAGCCCTTGGTGTAGTCGAACTTCTCGACCGCGCGGATGAGGCCGAGGTTGCCCTCCTGGATCAGGTCGAGGAACTGCATGCCCCGACCCGTGTAGCGCTTGGCGAGCGACACGACGAGGCGCAGGTTCGCACCCAACAGGTGCGACTTGGCGCGCTGGCCGTCGCGTGCGACCCACTGCAGGTCGAGACCGAGCTGCGAAGATTTCTCCGCCGCCGACATGTGCGACAGCTTCTCCTCGGCGAACAGACCCGCCTCGATGCGCATCGCCAGTTCGACCTCTTCGGCCGCATTGAGGAGCGGGACCTTTCCGATCTGCTTCAGATAGTCCTTGACCGGATCGGCGGTGGCGCCGGTGATCTGCGTGGAGTACACCGGGACGTCGTCCTCGTCGCTCGACGAGATGACGATCGCGCCGGTCGGCAGAGGCTCCGTGAACGCCGGCTTGGTGCTCTCCTCGTCCTCGTCCTCGGTCTCCTCGGACGCCGGCGCCTCGCCCTCCTCGGGCGTCTTCGCACCGCGCCGCGCGCGGCGCGTTGCGGCTGACTCGTCACCCGCGGGCTCCGAGGCGTCGGCGTCGTCGCCGTCCTCGACCAGGGCCTCAGCGTCGAGTTCGACGTCATCGAGCTCGACGTCCTCCTCGAGCTCGTCCTCGTCCTTCGAGGCCTTCTTCGACGACGTCTTCGGCGCCGCCTTCGCGCGCGTCTTCTTCGCGGCGGTGGTCGCGGTGGTCTTGGTGCTCTTCGCGGAAGCCTTGGGTGCCGCCTTCGCAGCAGTCTTCTCGGCGGTGGTCTCGTCCGTCTCGGTGTCCTTCGCGGCCGAGCGGGCCTTGGTGTTCGTGCCTGAGGTCACGTTTCGCCTTTCACCGGGGGCATGTGCCGAACGTCCCCGGTCGATTTCGGACACTAGTAAGACCCTTGTCAAGTCCTTGCTCCGTCGAGTGACCTCACGGAACCAGTTGACAACGGGTCAGAGCATCCAGTATCTCATACTTGCGATGGGCCGCCAGCACGGCCTTCCGTCGCGTCCCTCGCCCTCCAAGCTTCAACGCGATGGCAGCCGCGGGAATTCCTCGTCAGGCGCCGCGCTTGTCGTCGTCGCCGCTCGGCCGCGACGCGAGGAATCGCTCCAGCTCCGCCGCCAGCTCTTCGGCGCTCGGGAGGTCTCCGGTGTGGATCATCGGCGTCGCGAGCGTCGAACCGGCCATGTATGCGTCGTACCGCTCTTCGAGTCCCTGCACCATGCGCGAGAGCTCGTCGCTGCCGCTCACCTGGTCCTCGACCTTCGCGAGGTACTCGCGATTCTCCTCGCGGAGTTCCTCACCGGTGAACACGAGCGAGGTTGCCACGGTGACGCTGTCGAGCGCGGCCAGCGCGGCCGCGGGGTATTCGGTGTCGGCGAGATAGTGGGGAACGAGGATCACGAAACCCGCCACGCGGATGCCCGCATCGGCGAGACGGTACTCCAGGAGGTGACCGGCCGTGGCCGGCACCTGCGTGCGAGGCTGCCACACCGAATGGGCAGCGGTCAGCTCGGTCCGCGTCCCGCTGACGGTCGTTCCCAGGGGCCTGGTATGCGGCACCGGCATCGGGATCGCATGGACCCAGGTGACCGTGGAGACGCCGTACTCATCGACGAAGGCGAGCACCGCCGCCGCGAAGGCGTCCCACCCGAAGTCCGGCTCGTAGCCGGACAGCACGAGGAACGGCTGGCCGAGCGCGTCGTGGGCGAAGGAAAGCTCGAGCCGGGGCGGCCGGTAGTCGGTGAGGTGGTCCTGATCGAATGAGATGAGCGGGCGGCGGGCGCGGTAATCGAGCAGGACGTCGTTCGTGAACACCACGAGCGGAGTGGGCGCGAGCTCGTCGCGCATGAAATCCACGACCCGGCTCACGGCGCTCCCCGCGTCGGTGAATCCCGTCAGGGCGATCACCAGCGGGAGCCCGCGGGGCACCGGGGGTGCCGACGCGGATCTCTCGAACAGCGGGCCGGAGACGGGCATGACCCCATGGTACGAGGCACGGCGGACGCGCCGGGTCGGCGGCGTCCCGCTCAGAGCGAACAGCCACCTACATAGGATGGAGGCCATGTCGTTTCCCGACCTCGCGTACAGCGATGCACCGATCCGAGAGTCCGACGCCGACGCGATCCTTCTCGCTCTGCCCCCTGTCGACGGCGACGCTGTCCCCGACCTGAGCGATTGGCCCGGGCTGCGCGATGCCCTCGTCGCCATCGGCTTCACGGGCGGGGCGGGGTCACTGCACCGGGTCTACGCCCCCGACGCGGTCTCGAAGCCGCTCGCCGTCGTCGGCACCGGAGCCGCACCGGATGCCGCGGCGCTCCGCGAGGCGGTGGGTGCAGCGATCCGAACCCTGACCGGTTTCGAGACCATCGCGGTCGGCGCCCCGTTCGCCGACCCGCAGCTGTGGACCGCGATCGCCGAGGGCGCGGCGCTCGGCGGATACCGCTTCGACGGCTACAAGTCGGAGGCGCCGAAACCCCGCGCGTCCCGCGTGGTCGTCCACGGCGAGGGTGCGGAGGATCCGGGTGCGCTCGCCGCGGTGATCGCCGCAGCCGACGCCGTGGCGCTGGTGAAGGACCTCGTCTCGATCCCGGCCGAATGGCTCGGACCTGCCGATTTCGCCGACCGCGCCCGTGCCTCCGTCGAAGGTCTCGACGTGACCGTCGATGTGCTCGATGAGGTCGCCCTGCGGGAAGGCGGCTACGGCGGGATCCTCGGAGTCGGTCAGGGTTCGGACCGGCCGCCCCGACTCGTTCGCCTGTCCTACGCGCCGGAAGGCGCATCGCGCCACGTCGCGCTCGTGGGCAAGGGCATCACCTTCGACACCGGTGGCCTCTCGCTCAAGCCGCCGGCCTCGATGGTCGGCATGAAGTACGACATGTGCGGGGCCGCGACGGTTCTCGCCGTTCTGCGCGCCGTGGCTGCAATGGGCGCGCCCGTCGCCGTCACGGCGTGGCTCTGCGTCGCGGACAACATGCCGTCCGGTCGTGCCACGCGCCCCGGCGACGTGCTGCGCATGCTCGACGGGACCACGGTCGAAGTGCTCAACACCGATGCCGAGGGCCGACTCGTCCTCGCCGACGGACTGGTGGCGGCCAGCCGCGAGCATCCCGATGTCATCGTCGACGTCGCCACCCTGACCGGCGCGATCACGATCGCGCTGGGCACCCGGCACGCCGGGGTCATGGGCGACGACGCCGCGGTGGCGGCGTACCTGGCGGCCGCAGCCGCCGAGGCGGAGCCCGCATGGCAGCTGCCTCTCCCCGCGCACATGGTCGACGAACTCGACTCGCCCATCGCCGACCTCCAGAACGCCAAGGTCGGAGACCCCGCAGGCGGATCGCTGTTCGCCGGGCTCTTCCTCCGCCACTTCGTCGGGCGCACGTCCGACGACGCTGATGCTCCACGCATCCCGTGGGTGCACCTCGACATCGCCGGAGTCGGCATGAACAAGGGCGGCGGGTACGGATTCACCGACAAGGGGCCCACCGCCGCGACGGTGCGCAGCCTGATCCGCTTCGTCACGACAGAGGAGTCCTGATGACCGACCACACCTTCGATCTCGTCGTGCTCGGCGGCGGCAGCGGCGGCTATGCCGCGGCGCTCCGCGCCGCCGAGCTGGGCAAGTCCGTCGCCCTGGTCGAGAAGGACAAGGTGGGCGGCACGTGCCTGCACCGCGGCTGCATCCCCACCAAGGCGCTCCTGCATGCGGCGGAAGTCGCCGACACGGCACGGGATGCCTCGGCCATCGGCATCCGCGCTTCGTTCGACGGCGTCGACCCCGCCGGTGTCCGGGCGTACCGCGAGGGCATCGTCGCGAAGAAGTTCAAGGGCCTCGAGGGGCTCGTGAAGGCGCGCGGCATCACCGTGGTCGCCGGCGAGGGTCGCCTGGAGGCGGGGCCGGCCGTCCGAGTCGGCGATGACCTCTACCGCGGTACCGACGTCGTGCTCGCGACGGGCTCGTACAGCCGCACCCTTCCGGGGCTCGAGATCGGCGGACGCGTGCTGACGAGCGAGCACGCCCTCGAGCTCGACGAGATTCCTGCACGTGTGGTGATCCTCGGAGGCGGCGTCATCGGCGTGGAGTTCGCGAGCGTGTGGCGATCGTTCGGCGTGGACGTGACCGTCGTCGAGGCGCTGGACCATCTGGTGCCCAACGAGGACGTCGCGCTCAGCAAGGCGCTCGAGCGCGCGTTCCGGCGCCGCGGTATCGCGTCCTCGCTCGGTGTGCGGTTCCAGGGCGTCACGCAGACGTCGGAGTCGGTGACCGTCACCCTCGAGGACGGCAAGACGTTCGAGGCGGACTACCTCCTGGTGGCGGTGGGCCGCGGCCCGGCCACGGCCGACCTCGGATTCGAAGAGGCTGGCGTCACGCTCGACCGCGGGTTCGTCGTGACGGACGACCGCCTCCGTACGGGCGTCCCCCACGTGTGGGCGGTGGGCGACATCGTTCCCGGCCTGCAGCTCGCCCACCGCGGGTTCCAGCAGGGGATCTTCGTCGCGGAGGAGATCGCGGGCCTCTCGCCCGTGGTCGTTCCCGACTCCCACATCCCCAAGGTCACCTACAGCCACCCCGAGGTCGCATCGGTCGGGCTCACCGAAGCCCAGGCGGTCGACGCGCACGGCGCCGACGGCGTCGCCTCGTACGAGTACAACCTGGCGGGCAACGGCAAGAGCGAGATCCTCGGCACAGCCGGGATCGTGAAGGTCGTCCGCGTCAAGGACGGTCCGGTCGTCGGCGTGCACCTCGTCGGAGATCGCGTCGGCGAGCTCATCACCGAAGGTCAGCTCGCGGTCGGCTGGGAGGCCCATCCGGAAGACATCGCCCCTTTCGTCCACGCTCACCCGACACAGAGCGAGGCGCTGGGTGAGGCGTTCCTGGCGCTGGCGGGCAAACCGCTCCACGCGCTCTGACGCTCCGGCGCCACGGCATCACTAAGCTAGATCCGATTCCATTCCTAAGGAGACATCGACATGAGCACTTCCGTGGTCCTCCCCGCTCTCGGCGAGAGCGTCACAGAGGGTACGGTCACCCGCTGGCTCAAGCAGGTCGGCGACACGGTCGAGGCGGACGAGGGCCTGCTCGAGATCTCCACGGACAAGGTCGACACCGAGATCCCGTCGCCCGTGAGCGGTGTCATCGAAGAGATCCTGGTGCAGGAGGACGAGACGGTCGAGGTGGGCGCCGTGCTCGCCAAGATCGGAGACGGATCCAGCGCCCCCGCCGAGGCGCCCGCACCTGAGGCATCGGAGGCCGCTCCCGCTGAGGCAGCACCGGCCGAAGCACCGGCCCCCGCGCCGGCCGAAGAACCCGCGCCCGCCCAGGCTGAGTCCGCGACCCCCGAGCCCGCGCCCGAGGCCGCGGCGCCCGCCGCCGGCGGCGGCAAGGAGGTCGTCCTGCCGGAACTCGGCGAGAGCGTCACCGAAGGCACCGTCACCCGCTGGCTGAAGCAGGTCGGCGATGACGTGGCCGTCGACGAGCCGCTCCTCGAGATCTCGACCGACAAGGTCGACACCGAGATTCCCTCGCCGTTCGCCGGTAAGCTCCAGGAGATCCTCGTCCAGGAGGACGAGACCGTCGCGGTCGGGTCCCCCCTGGCGCGTATCGGCGAGGCCGGTGCGGCGCCCGCCGATGAGGCGCCGGCGCCGCAGGCCGAAGCCCCCGCACCGGAGGCCGAGGCTCCCGCTCCGGAGGCCGAGGCCCCGGCACCTGCCGAGGCTCCCGCTCCTGCCGAGGCTCCCGCGCCTGCTGAGAGCCCTGCGCCCGCACCGGCCCAGGCGTCCGCGCCCGCCGAGCCCGCGCAGTCTTCGCCGTCGCCCGCGCCCGCCACAGGTCCCGCAGCCGCCGACGACTCGGACGGTGTGACCTACGTCACGCCGCTCGTCCGCCGCCTGGCCCAGCAGCAGGGTGTCGACCTGACGAAGGTCAAGGGCACCGGCGTCGGTGGTCGCATCCGCAAGGAAGACGTGCTCAAGGCGGCGGAGGCGGCATCCACTCCCGCCCAGGAGGCCCCGGCGGCGGCTTCCGCAGCCAAGCCGAAGCTCGAGGTCTCGCCGCTGCGCGGCACGACCCAGCCGATGTCGCGCCTGCGGAAGGTTCTCGCGGAGCGCGCTGTCGCGTCGATGCAGGCCACAGCGCAGCTGACCTCGGTCGTCGAGGTCGACGTCACGAAGCTGGCGGCGTTCCGCGACCAGGTGAAGGCGGACTTCCAGTCGAAGACGGGCGACAAGCTGTCCTTCCTGCCGTTCTTCGCGCTCGCCGCAGCCGAGGCGCTGCAGGCCTACCCCGTCATCAACTCGACGGTCGACGGCACCGACATCGTCTATCCCCCGACCGAGAACCTCTCGATCGCCGTCGACACCGAGCGCGGGCTCCTCACACCCGTTCTCCGCGATGCCGCGTCGAAGAACCTCGCACAGATCGCCCACGAGATCGCCGACCTCGCCGCTCGGACGCGCGACAACAAGCTCAAGCCCGACGAGCTCGCCGGCGGCACGTTCACCCTGACGAACACCGGCTCGCGCGGTGCGCTCTTCGACACCCCGGTGGTGTTCCTGCCGCAGTCGGCGATCCTCGGCACGGGTGTCGTCGTCAAGCGACCGGGGATCGTGGCGGTGGACGGCAAGGACGCGATCTCGATCCGTTCCTACGTCTACCTCGCGCTGTCGTACGACCACCGCATCATCGACGGCGCCGACGCAGCCCGGTTCCTCGGAGCGGTCAAGTCGCGTCTCGAGGCGGCGGACTTCGAGGGGCAGCTCGGCATCTGACCTCCGCGGTCTTCATGGCTGCTGCGTGGCGTCGCGGACGTCGCGCAGCAGCCATTCACCGTTCTGCCGTGCGATGACGATGAACTGCGACGGCATCTCGCCCGACGTGTCGTCGAGACGCAATGCCGCGACTCCGCCGTAGTCGTCGAGGAGTACGGCGCTTCGCCGCGCGGGAGGAATCGACGAGGGTACGACCTCCGCCGCGGCTCCCTCCAGAGTCAACGCCGCCCGACATGCGGCGTCCTCGCCGCACGCATCGAGCCGCGCGAGCAGGTCGCCGGCGACGACACCGAGGTCGCTTTCCGCGTGCGCGGCGGCAGCGTCTTCGGGCTGAGGTGTCGGCATCGGCCCCGTCGACTCTTCAGGTTCGGGCGCTTCCGCTCCCGCCGACTCCCTGGCTTCCCTCGTTTCCCCGACCGCTGTCGGCGTCGGAGAAGTATTCGTCGCCGACCCTTCCGCGGTCGCGTCGTCACCCGCGGGCCAGAGCAGCCCTCCTCCGATGATGACGGCTGCGACCGCCGCACCGACCACGAGTGGGGCCCGACGGCCGGCGCGGGTGGGCTCGATCCGCAGCCTCCGCCAGACCGATGTGGTCGCACGCGAGACCAGGTCGGCGACGTCGGCATCGGCGTGCCGTGCGAGCGAGCCCCAGAGCCCCCGCGGCAGCTCATCGTCCTCGGGCAGATCGCGGGAGATGCGCGGGGCGAGGTCGTGCGCGCGGCTCGCGAGGGGCCGGAGATCGAGCGGCACGGGCGTCGCGATCTGGAACAGACCCAGCTCGGCGCGGTCGAGCTCGGCGGCCGAGCGCCGTGCCGCCGAGACCGCGGCGGCTGCGGCATCCCACGCGGCAGGATGGGATGCCGCCGCCTGAGTGAGCAGGTCCATCACCGCGAGCGTGGTCTCGCGGAACCCCGCGCCGGCGCGATCGGGGGCGAACACGGGCCGACCTGCCTCGGTGAGCCACCACGACCCGCGATCGTGGTGTCCTTCGCGGGCCTCGGTGCACCCGCGGAGCAGGCTCACTCCGATCGTGACCGCCTCCCCCGGGGAGAGGGGCGCGTGCGCACCGCGCCGCGCGAGGTAGGACTCGAGGTGCTCGGGGCAGACCGGAAGGAGAGCATCGTGACCGCCTGCGCGGCGCACGACGTCGATGGCGCCGAGGATGTGTCCGTCGGGCGCGACATCCCACCCGCCCCATTCGGCACCGAGAAGCTCGGCGTCCACGAGCACTCCGCGATCGCCCGAGGGAAGACAGACGAGCATCCCCGGCCACGGTCCGTCGGTCGGGGCCGTGATGGGCCGCACGGCGCGGTAGGGCGAGGTCAGGCTTTCGTCGGGACGAGGCATCCCCCCACCTTCGAGGTTTCTCACGGGTGCTCGGAGCGGATCGACCGGATCCGGGGAGATCGGCCGCTGGGAACGGGATGGGGAGGAGCCGAAGACGCACGCGCGGAAAGGTAGGCTGGACCTCATGGCCGCCCGCAGTTCCGCACCCGAGAAGCGCCCTGGGTTCTTCTCGCAGATCCGCTCCCTCTACACGTTCACGCAGCAGTCCTTCCGCTGGCTCCCGTTGATGCTCGTCGGCGTCGTGCTGCTCGGCATCGGCGTGGGCGTCGGCATCGGATTCCTCATTCCGCCGGTGGCGATCTGGAGCGTCATCCTGTGGGGCGTCACGGGCCTCATGCTCGGCATCCTCGGTGCCCTCATGCTCATGACCCGCCTGTCGACGAACGCGATGTACAAGAAGATCGACGGGATGCCGGGAGCCGCCGGCCACGTCCTGTCGACGTCCCTCGGCCGCAAGTGGCAGGCCGCCGACATGCCGGTGGGCGTCAACCCCAAGACGCAGGAGGCGGTCTACCGGGCGGTGGGCCGAGGGGGCATCGTGATCGTGGGCGAGGGAGCGCGTGGGCGCCTCACCCGACTCGTGAACGACGAGCGTTCGAAAGCCCAGCGCGTGGCGTCGGGTGTTCCCGTCACCGTCATCTACATCGGCCACGGAGAGGGCGAGGTCCCGATCTCGAAGCTCGCCCCCACCATCAAGTCCCTTCCGAAGAAGATCGATCGGGCCACCATGGCGGCGGTGATAAAGCGGATCGAGTCGGTGTCGCAGTCGCTGGCCTCGATGCCGATCCCGAAGGGCATCGACCCGACGAAGGTCCGCGCTCCGCGCCCGCGCTGAGCCGCGGCATCCACTCCCGGCGGCAGGCTCGGCCCACGGCTCGCGGGCCGGTCAGGCGCGCAGCAGGACGGTTCCGGCCGCCTTGTCGTGAAGGCCGCGCTGATCGGCGTCCCAGATCGCGGCCGGAATGACGAGGATCAGCAGGAGCGTACGCACCATCGGGCGCCACAGGCCCACCCATGCCCCGTCCACCCGGACGACACGGAGCCCGAAGATCCGGTGTCCTGGACTCCCCTGCAGGGTGGGGATGAACACCAGCTGGATCGCCGCGAAGATCGCGAGGATGGCCAGCGCGTCCCAGCCGAAGAAGCCGGAGATCAGGTAGGCGGCACCGTAGTCGACGAAGAGTGCGCCGACCCGTCGCCCCAGCCGACCGATCGAGCCGGATCCCTCTCGAGGAAGTCCGAGGCGTTCGCCGGGGTAGCTGGGGGCGCTTTCGGTCACTGCTCAAGCGTAACGACGGCGTCGTAACATGCCGGAAACAAAGGTGTCACTGCCGGGCAACGCCCTCCGGGTACCGTGCCACTCAAGCGCGTACGCGTGCGGCAGTTCCCGATGCCCTATCTCTGGAGCCTTCATGTTCAAAGATTCATCCGAGGTGCTCAAGTTCATCAAGGACGAGGACGTCAAGTTCCTCGACATCCGATTCACGGATCTCCCTGGTGTGCAGCAGCACTTCAACATCCCGGCCTCGACCGTCGACGAGGAGTTCTTCACGGTCGGCCAGCTGTTCGACGGCTCTTCGATCCGTGGCTTCGCGAACATCCACGAGTCCGACATGCAGCTGATCCCGGATGTGTCGACCGCGTACCTCGACCCGTTCCGCGAGGCGAAGACGCTGATCATGATCTTCGACATCTACAACCCGCGCAACGGCGAGATCTACGGCAAGGACCCGCGTCAGGTCGCCAAGAAGGCCGAGAAGTACCTCGCGTCGACCGGCATCGCCGACACCGCGTTCTTCGCCCCGGAGGCCGAGTTCTACATCTTCGACGACGTCCGCTACGAGGTGAAGCAGAACTCCAGCTTCTACTCCGTCGACTCCGAAGAGGGCGCGTGGAACACAGGCCGCGTCGAAGAGGGCGGCAACCTCGCGAACAAGACCCCGTACAAGGGCGGCTACTTCCCCGTCTCCCCCGTCGACAAGCAGGCCGACCTGCGCGACGACATCAGTCTCAAGCTCATCGAGGCCGGCCTCGTCCTCGAGCGCGCGCACCACGAAGTGGGCACGGGCGGCCAGGCGGAGATCAACTACCGCTTCGACACGATGGTCCACGCGGCCGACGACATCCTGAAGTTCAAGTACATCGTCAAGAACACCGCGCTCGAGTGGGGCAAGGTCGCGACCTTCATGCCCAAGCCGCTCTTCGGCGACAACGGCTCGGGGATGCACACGCACCAGTCCCTGTGGAATGGCAACGAGCCGCTCTTCTACGACGAGAAGGGCTACGGCGGCCTGTCCGACATCGCTCGCTGGTACATCGGCGGCATCCTCGCCCATGCTCCCTCGGTGCTCGCGTTCACGAACCCGACCCTCAACAGCTACCACCGCCTGGTGAAGGGCTACGAGGCTCCGGTCAACCTGGTCTACTCGGCTGGCAACCGCTCCGCGGCGATCCGCATCCCGATCACGGGATCGAACCCCAAGGCCAAGCGCATCGAGTTCCGTGCTCCGGATGCCTCGGGCAACCCGTACCTCGCCTTCGCGGCGCAGCTCATGGCTGGCCTCGACGGCATCAAGAACCGCATCGAGCCCCACGAGCCGGTCGACAAGGACCTCTACGAGCTCCCGCCCGAGGAGGCCAAGAACATCCCGCAGGTGCCCAATTCGCTGCAGGACTCGCTCGACGCCCTCGCGGCCGACCACGAGTTCCTGCTCGCGGGTGGCGTGTTCACGCCCGAGCTGATCGAGACCTGGATCGAGTACAAGCTCGAGAACGAGATCAAGCCCCTCGCGGCGCGTCCGCACCCCTTCGAGTACGAGCTGTACTTCGGGGTGTAACCAGAGTTCGAGGTCACGGAGAGCCCGTCAGCGCAGTGCTGGCGGGCTCTTCGCGTGCCCGCTGTGGGCCGTCACCCAAGTGCCTTGCCGGGGCGTTCAGAACGGGCGGCGCGGGCGTTCTCCGATCTTTCGTGCGGGAACGCCTCCCCACACCTCCCAGTCACCCGTGGACTGCGTGAGGACTGCGTTCGCGGCGACGATCGTGCCGGCACCGACACGAGTGATCCCCTGTCCTCCGAGCACCCGCGCCCCCGCGCACAACACGGCTTGGTCACCGATCTCGATCGCCTCGAATCCGACCTCGTCGTCTGTGCCGTCGACCGCCTGACGGCCGATCGTGACTTGCTGGAAGACCGTCACCCCGGACCCGATCCTCGTGCGCGGCGTGATGATGACTCCCTGACCTCGATGCTGCATGAGGAGGTCGGGACCGACTTCCGTGCGCGGGTGAACCTCGACACCGAACGCGAGCTGCAGGAGCTGGCGTGCGATCGCACTCTTTCGACGGTAGACCAGGCGCTCGACAAGACCCATCCGGGCATCCTCGCACGCACCACCTACAGTCGCAGTTGCGGCTCACGCGCTGGTGTTTGGGGCTGTGACCGCCAGCACGGAGCGAGCACGTTCGGTCTCCGGCGGCCGGCGAAATCCACGGTCACGTGTTCTTCATCTCGGGTCTCTTGTTCCGCCGTTCGACCGATGGGTAGATTCGGGCCACCCTCGTCCGGGATCACCGGGTCCCGGACGCCGGTGACCTATCGGATTCACGCGGCGGCACTTCGCCTCCGCAATTATCGAAGGAGATAGCTGATGGGCACGAAGAATCTCGCGCTGGTGGTCGGGTCATACGACGACGAGAACGCAGCATCGGAGGACTATCAGGCACTGCGGAGCGGACAGGACTCCGGCGGCTACGAGATCGTCGGAGCGGTCGTCCTGACCCGCGGCAAGGACGGCAAGGTGCAGGTCAAGGAACACGGCGACAAGTCCGTCGGCCACGGCGCGGCGTGGGGCGCGGGAGCGGGTGCGGTTCTGGGTCTGTTCGCACCGCCGCTGCTCGCAGCGACGGCGGTAGGCGCGGGAGTCGGCGCGATCCTCGGGAAGATCAAGAAGAGCCACGAGGAGAAGCAGTTCGGCGTGGATGTCGACGAGTACCTCGCGCCGGGCACTTCTGCCGTCGTCGCGGTGGTGGACGACAAGTGGGCGGATCGAGTCGAGAAGGCCCTCGAACGCGCGGAGAAGCGGATCAGCAAGGCGATCGACTCCGACGACTATGAGCGGCTTCAGAAGGCCATCGACGAGTCCGCGGACGACGTGATCGAGCAGATCAACTCCTAGCGGCGGGGCCGCGCAGCAGTTTCGGGGACGCCGTGCGGGTCGCTCGACAGAGCGCTCGCACGGAGTCCCGCATGTGGATAACTCCCGCAGCCATCTCGGGAGTCTCGTTAGCGTGGGGCGATGACCTCGCGCACGACCCCTCTCCGCCATGCTGTTCGCGCACCCGTGGGGGTCGTCCTGCTCATCCTTGCGGTGTCCCTCGCGGGGTGCGTTCCCGCGGATCCGGCCGCAGCGCCCACACCCAGCTTCTCGAACGAAGCCGAGGCGTTCGCCGCCGCCGAGGCCACCTACCGGGAGTACGTGAAGGCGCTCAACGCCGTTGATCTGAGCGACCCGGAGACGTTCGAGGGTGTGTACGCGTGGACCACAGGGGAACTGAACGCCTCTGATCGACGAGGATTGAGCGAGTATCACGCAGAAGGCGTGGTCAAGTCTGGCGCTTCTGAGGTTCTGGTGACGGCGCCCATCAGGGATGATGTCAGCGCCGGTGTTGCAATCGCGGTGTGCCTCGACGTATCAGACGTCGAACTCGTGAATTCGGCTGGCGAGTCGCTGGTAGATCCAGACCGCGGCGACGTCCAAACGCTAGAGGCGACTTTCTCACGTTCCTCGACGTCTCCTACAGGACTGCTGCTCACTGGTATCGGCCCTCGCGAAGGGAAGCCGGAATGCAGAAGGTAGTCGTGACTACGGTGCTCGCCCTCGCAATAACCACCATTGCTGCGTTCCACTCGCAGCGCTGCGATGATGTGGGAACGTGGTCATCGAACTGCGGAATATCTAACTCCGGCACGTCGGTAGACATCTCCGCTGGCGAAGGCGGGACCGGCTCCGCCCCGAGCAGCCCTGACACGGGTTGGAGCCCGCCGCGCGACACCGCCGCTCCCCCGGCAAGCCCAGAGTCCGCGCCCGAGCCTGAGGAGTGCGGGCCGCTCGGGTGCCGCGGCAACTACACGGTCGTCACGGTCCCCGATGTGACCATGGCTGATCTGGCTTCGTTCCGCCCCGCCACACCCCGCCTCGCGGGCGAGCCCGGCGGGTTCGCGATCGCCGGGATGCCCGCGAATCTCGTGGCCGCGGCATCCGTCGAGGAGATTCCGGGAACGGTGCTCGGCTGGGACGTGGTGGTGCGCTTCACGCCGGTGGCCTTCGAGTTCTCGCACGGCGACGGCACCTCGGCGGTCCACCCCACGGGCGGCGCGACGTGGCAGCAGCTCGGGCGGGCGCAGTTCACGCCCACCGGGACCAGTCACGTCTACCGGGAACGCGGCATCCACTCCGTGAACGTGTCTGTGCGCTATACAGCGGCCGTCGACTTCGGCTCCGGGACGTGGCGACCCGTGCCCGGGTACATCACGGCCACGAGCGGCGGCTACCGCGTGCAGGTCGTCGAAGTGCGGACCGCCCTCGTCGACCGCACATGCATCGAAGACCCCCTCGGTCCCGGTTGCTGAGCCCGCGGGTCCGCTGGGCGCATCCACAGACATCCGGCCTACGCTGAACCAGCCCGACGTCACCATCCGACCGGAAGCGATCCATCGATGCCTGCCCGCCCTGCCGCCTCGACACGGCGAGAGAGCGCGCGGACCGGGAGCCGCCCAGCCGTGCGACGGACCGCGCACCGGCGACAACCTGCACGCGCAAGAGCGACGAAGCGCTCCAGCGTCGTTCGCGGACTCGCCATCGGCGGCGCCCTGACGGCGGTCGTCCTGTTCGCGGGGCTCCTGCTAACCGTTGCGATGGCCGCCCACTCCCTCGGCAGAGCCGTCGACGACCGCGCCGTCTCCCCCGCACTCGTGGGTCCGGCCGCCCGCCCGGGCATCGCGGGGTACGGCATCGATCAGCTCGCACACGCCTGCACGATCATGACCGCGGGCCGCGATCTCGGCCTGACGGAGCGCGACCAGACCATCGCGGTCATGACAGCGATGGGCGAATCGTCGCTGCGCAACCTGACGTACGGCGACTGGGAGACCAGCGGCGTCACCAACCCCGACGGATCCCGGACGACGTCGATCGGACTCTTCCAGCAGCAGGACGGCTGGGGCTCCCGCGAACAGCGGCTCGATCCCTACACCGCGGCGACCATCTTCTACCGTGCGATGACCGTCCGCGTCCCCGAGCGGGCAGGCATGGAACCGACGATGGTCGCGCACCGCACCCAGGTCAACGCCGACCCGAACCACTACGCCCGCTACTGGCCCCGGGCCGTCCGGGTCGTCGCCGCACTCAACGCGCAACCCGTCGAAGGCGACAGCCTCGACGGCATCCCGCGCTGCGAAGCCTGACCCCACAACCGGTGCGGGCCGGCGATCCGTCCGAGCCTCAGCCGTAGAAGAGCTTCTCGAACACCCGGCGGGCACGACGCGTCGTGCCCAGGTAGTCCTCCTCCACCTGCGTCGCCGATCGCGGCGGATACTCGAGCAGTCGCCCGATCCCATCGAGCTTCTTGCGATCCACCGGCAGCACATCGCTCGTCTGCCCGGACAGCAGCGTGTTCGCCGAACGCAGCCGGCTCGCCAGCCGCCATGCCTCGGCGAGACGCTCAGCGCCGACCGCCGGAACGAGTCCCGCCTCGCGCGCGGCAGCCAGCGCATCCAGAGTCGACGTCGTGCGCATCCCGGGCACGTCGTGCGCGTGAGCAAGCTGGAGCAGCTGCACGAGCCATTCGACGTCGCTCAGCGAGCCGGGACCCAGCTTGAGATGCCTCGCCGGGTCCACGCCCTGCGGCAGCCGCTCACTCTCGACGCGCGCCTTGATGCGCTTGATCTCGCGGAGGCCCTGTTCATCGACACGCTCGGGGTATCGCACCCGGTCGGCGAGCTGCGTGAACGCTTCGATCAGCTTGACGCTCCCCGCCACACCGCGTGCCCGCAGCAGCGCCTGCGCCTCCCACGACAGCGACCACCGACGGTAGTACTCCTCGTACGCGTCGATCGATCGCGCCAACGGGCCGTTGCGACCCTCGGGCCGGAGTCCGGCATCCAGATCGAGCGGAACGCGGTGATCCTCGGACTGCTGCCGCAGCGCCGCCACCAGCTTCAGCGACAATTCGTGCGCGCGCTGCGGGTCGACCCCGTTCGGCCGATATACGTACATGACATCGGCATCCGACCCGAAACCGAGCTCCCGCCCGCCGAAGCGGCCCATCGCGATGACCGAGAAGTCGAGCGCGTCGTGCTCGGGCGGCACGACGGTCGGCCGTACCGCCCGCAGCGTCGCCTGGATCGTCACCTCGGTGACGGTGGTGAGTGCGTCGGCGACCTCCTCGATCGTCACCGAACCGAGAATGGCGCCCATCGCCGTGCGCAGCAGCTCGCGGCGGCGCAGTGCGCGCACCGAGCGCATGGCCTCATCGACGGACCCGTGGCGGGCCTGAATCGCGCGAGCCTCCTGCTGCAGCGCGACTCCCGACCGAGGGCGGAGCAGCTCGTCGTCATCGAGCCACGCGGCGGACTCCGGGATCCACTCCATCAGCTCGCCGACATACCTCGAACCGGAGAGCACCCGCGTGAGGCTCTCGGCGGCGGCGGACGAGTCGCGCAGCATGCGAAGGAACCACGGCGTGTCTCCCAGTCGCTCGCTCAGCCGGCGGAACGCGAGCAGGCCGTAGTCGGGATCGACGCCGTCCGCGAACCACCGGATCATCACGGGCATGAGGTGGCGCTGGATGGTCGCCTTGCGGCTCAGTCCACTCGTGAGCGCCGCGATGTGCCGCAGGGCCCCGGCGGGATCGGCGAATCCGATCGCCGCGAGTCGATCGTGCGCCTGCGCGGCCGACAGAACGCGTTCGTCCTCGGGAAGCGCCGCGACGGCCGACAGCAGCGGACGATAGAAGAGGCGCACGTGGATGTCGCGCACCTCCCGCTTCACGGACTCCCACAGCTCCCACACGCCGGGCCCCGAATCGGACAGCCCGGTGGCTCGCGCCAGCACGCGCAGGTCCTCGGGGCGGGCGGGCATGAGGTGCGTGCGACGCAGATGCCGCAGCTGCACGCGATGCTCGAGCAGGCGCAGCACCCGATAGTCGCGGGAGAACGCGGATGCCTCGGACCGGCCGATGTAACCCTCCGCCACGAGGGCGTCGAGGGCCTCGAGGGTGCCGCGCTGGCGGATCCGGTCGTCCGAGAGCCCGTGGACGAGCTGCAGCAGCTGGACCGTGAACTCGATGTCGCGGATGCCGCCGGGCCCGAGCTTGATCTGGAAGGAGACCTCCCCCGCCGGGATGTGCTCGGTGACCCGCTCGCGCATCCGCTGCACGCTGTCGACGAAGTTCTCGCGTGCCGCGCTCGTCCACACCTTCGGCTGCACGGCCGCGACGTAGGCATCCCCGAGTCCGATATCTCCGGCGATGGGCCGCGCCTTGAGGAGCGCTTGGAACTCCCAGCTCTTGGCCCAGCGGTCGTAGTACGCGAGGTGCGAGTCGAGCGTGCGGACGAGGGCTCCCTGTTTGCCCTCGGGGCGCAGGTTGGCGTCGACCTCCCACAGCGGCGGCTCGATCTCGATGCCCGAGATCCCGCGCATGGTCTGCACGGCGAGGCGGGTCGCGATGTCGACGATGCGGCTCTCTCCGAGCTCTGCGAGCGCATCCTCCTCGGCACCGGCGACGAAGATCACATCCACGTCGCTGACGTAGTTCAGCTCGCGGGCTCCGGTCTTGCCCATCCCGATGATGGCGAGCTGGGCCTGTGCCACCTGTTCCCGGGGGAAGAGGCCGGCACCCGCAGCACCGCCCGAGACGCGGGTGCGCGCGACCGCGAGGGATGCCTCGAGCGCCGCGCCCGCGGCATCCGCCAGCCGTGCGGCCACTTCAGGGACGTGGTCGACCGGCGCGTCGCTCAGCAGGTCGAACGCCGCGATGCGCGCGAGCATGCGCCGATATCGCACGCGCAACGCCACCCACGCCGTCTCGCCGCCGTCAGCGGCGAACCCTCCTTCGGCGCCCACCGCCTCCAGGAGCGACCCGCGCATCTCCTCCCCCGACGGGAGGCTGTGGCCGGCATCCTTCAGGTGAGCGAGCTCACCCGGATTGCGCAAGAAGAAGTCCGCGAATCCCGTGGATGCTCCGAGCAGCGCCCACAGCGCCCGCCATGCCTGTCCGTCCTCGCGGAGAGCGCGGAGCGCCTTCTCATCGCGTCGTGCAAGGCGCGCTACGGCGCCGATCGCCTCGTCGGGGTCGGCGGCGACGGCGGCGGCGGACATCGCCGACTCACGCGGGATGCCGGCGAGCTCGAGCTCGCCGAGCAGGGCGTCGGCCTCGGCGAGACCGCTGAACCCGAGGCGCGCGAGATGAGTGAGAGAGCTGGATCTTTCGCTCGCCGACATCCGTCGTCCGCGGGATCAGAGCATCTCGAGGTTGCTCTTGAGCTCGAACGGCGTCACCTGCGAGCGGTACTCCTGCCACTCGCGGCGCTTGTTGAGCAGCACGTAGTTGAAGACCTGCTCGCCGAGCGTCTCGGCCACCAGCTCGGACTCCTCCATGTACTCGAGGGCATGGTCGAGGCTGGCCGGCAGGGGCGCGTAGCCGAGAGCCCGTCGTTCGGCGTCGGTGAGCGACCACACGTTGTCCTCGGCCTCCGAGGGCAGCTCGTACTCCTCCTCGATGCCCTTGAGTCCCGCGGCGAGCATGAGGGCGTATGCGAGATAGGGGTTGGCGGCCGAGTCGAGCGCGCGGTACTCCACGCGGGACGACTGCCCCTTGTTCGGCTTGTAGAGCGGCACGCGCACGAGCGCCGAGCGGTTGTTGTGGCCCCAGCAGATGAAGCTCGGCGCCTCGTCGCCGCCCCACAGCCGCTTGTACGAGTTCACGAACTGATTCGTCACGGCCGAGATCTCGTTGGCGTGTCGAAGCAGTCCTGCGATGAACTGACGGCCGACGCGCGACAGCTGATACTGCGCGCCTTCCTCGTAGAAGGCGTTGACATCGCCCTCGAACAGCGACATGTGCGTGTGCATGCCGCTTCCCGGCTTGCCGCTGAGCGGCTTGGGCATAAACGTCGCGTAGACGCCCTGCTCGATCGCCACCTCCTTGACGACGGTGCGGAACGTCATGATGTTGTCCGCCGTCGCGAGCGCGTCGGCGTACCGGAGGTCGATCTCGTTCTGGCCCGGTCCGCCCTCGTGGTGGCTGAATTCGACCGAGATCCCGAGATCTTCCAGCATGCGGACCGAACGACGGCGGAAGTCGTGCGCCGTGCCTCCGGGAACGTTGTCGAAGTAGCCCGCCGAATCCACCGGCTCCGGGCCTTCGGCGCCGAACGACGAGGACTTGAGCAGGTAGAACTCGATCTCGGGGTGCGTGTAGAACGTGAAGCCGGCGTCTGCCGCCTTCGCGAGCGTGCGCTTGAGCACGTGACGCGGGTCCGCGACGGCGGGCTGCCCGTCGGGCGTCGTGATATCGCAGAACATGCGCGCGGTCGGATCGATCTCACCGCGCCACGGAAGGATCTGGAACGTCGTCGGATCGGGATGGGCCAGCAGATCGGACTCGTACGAGCGGGTGAGGCCCTCGATGGCGGAGCCGTCGAATCCGAGCCCCTCGCTGAAGGCTCCCTCGACCTCGGCGGGGGCGATCGCGACCGACTTCAGCGTGCCGATCACATCGGTGAACCACAGCCGGACGAACTTGACGCCCCGCTCCTCGATCGTCCTCAGAACGAAGTCACGCTGCTTGTCCATCGCATCCTCTCCGGGCGCCCCGACGGGCCGTTGCCAGACTACTGCTCGTCGTCGGCCGGTTCGGACCGCGGTCCCCAGGCGTCGTCCCGGGCCTCCTCGTCCGCCCACGCGCGGGATCGCTCGCGCATGATCTCGGGCGCCTTGGCCGCCTCTTCGGGGGTGTCGAAGGGGCCGGCGCGATCGATCGCGGGCGACTCGTAGCCCTTCTCGACCTCGCCCGTCTTGAGGTTGTACCAGTACTTCTCGCTGTCGCTCGTCACGGTGCTCTCCTCGGTCGCATCGAGCCGCCTTCGGCCTCTCGCACGATCCTACTGACCGCCTCGTCCCGACACGCGCGGGCGGGCTGGATAGGCTGAGGGCATGGCATCTCAGGCGACGCGCGCCGTAGGCGTGGACATCGGCGGCACCGGCATCAAGGCGGGTCTGGTCGACCTCGAGAAGGGCGAGCTGATCAGCGATCGGATCAAGGTCTCGACGCCCGAAGGCGCCGAGCCCGAGGACGTGCTGGACGCCGTCACCGAGGTGCTGGCCACGCTCGACGTCGCGCACGACGCCATTCCGCTGGGCGTCGCGTTCCCCGCCATCGTCAAGAGCGGCCGCACGCTGTCCGCCGCGAACGTGTCGGACCGCTGGATCGGCTTCGAAGCCGAGAAGTTCTTCGAGAAGGGCCTCGGTCGCGACATCCACTTCGCCAACGACGCGGACGTCGCCGGCGTCGCCGAAGTGCGCTACGGCGCCGCGAAGGGCGTCCCGGGCCTCACGATCCTCACGACCCTCGGCACGGGCATCGGCTCCGCGCTGCTCTACAACGGCGTCCTGGTGCCGAACTCGGAGCTCGGCCATGTGCAGCGAGCGAAGCACGGGAAGGATGCCGAGGCCTACGCCGCGTATTCGGCCAAGGAGCGCGACGACTTGTCGTGGGAACAGTGGGCCGAGCGGCTGCAGTGGTACTACAGCTACATCGAGTTCCTGTTCAGCCCCGACCTCTTCATCGTCGGGGGCGGGGTGTCCAAGCACAGCGACCAGTTCCTGGGCCTGCTCGACCTGCGCACCCCGATCGTGCCCGCCGTGCACCGGAACAACGCCGGCATCATC
The DNA here is from genome assembly GCF_042677065.1 of Microbacterium insulae. NCBI lineage: Bacteria > Bacillati > Actinomycetota > Actinomycetes > Micrococcales > Microbacteriaceae > Microbacterium > Microbacterium insulae. Next base: position 235,762 of record NZ_JBHTII010000002.1, on the reverse strand, counting down.
GGGGCCGCCGCGCTGGCGCTCGGCTGACCCCCTCAGGGGACGAATGGGCCGGCCTGTACGCCGGGTTCTGTCCGGGGGCGTGAGCCCCGTGGACGGTCATCTCTCTCGGCGACACGTTGCCGTGCCGCTCCAGCGGCCTACCCGGGGACTCGGCGGGCCGCGTCGTCATCCCCTGTCTGGCCTTGCACCGGGCGAGGTTTACCGTGCGAGTCGCGTCACCGCGACCCCGGTGGTCTCTTACACCACCCTTTCACCCTTACCCCGGTCGGAACCGGGGCGGTCTGCTCTCTGTGGCACTTTCTCGCGGATCACTCCGGGTGGGTGTTGCCCACCGCCCTGCCCTGCGGTGCCCGGACGTTCCTCGGCGCGGGCGAGCCCGCGACGCGACCGTCCAGCCGACCCATTCGCGATTCCGATTCTCGCACGGGCGAGACGCGGCGCGCCGCCCGGAATGTATCTCGTCACGGAGTGGAACCTCATGTAAGCTGACCACACTCGTATCTGGGGATGCGAGTGGCTCGTATGGGAACGAGCCGTTCATTTCTCGACGCGCTCTGCTGCGCGTCGCATACAGCCACTGGGGAGGCTGAATCATGTTGCGCAAGACTCTTTCCGTTCTCGCGGTCGCAGCGATCATCGCGGTATCGGGGCCGACCGCGGCGCTCGCCGTCGAAGAAGACCCGTACACGCCCATCGACCCGACCGAACCGACGCTTGCCGGATCGGTCGCCGCGAGCGAGTGCGAGGGCGACGTGCCCTACATCTCATACACCGTCACGCTCACCGACCCCGACGGCCAGTCCACGGGCAACGACGCATCGCTCGTGCTCTCGAGCGGCGCCAACTCCGTGACGATCCCGCTCGGGACCCTCGTGAACGGCCAGCTCGCGGGCAAGGTCCTGTGGCCCGGCGCCTCGGTCGACGGCGCGGGCAACCCGACCGGCTGGCCGGGCTGGGCCTTCGTCGACGGCGAGTGGGTCGAGACGACCGGCAACTTCGCCTGGACCCGAGGAAGCATCTCGGCCGTGCTCCAGGTCAACCCCGACCTCGCGGTGCCGCTCTCGTACCCGCCGGCGACGCCGAACTGCGCCGCGCAGCCGCCGACCGCGCTTTCGCCCGACTCGCCCGAGACGGCATCGGTGGACGGTGCGGCTCTGGCCGCCACCGGCGGCGCGCTGCCGTACGCGGTTGCCGGCACGGGTCTCGGCCTCGTGGGCCTCGGCGTGGCCGCGGTCCTCCTCCGTCGCCGCTCCGCACGCTCGTAGGAGATGCGGACGCGAACGCGCCTTTCGAGAATCGCGCTCGCCGCGACGGCCGTCGCCCTGGTGGCGGCCGTCGCGTGGGTGGCGTGGGTCGGGGTGCGCGGATGGCTCGCGAAGACGGAGCTCGACAGCGCGAAGGCGCTCGTCTCCGACGTCGGTGAAGCGCTGCAGGCCGGACAGCTCGACGCCGCTTCCGCCGACGCGGAGCAGATGCTCGCCCATGCCGAAGCGGCGTCCGCTCTCACCTCGGACCCGCTCTGGCGCGCCGCCGAGGGGATTCCCTTCGTCGGTCCGAACCTCGCGGCGGTGCGCGTCGTGTCGGCGGAGGTGGCAGGGGCGCTCTCGGGCGCCGCGATCCCGCTGATGGACGGCGTGGAGGCGCTCACCGCCGACCTTCGACTGCCCGAGGGCGGCATCGACACGAGCCTGCTCGCCGAGCAGCTCCCCGCGCTCGAGGATGCCGAGGCGACGCTCACCGATACCGCGGCCGATCTCGCCGACATCGACGGTGCCGCGCTGCTCCCGCCCGTCAGGTCGGCGGTGCGAGAGGTGGTCGACGCCGTCGACGAGATTCGCCCCGTCGTCACCGCGCTCGGCGATACGGCCGCGGTGCTTCCGGCGACGCTCGGGGGATCCGGCCCCCGCACGATCCTGATCATGCTCCAGAACAACGCCGAACTTCGCACGAGCGGCGGCATCACGGGCTCCTTCGTGGAACTGCGGGCCGATGCCGGCAAGCTCTCCCTCGTCTCCCAGGCCGATTCGTCCGAGTTCGAACGCGCGCCCTCACCGGTGCTGCCCATCCCCGAGTCGACGCTGGCGCTCTACGGAGAACAGGTCGGCAGGTTCGTGCAGAACGCGACCATGCCCGCGGACTTCGATCTGACCGCCCGACTCGTCTCGCACTGGTGGGAGGGCCGCACCGGGACGGCGCCCGATACCGTCCTGTCCGTCGACCCCCTCGTGCTGCGCGCACTGCTGGACGTCACCGGTCCCGTCGCAACGGAGTACGGCACGCTCACCGCCGACGATCTCGTCCGTCAGCTCCTCGTCGACCCCTACATGTCCCTCGACTCGTCGACGCAGACCGCGATGTTCCGCACGACCGCGTCCGCCGTCTTCGCGGAGGTCGCCGACTTCGACCTCGACCCGGTCGCGTTCGCCTCCGCGCTCGCCGGCCCGATCGCAGACGGACGCGTCAACGTCTGGAGCGCTCACGCCCAGGAGCAGGCCGTTCTCGCCCAGACCCTGCTCGCTGGTCCCGCGGCCCGCCAGCGCGCGGCCGGACCGGACGCGTTCGCGGTGTACTTCAACGATGCGACCGGCGGAAAGATGGACACGATGCTCGACGCCTCCATCGCCGTGGGAAGCGCGTCGTGCCGGGCGGATGGGCGTCAGGAGGTTCTGGTGTCCGTCGCTCTGACGAGCACTGCCGAGTCTGGTGCCGCCGACCTCCCCGTCGCGATGACGGGCGGCGGTCTGTACGGCGCGCGAAGCGGCGACATCGCCACGAACGTCTCCGTGTCGGCACCGGAGGGCATGTTCTTCGGCGGCGTGAGCCTGGCCGGCGGCACCATCCCCTCGGTGAACGTCGAGGAGAACGGCCTGCCTGTCAGCTCCGCGCGGGTCGATCTCGCTCCCGGCGAGTCCCGGACCCTGGAGTTCCGCTTCATCGCGGGCGACACCGATCCGATCGAGCCGGTCGTTATGCACACCCCGACCATCGACGACATCCCGCTCTCGCAGACGCGGGTCGACTGCGGCTAGTCCTTCAGCGCCGTGTCGGACACGCGGACGTCGAGCCGGAAGTCGACCGGGAAGTCGCCGAAGAGCAGCCGGCCGGCGGCGGCCGCGGCATCCGTCACCGCCCGTGCGGCGGCGTCGGCGAGCTCAGCGGGGGTATGCACGATCACCTCGTCGTGGAGGTAGAACGCCAGATGCGCTCGAGATCCGAACACCGGACCCGACCGCGGCGCCGCGTGATCCGCATCCACCGTCGGGAGCGCCCAGAGCCTGCCACGGAGGTCGGCCAACCAGGCGAGCGCCCATTCCGCGGCGGTGCCCTGGACGACGAAGTTGCGGGTGAATCTGCCGCGATCGCGCGCCCAGCGCCGTGCGCGGGTCTCGTCCGCTCCGGATGCCTCGGCCTCCGTGGCGTGGGACTGGGCCGCGCTCCAGGCGCCGGAAGGCGGCGGCGAGGTGCGTCCGAGCCAGGTCGACACGACACCGCCGTCCTCGCCCGTGCGGGCCGCGTCATCCACGAGTCCCATCGCCCGCGGATAGGCGCGGCGCAGGCGCGGAACGAGCCGGCCCGACTGGCCGGTCGTGGCCCCGTACATGGCGCCCAGGATCGCGATCTTCGCGTCCTGCCGCGTGCCGACCGCACCGCTGTCGACGATTCCCGCGTAGAGATCGCGCCCTCGCGCGGCCGCCGCCAGTGCCGCATCGCTCGACATGGCCGCGAGCACCCGCGGCTCCAGCTGCGCGACGTCGGCGACCACGAGCTTCCACCCCGGATCGGCGCGCACCGCCTCCCGCAGCTGCCGAGGCAGCTGGAGCGCGCCGCCACCGGATGAGGCCCACCGCCCCGTGACGACCCCGCCCGGGACGTACACCGGCCGGAAGCGACCCTCCGAGACCCACTCGTCCAGCCAGGTCCAGCCGTTCGCCGACAGCAGGCGTGAGAGCCTCTTGTACTCGAGCAGGGGGGCGACGACGGGATGCTCCTGCTCGGCGAGCTCCCACCGGCTGGTGGACTCCACCATCACCCCCACGCGGTGCAGAGACCGCAGGAGCTTCGGCTGCGAATCGAGGCTCGCGCCCGGGTCTCCGAGGGCGGCGCGGACCCGGTCGCCCGCCGCGACCAGCTTCGCGGGCTTGCCGCCCGAAGGCGGACGCTCCCCCAGCGTCTCGGCGAGGATGCGGTCGTGCTCCCGCGCATCCCAGGGCACCCCTGCGGCGCGCAGCTCCTCGGCGAGGAGGGCGCCGGCGGACTCGGCCGCGAGCAGCAGCCGCAGCCGCGCCGGGTCGGCGGACCCCGCGATCGCCTCACGCTGGCGGGTCAGCTCCGCGAGGGCCTCGTCCAGGTCACCGGGCGGCCCGACCGACGACTGCGTGTCGTCGAGCTCGAACAGGGCGGGCGCGGAGGACTCCTCCGCGGCGTGGGGTGCGGCATCCCACCGCGCATCCCTCCGCACGGCGGCCGACTCGGCGACCAGCGCCGAGTCGCGCAGGATCGCGTGGCACAGCCGCAGATCGTGACACCGGGCGACGCGGACGCCATCCGCCAGCAGCGTGCCGTACCAGCGGGGCGCGTCGTTCCAGACCCAGCGCGGCGACGACATCTGCTCGACACCGGCCACCCACGCAGAAAGCTCGGATGCCGCCACCTCCGTGCGCGCGAGCTCGGCACCCTCCTCGTCCAGGGTCGCCGCAGCGATCGCGTCCGCGGTGCGACCGAGGACAACCGCTGCCGGCGCGCGGCGGTGTTCCGGCGGCGGAGTCACCTCCGACGTGCGGGGCAGGCGCTCACAGTCCCGAGTCGTAGGTGCGCACGAGGATGCTCCCGCACTCCGGGCAATGGACGACGGCGTCCTCGGGGGCTTGCCTGAGGGCGTTGAGGTCGGTGCCCGAGAGCACCATATGGCAGCCCTCGCAGGTCCGCGCCCGCAGAATCGCAGCGCCGGCGCTGCGCGTGGCGAGCTTCTCGTACGCCGCGAGGAGATCCGCCGGAAGGGTGGCCGCGATCGCTGCTCGATCCCGCGTGGCGGCGTCGTGGGCGGCGGTCGCCTCCGCGATGGCGCGCTTGGCCTCCGCGCTGAGTTCAGCGCCCTGCGCGTTCGTGTCGGCGATGAGCTGCTCCTGCTCCGCGACGGCAGCCTCGGCCTGCTCCAAGCGCTCCATCACCTCGAGCTCGGCATCCTCAAGGTCCGATTTGCGGCGCGCGAGGGAGGCCAGCTCGCTCTCGAGCCCCTGGGCCTCCTTCGAGTTGCTCGAGGAGGCGAGGCGCTCGGCGTCGCGCGCACTCCGCGCGTCGACCACGGCGACGTCGGACTCGATCCGGCCGAGTTCGGCACGAAGGTCGTCGCGCACCCCGAGTCGAGTGGTGAGCTCCTGCGACAGCGTTTGACGCCGGCCCAGCAGCTCCTGCACACGTGCGGCCTGCGGCGGATTCTTGCGAGCATGATCGGCCTGGCGGATGCGGGCGTCGAGCTCGGCGACCTCCACGAGGCGGAGCTGGTCTGCGGGGCTGGCGTTCACGAGACAAACCTACCGCGGCCGCCGACGCCGTCGGTGGGCCCTGCCGGGATCGAACCGACGACATCCACGGTGTAAACGTGGCGCTCTACCAGCTGAGCTAAAGGCCCTCGCAGCACAGTCTAGGAGGTGCGTCTTCTCGTCCTCCGACTCGGTAGGCTGAGAGATGGTGCGTTGTGCAGAGCGGACAAAGCCTGCGCCGCTCCGGCAGCGATCACCTGGCATGATCTGCCAGACGACGAAAGGTCATCTGTGACTGTCAACGATCAGGATCCGTACTCGCAGGACCCCCTCGACAGCGATCCCGATGAGACCTCCGAGTGGCAGGAATCCCTGCAGCAGCTCGTTCAGGCAAAGGGCCACGGCCGCGGCCGCGAGATCATGCTCAGCCTGCTGCAGACCTCGCACGAACTGCAGCTGAACGTTCCGCAGGTCCCCACGACGGACTACATCAACACCATCGCTCCCGACAACGAGCCGGAGTTCCCCGGCGACGAAGAGCTCGAGCGCCGCTACCGCCGCTGGCTTCGCTGGAACGCCGCGATCACCGTGCACCGGGCTCAGCGTCCGGGGATCGGCGTGGGCGGGCACATCTCGACCTACGCCTCGTCCGCCTCGCTGTACGAGGTCGGCTTCAACCACTTCTTCCGCGGGCTCGACGACCCGAGCGGTGGCGACCAGGTCTTCATCCAGGGTCACGCGTCGCCGGGCATCTACGCACGGTCGTTCCTCGAGGGCCGGCTCAGCGAGTCGCAGCTCGACGGCTTCCGCCAGGAGAAGTCCCAGGCGCCCGACGGCATCCCGTCCTACCCGCATCCGCGTCTCATGCCGGAGTACTGGCAGTTCCCGACGGTCTCGATGGGTCTCGGCCCCATCAACGCGATCTACCAGGCGATGTCGAACAAGTACATCACCAACCGCGGCATCAAGGACCTCTCGAACTCGCGCGTGTGGGCGTTCCTCGGCGACGGCGAGATGGACGAGGTCGAGAGCCGCGGTCAGCTGCAGGTCGCCGCGAACGAGGGCCTGGACAACCTGACCTTCGTCGTCAACTGCAACCTCCAGCGCCTGGACGGGCCCGTCCGCGGGAACGGCAAGATCATCCAGGAGCTCGAGAGCTTCTTCCGCGGCGCCGGCTGGAACGTCATCAAGGTCGTGTGGGGCAGCGGGTGGGACGAGCTGCTCGCCAACGACACCGACGGCGCTCTCGTCCATCTCATGAACACGACTCCGGACGGCGACTTCCAGACCTATCGCGCGGAGGACGGCGCGTTCATCCGCGAGCACTTCTTCGGCCGCGACGAGCGCACGGCCGCCCTCGTGAAGGACTGGTCCGACGAGGACATCTGGGGCAAGCTGCGCCGCGGCGGTCTCGACTACCGCAAGGTCTACGCCGCCTACAAGGCCGCGACCGAGCACAAGGGCCAGCCGACGGTCATCCTGGCCAAGACGATCAAGGGCTATGGCCTGGGTCATCACTTCGAGGGCCGCAACGCGACCCACCAGATGAAGAAGATGACGCTGCAGGACCTCAAGTACTTCCGCGACTCGATGCGCATCCCGATCTCGGACGAGCAGCTCGACGAGAACCCGTACCTGCCGCCGTACTACAATCCCGGCCCGAACGACGAGACGATCCAGTACATGCTGGAGCGCCGCCGCACCCTCGGCGGGTTCCTCCCCGAGCGCCGAACCCACCACGTCGGCCTCCAGCTCCCCGGGGACGACGCCTACGCCCTTCCCAAGAAGGGCTCGGGAACCCAGGAGATCGCCACCACGATGGCGTTCGTCCGGCTTCTGAAGGACCTGCTGCGCGCGAAGGACTTCGGGCACCGCATCGTCCCGATCATCCCCGACGAGGCACGCACGTTCGGCATGGACGCGTACTTCCCGACGGCGAAGATCTACAACCCGCACGGCCAGAACTACACCTCGGTCGACCGCGAACTGCTCCTCGCCTACAAGGAGAGCCCGCAGGGGCAGATCGTGCACGTCGGCATCAACGAGGCGGGGGCCGTCGCCGCCTTCACTGCGGCGGGAACCGCCTACTCGACCCACGGCGAGCCGCTCATCCCGGTGTACGTCTTCTACTCGATGTTCGGGTTCCAGCGCACAGGCGACGCCCAGTGGGCCGCCGGCGACCAGATGGCGCGCGGCTTCATCATCGGCGCCACGGCCGGCCGCACAACGCTGACGGGCGAAGGCCTTCAGCACGCCGACGGGCACTCGCAGCTGCTCGCGTCCACCAACCCCGCGACCATCTCGTACGACCCGGCGTACGGCTACGAGATCGCGCACATCGTGCGTTCGGGCATCGAGCGCATGTACGGCGGGAACCACCCCGACCCGAACGTCATGTACTACCTGACGGTCTACAACGAGCCCCTCGTCCAGCCGGCCGAGCCGGAGGACGTGGACGTGGACGGCATCGTTCGCGGCATCCACCGCATCTCCTCGCCCGAGGGCGACGGACCTCGCGCGCAGCTCCTCGCGTCGGGCGTCGGCGTGCCGTGGGCCCTCGAGGCGCAGCAGCTGCTGCGCGACGACTGGGGCGTGCAGGCCGACGTGTGGTCGGTGACGTCGTGGAACGAGCTCCGGCGCGACGGTCTCGCGGCCGACGAGCACAACTTCCTGCATCCGGACGCCCAGCCGCGCACGGCCTACGTGACCGAGAAGCTGAAGGATGCCGCGGGGCCCGTGGTCGCCGTCAGCGACTTCATGCACGCCGTCCAGGACCAGATCCGTCCGTGGGTTCCGAACCGCTTCGTCACGCTCGGCGCCGACGGCTTCGGGTTCTCCGACACGCGCGCCGCCGCCCGCCGCTACTTCAAGATCGACGGCCCCTCGGTCGTGGTCCGCACGCTCCAGGCCCTCGCGGCCGACGGCGTGGTGGACCGCAGCCTGGCCGCGCAGGCGATCGAGAAGTACCGGCTCCATGACGTGACGGCCGGAACGAGCGGGAACGCGGGCGGCGAGAGCTGACCGACACGATGCCCGCCTCCGCCTCGATGGACAAGACCGAGACGCTCGCGTGGCTGCGGCGCATCTCGGGAGACCTGGCGACGGCGACGATCAAGCGGCTGGAGGACACTCTCCCCTGGTACGCCGACATGCCGCCCGCGCGGCGGTCGGCCGTCGGCCTCGTCGCGCAGGCGGGCATCACGTCGTTCATCTCGTGGTACGAGGACCCCACCTCGACCCCGTGGATCGCTGCCGACATCTTCGCCGTCGCGCCGCGGGAGCTGCTGCGCAGCGTGAGCCTCCAGCAGACGCTCCAGCTCATCCGGGTGACGGTCGAGATCACCGAGGAGCGGGTCGCCGGCAAGGGGGAGCACCTGCGCGAGGCAATCCTGCTGTACTCGCGCGACGTCGCCTTCGCCGCGGCCGACGTGTACGCGCGGGCCGCGGAGGCACGCGGCCTGTGGGATGCGCGCCTCGAGGCGCTCGTCGTCGACTCGATCCTCACCGGCGAGGCCGACGAGGAGCTGCCGAGTCGGATCGCCGCCCTCGGCTGGCATGGTCACGGAGAAGTCGCCGTCCTCGTGGGCACCACGCCACCGCAGTTCGACATCGACCAGCTCCGCCGCACGGCGCGGAAGCTCGGCGTCGATGTGCTGATCGGCGTGCAGGGCTCGCGCCTCGTGCTCGTGCTCGGTCGCGCCGACCCGCCGACGCGCCCCGACGACATCCCGACCGACCTGCCCTTCACCGAGATCGCCGCGCGACTGGAGCCCGGCTTCGGGCCCGGATTCCTCGTGCTCGGCCCCACCGTCCCCGCGCTCGTCGACGCCGGCCAGAGCGCGCGCGCTTCCCTGGCCGGTTTCGCGGTGGCGCGTGCGTGGCGGCATGCTCCACGCCCGGTGGAGGCCGACGACCTCCTTCCCGAGCGCGCCCTCGCCGGAGACCCGCTGGCGAAGCAGACCCTCGTGGATCGCATCTACCGTCCCCTCCAGGCGCACAGCACCGACCTCGTCGCGACGCTGTGGAGCTATCTCGACAACGGCCGTTCGCTCGAGGCGACGGCTCGTGAGCTCTTCGTGCACCCCAACACGGTGCGGTACCGCCTCAAGCGGGTCTCCGAGGTGATCGGCTGGGATGCGACGGGTCCGCGGGAGGCTCTGATCCTGCAGACCGCACTGATCCTGGGGTCCATCGGGACCGATGCCACTCGCCGCCGTGCTCCGCAGGCTCGCCGGTCGACCTCTTGATCTGTACACCTCTCACAAACGATCCCGGCATTCTTGTGTCAGGATCGCCAGAGGGTGCCCGATGATCCTTGGCAGGATGGACGAGTGAGAATCGCGGTCTTCCCCGGGCAGGGCTCCCAGTCCCCCGGATTCCTCTCCCCCTGGCTCGCCCTCGACGGCGCCGCCGACCGGCTTTCGCAGTACTCGGAATGGGCGGGTGTGGATCTCGTCACCGCCGGCACCGAGTGGGACGCCGACCAGATCCGCGATACCCGGGTCGCACAGCCGCTCATCGTCGCGGCCAGCCTGCTGTCCTGGAACGCGCTGCCCGGCCGGGAGTCTGTGGACGGCGTCGCAGGCCACTCGGTGGGTGAGTTCGCAGCCGCCGCAGCGGCGGGGATCCTGAGCGAAGAGGACGCACTGCGCCTCGTCGGCATCCGGGGCCGCGCCATGGCCGAGGCCGCCGCGGCGGCGGAGACCGGGATGAGCGCCGTGATCGGCGGGGACGAGGCATCCGTCGTCTCGCGTCTCGAAGAGCTCGGACTCACACCCGCCAACTACAACGGGGGTGGGCAGCTCGTCGCCGCGGGTGCGCTCGACGCGCTCGCCCGACTGGCCGCGGAACCGCTCGCCGGCACGCGCGTGATCCCGCTGCAGGTGGCCGGAGCCTTCCACACGAGCTACATGGCTCCCGCCGTCGACGCGCTGCGCGCCGCCGCCTCGGAGGTGTCGGCATCGGACCCCCGTGTGACGGTGTGGACCAACCGGGACGGCTCCGCGGTGGACACGGGCGACCACTTCGTCGAGCTGCTCGTCGACCAGGTCGCCTCCCCCGTGCGCTGGGACCTGTGCATGGGGGCCTTCTCTTCCGCAGGTGTGTCGGGCATCGTTGAGCTGTCACCGGCCGGTACGCTCACGGGACTCGCGAAGCGGGCTCTGCGCGGCGTCCCCGCCGTGGCCGTCAAGACGCCCGACGACCTCCCGGCGGCCGCCGACCTCCTCGGCTCCGCCGACGCCTGACCGGAGAATCCCGCATGACCCGCACACTCGTTCAGCCCACCGGTGCCGCCCACACGCGCATCTACGCGTACGGCGCCGCCCGCGGCGAGATCGCCGTGCCCAACGACGACCTCGTCGGCCCCATCGACTCGAGCGACGAGTGGATCCGTCAGCGCACGGGCATCGTGACGCGCACCCGCGCGGTCGCCGAGACCGATGCCATCGACCTCGCGACGGATGCCGCGCGCGAGGCGATCGAGAAGTCCGGGGTCGACGCGTCCAAGATCGACGCGGTGATCGTGGCGACCATCAGCAACCCCAAGCAGACGCCGTCGGTGTCGGCGATCGTGGCCGATCGCGTGGGGTCCAACCCGGCAGCCGCGTACGACGTCAACGCCGCGTGCGCCGGCTTCGCCTACGGCGTCGCGCAGGCGGACGCCCTCATCCGGGCCGGCGCTGCGAACTACGCCCTCGTGATCGGCACCGAGAAGCTCAGCGACATCGTCGACCCCACCGATCGCAGCATCTCGTTCCTCCTCGGCGACGGGGCGGGCGCGGCGGTCATCGGTCCGAGCGACACCCCCGGCATCGGACCCACCGTGTGGGGCTCGGACGGATCGAAGGCCGACGCGGTGGGCATGAACCACACGCTCAACGAGTTCCGCGACGGGGCCGCACCGTGGCCGACGCTCCGCCAGGAGGGTCCGACGGTGTTCCGCTGGGCGGTGTGGGAGATGGTGAAGGTCGCCCGTCAGGCGCTCGAAGCGGCAGGGGTCGAGGCATCCGATCTCGCCGCCTTCGTGCCCCACCAGGCCAACATGCGCATCATCGACGAGTTCGCAAAGCAGCTGGGGCTGCCCGAGTCCGTCATCATCGGCCGCGACATCGAGACGACCGGCAACACCTCCGCGGCCTCCATCCCCCTCGCGACCCACCGGCTCCTTCAGGAGCACCCCGAGCTGAGCGGCGGACTGGCATTGCAGATCGGCTTCGGCGCGGGACTGGTGTTCGGCGCGCAGGTGGTCGTCCTCCCCTGAACCGGCACGACCCCGACCATAGACTTGACGCGGACCGCCCGGTCCCGCACCCCCCGAGAACAGGAGAAACCATGGCATTCACCAACGACGAGGTCCTCGCAGGACTCGCCGAGCTCATCACCGACGAGACCGGCATCTCGGCCGACGAGGTCGCCCTCGAGAAGTCCTTCACGGACGACCTCGACATCGACTCGATCTCGATGATGACCATCGTCGTGAACGCCGAGGAGAAGTTCGGGGTCACGATCCCCGACGACGAGGTCAAGAACCTCAAGACCGTCGGCGACGCCGTCACCTACATCACGTCGAACCAGGCGTAGGACCATCCCCGTGGGGCTCCGCCCCACACCCCCGGCTTGCTGACGCACGCACCTTGATGGGGCTCCGCCCCACACCCCCGGCTTGCTGACGCACGCCTCGGTGGGGGCTACGGCCCCCACCGGTCAACACCGAGGACTCTGATTCATGAGCACACCCCGCATCGTCGTCACCGGCATCGGTGCGTCCACCCCGCTCGGCGGAACCGCGCCCGAGAGCTGGTCCGCTCTCCTGGGAGGCGCCTCAGGCGCCCACACCCTCGAGTACGACTGGGTGGAGGAATACCAGATCCCCGTGACGTTCGCCGCCGAGGCGCTCGTGCGTCCCGACACCGTCCTGGAGCGGCCGGTCGCGAACCGGCTCGACCCGTCGGCGCAGTTCGCCCTCGTGGCCGCGCTCGAGGCGTGGGCGGATGCCGGCAAGCCCGAGGTGGACCCGGAGCGCTTCGCCGTGGACTTCGCCACCGGCATCGGCGGCCTCCAGACCACGCTCGCCGCGTGGGACGTGCTCAAGACCAAGGGTCCGCGTCGCGTGATGCCGATGAGTGTGCCGATGCTCATGCCGAACGCGCCCGCGGCCGCCGTGTCGATGCATCTGGGCGCGCGCGGATACGCGCGCACGGTCGCCTCCGCGTGTGCCTCGAGCACCGAGTCGCTCGTGAACGCGTTCGAGGCCCTGCGGTCGGGTCAGGCCGACGTCATCATCGCGGGCGGCTCCGAAGCGGTCATCCACGGCCTCACGCTCGCCGCGTTCGCCGCGATGCAGGCGCTGTCGAAGCGCAACGACTCCCCCGAGACCGCGTCGCGCCCGTACAGCGTCGACCGCGACGGCTTCGTGATGGGCGAGGGCGCCGCATGCCTGGTCCTCGAGACGGAGGAGCATGCCAGGGCCCGCGGCGCCAAGATCTACGCCGAGATCGTCGGCGGCGGCGTCACGGCCGACTCGTACCACATCACCGCACCGGAGCCGGAGGGCCTGGGCGCCTCGCGCGCGGTGCGCCTTGCACTCGAGCAGGCCGGGGCCACGCCCGACGAGGTGACCCACATCAACGCCCACGCCACGTCGACCCCCACGGGCGACATCGCCGAGTACAAGGCGCTGCTGAGCGTCTTCGGCGACAGGGTGCACGAGATCCCCGTCTCTGCGACGAAGGGCGCCACGGGACATCTCCTGGGCGGCACGGGCGCATTGGAGGCGATCTTCACCATCCTCGCGCTGCGGGACCGCGTCGCACCGCCGACGATCAACATCTCGACCCAGGACCCCGAGATCCCGCTGCGGGTGTCGGGAGAGACCGTGCCGCTCGGCGACGGCCCGCAGCTCGCCATCAGCAACTCGTTCGGCTTCGGCGGTCACAACGCCGTGGTGGCGATCCGCTCGGTCTGATCCGCCGCGTACGAAGACGCCCCCGGAGTGCTCCGGGGGCGTCTGTCGTGTCAGGCGGCGATTCGCGTTCCCGCGGCCCGGGATCATCGTCCTCCGAGCCTCGGTATTGACGCCTCGCGCGCCCGAGTCTGCGATCCGTCCTCAGCCGACCTTGTGCAGCCACACGACGGGCGCGTCGTCGCTGGCGTGACGGAACGGCTCGAGCTCCTCATCCCACGCGGCGCCGAGTGCCACCTGGAGTTCGCGGTGGAGCTCCGACGCGCTGCCGCCCGAGACCTCCATGGCGTAGCGGATGCGGTCTTCACCGATCACCACGTTGCCGGCCGTGTCGGTCTGGGCGTAATGGATGCCGAGACCGGGCGTGTGGAGCCACCGTCCGCCGTCGCTGCGCGGCGTCGGGTCCTCCGTCACCTCGAAGCGCAGGTGCTCCCAGCCGCGGATCGCGGTCGCGAGCGCCGCCCCCGTGCCGGCGGGGCCCTCCCAGTAGTGCTCCGTGCGCCGAGCGCCGTGCAGGACGGGCTGGTCCGCCCAGTCGAAGCTCACCGCCCGCCCGAGCGCACGACCGACCGCCCACTCGAGGTGGGGGCACAATGCCCGTGGCGCGGAGTGAATGTAGATCACTCCACGCGCCTGTGGTGTCGCCATGATCTCTCCGTTTCATCAGGTGCGTCTTCCCCAACGACCTGAGCACGGGATCCAGCGGATGTTCGATTGTGCTTTCGCCATTATCACCAACCTCCGACGTAATGACAAGCGTGTCATTCGGCCTGTCGCAGCATCCCTTCGCGGACCTGGCGGCGACGACGAGCGCCCCGGCCGAATCGACCGGGGCGCTCGAGGGATCCGTGGATCAGGCTTCGCTCATGACGTTGACGGCGGCCTGCCCCTTCGCGGCGTAGTAAGCGGCGCGAGCGGCGTCCTTGCGTGCCTGCTCGGCGTAGCCTGCCTCGAGCACGTCCTGCGGGACGTAGACGCTCTCGGTGTGGTTCACGCCGTTGTACTTCTCGATGTAGGCGTCGAGCTCGGGGCCGGACGTCCACGAGGTGATCAGGCAGTAGCGGGGCTCGCTGCCGACGTGCGTGGCCGCGTGCCACAGGCGCTGCGTGTCGATGATGAGCTGCGCGCCGGCGGGAAGCGCGATGCGCACCTCGCCCTCCGGGTCGGTGCGGTTCTCACGCAGCACGAAGAAGCTGTCCTTGTCGTCGGTGAGGTTGAAGAAACCGCGCACGACCCAGCCGGTGCCGTCGGGGTTCAGCCGGTTGTTGTCGTCCTGGTGCAGGTTGTACAGGCACTCGCCGTACGGGGTCGGCTGCAGCTCGATCACGCGGCAGCGGCCGACGTTCGCGCCGGGCTCCTGGGCGCGGCGCGTGAGGTTCGGCGCCTTCTCGACCTGCGAGTCGATCCAGACACCGTCCTTGTCGGTGCGCGGCGGCTTGTGGTTCCAGAACCCGTTGCACTCGATCTCGCCGAACGCGCTGGCGAGGGGCGCGAAGCGCGTGTCGCCCGACGACTTCCAGTCGTTGTACTCGATGTCGAGCCACTCCTTGGGGTCGAGCTCCTGGTTGTAGCGGTCGAGGACGACGTAGCCGGTCTCCTCGAGCGCAGCGGACTTGATGTAACCCATGACGGATTGCCTTTCGGTCAGCGGGCCAGCACGTTTTAACAGGCCCAACTAAGGCAAGCCTACCCGCGGGGTCCTGGGAGCCCCCGAGGCGGGACCGTGAAAATGGATGCCGCCTCCTCAGCGTGCGGCGGAGGGTCGATTAGACTCGTCCGCGGCGTGTCCGGCGGCTTCCAGCTCCCGCGCCGATGAGCTTCGAAGGAGCGTATCCGGGCGATGGTCAGTGCCACGAATGTCGACGCGACCGCGGTCAACACGATCGGTTGGCTGTCGGCGGGCGAATGGACGATCGTCGTGCCGGTGTACCAGAGGCAGTACCGCTGGGACATCGGGGCCTGCGAACAGCTGCTGTCAGACATCCGCGCCGTCGCCGATCTCGACGACCGGCGGATGCACTTCCTGGGGTCCGTCCTGTCGTCGACGGGGCGCGCCGGCGATGGCCCGGAACTGGTGCTCATCGACGGGCAGCAGCGCATCACCACCCTCATGCTGCTCGTCGCCGCGCTGCAGCACACGGTCCGCGAGTCCGACCCGGCCATGGCGGACGAGCTCGCACGGGTGCTGCTCGCGCCCGGCGACGACACCGCGACGAAGCTGCGTCCGCACGCGGCGTGGGCCGACGTCTTCGAGAGCGTCGTCCTCGGCCGGCGCGGAGCCGACGCGGCCGCCCGCGAGTCGCGCTTCGACGACAACTACGCGTTCTTCCGCAGCCAGGTGGCAGCCGACGAAGCCGCACACATCTGGCGCGGCCTGCAGAAGCTCGAGCACGTCGCCATCACCCTCGGCGCGGGTGCCAACGCCCAGCAGATCTTCGAGAGCCTCAATTCCACGGGTGAGCCGCTGCGCGATCACGAGCTCATCCACAACTACGTCCTGATGGGTCTGTCGCATGCCGAGCAGCGGGAGATCGAGACGGAGTACTGGCTCCCCATCGAGCAGAACACCGGCGACTCGATCGGCGAATTCTGGCGTCAGTACCTCGTGATGACCACGGGACGCGAAGTGGTGGTCGCGCGAGGCCGCGGCGTCTACGACACCTTCCGGCAGGTCTTCCCGCGCCTCGACATCGATGACCTCCGCGCGCACGCCGCGGAGTGGCGGGACTACTCGCAGATCCACCGCGTGCTCCGCGAACCGCACCTCGAAACGGATGCCGCGGTCTCACAGCAGCTCCGGTGGCTCGGGACCTTCGGCACGGCGATGCATCCGCTCGTGATGCGCGCGTACCGCGACTGGAAGAGTGGCGGGTGCGACCGTGACGAGCTGATCGCCACCCTCGAGCACGTCCAGGCCCTCCTCCTTCGACGCTCGATCGTCGGGCCGGGAACGGATCGGCTGGTCGCCCGGCTCTGCCGCGCGCGGGACGCCGGGTGGGACTCGCTGGTCGCCGCGATCTCGCGCATCACCCCGTCGGATGAGCGCATCCGCGCCGCGCTGAAGTATACCGAACTCCCCCACCCCGCGTATGTCCTCGGTCGCCTGGCAGGCCTGGACCACGTGGACGGGCTCGACGTGGAGCGGGTGTTCCCCGCGGCGCCGTCCGACACCTGGACCGGAGACGGCGCGCGGGCGTGGTCGGAGTACTCCGAGGACGAGCAGAACAGCGCACGGGCTCTCGGCGGCACCCTCGGCAACCTGACGCTTCTCGAAAGCGACCTCGCGCTCCGCGCGTTCGATGCCTCGTTCCCCGAGAAGCGCAGGGTCTACGCGCGCAGCGCGATCCCTCTCAACGAGGAGCTCGCCCTCACCGAGTCCTGGAGCACCGCCGCAGTCTCGGAGCGCTCCGCCGCCCTCGGCGGGCGGTTCGTCGAGATCTGGCCCCGGCCGGGGACGACGCTCATCGACGATGACGGCCTCACCCCCATCCTCGACGCGGTGCATCGCCGCGGGTGGCCGATGGGCTGGGAGCGCGAGTGGTCGTATGTCGAATACCGCGGCGAGCACTGGGAGGTCCCTGACGTCAAGTACCTCTTCAACCGCATCTTCAAGCGGCTGTGGGCGGATGACCGGCGTGCGGTCACCTCCTACAGCGATCGGCGTGGCGGACCCGTCTACGCGGAACGGGCGTGGAACGGGCAGTGGGACAGCCTCGACGAGGGCACGTGGCTCTACATGGGCTGGGACTCGAGCTACATGCTCAGCGCGGTGCAGGGAGTGCTGGAGGAGGCGGGAATAGCCCCGGAGGTCTTCGTGAAGTACTCCTACATCGGCGACGCGATGAACCGGGTCGCCGGGCGTTAGGCTCGGTCACGCAGGGGGCGGTGGCCAAGCTGGTCAAGGCAGCGGGCTCATAACCCGACGATCGTGGGTTCAAGTCCCACCCGCCCCACTTCGAGGAGGGGTCGCCATCGGGCGACCCCTCCGGCACGATCGACGAATCGAGGTCGGTCGCCTCAGACTGAACCCGGCGGGTCCGCCTTGTCTTTGACCGGCGGTTCCGGCCAGACCTTCGCCACGGCTTCCGTGACGCGGATGGAGCTGGTCATCGGCTGCGTGGAATCCGCGCCCGGCTCACTGCCCCTCTTGATCGGGAGCTCCTGACTGTCGCTGAGGATCTGGGGGTGGTATCGAGCGAGCTGGTACACACCCCACACGGCGATCGCACCGACCGCCGTGAACGCGAGATACACCCAGAGCGGCGCACCGCTGGCCTCACCCAGGATCGTGAGACCGATGAGGATCGCGACGATGGGGTCGATCACCGTGAGACCCGCGATCACGAGGTCCGGGGGCCCGGACGCGTACGCGGTCTGCACGAAGTAGGCGCCGATGATCGCACCCAGGATCAGAGCGACGACGCACGTGAGGGTCAGCCACTCGAAGTCGCCCGCCTTGATCCGCTCGATGATGACCTTGGCGAGCGTCGCGACGAAGCCGTACATGATGCCGGCGGCCGAGATGTAGAAGAGCGCGCCGATGCGCTGACGACGCCACAGCCACAGTCCGCCCAGCGCGAGGGTCACGACGCCGAACAGGATCAGGATCGTGATCAGCTGCTGGTTGGTCACCGGCTTCTCGGTGGCGAAAAGGGCGGCGATGGTGACGAAGACGAAGATGCCGCCCACGCAGGCGGCGATCGCGATGAGCGACCGTTTCGTCGGCCGATGGCCGCTGATCTGCGCGTTGAGCAGGGTCGTGATGACCAGGGCGATGGCGCCGAGCGGCTGCACGACGATCAGCGGAGCGACGGCGAGAGCCGACAGTTGGCACACGATCGCGAGGCCGAGCATGACCGTGCCGATCACCCACGAGGGCCGCGACAGCAGCTTGAGGAGGTGATGGACGTTCAGGCCGCTCGTGCCCGTGGAACCGGTGAGCGCTTCGACCTTCGTGACTCCGCGGTGCTGGTACTGGGCGCCGAAGGACATGAAGACGGCGCCGAGGAGCGCCAGCGGGATGCCGTAGAGGAGGGCCGGATTCTGGAACGCGCCGACCAGCTGGTCGCCCACGTCCTGGAGCTCGTCCGTCATCCACAGCACACATCGACACTAGCCGCCGTCGCCCGTCGGTAGGCTCAAGGCGTGGCCGTTCTGCCGATTCGCATCATGGGTGACCCCGTCCTGCACGCACCCGCGAGCCCCATCGACCAAATCACCGACGAGATCCGCACGCTGGTCGCCGACATGTTCGAGACGATGGATGCCGCGCCCGGGGTCGGCCTCGCGGGCCCGCAGGTCGGCGTTCCCCTTCGCGTCTACACCTACTCGTACACCGACGACGACGGCGCCCCCTGGCGCGGCGTCATCATCAATCCGGAACTGTGGATGCGGCCACTCGAACCCGGAGAGCCCGACGAGGACGAGGAGTCCGAGGGGTGCCTGTCCTTCCCGGGCGAGCGGTTCCCGCTCCGGCGGTCCGAGGAGGTGCTCGTCACGGGCACGGATCTCGAGGGCGAGCCGGTGCGGATCCAGGTCGACGGCTGGCGCGCCCGCATCATGCAGCACGAGTTCGATCACCTCGACGGCATCCTCTACGTCGACCGGCTCGGCGACGGCGATTGGAAGACCGCGCAGAAGATCGCGCGCAAGCGCGGCTGGGGCCGGCCCGGTCACTCCTGGACGCCGGGCGTCGACGACATCGATGCCTGAACCGGGGCCCCCGGACAACGAAGAAGGCCCCGAGGGTGGAGCCTCGGGGCCTTCGCTCCCCCACTTGGACTCGAACCAAGAACCTATCGGTTAACAGCCGATTGCTCTGCCAATTGAGCTATGGAGGAATACTGCCCGCTCGCGCGGACAACCACACCATCTTAGCAAACGCTTCAGCGTGCTCGTGACGTCACGACGCCACCAGGCGGGGGTCGGCCTCACCGCTGGGCGTCCACAGCAGGTCCCTCGTCCCGTGCCCGTAGGCGACGGCGTGTCCCGCGCGCAGCACCAGCACGTCGGCGTCCAGTTCGCCCACCACGTCCGGCTCGTTGGTGACCACGAGCATCGACATGCCGAGCTCCCGCCTCCGGCGCAGGAGCGCGTCGCGCGCAGCCTTCCGCGCCTCGACGTCCAGGTTCGCAAAAGGGTCGTCGCCGATGAACAGCTTCGGCTGCAGCACCAGCGCGCGCGCGAAGGCGACCCGCTGGCGCATGCCGGCGCTCAGCTCGTACGGGTACTTCGCCGCGGCGCCCAGCGGCAGCATGAGCTCGTCGAGGAGCGTCGCGACGCGCACCGACAGCGCACGCTGGTTCACGCGCCGGTCCCGACCGGTGATGGGCTCGCCGATGACCTCCGACACCGTCAGTCGCGCCGGCAGCCGGGCGCCCGCCGCCTGAGGGAGCAAACCGGTGAAGTACGTGAGCTCGC
This sequence comes from Microbacterium insulae, assembly GCF_042677065.1. Classification (NCBI taxonomy): domain Bacteria; kingdom Bacillati; phylum Actinomycetota; class Actinomycetes; order Micrococcales; family Microbacteriaceae; genus Microbacterium; species Microbacterium insulae. The sequence goes on along the minus strand of NZ_JBHTII010000002.1, from coordinate 215,899 downwards.
GCAGCGCGCGGCCCGGGCGCCGGACCGGGATGCCCTCGACGACCGCATCGCCGCCGACCACGGCGACGCCGTCGTCGCCCGCCCCGCCGAGAACCGAGACGAGGGTCGACTTGCCCGAGCCCGTCGGACCCATCACCGCCAGCGTTCCGCCGTGAGCCACCTCGAAGGTCACCCCGTCGACCACGCGCTGGGCGGGGCCGCCGCGTCCGGCTCGGGCGATGGACAGATCGATCGCACGGATGGCGACGTCGGCTTCTCGTCGTCGAGTCATCTCCTCATCCTGCCGTGCCGCCGCGCGTGGCGCCACTGCGCGGGCCTCAGACGTCGGCGACCAGCTGCTGCCTCTGCGCGTCCAGTTCGCGCAGCTCGAGGCGGATGGCACGGCCCTCGTCCGACGCCGCCGGCACGCGCTGGATGGCGCCGAGAAGCTCGTGCTTGCGACCCTCCAGCCCGCGGATCACGAGCCGCCGGGCGAGGTCGTTCGTCGACGAGACCGCAGCCGCGTCGTCGAGAGCAGGGAAGTCGGCCGCGAGAAGCTGCCCGCCCAGCGTCCGGTACGGCTCCCGCACCTCGCCGATCGCGTCCATCGCCCATCCCGGGCGGGCCATGCCTGCCGCGTGCTGTCGCACGGCCTGCCGGACGGCGTCGAGAGCGGGATGCCGGAACGGCAGGTCGAGCGCTCGGGCGACGAGTTCGGCATCCAGTCGATGGCCGAACTGGAGGAACCCCATCAGCGCGTCGCGCTCGAGAGTGACATCGGCCGTGCGGGGCAGCGAAGCGAGAGTCACCCGCATGACCGGCTCACCCTCGGCCGCAGATGGCGGCGCTGCCGGCTCGTGCGGGTGATCTCGCCGCGCCGCACCGCGGCCGGCTCGCTCCACCTCGCGCCGGACGTCCTCGGTGTCCATGCCCAGGCGTCGCGCCAACACGCGGACGTACTCCGGCTGCAGGAGCGCGTCGCGGAGCTCGGCCACCACGGGCGCCGCGGCACGCAGTGCCCCGACGCGGCCCTCCACGGCGGCGAGGTCGAAGCCGGCGATCCGCTGATCCAGCACGAACTCGACCATCGGCGCCTTCGTCTCCATCAGACCCCGCACGGCCGCGTCGCCGCGCTGCAGGCGAAGATCGCACGGGTCGAGGCCGTCGGGACCGGTGGCGACGTAGGTCTGCGCGTTGAAGCGCTTGGCGTCCGCGAAGGCGCGAAGCGCCGCCTTCTGACCGGCGGCATCCGGATCGAAGGTGAAGACCACCTCACCCGCCGTCGAATCGTCGCCCATCACGCGGCGCAGCACCGTGATGTGGTCCGACCCGAAGGCGGTGCCGCACGTCGCGATCGCCGTCGTGATGCCGGCGAGGTGGCACGCCATGACGTCGGTGTACCCCTCGACCACGACGACGCGGTGCTCGCGCGAGATGTCGCGCTTGGCCAAGTCGAGCCCGTAGAGCACCTGCGCCTTCTTGTAGATCGCCGTCTCGGGCGTGTTGAGGTACTTGGGGCCCTTGTCGTCGTCGAACAGCCGCCGCGCCCCGAAGCCGATCACCTGCCCGGTGACGTCGCGGATCGGCCAGACCACCCGGCCGCGGAACCGGTCGTATACGCCGCGCTGCCCCTGCGAGACCAGGCCCGCACCCGTGAGCTCCTCGTCGGTGAAGCCCTTCGCGCGGAGCGCGTCGCGCATACCGTCCCACCCCTTGGGTGCGTAACCGACGCCGAAGTGCGCGGCGGCGCCGGCATCGAACCCGCGCTCCCCGAGGAACCGCCGCGCGATCTCGGCCTCGCCGGTCGCAAGCTGCTCGCGGAAGAATTCGGCCGCCGCCGCGTTCGCGGCGAACAGGCGGGTGCGACCGGTGTGCTCGGGTGCCGCTCCGCCGTCCTCGTAGTGCAGCGTGTAGCCGATCCGTCCCGCCAGGCGCTCGACCGCCTCGGTGAAGGAGACGTGATCCATCTTGGTGAGGAACGAGTAGACGTCACCCGACTCGCCGCAGCCGAAGCAGTGGTAGAAGCCCGCTTGGGGGCGCACGTTGAAGCTGGGACTGCGTTCGTCGTGGAAGGGGCACAGTCCCTTCATCGCTCCGACACCGGCGTTCTTGAGCGCCACGCGCTCGCCGATGATGTCGGCGATGTTGGTGCGCGCCTTGACCTCCTCGACGTCCGCCTGGCGGATGCGACCGGCCATCAGCGCACCCCGGTGGCGCGGGCCCCGGGAGACCACACGCCGAGGGATGCGGCATCCAGTTCGCCGACCAGGCGGCCGTGCCAGGCGATCGCGACCTGATCGGTGAGACTCGCCACCTGATCGACCACCGCCCGCCGGCGCGCGGCGTCCGTCTCGGCGGCGGCGAAATCCTGGGCATGAAGGGCGTCGAGTGCCTCGGGCGCTTCCCACAGCGCGTTCGCGAGCCGCTTCAGGACTCGGCGCTGCTCCTTGTAGAGGTCCTTGCGCCCCTCGATCGACACCACCACCGCACCGATGATGCCCTTGAGCACGGCCATCTCCGCCTCCACCACGCGCGGCACCACCACGTGGGCACGATAGCGCGTGAGCGCCGACATCCCGTAGGCGTCACGGGTCGCCGTCGTCGCGGCGCGTGCGAACCTTCCGATGAGGTCGGAGGTCAGGTTCTTGAGGCGCGCCAGCGAGGCGCGCGTTCCGTCGAAGGCGGTGATCCACTCCGGCATGCGCATGAGGCGGTACAGCGCGTCCTCGAGCTCGTCGCGGGCGAAGTCGTAGCCCACCCAGGACTGGATCGCTCGCAGCAGAGCTTCGTGCTCGGCCGGGTCGGCCAGCCGCGCGGGGTCGAGGTAGCCGTTGACCACGGCGTCCTCGAAATCGTGGACCGAGTAGGCGATGTCGTCGGAGAGATCCATCACCTCGGCCTCGATGCAGCGGACCCGACCGGGCGCGCCCTCCCTCATCCAGCGGAAGACCGGCTCGTCGTCGGGATACACCCCGAACTTCAGGCGGCCGCCCGGGTCGGGGAGAGGATGCTCGGCCGTCCACGGGTACTTGCACGTCGCGTCGAGGCTCGCGCGCGTGAGGTTGAGACCGAACGTCCGGCCGTCGTCGTCGACCACCTTGGGCTCCAGGCGCGTCACGATCCGCAGGGTCTGCGCGTTGCCCTCGAATCCCCCGATGTCTTCGGCCCACTCGTTCATGGCCCGTTCGCCGTTGTGGCCGAAGGGCGGGTGACCGAGATCGTGACTCAAGCACGCCGTGTCGACGACGTCGGGCGCGAGGCGCAGCGCGGTCGCCAGCTCGCGCCCCACCTGGGCGACCTCGAGAGAGTGCGTCAGGCGGTTGCGCGCGAAGTCGGCCGGGCTCGCCGGACTGAGCACCTGCGTCTTCGCGGCGAGCCGTCGCAGCGCCGCCGAGTGCAGCACGCGCGCGCGGTCGCGGGCGAAGTCATCGCGCTGCGAGCGGTGGCGCTCGGCGTGGAAACGCTGCGCATCGGCATCGTCGTAGCCCGAGGGTCGCTCGGACGAGACGCCGATCGCCACGGCGCCGTCACCCGCCACTGTGGTCGAGTTCCGCTTCGGCGATGGCACAGGATGCTTCGGCGGTCAGCTCGCGGGAATCGAGCCAGTGCTCGGGGAGCGCGGGCCGCTTGGGGGTTCCGGCCCTGCCGCGCTGCCCCTCCGCCGCCGCTCCCGGATACGGGGCGTCGAGGTCGAGCGTGCCGAGCAGATCGTCGATCTCGGCGAGTGTGGAGACCGTTGCCAGTCGAGCACGCAGGTCGCCGCCCACCGGGTACCCCTTGAAGTACCAGGCCACGTGCTTGCGGATGTCGCGGCACCCGCGCCCCTCGTCTTCGAAGAACTCCACCAGCAGCTCGGCGTGACGCCGGAACGCGTGGGCGACGAAGCCGAGCGTCGCATCGACGGGCGGGGCAGATGCCGCAGCCGGGCCGCCGAGCTCACGCGCGAGGTCGCCGAAGAGCCACGGACGGCCGAGGCAGCCGCGGCCGACGACCACGCCGTCGCAGCCGGTCTCGGCCATCATGCGCGCCGCGTCGGCCGCGGACCAGATGTCGCCGTTGCCCAGCACGGGAACGCTCGTGACCGCTTCCTTGAGAGCCGCGATCGCCGACCAGTCCGCCTCGCCCGAGTAGAACTCGGCCGCGGTGCGGGCGTGGAGGGCGACCGCAGCGACGCCGGCGTCCTCGGCGATGCGTCCGGCGTCGAGGTAGGTCAGGTGATCGCCGTCGATGCCCTTGCGCATCTTGACCGTCAGCGGCACGTCGCCCGCGGCACGGGCCGCGCGCGTGACGATGTCGCGGAAGAGCCCGAGCTTCCACGGCAGCGCGGCGCCGCCGCCCTTGCGCGTGACCTTGGGCACGGGACATCCGAAGTTCAGGTCGATGTGATCTGCGCGATCCTCCTCGACGAGGAGACGGACGGCCGCCTCGGTCGTGGCCGGGTCGACGCCGTAGAGCTGGATCGAGCGGGGCTTCTCGGACTCGTGGTGCGTGATCAGACGCATCGTGGTGGCATTCCGCTCGACCAGCGCACGCGTCGTGATCATCTCGCTCACGTAGAGGCCGGCGCCGTATTCGCGGCACAGTCGACGGAACGCGGTGTTCGTGATCCCCGCCATCGGCGCCAGGACGACGGGCGCATCGAGCTCGATGGGTCCGATGCGCAGGGTGCGCGAGGGGGCGAGGGCGGTCGTCACGTCGTCCATTCTCCCAGACTCCCGCTGAGCGCGCGCAGAGCCGTGACCACCTGTGGAGCCGCGTGCTCCGGGAAGCCTTAGCCTGGGGACATGACCGACGCTACCGCGACCGATCTGCGCAGCATCCCGTTCCAGACCGCCGACGGCGGCACCGCCACGCTGGCCGACTACGGCGACAAGGTCCTTCTCGTCGTGAACGTCGCCTCGCGCTGCGGCCTCACCCCGCAGTACGAGCAGCTCGAGGAGCTGCAGCGCGCGTACGCCGAACGCGGATTCACCGTGCTGGGCTTTCCGTGCAATCAGTTCATGGGCCAGGAGCCGGGCTCGATGGAGGACATCCTCGAATACTGCTCGACCACCTGGGGAGTCTCCTTCCCCGTCCACGACAAGGTCAGGGTCAACGGCGGCAAGGCGGCGCCGATCTACAAGGCGCTCCGCGACACCCCGGATGTCGACGGCAAGAAGGGCCGCATCCAGTGGAACTTCGAGAAGTTCGTGCTCACGCCTGACGGTGAGGTCCACCGCTTCCGCCCGAACGTCAAGCCCGACGACCCGGCGATCGTCGGCGTCATCGAGGCGAACCTGCCCGGCTGAACAGGCGACCGCGGCCGCGACCGCTGCAGTTCCCGGCGAGCGCTGCGTCCCGCGACGGCGCCCATGACGGGAACTGCAGCGCGGACGTCACGCGCTGACAGGAGCCTCGTCGCGGTGCTCGGCCCACACCTGGCGCACGATCTGCGCGAACGCCTCGGCGGGCTGCGCCCCGGAGACCCCGTACTTGCCGTCGATCACGAAGAACGGCACGCCGTTGATCCCGTACGCCTGCGCCTGCGCCTGATCCGCGCGCACGGCGTCGAGGAACCGGCCGCTGCGCAGCGCCTCCCGCGCCGCGTCGGCGTCCAGTCCGGTGTCCGCGGCGAGGGTGACGAGTTCCGCCTCGTCTCCGAGGTGACGGCCCTCGGTGAAGTACGCGGACATGAGGCGCTCGGCGACCTCGTGCTGACGCCCCTGCTCCTTCGCGAAGTGCAGCAGCTCGTGCGCCTTGACGGTGTTGGTGTGCTTGAGCAGGTCGAACCGGTACTCGAGCCCCGCCTCGGCGGCGACGCCGGTGACGCGGTCGAGCATCTGCTGTGCCTGATCGCGCGAGATCCCCTTGTGCGTGGCGAGGTAGTCCGCCTCCCCACCCTCGAAGTCCACGGGTGTGTCGGGCGAGAGCTCGAAGGAGTGGAACACCACCTCCACGGCGGGGGCGTCGTCGTCACCGGATGCCTCGGCAAGCCCCTTCTCGAGATTCCGCTTGCCGATGTAGCACCAGGGGCAGGCGATGTCGCTCCACACGTCGATCTTGATGGCATCCGTCATGCTCAAGGACAAGGCGCGGCGGCCGCCGTCTATTCCGGTGAATGTGTCATCCGGTGGGCGGATCCGCGTCGGGGAGGAAGCGGAACCGCACGCGCACATCGTCGTACGGGACCACGATGGTCGAGGCATCCGCCGACCACTCGTCGGGCACGAGATACAGCCGCCCCCCACCTTGCGCGAGCAGGCGCAGGCCGAAGTAGCGGTACCCGAACACCGGCCCGCGCTCGCCCTCAGCAGGAACATCGGCCGGCTCCCCCAGGTCGCGTGACGTGATGGCGTCGTTGCCGGGATACAGGCGCTCCTTCGTGTCCAGCACCACGGCCGGGAGCGCGGTCAGATCGGACGCGAGCGCCCGGGCCTGCCCGAGACCCCACCATTGGGCGATCGTGGCCGTGGCCCAGAAGGTGCCCGCCACGAGAACGAGGACGAGGATCACCACGACCCCGCGGCCGATCCCCTTGCCCCCGAGCGCCCGGACGGTCGACGCAGCATAGGCAGCCAGTCCCGCGCCGACCGCGAGGAACAGCGGCGTCAGCAGCTGACCCCAAGCCCAGTCGGCCAGAAGCGGCTCGACGAACGCGAGGACGAGGCCGGCCAGCAGGAACCCGATGCCCGTCCACGCCAGGCCCGCGATGAGTCGCCGGCGATCGTCGGGTTCGACGCGCTCGATGTGACGCCGCATGCGCCGGTGGGCGACCATGAGACCTGCGGCCAGGAGCAGGAGCACCATCACCGGGACGAAGAGCGCACCCGGGCTGCGCATCACGAACTCCTGGGAACTGAGCCCGATCAGGTCGACGTCGATTCCGAAGTAGCGGAAGAACTCCCGCGTCGAGACGTAGCCGAAGTAGAACAGCAGCGCCGTGACGAGCGTGAGCGGCGCGACGAACGACGAGAGGAACCCCATCCACTTCTCGAAGCCGAGACCGCGCTCCGGTGCGGGCTCGTCGGCGACCGCAGGGGGCGCCTCCGGCGCGGGAGGCGGGGCCGCTCGCCTCGTGCCGATGGCCATCACGCCCCCGCGGGCGTGTTGATGAGGATCTGCGGCCCTTCCTCAGCGTCGCGAGCAGCGACGGCGTCGCAGACAGCGGCGGTGGGGCAGGTCATCGTGCCCGCGAACGTGATGATGGTGCCTTCCAGGAAGTCAGGCCCGGGCAGGATCTCGAGCCCGCAGAATGCGGACGCATTGGCCTCCAGCTGCAGCCCGATGCACGACGGCAATGGCGCTCCCGTGCCCGGATCCACGCCGCAGGGATTCGCCGTGACCTCCACAAGCGTCGGCTCGATGAGGGCCTCGCTGAACTCCATCACCACACCGTCGGGGATCGGTTCGGTCCCGCCCCAGAACATGGCGACCGTCTCGCACCACACACCATCCGCCACGAGCTCGGTCTCGCCCTGATCGCCGTAAGCGGGACCGCCGTAGTCGACCGTCGGGCCGACGCGCACGCGCTCCTGATCCGGGTCCACGTCGCCGTTGGTCGGCGTGGGTTCCGGCTCGGGCTCGGGCTCCGGCGTACCGGTCTCCGTCGGACCGACGGCGCCTCCTTCGGTCGTCGTCGGGGCGCATCCGGCGAACGACAGGGCGAAAGCGAGGACGGCGACGGCGATCACGGTCCTCCCCGAGCGACGCGAGAAGAACATGGCACACCCCCTGACCGACCGCAGACGCGGCGCTCTTCAGTGAAGAGGACGCTGACGCTCGCAGGATACGCCGTGCCGAGGCATCCGGACAGGCCTAGAGCGCGGGGGGCTCCGGAGCATCGACGGCGCCGCCGAAGCGGCGGTCGCGATCGAGGTAGAGCCCGATCGCGCGCCACAGGTCGGTGCGGGAGAAGTCCGGCCACAGCGTGTCGAGGAACACGAACTCCGCATAGGCGGACTCCCACAGGAGGAAGTTCGAGGTCCGCTGCTCGCCGCTCGAGCGGATGAAGAGGTCGACGTCGGGCATGCCGGGCTGGTAGAGGCGCGAGCGGATGAGCTTCTCCGTGACGGCGGAGGGCGCGAGGCGACCGGCGGCGATGTCGTCGCCGATCGAGCGCATCGCGTCGACGAGCTCGATGCGGCCGCCGTAGTTGACGCACATCGTGAGGGTCAGCACGCTGTTGTCGGCGGTGAGCCGCTCGGCGAACTGGAGCTCCTTGATGACGCTCGACCAGAGGCGAGGTTTGCGCCCGGACCAGCGCACGCGCACGCCCCACTCGTTGAGCTGATCGCGGCGGCGATGGAGGACGTCGCGGTTGAACCCCATCAGGAAGCGGACCTCGTCGGGCGAGCGTGACCAGTTCTCGGTCGAGAAGGCATACACCGAGAGATGAGTGACCCCGGCTTGGATCGCACCGGCGACCACGTCGAGCAGCGCAGCCTCGCCGGCCTTGTGACCCTCGACGCGCGTGAGGCCGCGGCGGTTCGCCCAGCGGCCGTTGCCGTCCATCACGATCGCGACGTGCTTCGGCACCGATCCCTTCGGGAAGTCCGGCGGATACAGCCCGGTCCAGTCGACCGGGCGATACGGGACCGCGTCGCGGTGGGTGAACGGCTTCGGGCTCATCGGCTCCTCCCCTGCGGTGCGCTCGCGACGTGCGACAGTGAACGGATGCCGCGCTCGAGGTGCCACTGCGCGTACGCCGCAATGAGGCCGGAGGCGGCGGCGCACGACGCCGGGGACGCGGCATCCACTCGCTCCCACTCGCCCGCCATGAGCGACTGGAGGAGGCCCGCGGTATCGGCGTGGACGCGCGCCGAACCGGTGGGCGCGCAGTCGCTGCAGACCATGCCGCCCAGCTGCGCGACGAATGTGTCATGCGGCCCGGGGGCGCCGCAGCGCGCGCACTCGGTGAGTCCGGGCGCCCAGCCGGACAGGGCCATGGCCCGCAGCAGGTAGGAGTCCAGGACGCTGCGCGACGCGTGCTCGCCGCGCGCCAGCGCTCGCAGCCCACCGACGAGGAGCAGATACTGCTGCGGCGTGGCTTCGGCCTCATTGAGCCGGTCTGCTGCCTCGACCATCGCGTGGGCGGACGTGTAGCGGTCGTAGTGCGCGGCGATGTCCGCACCGTAGGAGCCCAGGGACTCCGCCTGCTGCACGATGTCGAGCGAGCGTCCTTCATAGAGCTGCACGTCGGCGACCATGAACGGCTCCAACCGCGCTCCGAAGCGCGAGGACGTGCGCCGGACCCCCTTCGCCACGGCACGGATCTTGCCGTGACGCCGGCTGAGCATGGTCACGATCCTGTCTGCCTCCCCCAGCTTGTGGGTGCGCAGGACCACGACCTCGTCACGGTAGGTGGGCACTCGTCAATTATGGTCGGCGCCGTCCCCACCGGGGCGGCGGCGCCCCGCTCGCGACGATCAGCGCTCGCCTGCGCGGAAGCCCGCGACGACGTCGAGCAGCTCGGGGAGTGCGCGATCGATCGTCTGCATCGTCGCCGTGAGCGAGACCCGGAAGTGCTCGGGCCGGTCGAACAGCGTGCCCGGCATGAAGTGGACGCCACGTTCTGCGAGAGCCTCGCAGAACGCCTGACCGTCGCCTCCCGGGGCGCGACCCCACAGGTAGAACGTGCCCTCGGGTCTCGTCAGTTCGACCCCGGCACCGGCCAGGGCCCCGAAGAGCCGGTCGCGCTTGCGCGCCAGCTCGACCATGTCGATCGACACCGACTCGAGGGCGGGCGCGGCGTACTGCATCACCGCGTCCGGGAATCCCCACCCGATCGCAAGACCCAGCGGGAACAGCGCCTCGCGCAGCACGTCCCGCTCTTCCGCCGGGATGAGCGGCGAGAGCGCGAGGTAGCCCAGACGCTGCCCGGGCGCCAGCAGCACCTTCCCGTAGCTGTAGTCGATCAGAGTCCAGGGGTACACAGCCGCCGGGCTCGCGAACTCCACACCGTCGAAGCGGATGCGGCGGTAGGGCTCGTCCGACAGCAGCCAGATGCGCCGTCCGTGCTCGGCGGACGCGCGCTCAAGCAGATCGGCGAGCTCGCGCCACGTCGACGCCGGGTACACGCGGCCGGTGGGGTTGGCCGGCGAGTTCACGATGACGACGCGGGTGCGGGGCGTGATCGCGGCGGCGATCGCCCCCAGGTCGAGGTCGAAGGTGTCCGCCGCAAGCGGCGCACGGACGGGGACGAGGTCGGCGGCATAGAGCATCGGCTCGTAGCAGAACCACCCCGGAACCGGGATGACGACCTCGTCACCGGCATCCGTCAGGAGGGCGAGGGCGAGGGAGATGGCGCCGAAGGCTCCCTGCGTCATCGCGATGTCCTCGGGCGCGAAGGGCAGCCCGAGCTCCGTGCGCAGTCCGGCGGCGATGGTCTGCTGTGCGTCGGCCTCGCTGGTGCGGTACGCGTACCAGTCGACTGTGCGCGGCTCGACCTGGTTGCGAATGGCCTCGACGAGGCCCGGCAGAGCGAATTCGTGCGGGTTGCCGAAGGTGAAGTCGAGCGCATCGGGGTCGTCGGCGGCGGCTTGGACCTTGGCGAAGAACGCTGTCACGACGTCCACCGCCGCCTTCGCCCGCGATGCGCGCGCAGAAATCCCCATCGTCCCCCCTTGCCCAGAGCCGCGGAACCTGAGGAAAGGATCCCAACCGCGGAGTTCCCGGTCAACGGGGTGTCCACATACTGTACTCTGTTCACTATGTCCGGAACGCACGTCCTTGATTCGCTCCTCGCGATCTCTCGTATCCTCGAGGCGGATCAGGAGCGGGAGCTCGACCGACGCGGACTCACCGTTCCCCGCACCCACCTCATGTGGGTGCTCTTCCACGAGGGGCCACAGACGCAGGTCCACCTGGCAGAACAGCTCGGTGTCACTCCGCGCTACGTCACGACGCTCGTCGACGCCCTCGACGCCACCGGCCTCGCGCGACGCGAGCCGCATCCCACCGACCGGCGAGCCGTCCTCGTCGATCTCACGGAGCGCGGACTCTCGATGATGGAGACGATGGATGCCGAGCACGAACAACTCGGCGCTTCACTCATCGACGGGCTCGACGGCGAGACGGTCGCCGCCGCGATACGCGCGCTCGACCACGTGCGCGGCCGGCTCGAGACCCTCGTCGCCGAGCACGAGCACGCCCAGAAGGAGCGCGAGGAATGGTGACGGACGCCACGCCCCCGACCGCGGCTTCCGCCGCCCCCGCGTCCGCCGCCCCCGAGTCCGCCGCCCCCGAGTCCGCTGCGATGGGGACGAGCGAAGACCCCGCCCCGCGGCATCCGCTCGCGCGGTTCGCCGCCCTCGGACGCGCCGCGTGGCGGGCCGAGGTCGGGGTCTGGCAGAGCTTCTACCGCTGGCTGTTCCGTCGCCCACGCGTGCCGCGCGGAGCATCCGGATTCACGTACCACTCCCCGGTGCTGACGATCCTCGTGATCTTCATCGTCCTCTCCGCCATCGAGATCCCCATCGTGGACCTCATCGTGCACCGCTGGCCGTGGGTGCGCATCCCTCTGCTCGCCCTCGGCATATGGGGCGTCACCTGGATGGTCGGACTCCTCCTGAGCTTCTTCACGCGCCCTCATGCGGTCGGGCCGGACGGGATCCGCGCGCGCTACGGCGCGCACGTCGACGTCGATCTGCCCTGGGAGGCGGTGGCTGCCGTCGAGAAATCCCGCGATGTGATCGAGAAGGCACCGAAGGTGCGCGACGAGCCGCACGGACGCACACTCGCGCTTCGCATGAACAACGAGACGAATGTGCTCGTCACCCTCGAGCAGCCGGTGGTCACGCGACTCGGTGACGAGGAGATCGAGGTCGACGCGGTTCGCCTGTGGGTCGATGACCTCGACGGCTTCATGACGGCGGTGCGCACGCACATCCCCTGACCCGACGCGACAATGGTGGGGTGAACGAACCGATCTTCGTGATCCCCCTGTGGGCGGACCTCATCGCCGTCGGCCTCGGCGGCATCCAAGGTGCCCTGTTCGCATCGGGATTCCGCGGTCAGCGCCGCCTCGACCTTCTCGGCGTCGCGATCATCGGGATCGTGATGGGCATGGGCGGCGGTCTCATCCGCGACCTGCTGCTCAACGTGACCCCGGTGACGCTGCAGAGCAACTGGTACCTCATCACCGCGACCGTGGCGGCCCTCGTTGGCATGCTGCTGGCCGGGCTGTTCCAGCGACTCAACGCCGCGATCGTCGGACTCGACGCTCTCGTGATCGGTCTCTTCGGCGCCTTCGGCACGAGCAAGGCGCTGTACCTCGGGCTCCCCCTGGTGCCCGCGGTGTTCGTCGGAGTGTGCGCTGCGGTCGGCGGCGGCATCCTGCGCGACATGATCATGGGCCTGCCCGTCGCGATCATGCACGTCGGGTCGCTCTACGCCGTCGCCGCGGGTGCCGGTTGCCTCGTCCTCGCCGGCGCCAATGCCTTCGGCGCGGACCTCACCGTCGCCGCGATCATCGGCGTCGCCGTCACCACGGTGATCCGGCTGCTCGCCGTGATCTTCGACATCTCACTGCCCGAGCAGCGCGCCCTCTACCGGCGCAAGGTGGCGGTCGAGACCTCGTCGATCCCGATCGTCAAGCCCTGAACCCGCTGCGCCTCGCGCACACCACCGAGACCGGGGATCACGTCGAGCCAGGGGTCGACACCCCCGGGTTCGCCTCAGATCCCGCGTCTCGACGATCGGACCGCCGTCACACCCCTGCCAGGGCCCCCGAACGCTCCCGCGTGCGAATCGCGCGGTTCACACCCGACACGATCGCCTTGAGGGACGCCGTCGAGATGTCGCCGTCGATGCCGACGCCCCACAGGCGCTCGCCGTCGACCTGCAGCTCGATGTAGGCCGCAGCCTGCGCGTCGCCGCCGGCGCTGAGCGCATGCTCGACGTAGTCGTAGAGCGTCACATCGAACCCCTGGCCGCGGACGATCTCGAGGAACGCGGCGACAGGACCGTTGCCGTGACCGGATGCCTCGTACCGCGCGTCGCCGTCCCGCAGGGTGACGTCGAGGGAGACATCGCCCGACATGTCGCTGCGGGTGCTCGTCGCAAGCAGCTCGAAGCGCCCCCACCGCTCGTCGGCGACCGCCGACGGAAGGTACTCATCGCGGAAGATCGCCCAGATCTGGTCGCTCGTGACCTCGCCACCCTCGGCATCCGTCTTGGCCTGGACCACTCCGGAGAACTCGATCTGGAGCTTGCGGGGCAGGTCGATCGCGTGGTCGGTCTTGAGCAGATACGCGACCCCGCCCTTGCCCGACTGCGAGTTGACGCGGATCACTGCCTCGTACGAGCGTCCGAGATCCTTCGGGTCGATCGGCAGATACGGCACGGCCCATTCGATCTCGTCGACACTCACGCCGTCCGACGCCGCACGGGCGGCCATCGCCTCGAAGCCCTTCTTGATGGCGTCCTGGTGGGAGCCGCTGAAGGCCGTGAAGACGAGGTCGCCGGCCCACGGGCTCCGCTCGTGCACGGGCAGCTGGTTGCAGTACTCGACGGTGCGCTTGACCTGATCGATGTCGCTGAAGTCGATCTGCGGATCGATGCCCTGGGTCAGCAGGTTGATGCCCAACGCCACCAGGTCGACGTTCCCGGTGCGCTCGCCGTTGCCGAACAGGCATCCCTCGATGCGGTCGGCGCCGGCCATGTAGCCCAGCTCCGCCGCCGCGATCGCCGTTCCGCGGTCGTTGTGCGGATGCAGCGACAGGATGACGTTCTCGCGATGCGCCAGGCGCCGGCTCATCCACTCGATCGAGTCGGCGTAGACGTTCGGCGTCGCCATCTCGACCGTCGCGGGAAGATTGATGATGACCTTGCGCTCCGGCGTCGGCTCGAAGATCTCGATCACCTGATTGCAGACGTCGACGGCGAAGTCCAGCTCGGTGCCGGTGTAGCTCTCCGGTGAGTACTCGTAGAACACCTTCGTCTCGGGGATGCGCTTCTCGAACTGGCGGCACAGCCGCGCGCCCTCGAGCGCGATGTCGATGATCCCCTGCTTGTCGGTGCGGAAGACCACATCCCGCTGCAGGATGCTGGTGGAGTTGTACAGGTGGACGATGGCCTGCTTCGCGCCAGCGATCGACTCATAGGTGCGCTCGATGAGGTGCTCTCGTGCCTGGGTCAGCACCTGGATGGTCACGTCGTCGGGGATGAGGTTCTCTTCGATGAGCTGACGCACGAAGTCGAAATCGGTCTGGCTCGCCGAGGGGAAGCCGACCTCGATCTCCTTGTAGCCCATCTTCACGAGGAGCTCGAACATGATGCGCTTGCGCTCCGGGCTCATCGGATCGATGAGGGCCTGGTTGCCGTCCCGCAGGTCGACCGCGCACCATCGGGGTGCGGTCGTGATGCGCCGGTCCGGCCACGTTCGGTCGGGCAGGGTCACGGCGATCTGCTCGTGATACGGCCGATACTTGTGGATCGGCATGCCCGAGGGCTTCTGGGTGTTCTCCATGATGTCGTTCTTCTCTCGTCCAAAGGGCGGGCCGACGACAAGCTCCGCGACGAGGAAGGCCCTAGATCGAGGCCTCGTCGCGGCAGCTAAGGAGAAGCAGCGAGCCTGCACGCATGGCCCCAGGGTACACCCGTGCGCGCGGCGCGCGCGAACCTCCTGTCACGAGGAGTGAGACGATCACGGCGGTCGCGACACTCCACAGGCATGACACGTCACCGCCGATTCCTCGCCGCCGCGCTGGGCGCGGCATCCGTCGTGATCCTCGCGGGCTGCGCGACCCCATCGGGTCCCGGCGGATCCGCGGGTTCACCCGACTCGCCGCCGACCGCCCCGCTCGGATCGGTGTGGCCGGCGCCGCCCTCGGGCGAGGTCATCGCTCAAGGCACCGTGCTGGACGTCGACGGCGACGCCGAACTGTGTCTGGGTGCGGTCGCCGAGTCCTACCCGCCGCAGTGCAGCGGCCTCCCGCTCACGAACTGGACGTGGGAGGGAGTCGACGGCTCGGAGAGCTCGGGCGACACGACGTGGGGCGCGTATGCCGTGCAGGGCACGTACGACGGCGAGGCATTCACCGTGACCCAGCCGCCGGTGATGCTCGCGCTGTACGACCCGCTGGCGCCCGAGGATCCCACGGGTGGTGAGCCGGGGGCGGGTGACGAGCAGACGCTGCAGGCGATGCAGGAGGAGCTCCCCGACGCGCTCGGCGAGGCGTACCTCGGGTCCTATCCCGACAACGGCTGGCTGTGGGTCGACGTCGTGTGGGACGACGGCACCTGGCAGGATGCCGCGGACGCCGACTACGGCGAGGACACGGTGATCATCCGCTCCGCGCTGCGCCCGGTCGCGGGCTGAGGCTCAGAATCCGAGTCGTCCGAGCTGCTTCGGGTCGCGCTGCCACTCCTTCGCGACGCGCACGCGGAGCGACAGGAAGACGCGGGTGCCCACCAGGGGCTCGATGCCCGCGCGGGCGCGCTTGCCGACGTCGGCGAGACGCGACCCCTTGCGCCCGATGATGATCGCCTTCTGACTGTCGCGCTCGACGACGATGTTCGCGTAGATATCGGTCAGGTCGGAATCCTCGCGGGGTGCGATGTCCTCGATCGTCACGGCGATCGAGTGCGGCAGCTCATCGCGCACGCCCTCGAGGGCGGCTTCCCGGATGATCTCCGCGATGCGATCCTCGAGAGACTCGTCGGTGACCACGTCGGCGTCGTAGAGCGCCGGGCCCTCGGGCATGAGCGCCAGCAGCTCGTCGGTCAGCACATCGAGCTGCTCGCGGGTGAGCGCGGAAAGCGGGATCACCGCCGCCCAGTCCTCGCGCAGCGCGTCGACCTCGAGGAGACGCTCGGTGATCTGATCGCGCGAACCCGCGTCGGTCTTCGTGACGATCGCGACCTTCTTCGCACGCGGGTAGCCGTCGAGGGACTCGGCGATGCGCCGATCGCCCGGTCCTACCTTCTCGGTCGCCGGCACGCAGAACCCGATCACATCCACATCGCCGAGAACCTGCTCGACGAGGCTGTTCAGTCGCTCGCCCAAGAGCGTGCGAGGCTTGTGGATGCCGGGCGTGTCCACGATCACGAGCTGCCCCGCCGGGCGGTTCAGGATGCCGCGGATCGCCCGCCGCGTCGTCTGGGGCTTGTCGCTCGTGATCGCGACCTTCTCGCCGACGAGGGCGTTCGTGAGGGTGGACTTGCCGACGTTGGGCCGGCCGACGAAGGTCACGAATCCGGAGCGGGTCTCATCGGTCACGAGCGGTCGGCCTTCCTGCCGGTGCGTACGTCGCCGGTTCGCGCCGGCACAACACGGATCTCGTCGGTCCTCGGAGAGCGACCCCCCGCGGACTCGGACTCGTCGGGCGACTCGCCGCGCTCTACGAAGACGGTCGAGATCCCGCGTCCTCGCCCGCGGGAGGCACCGCCGGTCATCACGAGACCGGAGTACTCGGCGGTCGCGCCCGGCTGCGGGATGCGGCCGAGCGCCTTGCCGAGCAGGCCGCCGATCGAGTCGACGTCCTCGTCCTCGAGATCGATGCCGAACAAGTCGCCGACCTCGTCGAGACCCAGCCGTGCGCTCACACGGAATCGCCCGGGCTCGATCTCGACGACCTCGTCCGCACGAGGGTCGTACTCGTCGGCGATCTCGCCGACGAGCTCCTCGATGAGGTCCTCGAGCGTCACGAGCCCCGAAACCCCGCCGTACTCGTCCACCACGAGGCACACGTGCACGGCATCGCGCTTGATCTGCTGCAGCAGCGTCTCGGCCTTCATCGACTCGGGCACGAACACCGCAGGCCGCGCGATTCGCGTGATCGGCGCATCCCGCCAGCCCGCCTCGTCGCGGAACCCGAACTGGACGAGGTCCTTCAGGTAGAGCACGCCGACGACGTCATCGGCTTCGTCGTCGACGATCGGCACGCGCGAGACGCCCTTGTCGAGGAAGAGCCGCATCGCCTCACGGGTCGACGCCGTGGCATCCACCGTCACCATGTCGGTGCGGGGGACCATGACTTCTCGCACGAAGGTGTCGGTGAAGTCGAAGACGGAGTGGATGAGCTCGCGGTCGTCCTCCTCGATGAGCTCGTTCTCGGCAGCCTCGTCGATGATGCTGAGCAGCTGCTCCTCGGAGGCGAAGGATGCGCCGCGGGAGACGCCGGGGGTGATGCGGGTGCCGAGCGCGACGAGTCCGTGCGCGAGGGGTCCGAGCAGCACGCGCACGCCGCGCACGATCGGCGCCGACCCGCGCAGGAGGCCTTTCGCGTGCTGACGGCCGACATGGCGCGGACTCGCGCCCACTACGACGTAGGACACGCCCGTCATAAGCACGGCGGCCGCGAGCATCGCCCACCAGATGCTGTCGAAGAGAAGGGTGAACGCCACCGTGACGAGCACCGCCGCCGTCGTCTCGGCGAGCACGCGGATGAAGATGACCGCGTTGGCGTGTGCCTCGGGATCGGCGGCGATGCGCCGCAACGACGCCGCGTTCCTCCCCGACGAGCCGAGCTCGGCCAGATCCGCGCGCGAGGTGACGCCGAGCGCCGCGTCGATCGCGACCATGAGCGCGCCGAACGCGAGCAGCAGTGCCGCGGCGACGAGGAGGAGAGCGGCGGTCATGCTCGATTTCGGCGACGCTCGGTGGCCTGGAAGGCCGTGATGAGCTCGCGCTGCAGCCCGAACATCTCGCGCTCCTCTTCGGGCTCCGCGTGGTCGAAGCCGAGGAGATGCAGCAGGCCGTGCGTCGTGAGCATCACGAGCTCGTCCATGGTGGAGTGCTTGGCCGCGACCGCCTGCGTCTCGGCGACCTGCGGGCACAGCACGATGTCGCCGAGGAGCCCGGCCGGCGTGGGCATGTCGTCGGTGCCCGGACGGAGCTCGTCCATCGGGAAGCTGAGGACGTCGGTGGGTCCTGGCTCGTCCATCCACTGCACGTGCAGCGCCTCCATCGCGCCCTCGTCGACCAGGAGGATCGCCACATCAGCGTCGGGGCTCACGTGCAGCTCCGCCAGGTTGTTCTCCATGAGACGCAGCAGAACCGTCTCGTCGACGGCCACGCCCGACTCGTTGCTGATCTCGATGGTCATGAGCGTCCTCGCTTGGGCAGGTGATCGCGCGGGTTGTGGGGACGCATGCCGGCGCGCCTCTCGGCACGATTGGCGAACTCGGATGCCTCGTCCCGCTCGCGCCGCGCGGCGATACGGCGCTCGTCGTACTCGCTGTAGGCGTCGACGATGCGTCCGACGAGCGTGTGGCGCACGACGTCATCGCTCGTGAGGTAGGAGAAGTGGATGTCGTCGATCTCGCCCAGCACGCGCGTCACGAGTCGGAGTCCGGATGCCCCCTGGGGAAGGTCGATCTGGGTGATGTCACCGGTGACCACCATGCGGGTGCCGAAGCCGAGCCGCGTCAGGAACATCTTCATCTGCTCGGGCGTGGTGTTCTGCGCCTCGTCGAGCACGACGAACGAGTCGTTGAGGGTGCGTCCGCGCATGTAGGCAAGCGGGGCGACCTCGATGGTGCCGGTCGCCATGAGCTTCGGCACGAGCTCGGGGTCCATCATCTCGTTGAGCGCGTCGTAGAGCGGCCGGAGGTAGGGGTCGATCTTGTCGGTCAGGGTGCCCGGGAGGAACCCGAGCCGCTCCCCCGCCTCGACGGCCGGACGGGTCAGGATGATGCGGCTGACCTCCTTGCGCTGCAGCGCCTGGACGGCCTTGGCCATCGCGAGGTACGTCTTCCCCGTGCCCGCGGGGCCGATGCCGAAGACGATCGTGTTCTCCTCGATCGCGTCGACATACGCCTTCTGCCCCAGCGTCTTCGGGCGGATGACCTTGCCGCGCGACGAGAGGATCGCCTCTCCGAGCACCTCGGACGGCCGGGGTCCGCCTTCGGTTCGCAGGATGCGGCTCGATGAGGAGACGTCGGAGGGATCGAGCCCCTGGCCGGCCCGCGTCATCGCCAGCAGCTCGTCGACGAGCGATCGGGCGGCGGCGACCGCGTCGGCTTCTCCCGTGAGGGTGATCTCGTTCCCGCGAACGTGCACATCGACGTCGGGATGCTCGCGCTCGACGACGCGGAGGAGGCGGTCCTGCGGACCGAGGAGCTGGACCATGGCGACGCCGTCGGCGTACACCCGGTCGATGACGGGGTCGTGTGCTGATTCGTCAGGCACCGAGACTCTCTTCTTCGAGTCCTCCGGCGAGCACGTGGGCGTGCACGTGGAAGACGGTCTGGCCCGCTCGCGGGCCGGTGTTGAACACAAGGCGGAAGTCGCCGTCGGCGTGCTCGGCCGCGAGGCTGTTGGCGACGCCCACGACCTCGGCGAGGAGGTCGGGATCGCCGGCTGCGAGCTCGACGACGTTGCGGTACTCCTCGCTCTTGGGGATCACGAGGAGGTGGACCGGAGCCTGCGGCGCGATATCGCGGATCGCGAACACGTTCTCGGTCTCGGCGACGATCTCGGACGGGATCTCGCCGTTCCGGATGCGCGTGAAGATCGATGGTTCGCTCATGCGGCAAGTCTACCGACGCGCCCCGACGCCGGGATGGGGGCGACCGCGGTCACCACCGCCCGAGCGCGGCGCTCACCAGGACGAGCGCCGCGGGTCCCGCGGTCGAGGTGCGCAACACGCTCTCGCCGAGACGCACGGTCGCGGCACCGGCGGCGGAGAGCCGCTCCCGCTCCTCCGGAGCGATGCCGCCCTCCGGCCCGACGACCAGCAGCACGTCGCGCTCCTCGCCGCGGAGGTCGACCTCCGTGAGCCGATCCGGCCCGGACGGCTCGAGCACGAGAACGCGGGACTCCCCCGCCCGCGCGACGAGCTCGGCGGTGGTGACGAGCGGCGCGACCTCGGGGATCCACGCGCGGTGCGCCTGCTTCGCCGCCTCCCGGACGATGGTCGCCCACCGGGCGCGTCCCTTCTCGGCCTTCGCGGCATCCCATCGGGACACGCTCCGCGCCGCCTGCCAGGGCACGATCACGTCGACGCCGAGCTCGGTCGCCGCTTGGATCGCCAGCTCGTCGCGGTCCCCCTTCGCCAGCGCCTGGACCAGCACCACCCGCGGACGCGGGGCCGGGGAGTCCATCCTGGTCTCGATGCGCACGACCACCTCGCGCGGCGCAACGGACTCGCATCTCCCGGTGAGCCAGGCACCGCGCCCATCGCCGACCGTGACCTCCTCGCCGACGCGCACACGGCGCACCGACGCGGCATGATGCGCCTCGGAGCCGGTCAGCACCACGGCGTCGCCCGGACCGGCGACGGCCGGCTCGTCGAGCACGAAGTGCAGGGCCATGCTCAGCCGTTCCGGAAGCGATCGCGCAGTTTGGCGAACAGCCCCTGGTGGAACTCGGCCAGGCGAGGGCTCGGCGCCTTCGTGCGCTTGGCGAACTCTTCGATGAGCGACCGCTCCTTGTGGTCGAGGCGGGTCGGCGTGACGACGTGCACGCCCACGCGCAGGTCACCGCGCTGCGAGCCGCGCAGCGGCGTGATGCCGCGGCCCTTGATCGTGAGCACGTCGCCGCCTTGGACCCCGGGCCGCAGCTCGAGGTCGACCGGGCCGTCGAGCGACTCGATGGTCGTCGTCGTGCCGAGGATCGCGTCGGGCATCGACACCTCGAGCGTCGCGAGCAGGTCGTCGCCGTCACGGCTGAACACCTCGTGCGGCGCGACGGTCACCTCGATGTAGAGGTCGCCGTTCGGGCCGCCGGCGGGGCCGACCTCGCCCGAGCCGGGCAGCTGCAGCCGCAGGCCCGTCTCGACGCCGGCCGGGATGTCGAGCGACACGGTGCGACGCGCGCGGACGCGACCCTGACCCTGGCAGGTGGCGCAGGGGTAGGGGATCGTCGTGCCGTAACCCTGGCAGACGTTGCAGGGCTGGTTGGTGAGGACGTTGCCCAACAGGCTCCGCACCTGACGCTGCACGTGGCCGGTGCCGTGGCAGATGTCGCACGTGACCGGCGACGTCCCCGGCTGGCAGCACGACCCCTGGCAGGTCTCGCAGAGCACCGCCGTGTCGACCTCGATGTCGCGGTGGACGCCGAAGACGACATCGCCGAGCTCGAGCGACACGCGCACGAGGGCGTCCTGGCCGCGCTCGCGGCGAGAGCGCGGCCGCGCCCCGCGCGAACCGCCGCCCGCCGCGCCGAAGAAGGTCTCGAAGATGTCGTTGAAACCGCCGAATCCGCCGGCCCCGGCGAAGGGGTTCTCGCCTCCGCCCATGTCGTAGCGGGCGCGCTGCTCCGGGTCGCTGAGCACGTCGTAGGCGTGCGTCACGAGCTTGAAGCGCTCGGACGCGTCCTCCCCGGGGTTCACGTCCGGGTGCAGTTCGCGCGCAAGCCGCCGATAGGCCTTCTTGATCTCGTCGGGGGTGGCGTCGCGCGAGACGCCGAGAACCTCGTAGTGGTCAGCCACTTTCGCCTTCCTGCCCGCGGTTGGCCGCGGGGATCGTGTCGGTGCGCGTCCGCGTCAGCGGCTGCTCTCGTCTTCCTCGAGCATTCGCGTCAGATAACGGGCGACGGCACGGACCGCCGCGAGATTGGTGGGGTAGTCCATGCGGGTCGGTCCGAGCACCCCGACGCGCGCGCGTGATCCGGTCGCGTCGTAGTCGCTGGCGACGACGGATGCCTCGGCCAGGCCGAACGGCTCGTTCTCGCGGCCGATGCTGGCGGCGAGGCCCTTCTCGTCGGCGACCATCTCTCCCATCAGTCGGAGGATCGTCACCTGCTCCTCGATCGCCTCGAGCAGCGGGTAGATGCTGCCACGGAAATCGGCCTCCAGTCGAGCGAGCGTCGCACTGCCGGCCATCACGAGCTTGTCCTGGCGGAATTCGTCGAGCTCCTCGGCGACGACGCGCACGATCGCCGCGGTCGCGACCTCATGAGCGGCGCCGGTCGCAGGCGAGGCGGCGAGGTGATCGGCGATGCGCTGCAGCCCCTCGCGGACGGACCGGCCGACGAGGAGGGTTCCCAGCTCCGCGCGGATGCGGGCGAGGTCGGCGTCGTCGAAATCGTCACGCACGAACGCCATGCGCTGCGACACCCGACCGGTGTCGGTGACGACGATCACCAGCATCCGCCCCCCACCGAGCTGCACCAGCTCGACGTGGGTGGCGTTCGCGCGGGCGAAGGACGGGTACTGCACGATCGCGACCTGGCCCGTGAGCTGGGTGAGCGCACGGACGGTGCGGGCGAGGACGTCGTCGAGGTCGCCGGGGCCCTCGAGGAACGACGTGATCGCCGTTCGCTGCGCCGAGCTGAGCGGGCGAACCTCGGCCAGGTGATCGACGAAGACCCGGTAGCCCTTGTCGGTCGGGACCCGACCGGACGAGGTGTGAGGGGCGGTGATGAGTTCCTCGTCCTCGAGCAGGGCCATGTCGTTGCGGATCGTCGCCGCCGACACGCCGAAGGCGTGACGCTCGACGATCGTCTTGCTGCCGACGGGCTCGCGTGTGTCGACGTAGTCCTCGACGATCGCGCGCAGCACCTGGAGTCCGCGTTCGCTGACCATCCCGCCTCCTCACGCCCGTTCTGGCACTCGCATGACTGGAGTGCCAATTCTACCGGATGCTCCGACCCGAAGCCGGGAGGAGCGGACCGCGCGGTCTACTCAGTGAGGGCGCGCACCACCGCGTCCGCGAGCAGCCGGCCGCGCCGCGTCAGCACGATACGGCCGTGGACCGCGGCCGATCCGTCGATGAGCCCGTCCGCGATGAGCGCCGCGACGGCGCGACGCCCTTCGCCGAGCGCCTCGGAAACCGGCAGCCCTTCACGGATGCGGGTGCGCAAGAGCACCCTCTCCAGCGTGGCCGCCTCGACGTCGGGGATCTCGCGGGCCGCGGCGGGGGACTCCCCCGCCGCCAGTCGCTGCGCGTAGGCCGCCGGGTGCTTCACGTTCCAGAACCGCACCCCGCCGACGTGGCTGTGCGCGCCCGGGCCGAAACCCCACCAATCCGCGCCTTGCCAGTACGCGAGGTTGTGGCGGGACCGCTGCGCTTCCGAACGCGCCCAGTTGGACACCTCGTACCAGTCGAAGCCGGCAGCCCCGAGCGCGTCGTCGACGAACTCGTACATGTCGGCCTGCAGGTCGTCGTCGGGTGCGGGCACCTCGCCGCGCCGGATCTGACGGGCGAGCTTGGTGCCGTCCTCGATGATCAGCGCGTACGCCGAGACGTGGTCCGGCTCCAGCTCGACGGCGGTGCGGACGGAGGCCCGCCAGTCGTCGAGCGATTCCCCCGGCGCGCCGTAGATGAGATCGAGGCTGACATCCAGGCCCGCGCGACGGGCGGCGGTCACCGCGGTGCGCACGTTCGCCGGGTCGTGGGTGCGGTCGAGGGCCGCGAGCACGTGCGGTACCGCCGACTGCATGCCGATCGACAGCCGCGTGACCCCGGATGCCGCGAGCTCGGCGGCCGCGGCATCCGTCACTGTGTCGGGATTGGCCTCGACGGTCACCTCCGCACCGCCCTCGACGCCGAACGCCTCGCGCACGCCGTCGAGCATTCGGCCGAGATCGCCCGGGGGGAGCAGTGTGGGGGTGCCGCCCCCGAAGAACACGGTGGCGGCCCGACGGGCGGGGCCGAGGCCCTCGAGCACCGCACGGGCGAGTTCGACCTCGCGGAGAAGCGTGTCGGCGTACTCGTCCTGGCGCGCGCCGCGCAGCTCGCCCGCGGTGTACGTGTTGAAGTCGCAGTAGCCGCAGCGCACGCGGCAGAACGGCACGTGAAGGTAGACGCCGAACGGCGTGCGCGGATCGACGACCGTCCCGGCCGGGAGGGAGCCGTCGGCGGGGACCGGCTCGCCCAGCGGTAGCGCGGAGCCCATCAGCGGCTCACGCGGGGGTCGCGTAGAGGGGCGAGATGGCCCGCAGATATCTCGTGAAGAGCTCTCGACGCCGACGCCGCACCAGACCCGGGAGAAGTCGGTAGAACAGCGCGCGCGGCGAATCGAAGGCGCGGACCGTGAACCACACCTCGTCGTTGTCGTTCCAGTCGAGCATGAACGACTCCTCGCCCGACACCACCGATTCGCCGACGGTCCCCAGCGCGAAGCCGACTCTTCGCGGCTCTTCGACCGCGAAGATGACACGCAGTTCGGCGTCGGCCCGCAGGCCGCGCACACGGCCGTGAACCCGCACCGTGGTCCCCGCTCCGACATAGGGGGTGCCGTCCGCGTCGTAGCGCAGATCGGTCTCGGAGCGACTCGGGGCGATGGGGTTGCCCTCGGCGTCGAAGCTCACGCCGGAGTACATGGGTCCGGACGCGGGCCGCACGTCCTTGAGCTCGAGACCCGCTCCGCGCTGCGCCGACCACGACAGCAGCGCCTCGCTCGCCGTCTGAAAACGCGCCTCGCCGCTGCCAATGCGCCACGACTCCTCGGCCGGAACGCTTCGCTCGGGCGGGTAAGACATCAGATCGGGCGCCTGCGTCGCCCCCACGGCGGCATAGTCGACCGTGTCGTCCCGGAAGGTACCTCGACGCATGCCGACCAGCCTACTTCGCGGCCTTGCCCTCGACGTCGCCCGACAGCGCCGCGATGAACGCCTCCTGGGGCACTTCGACGCGTCCGACCATCTTCATGCGCTTCTTGCCCTCCTTCTGCTTCTCGAGCAGTTTGCGCTTGCGTGTGATGTCGCCGCCGTAGCACTTGGCGAGAACGTCCTTTCGCATGGCGCGGATGTTCTCGCGCGCGATGATCCGCGCACCGATCGCGGCCTGGATCGGCACCTCGAACTGCTGTCGCGGGATGAGCTTGCGAAGGCGCTCGGTCATCATCGTGCCGTAGGCGTAGGCCTTGTCGCGGTGGACGATCGAGCTGAACGCATCCACCTTGTCGCCCTGGAGCAGGATGTCGACCTTGACCAGGTCTGCCTCCTGCTGGCCGCTGGGCTCGTAGTCCAGGCTCGCGTATCCCTGCGTGCGCGATTTCAGCTGGTCGAAGAAGTCGAAGACGATCTCGCCGAGCGGCATGTTGTAGCGCAGCTCGACGCGCTCCTCGCTGAAGTACTCCATGCCCAGGAGCTGGCCGCGGCGGCCCTGGCACAGCTCCATGACCGTTCCCACGTAGTCCTTCGGCAGCAGGATCGCCGCCTTGACCATCGGCTCGGAGACGCTCGCCACCCGCCCGTCGGGGTATTCGCTCGGGTTGGTCACCGTGACGTGCTCGCCGGTGTCGGTGAGCACCTCGTAGATCACCGACGGCGCCGTCGTGATCAGGTCGAGGCCGAACTCGCGCGAAAGCCGCTCCGTGATGATCTCGAGGTGCAGCAGGCCCAGGAAGCCGCAGCGGAATCCGAAACCGAGGGCCACGGACGTCTCGGGCTCGTACTGCAGCGAGGCATCGGACAGCTTGAGCTTGTCGAGGGCCTCCCGCAGGTCGCCGTAGTCGCTGCCGTCGATCGGATAGATGCCGGAGAAGACCATCGGCTTCGGGTCGGTGTAACCCGCAAGGGCCTCGGTCGCGGGCTTGCGCGCATGGGTGATGGTGTCGCCGACCTTGGACTGGCGGACGTCCTTCACGCCGGTGATCAGGTAGCCCACCTCGCCCACGCCCAGTCCCTTCGTGGGGACGGGTTCGGGGCTGGAGACCCCGATCTCGAGGAGATCGTGCTGGGCCCGTGTCGACATCATCTGGATGCGCTCGCGCGGCTCGAGCTTGCCGTCCACCATGCGGACGTACGTCACGACGCCCCGGTAGGAGTCGTAGACCGAGTCGAAGATCATGGCGCGGGCCGGGGCATCCGCGTTCCCGGTGGGAGCGGGGATCTGCTCGACGATGCGATCGAGCAGCGATTCGACGCCCATACCGGTCTTGCCGCTCACGCGCAGCACGTCGTCGGGGTCGCCGCCGATGAGATTCGCCAGCTCCTTCGCGAACCGATCCGGATCGGCCGCGGGAAGGTCGATCTTATTAAGGACCGGGATGATGTGCAGGTCGTTCTCGAGCGCGAGGTAGAGGTTGGCGAGGGTCTGCGCCTCGATCCCCTGCGCGGCGTCGACCAGCAGGATGGCCCCTTCGCACGCCGCCAGGGACCGGCTCACCTCGTACGTGAAGTCCACGTGGCCCGGCGTGTCGATCATGTTGAGGGCGAACGTGCCGCCCTCGGTCGCCCACGGCATCCGCACGGCCTGCGACTTGATCGTGATGCCGCGCTCGCGCTCGATGTCCATGCGATCGAGGTACTGCGCGCGCATGTCGCGGTCGGCGACGACGCCGGTGATCTGCAGCATCCGATCAGCCAGCGTCGACTTGCCGTGGTCGATGTGGGCGATGATGCAGAAGTTGCGGATCAGCTCGGGCGGGGTCGCGGACGGCTCGAGAGGCTTCAGGGCGCGCGGTGACATATCCCATCGATTCTACGGGTGGGGCGACGCCCCGCCCTGCGCGAGTGCTGTATCCGGAGGTTAGCCTGGGGCGATGGTGGTGCAGGTCGTGCTCGTGCACGGCATCCGCACGTCCGCGACGATGTGGCGCGCGCAGGTGGGCTACCTCGAGGCGCGGGGAAATCCCGTGACGGCCGTCGACCTTCCGGGGCACGGATCGCGGATGTCCGAGACGTTCACGCTCGACGGCGCGATGAAGACGATCGACGAGACGGTGACGGATGCTTCGGCCCGAGGCCCCGTGCTCCTCGTGGGTCATTCGATGGGCGGCCTGCTGTGCCTGGAGTACGTCGGAGCGGAGCATCCGCCGCCCGTCGCCGGGCTCATCGCCGCGTCGTGCACCGCGATTCCGCGCGGCGTCGGCCTGGCCGCCTACCGTCTCCTCGCACGAGGGTTCGACTCGCTCCCCGACCGCGGCATGTGGCTCACCAACCGCATGCTCGACCGGATACTCCCCGACGAGACGCGCGACGACTTCGGCGCGGGAGGGTACGCTCTCGATGCGCAGGACACGGCGCTGCGGAGCCTGTCGGTGCTCGACCTGCTCGCGGCCGTCGGCCGTGTCGAAGTGCCGCTGTGGTTCGTCAACGGCCAGTACGACCAGCTGCGCGTGAACGAGAAGCTCTTCGTCGGCCTCGCGCCGCACTCCGAGCTGGTGGTGGTGCCACGCACGACCCACCACGTCACGGTCATGCGCCCCCAGGTCTTCAACGCGGTGCTCCACCTCGCGATCACGACGCTCGAACAGACCTGATAGACTCGGTGATTGGCTTGCGTGTGGGGTCCCACCTCCGCACGACGTCGCGAGCGGCCCCTCTACCCGTAACGCGGCACCCTCCCATCACCCACCTACGAAGGATCATTCCCCGTGGCGAACATCAAGTCGCAGATCAAGCGCAACAAGACCAACGAGAAGGCGCGCGAGCGCAACAAGGCCGTCAAGAGCGAGCTGAAGACCGAGGTGCGTCGCACCCGCGAGGCCGTCGCCGCCGGCGACAAGGCCGCCGCCGAGAAGGCTCTGCTCAAGGCGACCAAGAAGCTCGACAAGGCCGTGAGCAAGGGCGTCATCCACAAGAACCAGGCGGCGAACCGCAAGTCGGCCATCGCCCAGCAGGTCGCCGCTCTCTGAGCAGGCACCGCACCGATCGAAGGCCCGTCCCCCCGGGGGCGGGCCTTCGGCGTTTCCGCCGCGCTCGACTCACACGGCGTAGGGTGCGCGGGTCGCGATGACGGTGACGAGCCGCTCGAGCGCGAACACCGCGTCACGCGAGCCCCCCTTGACCTCGGCATCCGCTCGCGCCGCCGCCTGGATCGCCCTGCCGAGGGATGCCTCGTTCCACCCGGCCAGGTCGCGTCGCGCGCGATCGACCTGCCAGTCCTTCAGGCCCACCCGGGCGGCGAGGGCAGCGGCCGGCTCGCGGCTGCCGGCGACGCGTGCCATCGTGCGGAGCTTGAGAGCGATGGCAGCGACCATCGGCACCGGGTCGGCGCCGGACGCGAGCGCGTGCCGCAGCGCGATCAGCGCGTCACCGTAGCGGCCCGCGATGGCCGTGTCGGCGACGACGAACGCGGACGTCTCGACGCGGCCCCCGTAGTACCGTTCCACGACCTGCTCGGTGATGTCGCCCGGCACGTCGGAGATGAGCTGCTGACACGCGGCGGCGAGCTCGGTGACGTCGTCGGCGAACGCGGAGACGAGCGTGCGCAACGCGGGCGGTGCGATCCGCCTCTTGGCGGCCTGGAACTCGCCCGCCGCGAAATCGTAGCGATCGGAGTCGCGCTTGATCGCGGGGCACGCGATCTCGACGCCCCCGCCCTCGCCGGCACGGATCGCGTCGAGCAGCTTCTTGCCGCGGACGCTGGCTCCCGTGTGACGGAGGACGACGGTCGCGCCCTCCTGCGGGACGGCGAGGTACGACAGCGCCTCGGAGAGGAAGGCGTCGGAGCACTTCTCCACCCCGGTCACGCGCACGAGCCGGGGCTCGCCGAACAGGGACGGCGACGTCATCGCGAGGAGCGAGCCCGCGGCGTAGTCGTCGGCGCGGAGATCGGACACCTCGAGGCTCGCGTCCTCCGCGCGCAGGTAGTCGCGGACCCCGGCGATCGCCCGCTCCGCGCAGACGTCTTCGGGACCGGAGACGAGCACGATCGGGGCCGGCTGCGGAGAGCGCCAGGACAGCTGCGGGATCGCGCTGCGCGTGGACTTCGCGGGGGCGCGTCGCGCGGTCGGGGCCATGTTCCCAGCCTAGCGAGGGGGTGGGACTCCCCCGTCGCGCTCGCGCCACACCCGGAGACCGTCCGAGCTCCGCCACACGGCGAGCAGCCCTTCCACGTCGGTCCGCGCAACCCGTGCGCCCACCTCATCGAGGATGTCGAGGATCTCCCGTCGCGGGTGACCGTGGTCGTTCTCGGCACCGACGGTGACGAGCGCGACCGCGGGTGCGGCCGCGCGGTACAGCGCGGCATCCTGATCCGCACTGCCGTGATGGGCGACCTTGACGATGTCGTACGGCGGATCGAGGACGTGAGCGGAGACGATCGCGCGTTGCGGCGACGCGGAGAGGTCCCCGAGCAGCAGAGTCGGAGGGATGCCTCCACCGCGCACGTCGAGGACAACGCTCGCGTCATTGCCCGGCGGATAGGCCCGCCCCTCCCTCGCCGGCCAGAGGACTCGCCACCGCGCGCCGCCGAGCGACCCCGACAGGCCCGCGCGCGCGTCGATGACCTCGGCCCCGCCGTGGGCGAGGCGTTCGAGGACCGCGCTCCCGTCGTCGTCGGGCGGGCCGTGGAGGACCGTCGTGACCCGGCCGTGAACGGCGTCGGCGCCGCCGACGTGGTCGATGTCGAAGTGGGTGAGGACCAGGAGGTCGATCCGCGCGATGCCCACCCGGTCGAGGCACGATGCCAGCGCCGCCGGCTCCGGACCGGTGTCGACGAGCGCGACGGCGCCCGCGGAACGCAGGAGCACGGCGTCGCCCTGTCCGACCTCGCACGCGAGGACGCTCCACCCGTCGGGCAGCGTCAGCCGCCCCGCCGAGGTCGCGAGGAGGCCGGTTCCGCCGAGGACTCCCGCGAGCACGGTGACCAGCACCGCCGCCGCGCGGCGCGTGAGGACCCGACGCCGCGAAAGGGGCCGTAGACCGATGATCACTCCGATGGCCAGCCCGACGACCCCCAGCGCGAGGGCGCCCGGCCATCCCTGCGCCCACGGGATCCGATCGGCCGGGAGCCCGGACACCGTGGTCGCCGTCGCCGAGATCCACGATGCGGGCAGCCACGCGACGGCGGCGAGGCCGTCCTGAAGGAGCGGGATCGGCGCACTCAGACAAGCGGCCAGCCCCACGACCGTCGCGACGGGCGCCGCCGGCGCGGCGAGGAGATTGGCGAGGACCCCGTAGACGGGGACGGCCGGATCGATGAGCACCAGGAGTGGTCCGCAGGCCAGCTGTGCAGCGAGCGGCACCGACAGCGCCAGCGCCAGGGCACGAGGCAGCCGGCGTGAGAGTCCTCTCGCCAGCGGCCGGGCGAAGAGGAGCAGCGAGCCTGTCGCGGTGACCGACAGCGCGAATCCGAGAGAAGCGGCGAGCCACGGGTCGGCGACGAGGAGCACGGTGACGCACAGCGACAGCGTCGCCGCCCCCGCCCCCGGTCGGCCGAGCAGCACCCCGAGCATGGCGATCGCGGCCATCGCAGCGGCACGCACCACGCTCGGCTCGGGTGTCACGAGCAGCACGAACCCGGTCAGCGCCAGAAGTCCCCCCGCCACCCGCATCGCGCGCGAGCCGCCGACGGCGGCGGTCGCGGCGAAGGCGAGCCCGACGACGAGCGCGCAGTTGGCCCCCGAGACCGCCGTGAGGTGCGACAGCGAGGACTCCTTCATCGCGGTGTCCAGCTCTGCGTGGACGGCGGACGTGTCGCCGACGGCGAGCCCCGGCACCAGCGCGGCGCCTGGCCCGGGCAGTCCGGCCACCGCCTCGACGAGGCTCTGCCGCAGGGCGCCCGCCGCCTGCGCGGGTCCGGCCGGCGCGACGGTCACGGTCACCCCTCGCGACGCGCGCACGACGAGCACGGCACGCTCGCCGGGTCGCGCTGCCGCCACCGTGCCCGCCGCTTCGATGGTCGCGCCGACGTCGAGGGCGCGGAGATCATCGACATCGTCAGGGTCCACGCGCACGACGACCGGTGCTCTCACCGCGTACACCTCGGCGCCGATCGCGACTCTCGTCGCGTGCGCGTCGAACGCGAGTGCCCCGTCGTCCCGTCGCTCGACCTTCCCGATCACCTCGGCCGTGACTGCGACGGCGCGGCCGTCGACCATCCCTCGCATGAGGACTCCCTCGCGCTCTGGTTGCGCGAAGGCGACATGGGATGCCGCGGCTGCCGCGGCCGCGACCGCGAGCACGAGGACCGCCGCGTTCAGGCGCCCCGTCCGTGCGGAAGTTCCTCGTGCCCTCCGAGCGGCCACGGCCACTGCCGTGAGCGCGGCGATCCACAGCACGCCGGCGAGGAGCGGGGCGGCCGCGGGTGCGTAGATCGCCGTGAGAGCAGCACACCACGCGGCAGCCGCGACGGGCAGGAGGCGCAGCGACAGACGCAGCGACGGGGTCACACCGTCACCAGCTCCCGGAGGGACTCGAGCATCTTGTCGCCGATCCCCGGCACCGCCAGCAGGTCTTCGACGGACGTGAAGCGCCCGTTCGCCTCACGCCACTCGATGATGCGCTGCGCGAGCGCGGGACCGATGCGCGGGAGGGTGTCGAGCGTCGCGAGGTCGGCGGTGTTCAGATCGACCACTCCCCCCGCGGCCCCGCCGGCCGCGCCCGTCGCCGGATCGGCCGTCGGGGGCACCTCGCCCTCCGCGGGCACGGCCAGCTGCTCTCCGTCGGACACCGGCCGGGCGAGATTCACAGCCGCCCGATCCGCGTCGTCGGCGAAACCGCCCGCGGCGGCGACGGCATCCATCACCCGGGCTCCCTCGCCGAGGACGTACAGACCGGGTTCCGCCACGGCACCGGACACGTGGACGTACACGGCCGCCGGGGCGGCGGCATCCGTCGCCTGGCGGTCGACGCGCACGTGCTCGACCGGAGTCGACGCGCCGCGGAAGATGCCGATTCCCACCGTGATCGCGAGCGCTCCGATGACGACGACGACCGCGGCGCCCGCCCCGAGTCGGCGCCGCGCGGGTATGACGGCTTCGGGATCGGGATCGGATGCTGCGGCCACCCGCTCACGGTAGAAGCCGTCGTCACCGCCGATCAGCGGTGCGGCAGCACCTGGGGAAATCCCCGCCCCGGCGGCGACCGGGGAGGAACCGAGCCTCAGTGCGTGCTGAAGCTCACGACCTTGGGCGGACGCACGACCGCCCGGGTGATCTCGCGTCCCGCGAGCGACCGCTGCACGCGCTCGTCCGCGCGCGCGATGCGCTCGAGCTCAGCGGCGTCGATGCGCGCGGGCACCTGGAGCGTCGCGCGCACCTTGCCGTCGATCTGCACGACCGAGGTCACCGTCTCCTCGACGAGCAGGGTCGGGTCGGCGCTGCGCCACGGGACGAGACCGACGAATCCGTCGTAGCCCAGGATCTCCCACATCTCCTCGGCGGTGTGCGGAGCGAAGAGGTCGAGCACCATCGCG
This sequence comes from Microbacterium insulae, assembly GCF_042677065.1. NCBI lineage: Bacteria > Bacillati > Actinomycetota > Actinomycetes > Micrococcales > Microbacteriaceae > Microbacterium > Microbacterium insulae. Next base: position 183,967 of record NZ_JBHTII010000002.1, on the reverse strand, counting down.
GTCGCCTCGGCCGCCTCGCGCACCGCGGGGTCCGCGGGGCCGGCGCCGGTGTCGATCGCCTTTCGGGTGGCGTTGACGAGCTCCATCAGACGGGCGACGACGACGTTGAACTTCGTCTGCTCGATCAGCCCCGGAGCATCCGCGAGCAGACGGTGGGTCACGCGGCGCAGCGCCGGGTCGCCCTCCGCCCAGATGACGTCGGGATCGCTCGTGACGTCCTTGGCCACGCGCCACGCGCGGGCGAGGAACTTCTGGGCGCCGGTGGTCGAGACGTCCTCCCAGTGGATGTCGTCCTCGACCGGGCCGGCGAAGGCGATCGCCACGCGGACGGCGTCCGCGCCGGGGTCGACCATGCTGGCGGCGAACTCGACGAGATTGCCCTTGCTCTTGGACATCTTCGAGCCGTCCAGCAGCACCATGCCCTGGTTGATGAGGCTCGTGAAAGGCTCGGTGAAGTCGACCAGGCCCATGTCGAAGAGCACCTTGGTGATGAACCGCGCGTAGAGCAGGTGCAGGATCGCGTGCTCGACACCGCCGATGTAGGAATCGACGGGCGCCCACTTGGCGGCTTCGCGCGGCGGGAACGCCTGCGACGGATCTCCGGCGGACAGGAAGCGCAGGAAATACCACGAGCTGTCGACGAAGGTGTCCATCGTGTCTGCGTCGCGCAGGGCCGGCTCACCGGTCTCGGGGTCCGTGGTCGCCATCCACTCAGACGCCGCGCCCAGGGGCGATGTGCCCTTCGGTGCCAGGTCCAGACCCTTGGCGTCGGGCAGACGCAGCGGCAGTTGATCGTCGGGAACCGGCACGATGCGGCCGTCGGCCGTGTGGATCATGGGGATGGGCGTGCCCCAGAATCGCTGGCGTGAAATGAGCCAGTCGCGCAGGCGGTACGACTTCGCGGCGCGCCCGGCGCCGAGTGCCTCGAGCTGCTCGATGATGCGCGCGATCGCGTGGCGCTTGGACAGACCGTCGAGCGGACCCGAGTTGATCATCCGGCCGTCGCCGGTCAGGGCGATGCCGGTGGTCGCCGGGTCGATGTCAGCCAGCGACGGCGAGTCGGTGCCCGGGTCGATCGGCACGCCGTCGTCGTCGAGCTCGATGACCGGGATGGCTCCGGTGATCGGCGCCGTCGTGTCGACCACGGTGCGCACGGGAAGGTCGAACGCCCTCGCGAAGTCCAGGTCGCGCTGGTCGTGCGCGGGGACGGCCATCACGGCGCCATGGCCGTAGTCGGCCAGGACGTAGTCCGCGGCCCAGATCGGCAGGCGCTCGCCGTTGACCGGATTGATCGCGTAGCGGTCGAGGAAGACCCCGGTCTTCGGCCGGTCGGTGCTCTGGCGCTCGATGTCGGTCTCTCGCTGGACGCGCTCCAGGTAGTCCTGGAACCTCATGCGCACTTCGGCCGACGAGCCCGCCGCCAGCTCGGCCGCGAGGTCGCTGTCGGGGGCAACGACCATGAAGGTCGCACCGTAGAGCGTGTCGGGCCTCGTGGAGAAGACCGTCACGCGGTCCTCACGACCTTCGATCTCGAACTCGATGTCCGCACCGACAGAGCGGCCGATCCAGTTCCGCTGCATGCGGATGACCTTCTGCGGCCAGAATCCCTCGAGCTGATTCAGGTCGTCGAGCAGGCGGTCGGCATACTCGGTGATCTTGAAGTACCACTGGGTGAGCTTCTTCTTGACGACCTCGGCGCCGCACCGCTCGCAGTGCCCGTCGACGACCTGCTCGTTGGCGAGCACCGTCTGGTCGTTGGGGCACCAGTTGACCGGGCTCTCCTTGCGATAAGCCAGACCCCGCTCGTACAGGCGCTGGAACAGCCACTGGTTCCAGCGGTAGTACTCCGGGTCGCTCGTGTGCAGGATGCGGGACCAGTCGTACGAAGAGCCGTACTCGCGGAAGCTCTTCTTGTGCTGATCGATGTTGGCGTACGTCCACTCGCGGGGATCGGCCCCCCGCTGGATCGCGGCGTTCTCGGCGGGAAGGCCGAAGGAGTCCCACCCGATCGGGTTGAGCACGTTGTAGCCGCGGTGCCGCCAGAAGCGGGCGACCACGTCGACGTAGGCATAGCTCTCCGCGTGACCCATGTGCAGGTCGCCCGAGGGATACGGGAACATCCCCAGCACGTACTTGCGCGGACGCGTGTCGTCGTCGCCGCCGGCCCGGAACGGGTCGGCCTCCTGCCAGCGCGCCTGCCACTTCTGCTGGATGGCGTACGCGTCGAAGCCACCGCCGTCAGCGGGCACGGCGGTGTCGGGCGGGAGGGTCTGTGACACGGGAGAACCAATCGAACGGATGCCGGGGGCGCGGGCGGCGCGAAACTCCAGGTTACCGGACCCGCGCGCTCACCAGCCGGGGGGCAGCGATGCCCCGATCGCGGCGAGCGGTCCCCGGGCCTTGATGCCCACCTCGGCGACCTCGGCCGCGGCATCCGATCTCCAGGTGATGCCTCCGCCCGCCCCGACGTACGCACCGCCGGGATGGACGACGATCGAGCGGATCACCATCGCGAGATCGAGGGCGCCGTCGGTTCCGACCCAGCCGAAGCTGCCGGCGAACACGCCTCGCGGCGCGCCCTCGAGCTCGTGCAGGATCGTCATCGCCGAGAGCTTGGGCGCACCCGTCATGCTCCCCGCCGGGAACGCGGCGTCCAGGAGGTCGCCCACTGTGATCCCCGCCACGAGCCGTCCCGAGACCGTGCTGACGAGCTGGTGGACCGCGGGATACGACTCCACCTCGAGCAGTCCGTCCACGCCCACCGACCCGGGTTCGCACACGCGCGAGAGGTCGTTGCGCATGAGATCCACGATCATGACGTTCTCGGCGCGCTCCTTCTCGTTCGTCCGCAGCTGCTCGGCGAGCACCGCGTCGACGGCGGGATCCGCGCTCCGCGGCCGAGTCCCCTTGATCGGTCTCGTGCGCACGATGCCGGCGGAGACCTCGAGGAACCGCTCCGGACTCGCGCTGGCCAGCGCCACGTCGCCCGTGCGAACCAGCCCACCGTGGTGGGCGGGGGTGAGCGTGCGCAGTCGACCGTACGCGGCGACCGGGTCGACCGCGTCGTCGATCTCGAACCGTGTCGTCAGGCACAGCTGATAGGCATCGCCCGCGCGGATCGCGTCGCGACAGCTCTCGATCAGCGCGGCGTAGCGGGCGGGGTCGTGACGCGAACGCGCGAGAGCCGCGGGCGCAGTGGCGACCTCCGCGCGCGCCGGCACCAGCGCCGCGACCCGCGCGGCGAGCGCCGCCACCTCGCTCGCGGGGGCGACGGCCCATACTCGGCGGGACCTGTGATCGAACGCGACGAACCGTGTGGCACGCAGCCAGGCTTGGCGCGGCATCCCCTCGTCGAAGCTCGCCGGCGCCCCCGCGCGTGCGGCGGCGTCGTCGTAGCCGAGCCACCCCACCCACCCGCCGCGGAACGGTCCGGCTTCCCACTCCTCGCCCGGAGAGAGCTGGCAGGCGACCTCGCGCACCCGCGCGGGATCGGTCTCCGGCTCCCCCGCTCCGACCCAGCTCCACCCGTCGGTCGCGTCGGGACCCGCGTCGAGCCAGAACGCGAAGGAGGCCCCGCCGTAGAGGCCATGGTGAACGGATGCCGGATCCACCCAGTCCGCCAGCGGGACGGCGACGAGGGGGTCCGACATGTTCCCAGGCTAGACGGGGGCGCCGCGTTCTAGGCTCGTGGCGTGAACGAGTTCCTGACGTGGCTGCTCGACGCGGTGCAGAGCGTCGACCCGATCGTCAGAACCCTGCTGGCGGGCATCGCGATCATGCTCGAGACGAGCGTCCTGATCGGCCTCGTCGTGCCCGGCGACACCGTCGTCATCGTCGCGGCGACGGCCGTCGCCTCCCCGCTGGAAGGCGTGCTCCTCGGAGTCGCGGTCGTCATCGGCGCGCTCATCGGCGAGAGCATCGGGTTCGCGCTCGGCCGGTTCCTCGGACCCAGGATCCGCCACTCCGCCCTCGGCCGTCGCATCGGGGAGGCCAACTGGGTCCGATCGGAGCGGTACCTGCGCCGCCGCGGCGGACCCGCCATCTTCCTGTCGCGGTTCCTTCCCGTCCTGCACTCCCTCGTGCCGCTCACGGTCGGCATGAGCGGCTACCCCTACCGGCGATTCCTGGCGTGGACCGTTCCCGCGTGCGTCATCTGGGCGGCCCTCTACGTCTCGGTGGGCGCTGCGGCGGCGGGGACGTATCGCGAACTGGCCGATCAGCTGCATTACGCCGGGTACATCTTCGTCGCGATCATCGTCGTCTTCCTCGTCCTCGTCTACGTGACCAAGAAGGTGATCGAGCGGGCCGAGCGCAAGCACCTCGAACACGAGACGGCCGAGCCCGCGTCGGGCACCATCGAGGGGGACGTGAAAGACTGAGGCGATGCCCGAGACAGCCACGCCGCCGGCCCGCACCAAGGTGCTCTGGTTCGCTCGCCTCGAGTACCGCTTCCACGCCTGGCGAGAGCGCCGTGCGCGGCGCCGCGGTCACGCACCGACGATCACCCCGTTCCCGGGCTACGCCGGACCCGACTGGGTGAGGGTGCTCGGGCGGGTGATGATCGTGCCTCCGATGAAGCAGAACGAGTCCGGCGAGTACGCGAGCGTGCGCGGGTGGCGGAGCTTCGTCGCGGTGCCGATCGGCTACGCGCAGGTCACCGTGACGATCGCGGGGGTCGACCACGAGGTCGTCGCCGACCGCGGCGGCGTCATCGACGTCCGGCTTCCCGCCGTGCTCGAGCCGGGATGGCAGACCTTCACGATGACCGTCGAAGACGGCGAGCCGATCGAGACCCGCGTGTTCGTCGTGGGCCCCGAGGTGCGCTTCGGCGTGGTGTCGGACGTCGACGACACGGTGATGGTCACGGCGCTCCCCCGTCCGCTGCTGGCCGCGTGGAACTCGTTCGTCGTCGACGAGCATGCCCGTCAGCCGGTGCCCGGCATGGCGGTGCTCATGGAGCGTGTCGTCCGCGAGAACCCCGGCGCACCCGTCGTCTACCTCTCCACCGGGGCGTGGAACATCGCCCCCACCCTCATGCGCTTCCTGCGCCGCCATCTGTTCCCGCCCGGCGCCCTGCTGCTCACCGACTGGGGCCCCACGCACGATCGGTGGTTCCGCAGCGGCAAGGCCCACAAGACTTCGAACCTGCGGCGCCTGGCCGCGGAGTTCCCGCATGTGCGGTGGCTGCTCGTCGGCGACGACGGCCAGCACGACGATGAGATCTACACGACGTTCGCGGCGGAGCATCCCGGCCAGGTCGCCGGCGTCGCGATCCGTCGTCTATCTCCCGCCGAGGCGGTTCTCGCGGGCGGGCGGACGGCGGTGAACGACCACAGTGCGGCCCGGGTGCCCTGGGTCACGGAGTCCGACGGCGCGGGGCTGCTCGAGCGCCTCGAGACCGTGGGCGTCGTCTCCGCCTGACGTCGGGGGCCGCGCGTAGGCTGACCGCATGTGCGGACGCTTCGTGGTTGCCAGTGCCGGATCCGACCTCGTCGGCGTGCTGCGCGTCGATGTCGAGGGCGATGACCTGCCCGAGCCCTCGTACAACGTCGCGCCGACGGCTCAGGTCGCCATCGTGCTCGATTCCGTGAAGGAGGAGCTGCCGGTCCGTCGGCTCGAGAGCGCGCGATGGGGGCTCGTCCCCGGGTGGGCGAAAGACGTCAAGATCGGGGCGCGGGCGTTCAACGCACGCTCCGAAGAGCTCGAAGGCAAGCCGATGTTCCGCAGCGCGCTCGAGAAGCGTCGCGCGGTCGTCCCGACCTCGGGCTACTACGAGTGGAAGACGGTCGATGGGGCGAAGATCCCGCACTACATCCATCCCGCCGACGGCTCGCCGCTGTTCATGGCCGGGCTGTACGAGTGGTGGCGCGACACCTCGAAGGCCGACGACGACCCGTCCCGCTGGCTGCTGAGCTTCACGATCCTCACGCGCGACTCCATCGGCCGGCTGGGCTCGATCCATGACCGCATGCCGCTGTTTCTCGATCCCGACCACGCCGATGCCTGGCTCGATCCGACGACCGACAACGTCCGCGATGTGCTCGACGCCGCGATCGACGCGGCACCGGCTCTCGCCGACACGCTCGACGACCACGTGGTCTCGCGAGCGGTCGGCAATGTGCGCAACAACTCGCCCGAGCTCATCGAGCCCGTCGACGACTGAAGCAGCCCGTCCGTCCCGCGTATCCTCGTACGGTGACGACCGCGACCGCCGCCGCGCTCGGGCTGGCCGAGTGGACCGCGCTCGAAGACGCTCATCGACGTCGCGCCGACGAGCTGACCGCTGCGCATCGTGCGCGCGCCGCGCGCGGTGAGAAGCATCCGGTCGAGGACTTCCTGTTCACCTACTACTCCTACAAGCCCGCGCTTCTGCGCCGCTGGCACCCGGGCGCGGAGATCGAACTGAGGGATGCCGCCACCACCGCTCGCGTACACTGGCGCGGCTACCGTCCCGGTCGTGAACCCGGCTCGCTGATCGTCGACGTTGTCGCGTGGCGGACCGAGCACGGCGCTCTGATCGAGAACATCGCCCGCCTCCTTCGGGCGACCGCGGGCCGGGCGGCGGGGTTCGGATGCTTCGGGCTCCATGAGTGGGCGATGGTGTACCGCGCCGCCGAGACCCGCCACGAGGTCCCCCTTCGACTCGGGGCTGGCGGCACGGATGCCGTGGTCGAAGCGCACGACTTGCGCTGCACGCACTTCGACGCCTATCGCTTCTTCACGCCCGATGCCGTTCCGAGGAATCGCGTGGAGCCCACCCGCGAGCGCCAGGCGGCCCTGGAGCAGCCCGGCTGCCTCCACGCGGGAATGGATCTGTACAAGTGGGCGGTCAAGCTCGGCCCCCTCGTGCCGGGCGAGCTGCTGCTCGATGCGTTCGAGCTGGCGCGCGACATCCGCACCCTCGACATGCGCGCTTCACCGTACGATCTGCGTGCGTGGGGGTACTCGGCGGTGGCGATCGAGACGCCCGAGGGCAAGGCGCAGTACGTCCGGGCTCAGCGCGGCTTCGCCGAGCGCGGGCAGGCGATCCGCGCGCGACTGCTCGACATCGCAGAGCGCCCCTGAGGCAGCGCGGTCATCCCGCGGGGGCGCACTCGTCGCACGGGACGAGTCCCCGTCCCTCGGCCGCGAGCTGCAGGCGGAGGGCGAGCACACGCTCCGCCGCCTCGTCGAGCCGCTCCTGCGGAAGCGCCCCCGACTCGACGGCGGCCACGATGCCGTCGACGATGCGCGTCGCGCTCTGGGCATCGGAGAACATCACGCCGAGCACCAGATCGTTCCCGGCGGCGAGGGCGGCGACGGCGTTCGCCACAGGATCGGCGTAGCGCGGGTCACCGGAGGCCTGCAGCATCCCGAGGTCGTCCGTGACCGCCACACCGGCGAAGCCGAGCTCCTCTCGCGCGATCCGGTGCCACTCCGCTGACAGACTCGCCGGCGCCTCGTCGACGGCGGTGTACGACAGATGGCCGAACATCAGGAGCGGTGCACCGGCGTCGACGCCCGCCTGGAAGGGGAGTCCGTCCGTCTCGCGCCACTCCTCGGGGGGCATGGCGGTGCGGGGGATGCCGAGATGCGAGTCCCCGGGGGCGGCGCCGTGTCCGGGGAAGTGCTTGAGGGTCGAGAACGCGGCTCCCTCCTCCCCCGCGACCGCTGCGGCCACGCGGTCGGAGGCGGCGGCGGGCGTCGTTCCGAGAGAGCGCCGGTAGATGAACGAGCCGGGGTCGTCGGTCTCATCGGCGACGACGCCGAAGTTCACGCCGATGCCGGCGCGCTGGACGAGCGCGGCGCGCCCCGCGAACGCGTCCCGAGCGGCTTCGGGCGGCGCGTTCTTCAGCTCGACCGATGACGCGAAGGTGTCCCACGGAAGCCGTGAGACGTCCCCGCCCTCCTGGTCGATCGCGATCAGCGGCGGCAGCGCGGGATCGATCGTGAGCGCGGCGGTCACCGCTCGCAGTTCGTCCTCGCCGGCGGGGATGTTCGCTCCCATGAGGATGAAGCCGCCGATGCCGCCGGCCTCCATGTAGGCGCGAAGCGCTGTCGGGTCGGTCGTGGGGATGTGGCCCATGACGACGGATGCCGCGCGCTCGCGCAGCGACATGGCTGCCACCTCCCGCGCCGCCGTGGTCGACGTCGCGTGCGGTGCGCTCGCCTCCACCCGGACCGCGCCGGTGCTCGTCGGGGTATCGGCGTCGTCGGTTGCGGTCACAGCCGACGCCGGTGCGCCGGCCCACAGCACGGCCGCCGTCAGGGCAGCCGCGATGAGCCCCCGGAGCGCGACATCCATGCCCGACAGCCTACGTTCTCTCCTTCGTCGCGTCGTCGGTATCACCGGAAGGCGGCGCCCCCTCTCAAGGGAAGGCGGACGGGGGGATCCGATGGGCACGAACTATTCGGGCGTGAAGCGCCTCGCGGCAGAGGACGCCGCGGCCGGGCGGCGGTGCGCGGATCGACTCCTCGCGATGCGCGAGCGTCTGCGCCCGCTCCGCGACAGGCGCGACGACACCCGTCTGCTGCTGGCGACGTGGAACATCCGCGACTTCGACTCGGGCCGATTCGGCATGGGTCCTCGGCTCCCCGAAACCTTCTTCTACCTCGCCGAGATGCTGTCGAGCTTCGACCTCGTCGCCGTCCAGGAGGTGAGCAGGGATCTCGCGCCGCTCGAACGCGTGATCGGTACCCTCGGGCCGGACTGGGACTACATCGCCACCGACATCACTGAGGGGCGCAGCGGTAACGGTGAGCGGATGGCGTTCCTGTACAACCGTGATCGCGTGCGCTTCCGCAACATCGCCGGGGAGATCGTGCTCCCGGAGGGACAGCTCGTCGTCGGGAACTCCGGCGCCGGTGCCGATGCGGCCGACCGCGGACTGCAGTTCGCGCGCAGTCCGTTCCTCGTGTCGTTCTCCTCGGGCTGGTTCCGCTTCTCACTGTGCACCGTGCACATCTACTTCGGCGAGGACAGCGGCGCGGCGCTCGAGCGTCGGATCGGCGAGATCGACCGACTGGCGGCCTTCCTCGCGAAGAGGCAGGATGACGCACCCCGGCCCGTCGGAGGGGGCATCGGCGCCGTCGAGAACGTCATCGCCCTCGGGGACTTCAACGTCGTCAGTCCCGAGCACCGCACGATGCAGGCGCTGCTGCGCCACGGATTCGAGGTGCCCGCTGCGATCGACGGCTCCCGCATCCCCGACCGAGACCACTTCTACGATCAGATCGCCACACGCGTGAGGGACGACCGCTTCGAGGTGACGGCGGGAGGAATCGAGAACCCGTTCGCCGACGTGTTCCGGGACGAGGATCTCGAGGCGTACCGCCCGCACTTCGCCCGCACCGTGCCCGAGGGCGCCGACGAGAACGCCGTCCTCGCCGCGTACCGGAAGTGGCGCACCTGGCAGATGTCGGATCACTCTCCGCTGTGGGTCGAGATCCGCACGGACTTCTCGGACGCCTACCTGCGACCCCTCGCCGCCGCCTGACGCGTCAGTGCCGCGCGACGATCGCCGCCGCGTCGGTCCCGTGCGGCAGGACGCCGTACTGCGCCCCACGGTCCTCGCCCAAGCGCGCGGCGATGAAGGCCTCCGCGTCACGCGACGGGGCGTACCGCAGCATCAGGGAGCCCTGGAACGCGAGGGCGAGCGACTCGGTGAGTCTCCGCGCCTCGGCCTGCGCCGCCGCGGGGTCGGCACCTTGAAGCCCGCGGAGGTGAGCGAGGGTCCGCTCCGTGTGCGCGTCCAGGACCGCGGACGCCCCGCCAGTGGTGGCGAGCTCGGCGGCGAACGCGTCGGCGGACTCGGGATCCCGCGTGAGTGCGCGGAGCACGTCGAGGGCGATCACGTTGCCCGAACCCTCCCAGATCGCCATGACGGGCTGCTCTCGATAGCGGCGCGCCAGCGGGAAGGACTCGGTGTAGCCGTTGCCACCGAGGCATTCCAGTGCCTCGTACGCGTGGTGCGGACCCCGCTTGCAGACCCAGTACTTCGAGACGGGCGTGGCCAGCCGGCGCAGGGCGATGTCGTGATCGGATGCCTCGGCCTCGAACAGCTGCGCGAGCCGCAGGCCGGTGAGCATCGCCGCCTCCGACTCGAGGGCGAGATCGGCCAGGACGGCGGTCATCGCGGGCTGGTCGACGAGGGGCGCGCCGAACGCCTGTCGCCCGCGCGCATGCCAGAGGGCCTCCGCGACGGACTGCCGCATCCCGGCGGCTGTTCCGAGCACGCAGTCCAGGCGTGTGCGCTGCACCATCTCGATGATCGTGCGCACCCCGCGGCCCGGCTCTCCGAGCACGAACCCGACGGTTCCGTCGAACTCGACCTCCGCGGACGCGTTCGATCGGTTGCCGAGCTTGTCCTTCAGCCGCTGAAGCCGGAACACATTGCGCATCCCGTGCGGCAGGAGGCGCGGGACGAAGAGGCAGGACAGGCCCTCCTCCACCGTGCCGCGTCTCGTCTGGGCGAGCACGAGGAAGCCGTCGGACATGGGCGCCGAGCAGAACCACTTGTGCCCGGTGAGCTGGTACGCGTGGCCTCCCATCGAGACACCGACGGTCGTGCCTGCTCGAACGTCCGAGCCTCCCTGCTTCTCGGTCATCGCCATCCCCACGAGCGCGCTGGGCTTCTCATCCGCCGGCAGAAGACGGGGATCGTAGTCGCGGGAGAGCAGCCGCGGCATCCACTCGTCGGCCACCCACGGCGAGCCTTCGATCGATGCCACCGCCGCGTGGGTCATCGACACCGGGCACGCGTGTCCGGGCTCGACCTGCGCGAAGAGCAGGAACGTCGCCGCGCGCGCCACGTGGGCGCCCGGACGCGGGTCGGCCCACGCGGAAGTGTGCGCACCGCGCGCCAGGGCGGCCGCAATCACGCGGTGGTAGGCAGGGTCGTACTCGACCTCGTCGAGGCGGAAGCCCCAGCGGTCGTGCGCGTGCAGGGTCGGCGTATGGACGTTGGCGAGTTCGGCGTCGCGCTGGAAGTCGAGCGAGCCCACGTGAGCGCCGGTCTCGCGCAACGCGGCGTCGGCCCAGCCGGCGCCGAACGCCTCGACCGCGGCAACGAGCGGCGCGTTCGAGGCGTACTCGTCGATCCCGACGCGCCACGGCGACTGGTTCTCGACGTAGTGGGTGGCCGCGCCGATGACTCGCCGACCCCGCGAGAAGGCGGTCACGTCCGCTCCGGCTCAGGTGCGAAGGCGAGCGCGAACTGCTCTTCGAAGGTGAGCGGCGCACGCGTGATGATGTCGTGCACGAACTCGAGCTTGTGGCGCACCGGCCCGGCGATCGTGAAGGGGTAGAGGTCTCCGAAGCCCATCGCGCGATTGATCCGGTTGAACGCCTGCGACATCCATTCCCAGTCGGTGAGGAGCCGCTGGATCGGCTCGTCGCGGTACGACTCCAGCGGGACCACGTCGGTGTCGCGCAGGCTCGTCACCGCGGAATCGAGATGGATTCCGAGCACCGCGGCGGTCTGGAGCGTGCCGGTGAGGTGCAGGTAGTGAGCGAACGTCTCGGCGAAGTCCTCCCAGGGGTGCATGGTGGCGTACTCCGAGATGAAGCTGTCCTGCCAGTCGGGCGGTGCGCCGACCTTGTAGTGCCGCGTGAGCGCGTCGCGGTAGCTGGCGCGCTCGTCGCCGAACAGGTCGCGGGACCTCTCCCAAAGCTGATCGTCGGTCAGGAGCACGTTCTGGTAGTAGTGGCCGACTTCGTGGCGGAGGTGCCCGAGGATCGTGCGGTACGGCTCCCCCAGACGCACCCGCAGCGCTTCTCGCCGGTCGTCGAGGTTCTCGGCGAGGTCGATCGTGATGATGCCGTTGGCGTGGCCGATCATGACCGGTCTGCCATCGGTGAGGCTGGAGATGAGGTCGAATCCGAGCCCGCCTTCCTTGACGTCCCACGGCAGGATGGGCAGGCCGAGGTCGCCCAGCTGGAGCAGGAGCCGCCGCTTGGCCTCCTCGGTCTTGGCGAGCTTCTCCAAGGCGACGGTGTCGTCGGCCGCCGGACGCCGGCGAGTCAGCCGGCACGAGAAGCACCGGCCCGCGGGAGCATCCTCGCGCACGAGCCAGTTGCACGCCCACTCGCGGTTCGAGCAGGTGTACCACGTCACGTCGTCGATCTGCACCCGGCCGTGGCGGACTCCGTGGAACTGCCGGCTGACGATGTGATAACCCAGTTCCGCCTCGCAGTTCGGACATGTCAGCGTGTCGAGATAGACGAAGTGGCGACAGTGCGGACAGCGGGGCTGAGAGCTCACGATCTCACCGTAGCGTCGAGTCGGCGAGGGTGGGAGCGGCGATGACTCATCGCGCGGGAACGAGCCTCAAGCGCAGCAGAAGATCGTCTTCGGGGCGTGGCGACCCGCGACCGTCGGTGTTGTTCGTGAGCACCCAGAGGGTGCCGTCCGGCACGATCACCGCGTCGCGAAGGCGTCCGTACGCACCCGTGAGCGCCGCCTCGGGGTCGCCGATGACAGCCCCATCGACGGTGTCGACGAGCCACAGACGCTCACCGCGAAGGCCCGCGAGCACCACGGTGTCGCCGACGGCCGCGATGCCGCTGGGGCTCGCCTCGGCCGTCGTCCAGGTGGCGACGGGGTCGGTCAGTCCGTCCCTTCCCGCCTCCCCCTCGACGAGCGGCCAGCCGTAGTTCGCGCCCGCTTCGATCCGGTTGAGCTCGTCCCACGTGTTCTGGCCGAACTCGCTCGCCCACAGGGTGCCGTCTGCGGTCCATGCCAGCCCCTGCACATTGCGGTGACCCATCGACCAGACGGCGTTGTCCCAAGGGTTTCCGTCGGCGGGGGCGCCATCCGGCTCCAGACGCAGGATCTTGCCGCCGAGCGACTCCGGATCCTGTGGCGCGTCGCGGTTCTGCGCGTCGCCCGTCGCGACGTACAGCTTGCCGTCCGGTCCGAAGGCGATGCGGCCGCCATCGTGCGTGCTCGCCCGTGGGATGCCGTCGAAGATCACCTCGGCTTCGCCCACCTCGAGCGCGCCTGCCCGCCCACGCAGCGGCATCCGTACGACGCGATTGTCCTCCGCCGCGCCGTGGTAGGCGTAGAGCCACCTGCCGCCGTCTTCGAGGAGTGCGAGGCCGTGCAGCCCGGACTCACCGCCCGACACGACCCCCGGGACCGTTCCCGCCTCGCGGAGGCGCCCATCCGGCGTGAGCTCGAGGAGGGTTCCGTCGTCGCGCTGCGAGATGAGCGCGCCGCCACCCTCGAGAGGCACGACCGACCACGGCACCGCGAGCCCCGTCGCAAGGACCTCGGGATCACCGTCGATCCGCCACGCGCCCACGGCGGGCGTGGCCGATGCCGACGCGGACGTGGTGGGGGCGACAGTCGCGGGGACGCTGGCGCGGTCGTCCCCCGCGGCGCATCCGGATGCCGCCACCACTGCCGCGACGAGGCATCCCGCCGCCGCGAAACGCGCGCGTCGCCGCCTCACGCTCCCGCCGCCGCCTGTTCGAGGGCGGCGATGTCGATCCGGTGCATCCGGAGCATTGCCTGCACCGCCCGATGCGCTGTCTCAGGATCGGAATGACGGATGAGCTCGATGAGGCGATCGGGGATGATCTGCCACGACACCCCCCACCGGTCCTTGAGCCAACCGCACGGCTGCTCCTGCCCGCCGTTGGCCGTGAGGGCGTCCCAGTACCGGTCGACCTCGGCCTGATCGCTGCACGGGACGTAGAGAGACACGGCCTCGGTGAACGGGAACTGCGGGCCGGCATCCATCGCGTAGTAGTCGCGGCCCGCCAGCCGGAAATGCGCGTGCATGACCTTGCCGCCCATGCCGGGGACCTCGTCGGGGTACCTGCCGATCGACACGATCGTCGAATCGGGGATGAGCTCCGTGTAGAACGCGATCGCCGCTTCGGCGTCATCGTCGAACCACAGGAACGGGATCACATCGGACATCGCATCCTCCCGGGCGTCGCTCTCAGCCTCTCCCGCCGACGCGGCGAGGTCAACGCCGTCGACCGTCCGTCGTCGCGAGGGACCTTCGGCCCGTCGGTGCGCGCTCGGAGTCCGCACAGTGGAGTGGTGACCTGCGTCACGCATGTCGAGACCCTGGAGGTGCCGCAATGAACGGTGTGTCGCGCATGCGCCGATGGCTGACCATTCTTCTCACCGCCGGAATGCTGATGATCGCGACGGGGGGTGCCGCGGTCGCCGCCCCGACGAGCGCGCCGACATCCGGACCCGCGGTGTCCGCGCTCGCCGACGACGAAGGCCCGCACTTCCTGTCGGGCGTCGTTCTCGACGTCTCCGGCAGCGTCGTCGGCGATGTCTACGCGTCCGGTCAGAGCATCACCATCAGCGGCGACGTGGTGGGGGACGTGATCGCCGCCGCCCAGACGATCACCATCACGGGCACAGTGGACGGTGATGTGCGGCTGTTCGCCCAGGACGTGACGATCAGCGGCGAGGTGTCACGAAGCGCGTCGGTCGCCGCGGCGAACCTGACGGTGGCCGAGACGGGTTCCCTGGGCGACGATGTCGTGGCAGCCGCCGGCACCATCGACCTCGCCGGCGACGTCGGGCGCGATGTCGTGGCGAGCGTCGGTCGCCTCACGATCGAGGGCACGGTCGGTGGCGATGTGACGTACGTCAGCGACAAGGAGGCGAGCATCGGCGCGACCGCCGTCGACGGCACCGTCGAGCGCGTCGAGCCCCCGCAGACGCCCCGGATGGAGGTGTCACCGTGGGCGATCTTCCTCGGCTGGTTCCTCGGCGCCGTCTACGGCTTCGTCGCGCTGAGCCTGATCATGCTGCTCGCCGCGCTCCTCGTCCCGCGCTGGCTCGATCGTGTCACCGACCGGCTCATGCCGTCGCCGTGGAAGGCGCTCCTCGTCGGATTCGTGGCATCCATCGCCGTTCCCTTCGCACTGCTGCTGACGGCGCTCACGATCATCGGGGCGCCGCTCGCCCTGGCCGGCGCGCTCGTGTGGACGGTCATGGTGCTCGCCACGTTCGTGTTCAGCGCCTACTACCTCGGACGCCTCCTGCTGCGCGACCGGCACCATCCCGTTCTGACGGGGCTGCTCGGGGGCGCGATCCTGATCGTGGCCCTGCAGATCCCCTGGCTCAACGTCGTGGTCTGGCTGGCCATGGTGTTCTTCGGCCTCGGCGCCCAGCTGCTGGCGATTCACCACCAGCGCCCCTGGCATCGTGAGGGCGCGCCGATCCGCGAGCCGTCCGAGCGATCGTCGGAGCCGGTCACGCCGATGGCGCCTCCTCCGTCGGACACGCCTCCGCACCTGTGACGGCGCGCTCCGTCGATACGAGACGGCCGACCGAGCGCGGCGCGACGCGTCCGCGCACCAGCTGGTCGGCGTAGGCTTGTGAGAATGAACGGACGTGTGGAGCCCTCGGGCGTCAGGAGGCCGTCGACGCGCTCCGCGTCGATCGGCCAGCGAGCCTGAGGCTCATCCCCGATCCGCCCGTCGGAGCGCCCCCCGCGCTCCGGGCGATGCCGCCTCTCTGATACGGCACCCACCCTCCGGTTCATCTCGGCGCGCCCTCGGCACGCCCCCACGCGGAAGGCACGCACGTGCGTCCCCTCACTGACGCCCAGATACGGGCATCCCTCATCAACGCCTCGCGAAGCGAGCGCAAGAATCTCACCCTGCCCGCAGGTTTCGACGACCTCGACTGGAGTCGACTCGACTACTTCGGCTTCCGTGACCCGAAGCTGGCTCGGGTCGCGTACGTCGTGGTCGAGCTCGACGGCGAACCGGTCGGGATGCTCCTCCGTCGGACCGAATCGCGGCCTCGCACGCGCCCGCAATGCTCGTGGTGCAACGACATCCATCTGCCGAACGAGGTCGTCATGTACTCCACCAAGCGCGCCGGCGAAGCGGGCAGGCGGGGCGACACCATCGGCATCCTCGTGTGCGAGGACTTCGAGTGCTCGCAGAACGTCCGCAAGCTGCCGCCTTCGGCATACCTGGGCTTCGACCGCGAAGCCGCACGCGATCGCCGCATCGAGTCCCTGCGCGCCAGCGCCGAGGGGTTCGCGCGCGAGGTGCGCAGCTCGATGTGAGAACGACCTGCTTCGCTCACGGACTCGACAGGACTATCGGCCCTGTGCAGGCGCGAGGCGCGCGCGAGAGTGAACCTCGAGGGTTCGCCCCCGACCCCGAGGAGGCGTGATGCAAGAGAAGATCATCGTCGGCGTCACGGATGCGGCCGCGTCTCGTCGTGCCGTGAGTTGGGCCGCCCACCGAGCGGCCCAGCGCGGCGACCAGCTCGAGCTGATATCGATCGTCGGCGGCGCACTCGGTGTCGTCGGGGAAGGCGACGTGATCGATGACGCGATGGCGATGACTCACGAGATGCTGGATCGCGACGCGGAGCAGGTGCGGGTTCGCGGGGTACAGGTCGAGACACGGGTCGAACGCGGCAAGCCTGTCGAGCGGCTGATCATCGCTTCGCAGGACGCGGCCCTGCTGGCGATAGGCAGCGACTACCGCGGGCCGGAGTCCGGACCGGCCCGCGGCCCCCACGGCATTCGCATCGCCGCCGGCGCGCACTGCCCGGTCGCGGTGGTCCCGGACCTGGACCTGACGGATCGGACCGGGGTGATCGTCGGAGTGGACGGCTCGGAGACATCCGAACGCGCGATCGCATTCGCCGCCGCCGAGGCCGACAGATCCGGGGAGCCGCTCACCGCTGTGAGCACATGGTCACCGGTCGCTCTGCCGCTATCCGTGCGGTCCTACCCGGATGACTACCTGCAGAACATGCAGCAGCTGACCGAGGAATCGCTCGCGATATCGGTCGCGGGGATCTCGCAGATGTATCCCGATCTGCACCTTCGTCGGGTGGTCGAGAGCAGCGCCGATCCGGCTGCGGTGATCAACCGTCTGGCCGCCCAAGCTCGGTTGACGGTGATCGGCTCTCACGGATACGGGCGGATCGCCCGATTCCTCCTCGGCTCGACCAGCCAGCAGGTCCTCGCCCGAGTCGCGACCACCACGGTCGTCGTGCGCTGAGGGGTGCCCTCATCCTCGGGCGTCCGCTCCGCAGTCTTGCCCGGCGCGAGAAGCCGGCCTCGAGCGCTACGGAGACTCGTTCGCGAGCCCAAACCCGCGGAGCTATACAATTCGGTGGACCTGAGGGGACTCGAACCCCTGACCCCCTGCATGCCATGCAGGTGCGCTACCAGCTGCGCCACAGGCCCTGATTCGCCGCCCCTGACGGGGCAACCAGACAAGCTTACAACACGTCCGACGGTGCTTCGAACCGGCGGGTCACTCCGCCGGAGCCGCCGCGGGAAGCTCGACGGGCACCACCGGGCAGTCCTTCCAGAGCCGCTCGAGACCGTAGTAGACGCGCTCCTGCTCGTGGAACACGTGCACCACGAGATCACCGAAGTCCAGGAGCACCCAGCGGGCCTCCTGGCGGCCTTCGCGCCGGAGACGCTTGTGTCCGGCCTCGATCAGCCTGTCCTCGACCTCGTCGGCGATCGCGGCGACGTTGCGCTCGCTGCGGCCCGTGACCAGCAGGAAGATGTCGACGAGAGGCAGCGGCTCCGACACGTCGAGCGCGACGAGGTCCTCGCCGCCCTTGGCGTCGGCGGCGACGGCGGCGATCTGCAGCATCTCCCGCGCCTGAGCGGTTGCCGCCATCACAGGGCTCCGACCACGATCGCAACGAGGAGGCCGACCAGAACGAGACCGAGCGCGCCTGCCATGATCGCGAGGGCCAGAACGAGCTTGCTGCCCTTCTCCGGCGCCGGGGGCTTGATGACGTCACCGGCGGATTTGACGGTGCTGATCGCGGCGCTCGCGGCGATCGGCGTCGGGGACGAGTGCGCGGGGAGTTCGCCGTCGATCAGGGTGGCGTCGACCTCCTTGCCGTCCGCCGTACCGAGCGCGTGGCCGGTGGAGCCGAGCCCTTCGGGGAGATTGAGCGTGCCGGTGATCAGGACCTCACCCGTCGCGCTCAGCGCGCCCGAGATCGGCGCGACCTCGGGCGCCTGCGAGAGGATGAGCGCGTTGGGCACCGACACGGCGCCCGTCGACCGCGCGAGCAGCTGATCGAATGACGGCGGCAGGTCGGCCTGCTCCGGCTCTCCCGCGAGAAGACCGGCACCGAGCATGGGGTTCACGACCCGCTCCTTCGGCTTCTCGTCGGACTCGTCGTCGCGCGCGTCCGGAGCGTCGGTCGGCCACACGGACTCGGTCACGTCTGCGTTGGCCTCATCCGTCGCCTCCGCTGCATCGGGCGCACCCTGGGAGAAGGGGGCGTCCACCACGGGCGCGTCGACCACGGGCGCGTCGACCGCTCGCGGGGCAGTCGTGACGGGTGTCGACGACGTGGCGAGGCCGAAGAGGTCGTGCATGACCCCGGTGGTCGGAGCCTCCTCGCGCGCTTCGGCCGGTGCCTGCGCGGGCGGCGTGGTCATCGACGCCGTGTGCGCCGCGGCGACTTCGGGGGTGATGACGGGAACCGAGGCCGTGCGGATGCGCTCCTGCTGGCGCGCCTGCCTGCGGGTGAGGGGCGAAGCACCCAGATCGACGGCGGAGTCGGGACCCGGTGCGGGCGGCACGGCGACCGGCTCCGCGGGGCGCGGCAACGGCGCGACGGCGACCGCCGTCGGGACGGACTCGTGCGCCGTGGCCGCAGCGGGGGCGGACGCGATCGGCGCGGAAGAGTCGTCGACCTCTCCGACGCCGGCCGCGGCATCCGCCATCTCTTCAGGGGTGATCACGGGGGTGGATCCGGTGTTGCGGATCTCACGCATCTGCTTACGTGTCAGCGGTGGGTTCGCCGGCTGCTCGGGTGTAGTCATTCCTTGCTCCGGTAGAGATGATGCTTCGCAATGTATTGGACGACCCCGTCGGGGACGAGGTACCACACCGGGTGTCCTTGACGTACCCGGTCACGGCAGTCCGTGGACGAGATGGCGAGAGCGGGGATCTCGAGCTGACTCACGTCCTCACTGGGCAGCCCGTCGGTGCTGAGCACATGCCCGGGGCGGGAGACCGCGACGAAGTGCGCGAGATCCCACAACTCATCATGGTCCCTCCAACTGAGAATTTGCGCTATGGCGTCCGCGCCCGTGATGAAGTAGAGCTCCGCTCCGGGACGCTGCGCCTTGAGATCGCGCAGCGTGTCGATCGTGTACGTCGGTCCGGACCGGTCGATGTCGACGCGGCTGACGGTGAAGCGCGGATTGGATGCCGTGGCGATCACGGTCATCAGGTAGCGATGCTCGCTCGGCGATACTTCCGTCTTCTGCCACGGCTCACCGGTCGGGACGAAGACGACCTCGTCGAGGTCGAACCACTGGGCGACTTCGCTCGCGGCGACGAGGTGTCCGTGATGGATGGGATCGAACGTCCCACCCATGACCCCGATCCTCGGGGCTCCCGTCACCGACATGCAGTGCGGCCTAGTGGCCGTGCCCCGCTCGGTGGACGTCGTCGGCGTGTGCCGCGGCGTAGGCCTCGGCCTTGTGCGCGTGGCGGTTGGCGACGTTGCGGTAGGAGAGGGTGACGAGCGCCAGGACTGCGAAGACCGCAACCGCGATGATGCCGTAGCCGACGGTCTCGAGGGCGACGTTTCCGTGGTGTTCGGACTCTTCGGCGGCGAGGGCGACGATCGTGGCGATGGTCATTCGTGCTCCAATTCGGGTTCGCCGGTGGGCGTGGTGTGGTTCAGTTTAGGCGCTCAGCCCCGGACTTGTCCGACGCCCCGCGCGAGCCACTTCGTGCTGGTGAGCTCGGGCAGGCCCATCGGGCCCCGGGCGTGGAGCTTCTGGGTCGAGATCCCCACTTCGGCGCCGAAGCCGAATTCCCCGCCGTCCGTGAAGCGCGTGGAGGCATTCGCCATCACCACCGCGGAGTCGACCTCAGCGAGGAACCGCTCCGCATTGGCCTCGTCGCGCGTGATGATCGATTCCGTGTGGTGCGTCGAATAGCGGCGGATGTGATCGAGCGCCTCGTCGAGATCATCGACCACTCGCACCGAGATGTCGAGGCTGAGGTGCTCTGTCGCCCAGTCCTCCTCGGTCGCGGGGACGATTCCGTCGGCAAGACCGGCCACGACGTCATCACCGTGGACCGTGACGCCCTGGGCCTGCAGCGCCTCGACGACCGGCGGTATCAGGCGGGAGGCGGCGTCCGAGAGCACCAGCACGGTCTCGACCGAGTTGCACACGCTCGGACGCTGCACCTTCGCGTTCACGACGATGTCGCGCGCCCACTCGAGCGGGGCGGACTCGTCCAGCACGATGTGGACGACACCGGCACCGGTCTCGATGACCGGGACCGAGGACTCGGTGACCACGGTCTCGATGAGCTGGGCACTGCCTCGAGGCACGAGCACATCGATCAGCCCGCGCGCCTGCATGAGCTCGCGGGCCCCGTCGCGCCCGAAGTCGTCCACGGTCTGGATCGCCTCGGGGTCGATGCCCTGGTCGGCCAGCGCACCGCGCATCGCACGGATGAGGGCGGCGTTCGTGCGCTCCGCTGCCGATCCGCCGCGGAGCACCACGGCGTTGCCCGAACGCAGCGCCAGCGCCGCGATGTCGACGGTGACGTTCGGCCGGGCCTCGTAGATCGAGCCGACCACTCCGAACGGGACCGAGACCTTCGTCAGCGAGATGCCGTTCGGGAGCGTCCGCTCGTCGAGGATCCGTCCGACAGGGTCGGGAAGCGCGGCGATGTCGCGGACGGCCGTTGCCAGCGCGGAGATCCGCGGCACGTCGAGACGCAGGCGGTCCTGCAGGGCGGTCGACAGACCGGTGGCGCGTCCGCGCTCGAGGTCCTCGCCGTTGGCGGCCGAGATCTCGTCGGCCGCACGCTCGATCGCGTCCGCGATGGCGTGGAGGGCTTCCGTCTTGCGGGCGTCGTCGAGGAGGCCGACGGTGCGCGAGGCTTCCTTGGCGAGCAGCATCCGCTCGCGGGCG
Source organism: Microbacterium insulae (assembly GCF_042677065.1). Classification (NCBI taxonomy): domain Bacteria; kingdom Bacillati; phylum Actinomycetota; class Actinomycetes; order Micrococcales; family Microbacteriaceae; genus Microbacterium; species Microbacterium insulae. Next base: position 163,057 of record NZ_JBHTII010000002.1, on the reverse strand, counting down.
GTCGTGGCCGTGGTGGTCATCGTGCCAGTTTATCGACGAGCGGTCCGCACCGGCCCGGTCGCGGCGGGCGCCGCGGGCTCGGGATTCGGCTGGAACCACGTGCCGATGTCGGCTCCCGTGAGGGCCTGCCCGACGAGATCCGCGCTGGTGACGAGCACCCCGATTCCGGATGCCGCGGCCAGTCGCGCGGCCGACACCTTCGTCGCGGCGCCCCCGGTGCCGACGCTGTTGACGACGACCGAGCCGAATTCGAACCCGTGCAGATCGTCGCCGTACGCCACGCGCTTGATGGGCGTCGCTCCGGGCTCGCCCGGTGGGCGGGTGTAGAGGCACTCGATGTCGCTCAGCAGGACGAGCGCGTCGGCGCCGACCAGCTGCGCGACGAGGGCGGCGAGCCGGTCGTTGTCACCGAAGCGGATCTCGTGCGTCGCGACGGTGTCGTTCTCGTTCACGATCGGGAGGATGCGCAGGCCGAGCAGCCGCTCCATCGCGCGACGGGCGTTCGACCGGTGCGTCGGGTTCTCCAGGTCTCCCGCGGTGAGCAGCACCTGTCCGGCCACGATGCCGTACTCGCGCAGCGCCGCCTGGTAGCGGTAGATCAGCACGTTCTGACCCACGGCCGCAGCCGCCTGCTGCGTCGCGAGATCGCTCGGGCGCTCGTCGAGTTGCAGGAACGGCATGCCGGTCGCGATCGCGCCCGAGGAGACCAGCACGACCTCGGTCCCGCGCCCGTGCGCCTCGGCGAGAGCATCGACGATCGGCCCGATCTTCTCGGCGTTCTCGCCGCTGATCGACGACGACCCGACCTTCACGACCACTCGTCGCGCCGTGGCGATACCCTGGCGCGCCGAAAAGGTCATTCGTCGTCTCCGTCGCCGTCCACGTCGGCGCGCGTGGCCAGCCGCTCCGCCTCGAGCTGGGCGCGCGCCTCGGCCTTGGCATCCATCATGTCGTGGTACTTCTCGCGTCGCTCCGACGTCGTGCGGCGCGAGCTCTGGAGGAGGCGCGGATCCGTGCCGCGCGGCGCGGTGGCCAGTTCGGCGACGGAGGTGAGGGACGGATCCCAGTCGAAGACGACGCCGTCGCCCTCCCCGATGACGACCGTCGCGCCGGGCGTCGCCCCCGCGCGGAAGAGCTCGTCCTCGACGCCCAGCTTCTCGAGACGATCGGCGAGGTAGCCGACGGCCTCCTCGTTCTGGAAGTCGGTCTGCTGCACCCAGCGCACCGGCTTCTCGCCGAGGATGCGGTAGATGTTCCCGTAGGTGCCGCCCTCCACGCGGACCCAGAAGGCGCGTTCCGATCCCTTCGGGCGGATCACGATGCGCTCGGGCACAGGCGCGGCGGCTTGCTCGGCGCGGTGGCGGGCCACGATGTCTCCGAGCGCGTAGGTGAGCGGGCGCAGGCCCTCGTGGCTCACGGTCGAGATCTCGAACACGCGGAATCCGCGCTCCTCGAGCTCGGGCCGGACCATGTCGGCCAGGTCCTTGGCCTCGGGGACGTCCACCTTGTTGAGCGCGACGAGCTGCGGGCGCTCCAGGAGCGGCACCTGCCCTTCGGGCACCGGATAGGCGCCGAGCTCGGCGAGGATGACGTCGAGGTCGGTGAGGGGGTCGCGGCCCGGGTCGAGGGTGGCGCAGTCCAGCACGTGGACCAGTGCTGTGCAGCGCTCGACATGACGCAGGAACTCCAGCCCCAGACCCTTGCCCTCGCTCGCGCCCTCGATGAGACCGGGCACATCGGCGACCGTGAACCGCGTGTCACCCGCCTGCACGACGCCGAGGTTGGGGTGAAGGGTCGTGAACGGGTAGTCGGCGATCTTGGGGCGAGCCGCGGAGACCGCCGCAATGAGGCTGGACTTTCCTGCGGAAGGGAACCCGACCAGCGCCACGTCGGCGACGGTCTTGAGCTCGAGAAGGACATCGCCCTCCCAGCCGGGCGTTCCCAGGAGCGCGAAGCCGGGAGCCTTGCGCTTGGGGTTGGCCAGGGCCGCGTTGCCGAGCCCGCCGAGACCACCGGGCGCGACGACGAACCGCATGCCGGGATCGATCATGTCGACGAGGGTCTCCCCCGACGGATCCTTGACGACGGTGCCGACCGGGACGGGCAGTTCGAGCGAGTCGCCCGCAGCCCCCGATCGGTTGTCGCCCATACCGAAGCCGCCGTTGCCGGCGGCTCGATGGGGCGAGTGGTGGTACGAGAGCAGCGTCGTGACCTGCGGGTCGGCGATCAGCACGATGTCTCCGCCGTGGCCGCCGTTCCCTCCGTCTGGCCCCGCGAGCGGCTTGAATTTCTCGCGGCGCACGGACACGCAGCCGTTGCCGCCCTTGCCGGCGCGCAGGTGCAGCGTCACACGATCGACGAACGTGACCATGCGATCCCCTTCCGAAGATGCCTGGGTGTCTCCCCAGGGTAAAAGGGAAGGGGCGAGCCGAAGCCCGCCCCTTCCTCACGTTGTGCGCAGCGCCGCGATTACTCCGCGGCGGCCACGATGTTGACGACCTTGCGGCCGCCCTTCTGACCGAACTCGACCGAGCCCGCGGCCAGCGCGAACAGCGTGTCGTCGCCACCGCGGCCGACGTTGGCGCCGGGGTGGAAGTGCGTGCCGCGCTGGCGGACGATGATCTCGCCGGCGCTCACGACCTGACCGCCGAATCGCTTCACGCCCAGTCGCTGAGCGTTGGAGTCACGACCGTTGCGGGTGGAGCTTGCGCCCTTTTTGTGTGCCATCTCTGCGTCTCTTCCTGGACTTACTTGATTCCGGTGACCTTGACGCGCGTGAGGTCCTGACGGTGGCCCTGGCGCTTCTTGTAGCCGGTCTTGTTCTTGAACTTCTGGATCACGATCTTGGGGCCGCGCTCCTCGCCGAGGACCTCGGCGGTGACGGTCACCTTGGCAAGCTTGTCGGCGTCGGTCGTGACAGCGTCGCCGTCGACGAGCAGGACGGCGGGCAGCTCGATCTTGTCGCCGATCTTCGCGGCCTGGCGGTCGAGAACGACGATCGTGCCGACCTCGACCTTCTCCTGCCGGCCACCGGCGCGCACAACTGCGTAAACCACTTCACACCTGTTTCTACTGGATTGGAGCGCACGGCTCCGGTTGCTTTTGCGAGACTCTGCTCTTGCGAGAAGAGGAAGTCGTGGTGCGGAAGGACGGCCCGAGCCGGTTGCCGGGGCCCGTCGACCGTCGCCGTGAACCTGCGACGCGTGACGCACCAAAGGACAACTTTACCGGATGCCGTCACATACGGCAAAAGCGCCGCGGGCCGTCGCGGGGCCGGGCGTTTGTAGGATCACGGAATGGCGATCCTGATCGACGACCCGCGCTGGCCGGCGCACGGCCGGCTGTGGGCACACCTGGTCAGCGATGCCGATCTCGACGAGCTCCACGCCTTCGCCGCGGCGAACGGCATCCCCCGACGAGGGTTCGATCGTGACCACTACGACGTCCCGGATCACGCCCATGCCCGGCTCATCGCCGCCGGCGCGCAGCATGTCGACGGCCATGAACTCGTTCGCAGGCTCATCGCCTCCGGCCTGCGCGTGACCGCGAAGGAGCGCAGGGCCGGCCGCTGAATGCTTCCGTCAGTCGTCTACCGGAGTGTGTGCGACCGGGGTGCCGGTGAGGGCCGCCGTCGTGACGCGACGCCGTGAGCGACCCTGACCCGGAGCTTTGGGCTCAGGGAGTGCGCTGAGCACCGAGTCGAGGAGGAGGTCCTTCTCGGTCTTGGGGCCCTTGCCGCGCTCCTTGGCTTCGGGGCGCTTCTTGCGCGCCTTCTTCGGCCGCTCGACAGGGGGCTCCACGACCTCTGCCGGCTCTTCGGCGGGAACCTCGTCGTGGTGATGGATCGTGGACGCCGCGATCTGCGCGAGGGCGGACTTGACGCCCTCGGTGATCACGTGCGTGCCGTTGGACCCGCCGGTAGTCGGCTGGGCGGCACCGCCGCGCTGGCGGCGTCCCGACGAGCTGGAGGACGACTGCGCCCCCCGGTGCTTCACGACCGGGTCATGGTGGACGATGACGCCACGACCCGCGCACACCTCGCACGGCTCGCTGAACGTCTCGAGCAGTCCGAGGCCGAGCTTCTTGCGGGTCATCTGCACCAGCCCGAGCGAGGTGACCTCCGCGACCTGGTGCTTCGTGCGATCACGGCTGAGGCACTCGACGAGCCGCCGCAGGACAAGGTCGCGGTTGGACTCGAGCACCATGTCGATGAAGTCGACGACGATGATGCCGCCGATGTCGCGCAGCCGCAGCTGACGCACGATCTCCTCCGCGGCCTCGAGGTTGTTCTTGGTGACGGTCTCCTCGAGGTTCCCGCCCGAGCCGACGAACTTGCCGGTGTTGACGTCGACGACCGTCATCGCCTCGGTGCGGTCGATGACCAGCGATCCGCCCGACGGCAGCCAGACCTTGCGGTCCAGGGCCTTCTCGATCTGCTCGGTCACGCGGAACCGGTCGAACGGGTCGCCCTCGTCGTCGTACGCCTCGATCCGCTCGAGCAGGTCGGGCGCCACGCTCTCGACGTACTTGGTGATGGTGTGGTGCGCGTCCTCACCCTGGATGAGCATCTTCGAGAAGTCCTCGTTGAACACGTCGCGCACGATCTTGACAAGGAGGTCGGGCTCGGAGTGAAGGAGCGCGGGGGCCCCGATCGACTGCACCTGCTTGCTGATGTGCTCCCACTGGGTGGTCAGTCGCTGGACGTCGCGCGTGAGCTGCTCCTCGGTCGCCCCCTCGGCGGCCGTGCGCACGATCACGCCCGACGACTCCGGAAGCACCTCCTTGAGGATCTTCTTCAGGCGGGCGCGCTCGGTGTCGGGGAGCTTGCGGGAGATGCCGTTCATCGCTCCGCCGGGAACGTAGACGAGGTAGCGTCCGGGCAGCGAGATCTGGCTCGTCAGTCGCGCGCCCTTGTGGCCGACCGGGTCCTTCGTGACCTGGACGAGCACCTTGTCACCCGACTTGAGGGCGAGTTCGATGCGACGCGGCTGATTGCCGGTCTCGACGGCATCCCAGTCGACCTCGCCGGAGTAGAGCACCGCGTTGCGGCCGCGGCCGATGTCGACGAACGCCGCCTCCATGCTGGGGAGCACGTTCTGCACGCGGCCCAGGTAGACGTTGCCGATCAGCGAGGCGTCCTGGTTGCGGGCGACGTAGTGCTCGACGAGGACGTTGTCCTCGAGCACCGCGATCTGGATGCGGCCGTTCTTCGAGCGCACGATCATGACGCGGTCGACGGCCTCGCGACGTGCGAGGAACTCGGCTTCGGTCACGACGGCCCGGCGGCGGCCCGCCTCGCGGCCGTCGCGGCGGCGCTGCTTCTTGGCTTCGAGACGCGTAGAGCCCTTGATGCGCTGCGGCTCGGTGATGAGCTCGACCGCGCGCTGGCGGGGCTGGGACTGGTCGGCAGGACCGGATGCCTCATCCCGGGCCTCTCCCCCGCGACGACGGTTTCGGCGACGGGCGGACCCCTGCGGCTGCTGCTCCTGCTCGCGGTCCTCATCGGGGAGAGACGGAAGCGGGGCGATCTCCGGGGCGTAGAAGTGGAGCTGCGTCGAGACCGCCGAGACGAAGGTCTCGGGGAGGAGCCCGAGCGACACGGCGGTGACGGGTCCGTCGGGCTCGGGATCCGGAGTCGGCTCGGGCTCCGGAGCCGCTTCAGGCTCCGCAGCGGGCTCAGGCTCCGCAGCGGGCTCAGGCTCAGGCTCCGCAGCGGGCTCAGGCTCCGCAGCGGGCTCAGGCTCAGGCTCCGTAGCGGGCTCAGGCTCAGGCTCCGGCTCGGGCTCCACCGCGGGCTCCGCGGCATCCACGTCGTCTGTGGCGGGCGCCGGAGCACCCTCCTCGTAGACCTCGACCGACTCGATCACGGCTTCTGTCTCCGCTGCCGCGGCGTCGTCGCCGGGCGTCAGCGGGGCATCCGATCCGGTCTGCGGGGTGAACTCTTCATCTGTGCCATCGGCCATCACTGGCTTACTCCTTGCGGGTCGGCACCGCGCGCCGCCCGGCGAAATCTCTTGCGGTGCCGCACCTGCGGTGCCGCGAACTCACTCGGTCTGCAGCGGATCCCGGCTCATGCGGCGGGAGGTGTCGCTGCCACGGGCATTCGTCGCCCTGAAGTCTTCTGGTGATGCGCGTCGCGGCGCGGCCGCTGCTCATCGGGGACCATTATCGCACTTTCCCCCGCCGATTGCTCGTCGGCGGCGCGCCGGTGGTTTCCTCCGGCGCTGTGCGCGGCATCCACCCAGTCGGCGGTGCCATAATCCGGAGCATGCCAGAGCGACCCTCGCATCCTCATCCCCGGATCATGGCCGTGTGGCTCATCATCGCCGGCGCGATCGGATGGTGGGCGGCGTTCTCGCTCACCCTGGAGCGCTTCCACCTCCTTGCCGACCCCGATGCCGGCGCGTCGTGCGACTTCAGCCTGCTGGTGCAGTGCTCGGCGAACCTGACCTCCTGGCAGGGAAGCGTCTTCGGCTTCCCCAACCCGATCCTGGGGCTCACCGGCTGGGTGGCCCCGATCGTCGTCGGGGCGGCGATCCTTGCGGGCGCGCGGTTCGCCCGCTGGTTCTGGTGGCTCTTCTGGCTCGGTATGCTGTTCGCCTTCGGCTTCGTGATCTGGCTGATCTCGCAGAGCATCTTCGTGCTGGGCACGCTGTGCCCGTGGTGCATGGTGACGTGGGTCGTGACGATTCCGACGTTCTACGTCGTCACGCTGCATCTGCTGCGGAGCGGCGTGGCCCCGGTCGGACCCCGCGTGCGCCGCGTGGCCGCCGACCTGATGGGCTGGGTGCCCCTCCTGGCGGTCCTCAGCTACGCCGTGGTGGCCGTGATCGCCCAGGTTCGCCTGGACGTGCTCGACAACCTCTTCTGACCCCTCGCGCGGTGGAGAGGGCGCGCGCGTCGGGAAAGGCCGCTGTGCGACGGTCGTTCGCGCCCTCTCGGCAAGGCGTCAGAACCAGATCGCGAGCTCGCGGGCCGCGGACTCGGCGCTGTCCGATCCGTGGACCAGGTTCTGCTGCACCTTGAGGCCCCAGTCCCGCCCGAAGTCGCCGCGGATCGTTCCCGGCGCTGCCGTCGTGGGGTCGGTGGTGCCCGCGAGCGAGCGGAAGCCCTCGATCACCCGGTTGCCCGCCAGGCGGATCGCCACGGACGGCCCCGACATCATGAACTCCAGCAGCGGCTCGTAGAACGGCTTGCCCTCGTGCTCGGCATAGTGCCGCTCCAGGAGGTCACGGTCGGGCTCGACGAGCCGGATGTCGACGAGCGAGTACCCCTTCGCCTCGATGCGGGCCAGGATCGCGCCGGTCAGTCCGCGCGCGACACCGTCGGGCTTGACGAGTACGAGCGTCTCTTCGGTGGCCATGGGGAGTCTCCGTTCGTCAGGCATCTTCAGGGGGGTTGGCCGCGAGCTGCGCGTTGCGCCGGTCGAGCGCGGCTCCCTTGATCGTCGCATACGCGTACATGCCGCCGAAAATGAGCGCCACGATCGCCAGCGCGGGCACGAGGAACGCGCCGAGCGCCACGACGACCTGCAGCACCCACCCGAGCGCGATCCCCCACGAGTAGCGGAGGAACCGTGTCGTGACGATCATCAGCGCGGCCACGACGGCCCCGGCGACGATCCCCCACCATGGGGCGATCGGCTCCGGAAGCGCCCGCAGCCCGTAGACGACGAGGCCGCCCAGGAACGCGATGATCGACTCGAACGCGAGCACGATCGACCCGAGCGATTCCGCCGCCCCGCGCGGTCGCCGGCGCGGCGGCGGAGCCTCCTGCGTCGTCATGCCGTCCACCCGCTCTTCCAGTCTTCGGCGTTCGCCAGGGCGAGGGCCTCACCGGCGAGGACGACCGACCCGGCGATCACGACCGCGCGTCGATCGGCTGCCGCAGCCCACGCGCGCGCGGCCTCTGCGGCCTGCGCGAGGTCGCCGTGGACGGTCACGGGGAGTCCGCGGCCCTCGGCGAGATCGGCCAGTCGCTCGGCATCCTCGGCGCGATCCGATGCCGGTGAGGTCGCGAACACGTGCGTCGCGACGGGAGCGAACCCCTCGACGATGCCCCCGGCGTCCTTGTCGGCGAGCACGCCGACCACGACTCCCCACTCATCGAAGTCGAACGACTCGCGGAGTGCCGTGGCCAGCGCGCGCGCACCGTGCGGATTGTGGGCGGCGTCGACGAGCACGGTCGGTGCGATCCCCACGAGCTGCAGGCGTCCGGGCGCCGTCGCCTCGCCGAGGCCTTCGGCGAGAACGTCCGCCGCGACGGGCTGCTCACCGCCGCCGATGAGCGCCTCCACCGCCGCGATCGCGAGGGCGGCGTTGAACCCCTGATGGCCGCCGTAGAGCGGCAGGTACTCCTCCTCATAGGTGCCGGCCAGCCCGCGGACGGTGACCTGCTGTCCGCCGACGGCGAGCCGCTGCTCCACGAGGGCGAAGCCGTCGCCCTCGAACGCGATCGTGGCGCCGCGCGCCGCGGCGGCGTCGCGCAGGACGGCCTCGGCCGAGGCATCCTGTCGCGCCGACACGACGGCCGCGCCGTCCTTGATGATCCCGGCCTTGACCGAGGCGATCTCGGCGATGGTCGATCCGAGGCGATCGGCGTGATCGATGTCGATGGGGGTGAACACCGCCACGTCGCCGTCGGCGGTGTTCGTCGAGTCCCACGAGCCGCCCATGCCCACCTCGAGCACGAGGACGTCGATCGGCGCGTCCGCGAACGCGACGAAGGCGAGCACGGTCAGCAGTTCGAAGAACGTGAGGGGGGCATCGCCCGCGGCCTCCAGTTCCGCGTCGACCAGGCCGACGAACGGCTCGATCTCGTCCCACGCGTCCGCCACCGCGGCGTCGGCGATCGGCTCGCCGTCGACCATGATCCGCTCGGTGAATCGCTCGAGATGCGGACTGGTGAACAGGCCCGTGCGCAGCCCGTGCGCGCGCACGAGGCTCTCGATGAGCCGGCTCGTCGAGGTCTTCCCGTTGGTGCCCGTCACGTGCACGACGCGGTAGGTCTTCTGGGGATCGTCCAGGAGCTCGAGCACGCGGCGTGTGCGCTCGACGCGCGGCTGCACCCACCGCTCCCCCTGCCGTTCGAGGAGCGCGGCGTAGACGGCGTCGGCGCGCGCGGTGTCGCGATCGGTCACTGGGATGCCTCCACCTTCGTCACGGCGACCCGGAAAGCTCCGCGGTTGGCGAAGTCGCGCGCCGCATGCTCGCGCACGAAATCTCCGGGGTGGGCGACCGCGCCGGCGAGCACGGCACCGCCGGCGAGCAGCGGCCGGCCGTCGGGACCCGCGAGCGAGTAGTCCAGGGCGAGGGTCTCACCCGCGACATCCGCCGCCGCGAACGCACTCGCCACGGCTGCGGCGTCGTCGGCGTCGTCGAATGCCAGACGCAGATCGATGCGGTCACTCACCTCGAACCCGGCCGCCTTGCGGGTGTCCTGCACCGCGCGGATGACGTCGCGCGCGAGGCCCTCCGCCTCGAGCTCCGGAGTCGTCGCGGTGTCCAGCAGGACGAACCCGCCGTCCGTGAGGAGCGCGATCGCCGTGCCCTCGTCGACGCCTCCCGCCTCGAGGGTGAGCTCGTACTCGCCTTCCTGCAGCGCGATGCCGTCGACGACGACGGAGCCGTCGATCTCCTCCCACACGCCCGCCTTCGCCCCGGCGATGACGTGCTGCACCTGCTTGCCCAGGCGCGGACCGGCGGCTCGGGCGTTGACGCTCAGGCGGCTGCTGATGCCGTACCGCTCGGCCACGCCCGCGTCGAGCTCGACCAGCTGGACCGACTTGACGTTGAGCTCGTCGCGCAGGATCCCCTCGAACTGGGCGAGGGACGCGGCATCCTTCATCACCACCGTGAGGGTCGCCAGCGGAAGGCGCACGCGCTTCCCCTCGCGCTTGCGCAGGGCGTTGGCGACACTGGAGACCTGACGGACGGCATCCATCGCGGAGCGGATGTCGTCCGCGGCGGCGAACACCGATGCATCCGGCCAGTCCTGCAGGTGAACGCTGCGACCGCCGGTGAGGCCCTGCCACACGCGCTCCGAGATGAGCGGGATCAGCGGTGCTGCGACGCGCGTGAGGGTCTCCAGCACCGTGTAGAGCGTGTCGAAGGCTTCACGGCTCTGCGGGTCGTCGGTCACTCCGAGCCAGAACCGGTCGCGCGAGCGACGGATGTACCAGTTCGTGAGCGCCTCGCCGAAGTCGCGCAGCTTGGCGGCCGCGGACGTCGAGTCGAGCCCCTCCAGGTCGGCCGCGACATCCCGCACCAGGTCGCCCGTGAGGGCGAGGATGTAGCGGTCGAGCACGTCGGTGGAGTCGGTGCGCCAGGATGCCTCGTACCCCGCCCCATCGGGGCCCCCCGCCGCGTTGGCGTAGGTCGCGAAGAAGTACCAGGCGTTCCACAGCGGGAGCAGGAACTCACGCACCCCCGCACGGATGCCCTCCTCGGTCACGACGAGGTTTCCGCCGCGCAGCACCGAGCTCGCCATGAGGAACCACCGCATCGCGTCCGAGCCGTCGCGGTCGAAGACCTCGCTGACGTCGGGGTAGTTGCGCAGCGACTTCGACATCTTCTGCCCGTCGTTGCCGAGGACGATGCCGTGGCACGAGACGCCGGTGAAGGCCGGCCGGTCGAAGAGTGCGGTCGACAGCACGTGCATGACGTAGAACCAGCCGCGCGTCTGGCCGATGTACTCCACGATGAAGTCCGCGGGCGCGTGCTCGTCGAACCACTGCTGGTTCTCGAACGGGTAGTGCACCTGCGCGTAGGGCATCGACCCGGAGTCGAACCACACGTCGAAGACGTCCTCGATGCGGCGCATCGTACTCCGGCCCGTGGGATCGTCGGGATTGGGGCGCGTCAGCTCGTCGATGAACGGGCGATGCAGGTCCACCTCGCCGTCGGTGTTCACCGGCAGGCGGCCGAAGTCGCGTTCGAGTTCTTCGAGCGAGCCGTACACGTCGATCCGCGGGTGCTCGGGGTCATCGCTCTTCCACACCGGGATCGGAGAGCCCCAGTACCGGTTGCGGCTCACCGACCAGTCGCGGGCCCCCTCGAGCCACTTGCCGAACTGCCCGTGCTTGACGTTCTCGGGCACCCACGTGATCTGCTCGTTGTTCTCGAGCAGGCGGTCCTTGATGTCGGTCACGCGGACGAACCAGCTCGATACTGCGCGGTAGATCAGCGGATTGCGGCACCGCCAGCAGTGCGGATAGGAGTGCTCGTAGCTCGCCAGGCGCAGCAGCCTGCCGGACTGGCGGAGCAGCCGCACGAGCGGCGTGTTCGCATCCATCCATAGCTCTCCGGCGACGTCGGTCACCTGCGGCAGGAACCGGCCGCCGTCGTCGAGGCTCATGATCAGCGGGATGCCGGCCGCCTCGGTGACCCGCTGGTCGTCCTCACCGTAGGCGGGCGCCTGGTGCACGATGCCGGTGCCGTCGCCCGTCGTGACGTAGTCGTCCACGAGGATGCGCCAGGCGTCGCCCGTCCCCCACGTCTCGGCGTCGGCGTAGTAGTCGAAGAGCCGGTCGTAGGCGACGTCCTGGAGCTCGGAGCCCACGACGGTCTGCACGACGGCGTCACGGGCGGCGTCGGCCGACTCGTAGCCGAGATCCTTGGCGTACCCGGACAGCAGCTCCTCGGCGAGGAGATACCGGTGCGCGTAGGCCTCGGCCGGCTCGTCGGCGTGGCCGTCCGGCGCGTGGTGCACGTCGGCTGCGCCCGCGGGACCGCCCGGGACGACGACGTAGCGGATGTCGGGTCCCACGGCGAGCGCGAGGTTCGTCGGGAGGGTCCAGGGGGTGGTCGTCCAGGCCAGGGCGCGCACCCCGGTGAGGCCCAGGGCTTCGGCCTTGGCGCCGACGAGCGGGAAGGTCACCGTGACCGACGGGTCCTGGCGCATCTTGTAGACATCGTCGTCCATGCGCAGCTCGTGGCTGGACAGCGGCGTCTCGTCGCGCCAGCAGTACGGGAGCACCCGGTGGCCCTCGTACGCGAGTCCCTTGTCGTGGAGGGTCTTGAAGGCCCACAGGACGGACTCCATGTACGAGGGGTCCAGCGTCTTGTACCCGCGCTCGAAGTCGACCCAGCGGGCCTGGCGGGTGACGTAGTCCTCCCACTCGCGGGTGTAGGCGAGCACCGACTCGCGGGCCTTGGCGTTGAAGGCCGCCACCCCCATCTGCTCGATCTCGGCCTTCTCGGTGATCCCGAGCTGCTTCATCGCCTCGAGCTCCGCGGGCAGGCCGTGGGTGTCCCAGCCGAAGACGCGGTCGACCTTCTTGCCGCGCATGGTCTGGAACCGCGGGAAGAGATCCTTGGCGTAGCCGGTGAGGAGGTGGCCGTAGTGCGGCAGGCCGTTCGCGAAAGGAGGACCGTCGTAGAAGACCCACTCCTCCGCGCCCTCGCGCTGGGCGATCGAGGCACGGAAGGTGTCGTCGGACTCCCAGAACGCGAGCGTCTCGCGCTCGATCTCCGGGAACCGCGGGCTCGGCACGACGGCGTCGGCGGCGGGTCCGATGTCTCGATTCGCGGCTTCGCCGCTGCTCGACAACCGACTCGGTCTTGGGTAGCTCATGTCACTCCAGCAGGTTGCGAATGCTTCCTGCGAGGACGACTCTCCCGAGCCGCGGTACCACCCCGCGTGGCGCCCGACTCCACGGACGCCCTCTCTCACTGCGGCTGTGACGGGCCTGCCCCGCTCGGTTCTACTGACCCGCGAGGGCGTTCTTCCGAGAGCTCCCCGGTGATGGCCGGATCGATGCTGCTGCGCCCAGTCTACGCGGGCGGAGCGGTGGGCGCACGCGGCGGAACGGTACGGGACGCCGCGATGAGCTCCTGCGTGAACGGATGCTGCGCCCCGGCGAACACGGCGGCGGTGCTTCCTCGTTCGACCACGGCGCCGTCCTTCATCACGACGACCTCGTCGGAGACCGCCGCCACGACATCGAGGTCGTGCGACACGAACACCAGCGTGAGGTCGCGTTCGTGCTGGAGCCGGGCGAGGAGCTCGAGGATCCGCTCCCGCACGAGGGGATCGAGCGCCGACACCGGCTCGTCGAGCACGAGGACCTCGGGTGCGGCGGCCAGCGCGCGCGCGATCACGGTCCGCTGTCGCTGTCCGCCGGACAGTTCCGCGGGTCGGCGGCGAGCAAGCGACGGATCGAGTTCCACCTCGGCGAGCAGCGCCCGCACGCCTTCGGCGCGCCGGGATCGCGGTACTCCGCCCGCTTCGAGCGCCTCGGCGAGCGACCGGCCGATGCGCCAGCGCGGATCGAGCGCGCCGAGCGGATTCTGGTGCACGAGCTGGATGCGCCGCTGCCCGGCGGGCGTCGGCGGCCGTCCGTCCAGCAGCACCTCCCCGGCATCCGGACGCTCCACGCCGACGATCATGCGGGCGAGCGTGGTCTTGCCCGAACCCGACTCCCCCACCACGCCCAGCGTCCGCCCCCGCGGCACCGCGAACGACACATCGCGAACGGCGGGAACGTCGAACGACTTCGACAGATTCCGCACCTCCAGCCGTGACGGGGCGGCGTCGGCGGAGGGGCGCGGGGCGTGCACGGCCGCCGCGACGAGGCTCCGCGTGTACGGATGCGTCGGCTCGGCGAACACGTCTGCCGTCGCTCCGGTCTCGACCACCCGTCCGTCGCGCATCACCAGCACGCGGTCGGCGACGCCCCGCACCGCCGCGAAGTCGTGGCTGATGAAGACGACGGCCACGCCGCGGTCCGCGATGGACCGCAGCAGGGCGAGGATCTTCGCCTGGACGGTGGCATCGAGCGCCGTGGTCGCCTCGTCCGCGACGAGGATCGCAGGCTCTGCAGCGAGCGCCGACGCGATGAGAGCGCGCTGGCGGAGCCCGCCGGACAGTTCGTGAGGGTACTGGCGCACCCGGCGCGATGGTTCGGGCATCGCGACCTGGGCGAGCAGAGCTTCGACCCGCGCGCGGCGCGCGGCGCGCGGCATCCGACCGTGGATCACGAGCGGCTCGGCCACCTCGGCCCCCACCCGGCGCAACGGGTCGAGCGACACGAGGGCGTCCTGGGAGACGAGCGCGATCCGCGACCCGCGGAGGCGGCGCCACGCGCGCTCGCCGAGCTCGCGCGCATCGACGCCCGCGATGTCGAGCGCCCGGGCCTCGACGCGCGCGGCACGGGGGGCGAGACCGAGGAGCGCCCGGGCCGTGAGCGACTTGCCCGCGCCGGACTCGCCGATGATCGCGACGCACTCACCGGGAGCGACTTGCAGATCGAGCCCGTCCACGGCACGAGCGTCGCCGAAGGACACCGTGAGCCCCGTCACCGAGAGGCCGCTCATCGACCCGCCCCCTCGGCGCGCGCCCGCAGGGTGCGCCCCACGATCGTCGCGGCCATGACCGTCACCGTGATGGCGGCGCCGGGGAACGCCGACACCCACCAGGCCTGGCCGATGACGTTGCGCCCTCCGGCGAGCATGAGGCCCCATTCCGGGCTGGGCTCGGTCGGCCCGAGTCCGAGAAAGCTCAGGCCTGCCGCGGCGAGGATGCTCGAGCCGATCCCGATCGTCGCGAGCACGCTGACCGCACCGACCACGCCGGGAAGGACGTGGCGGCCGAAGGCCCGAGCGGCGGGAACCCCCAGGATCCGCGCCGCCTCCACGTGCTCGGCGAGGCGCAGCGTGCGGGTCTGCACGCGTGCGAGCCGGATGTAGATCGGGACCGCGGCGATGGTCACGGCGATCGCGACGTTGACGGGGCCCGGCCCGAGCACGGCCACGACGACGAGGGCCACGAGGAACTCGGGGAACGCGAGGAGGACGTCGGTGACCCGCATCGCCGCGGCGTCGATCGCACGAGGGGCGACGCCCGACAGCGCGCCGAACATCAGGCCGAGCGCGAACGCCGTCGCCGTTGCGAGCACGCCGATCCCGACGGACCTCGCCGCGCCGTAGACGACCCGCGAGTACACGTCGCGCCCGCTCTGATCCGTGCCGAAGAAGTGCTCGGGACTCGGCGGCAGCAGGGCGGAGCGCACGTCGGTCTGGAGGGGGTCGGCGGTGGCGAACAGCTGCGGGGCGAGCGCGACCGCCGCGATGAGGGCGAGCACCACGAGCGCGACGGCCAGGGCGATGCGGCGCGGAACACTCATGCCGCAACCCTCTGCCGAGCCGCAGCCGTGTCGACGGCGGTGGTGCCGGCCCCCCGTCGCAACCGGGGGTCGATGAGTGGGTACACGGCCTCCACGACGAGGCTCACCACGGCGAAGACGACGGCGCTGAGCAGGATGACGCCGGTGATGACGGGCAGGTCGCGGTCGGTGATCGCGGTGAGGGTGACGCGCCCGAGGCCGGGGCGGGCGAAGACCGTCTCCACCAGCACCGCACCGCCGAGCAGCGAGCCCACGAGGTAGGCGGCGAGGGTCAGCGCACCGGCCGAGCCGTGCCGCAGGGTGTGGTGCAGGGTCAGCCGGGACGTCGTCGCGCCGCGGGCGCGCACCGTGGTCGCGAACGGCTGGGCCTCGGCGGACTCGATGCCGTCGCGCAGCACCTGCCCGAGCAGGGCGGCGACCGGGAGTGCGAGGGTCACCGCCGGGAGCACGATCGTGGACGGATTGCGGGACCCCGCGACGGGGAACCAGCCGAGACCGAAGGCGAAGACGCTCAGCAGCAGGAGGCCGATCCAGAAGACGGGAGTGGAGAGGACCACGAGTTCCACCGCGGACGCGATCGCGCGTGATGTCCGCCCCGCGGCGAGCATCGCCACCGCGAAGGCCAGCACCACCGCGATCGCGAGCGCGAGCGCGGACAGCTGGAGTGTGGCGCCCAGCTGACGGCCGATGACCTCGGTGACCGGCATCCGGAGCTGATACGACTCGCCGAGATCTCCGCGCAGCAGCTGGCCGAGGTAGGCGAAGTACTGCTCGAACGGCGGACGGTCCAGGCCGAGCTCTGTGCGGATCGCGGCCTTGACCTCGTCGCTCACCTGCGCCTGCGGGCCGAGCATGACCTCGACCGGGTCGCCGGGGATGACGCGGAATGCGAGGAACGCCAGAGTCGCCGCCCCCCACAGGACGACGAGGACGGATGCCGCGATGCCGGCGATGCGGAGGGCGACCCGCCGTGCTCCTGCCCGCGATGCCGTCATCGCCCGTCGAGTCCGCCCTCCCGGTGCCCGGTCAGCCGACGCTGACGTCGTAGAACAGCGGACGCCCGTAGAGATCGTAGGCGAGGCCGGACACGGCCTCGGAGACCGCGGTGATCAAGGACGGGCTGTACAGCGGGACGATCGCCACGTGGTCCGCGTTCCACTGCTGCACCTGACCGTAGATCTCGGCCCGCTCGTCGGCGTCGGCCGTCGCGACGCCGCGCTCGAGCAGTTCGTCGAGGGCGGGGTCACTCACCTGGGACGCGTTCTGGAACCCGTCGGTGTGGAGGTGGCTGCGCAGGAGGTCGGGGTCGACGCCCGAGAAGCCCCAGTCGGTGAGGTCGAACGTCTTGGGTCCGTACTGCTCGTTGTACGCGCCCGGCTCGAGGACCTCGCGCACGAGCTCGAACCCGACGGCCTTGAGGTCGGACTGGATCGCGTTGGCGAGAGCCGCGCGGTCGTCGGGGACGGGCGTCCAGGCGATCCAGCGTGCGGAGAGACGCTGTCCGTCCTTGACGCGGTAGCCCTCGGCGTCGCGCTCGGTCCAGCCCGCCTCGTCGAGGAGCTCGTCCGCCACGGCCGGGTCGAACGACCACGTGTCCTCGAGCGACGCGTCGTACGTCGGCGTGGTCGACCCCAGGATCGACCACGCGCGCGGGAACTGCCCGAAGAAGATCTCCTCCACCGCGGTGTCGATGTCGATCGCGCGCGAGAAGGCCTCGCGCACGCGCTCGTCGGCGAACACGCCGTACTGCTCGTTCAGGTAGAGCGAGTACGGCAGGCCCGGATACTCCTCGGAGTCGACCGTGAGGGGCGCCCCGAGATCGGCCGCGAGGTTCGGCGGCAGCTGGCTGGCGAGGTCTGCCTCACCGCTCTCGACCACCCCGACGCGCACGGAGGCCTCGGGCAGGATCTCGACGCGCAGCGTCTCGAACTCCGCCGCATCCGTGTCGTGCGGGCCCCACGCGTAGTCCTCGTTGCGGGTGTACACGATCTCCTGGTCCGGCGTGTACTCGGTGAGCTCGAACGGGCCGGTCCCGACGGTGATGCCGGGACCGCCGGCCTTCAGCTGATCGGCGGAGGACTCCAGGACCGCGGGCGAGTAGAACCCGAGGAGGGCGGTGCTGGCGGCCTGGAGGAACGGTGAGTACGGCTGGGTGAACGACACGCGCACGGTGTGCTCGTCGACGACCTCGGTACCCGCGTAGAACTCGCCGCCGAGCATGCTGGCCGCCTGCGCGGACGCGGTCTCGGGGTCGGCGATGCGGTCGAAGTTCGCCTTGACCGCCGCCGCGTCGAACGGCTCGCCGTCGTGGAAGGTGACGTCGTCACGGAGGGTGAACACGTACGAGGCGCCGTCGTCCTCGATCTCCCAGTCCTCGGCGAGCCACGGCGTGAACGATCCGTCGGGCTCCTGGAACACAAGGGAGTCGAGCGCCGCGCGCTGCACCATCGCGGAAACGTCGAGCTGACTCGTCTGAGGGTCCATGTGGCCCGCAGACAGGTTGGCCCCCTCGATCGCCCACACGACCTCGCCGCCCGACTCCGCCTGCTGCGGGCCGCCGCCCGCGCACGAGGAGAGGATCAGCGCTCCCGCGAGCGGGATCGAGACGAGGGCGGCGATGCGGCGCCGAGCGGAGAAGGGCATGACGGACCTCAGGGGTTCAGATGGGGGACGGTTGTCTACCGTACCGGTTTTGTGGACCCAGTCGATCAACGCGTCCGGACCCGTGCGCATTCCCGCTGCGATGACGCCCGAGTACGGTCGGACGCATGCGCCGACGCCCCGAACTCCCCCTCGCCCCGCGCCTCGACGCACCGGAGCTGCCGGCCGTGCTCTCGGACGGCACGCGACTCGGGCGTCACGGCGAGCACTTCCGGGAGCGTGTCGCGGGGCTCACGGGAGAAGTGGATGCCGCGCACGCGGCCATCACCGAGACCGCGGTGGCGGCGGCATCCGTCGACCGCCTCGACCTCACGGGAGCGACGCTCGTGGACGTCGAGATCACGGAGCTGCGGGCGACGACCGTGAACGCGCGCGAGGCGCGCCTGCGACGGGTGCGCCTCACGGGAGGGCGACTCGGCACACTCGACCTCGGGAGCGCGGACGTCTCCGAGCTCGAGCTGCGAGGCGTGCGCATCGACTACCTGTCCCTCGGCGGCGCGAAGGCCGAGGACGCGCTCTTCGCCGGCTGCACGATCGTCACGCTCGACCTCCCCCGGGCAACGCTGTCACGGGTGCGGTTCGAGGACTGCCGCGTCGACGAGGTCGATCCACGCGGGATGCGCGCCGACAGCCTCGACCTCCGCGGACTTGAGGTGCTCTCGTTCACGGACGTGTCGTCGCTGCGCGGCGCGACGCTGTCCGGGTGGCAGGTCGAGCAGCTCGCGCCGGCCCTCGCTGCGGCGGCCGGCATCGACGTGCGCGACTGACGGCGCACTCCCCGGCGATGTCCACCCGGTAGAATCGGCGGGCATCCCACACTCAGGCACGCTCACACAGTGCCGAACATATCGTCCAGGAGACCCGCATGTCCGACGCGCACATTCCCGACAAGCCCGCCCTCGAGGGTCTCGAATCCAAGTGGGATGCCGCGTGGACGGCGCAGGGGACGTACCTGTTCGATCGTCACCGCGCCGCCGAGGTCGGCCGAGCGGGAATCTTCTCCGTCGACACTCCCCCGCCGACGGCTTCCGGCAGCCTGCACATCGGGCACGTGTTCAGCTACACCCACACCGACGTCAAGGTGCGCTTCGAGCGGATGCGCGGCAAGACCGTCTTCTACCCGATGGGCTGGGACGACAACGGCCTCCCCACAGAGCGCCGCGTCCAGAACTACTACGGCGTCCGCTGCGACCCTTCCCTGCCGTACGACCCCGGGTTCACCCCGCCCTACGAGGGCGGCGACAACAAGTCGAGCCGCGCGGCCGACCAGGTGCCGGTGAGCCGCCGCAACTTCATCGAGCTGTGCGAGAAGCTCACAGTCGAAGACGAGAAGCACTTCGAGGCGCTGTGGCGCTCGCTCGGGCTGAGCGTCGACTGGACGCAGACCTACCGCACCATCTCCGACGACACGATCCGCACGAGCCAGCTCGCGTTCCTGCGCAACGTGGAGCGCGGCGAGGCGTACCAGGCGATGGCCCCGACGCTGTGGGACATCGACTTCCGCAGCGCGATCGCCCAGGCCGAGCTCGAGGACCGCGATCAGCCCGCCGCCTATCACCGCGTGGCCTTCCACAAGACCGACGGCTCGGGCGACGTGCACATCGAGACCACGCGGCCCGAGCTTCTGCCCGCGTGCGTCGCCCTCGTCGCCAACCCCGACGACGAGCGCTACCAGCCGCTCTTCGGCACCACGGTGCGCACGCCGCTCTTCGACGTCGAAGTGCCGATCCTCGCCCACCCGCTCGCCCAGCAGGACAAGGGGTCGGGCATCGCGATGATCTGCACGTTCGGCGACGTCACCGACATCGTGTGGTGGCGCGAGCTCGATCTGCCGAACCGCACGATCCTCGGCCAGGACGGACGCGTCGTCCCCGAGGCGCCCGACGTGATCGTCACGGATGCCGCGAAGGCCGCGTACGCGGAGCTGGCGGGCAAGACGGTGTTCAGCGCGAAGAAGCGGATCGTCGAGCTCCTTTCGGAGTCCGGCGAACTGGAGGGCGAGCCCCGGCCGTTCACCCACCCCGTGAAGTTCTACGAGAAGGGCGATCGCCCGCTCGAGATCGTGTCGACGCGCCAGTGGTACGTCCGCAACGGCGCCCGCGATGAGTCTCTCCGCGAGCGCCTGATCGCACTCGGCAAGAGCATGTCGTGGCATCCGGACTTCATGCGCGTCCGCTTCGAGAACTGGACCAACGGCCTCACCGGCGACTGGCTGGTCTCGCGCCAGCGCTTCTTCGGCGTGCCCATCCCGGTGTGGTACGCGCTCGACGAGAACGGCGAGCGCGACTACGCGCGGGTGCTCGTTCCCGCGCCGGAGCAGCTCCCGGTCGACCCGACCAGCGACGTGCCTCCCGGCTACACCGCCGAGCAGCGCGGCGTCCCGGGCGGCTTCGACGGCGAGCGCGACATCTTCGACACGTGGGCGACGTCGTCGCTGACCCCGCAGCTCGCCGGCGGGTGGGAGCGCGACCCGGAGCTGTGGGACCTGGTCTCGCCGTTCGATGTGCGCCCGCAGGGTCAGGACATCATCCGGACCTGGCTGTTCTCGACCCTGCTCCGCAGCGCCCTCGAAGACGGCCGCGCGCCGTGGACGGATGCCGCGATCTCGGGCTTCATCGTCGATCCCGACCGCAAGAAGATGTCGAAGTCCAAGGGCAACGTCGTCACGCCCGCCGACATCCTCGCTCAGCACGGATCGGACGCGGTGCGCTATTGGGCCGCCTCGAGCAGGCTCGGCACGGACGCCGCCTTCGACCCGCAGAATCCGACGCAGATCAAGATCGGGCGCCGCCTCGCCATCAAGATCCTCAACGCCGCGAAGTTCGTGCTGTCCTTCCCCGTGCCCGAGGGTGCGGAGGTCACCCACGCGCTGGACGCGTCGATGCTCGCGAACCTGGACGACGTCGTCGCCGAGGCCACGCGGGCACTGGACGCCTACGACCACGCACGGGCGCTGGAGGTGACGGAGTCGTTCTTCTGGACGTTCTGCGACGACTACCTCGAACTGGTCAAGGAGCGCGCGTACGACCGGACCGACGTCGGGCAGGCCTCGGCCGCCCTCTCGCTGCGCACCGCGCTGTCGACGCTCCTGCGCCTGTTCGCGCCGGTCATCTCGTTCGCCGCAGAGGAGGCGTGGTCCTGGTTCAACGAGGGATCCGTCCACGCGGCCGCCTGGCCGGAGCCCCTGGGCTCCGGCGGCGACCCCGCGGTGCTCGACGTCGTCGGTGAGGCTCTCATCGGCGTCCGCCGCGCGAAGACCGAGGCCAAGGCCTCGCAGAAGACGCCCGTGGACAGCGTCACGATCGCGGGGCCTGCCACCGCTCTCGAGATGCTGCGGCTCGCGGAGGGCGACCTCAAGGCCGTCGGCCGCATCGCGGGCATCTCCTATGCCGAGGCCGACGAGCTGTCCGTGTCGGAGATCGTCCTCGCACCCCAGGAGGCCTGACATGCAGCTCGGCACACGCTGGACCTCGGGCGACGAGCCCCCCGCCGCCGTCCCGCCCGCGCTCCGCACCGGGATCGCCGCCGTGGACGCGACGATCCCGACCGATCAGTTCGGCCAGCCCCGGCCGCGCTGGACGCTCACCTGGCTCGAGGGGCGTCCCATCGCCGAGCTGGACACCGGTGTGATCGTGACGCTCGACGAAGACGGCGTGGCCGTTGCTCACCACGACACGGAAGACGGGTTCGCCTGAACCCGGACCGTCAGCGGTCGATCTCAGCCCCGGCTCGGCGGGTTCCGCCGACGAGGAGAGGGATGGCGACGAGGGCTGCGACCACGATGAACCCGCCCCCGATGAAGAAGGGGAGGCGCAGGTCGGTGCGGCCGATCCATCCGCCGACGAGTGTCGCGATCGGGAACAGCCCCCACGTCAGGGTGCGGATGACCCCCAGAACCCGGCCGAACATCTCACCCGGCACGATCTGCTGACGCAGCGCACCCCACGGGACGTTCCAGACGGAGACCGCGCCGGCGGCGACGGCGAAGGCGCTCACGGCTGTGATCGCGTCGGGCGCGAGCCCGGTGAGCACGGTTCCGACACCGGCGATGACGATGGCCCCGACCATGATCGGGCCGCGGCCGAAGCGCTCCACCAGGCGGGGTGCGATCAGCGAACCGGCGAGTGCGCCGATTCCGATCCCGGCGGTCACGAACCCTATCGCCACGTAGGCGACCTGCTGCTCGTCGAGGAAGAACAGGATGATGACGCCCTGCGACAACGAGAGGGCCGACCCGATGAGGGACGTGAACACCACCATGGAGCGCAGGTAGCGGTGCTGCCACAGGTATCTGAGCGCCTCGCGCGTGGTGACCCGAGTACGTGCTGGAGGAACCGCGACCGGCTCGGACATCATGCCCGCCGTCACATCCGGGGCATCCGGATCGGGCACCGCGGGAGCAGCCGCACCCCTGAGAGGTCGAGCCGCGCTGAGGGGAAGGAACAGCGCAAGCGCAATCGGCACGAGATAGGCTCCCGTGGTCGACCACAGCGGCAGCGCGAGGGAGACGGCGAACAGCACCCCCGCGATGGGTGTCGCGATGAAGTTGTCGATCGTGATCTGGGCGGCCTGCAGCCAGCCGTTCGCGCGATCCAGCCCTTCTCTGCGGACCACCGCGGGGACGATGGCGTTGGTCGCGTTGTCGAACAGCGTCTCACCGAGTCCGAACGCGAGCGTTCCGGCGATGAGGGCCCACAGGCTCATCGAGCTCGTCACAGCGAGAAGAGAGAGCCACAGCGCCACCCCGCCCCGCAGCGCGTTGGCGATCGCCATGACGATCCGGCGGTCGAAATGATCGACGATCATTCCGGCCGGCAAGCCGAACAGCAGCCAGGGCAAGAAAGCTACCGCGCCCAGCGCGGCGATCGCCAGCGGGTCGTCGGTGAGGGTCGTGCCGATCAGCGGCACCGCGGTGCGACCCAGTCCGTCGGCGAGGTTGCTGAAGGCGGCGGCCGTCCACAGCTTGCCGAAATCGCGACCCAGAGGGGGCCGGCCCTTGCGCCCGGCCCCCTCCGTCGTCGCCGGGGCGTCCGCGGTGTCGGTCATCTCGGCAGCATTCCGACAGAGCCCATCGCGAGGGCGTCGGAGCGTGCGTCGGTCGCGGCTGTCTGCGCCGGTACGGGCGAGGCGCTCGCGGCCCGGCGCTCCAGGCGGGCGGCGACGAACTGATCCACCCCCACGGCGGCGGCGAGCAGCATCCTCTCGAATCCCGTCGCGCTGACGGAGCGGGGTGCGGTGAGTGCGGTCATGACTGATCCCCCAGGGTCGGAAGCGGGAAGAGATCCGCCCGGATGGTGACCGGGCGGACGTTCTCGCCGGATTGATTGCGGTAGTTGTCGACGGTCTCGTCGATGAGGGCCATGATCCGCAGCGCGAGTTCTTTGCTCTGCTCCGGAGTGAGGCGCGCCGTGGCGGTGGAGATGAGCGTGCCCTCCTGCCAGACCTCGTCCTCGCCACTGATCCCGCGGTTGACGAAGTCGAGGAGCTGGTCGTTGCGGTTGCGGAGGAATTCGTTCATGACGACCTGGGTCGCGGCGCGGCCGGCCGGGGTGGTCATGGCATCGGGGTTCGCGAACGAGACGCCGCCCACCGGTCGTTCCCACCAACGCTCGCGCGCCGTTCCGCGGTCCTCCGCCTCACGGATGAGGTCGTGCTTCGCGAGGGCGCGCAGGTGGTAGCTCGTCGAGCCGCTGGACTCTCCGAGGCGCTCAGCGAGTGAGCTCGCGGTCTGAGGACCGTACTGGCTGAGGATGTCGTAGATCTTGACTCGGAGTGGATGCGCCAGAGCCCGCAGCGCGCCCGAGTCCAGGACGCGGTCCTCGTTGTGGCGCTGCTCGGAGCGCGCCATCGCCTCCGCCTGCGCGTCGACCTTTTTCTCTGCCATGCTCACAGATTAGCCATGCAAAGGTTTCTTTGCAAGCTTTTCTTTGCAATTACTTCTTTGCAAACAAATGTGGGCATTCTCGGTCTCGCTGATTAGGCTGGGCGGCATGTCGAACGACAACCCGCTTCTCTCCCCCAGCGCCCTTCCCTATGGCCTCCCCGATTACTCGGCGATCCGTCCCGAGCACTACCTCCCCGCCTTCCGGGCGGCGTTCGAGGAACACTCCGCCGAGGTGTCGCGGATCACCCGCGTGCGCTCGATGCCGACCTTCGAGAACACGCTCGTCCCCCTCGAAGAGAGCGGCCGGCTGCTCGGCGACGTCGCCCGCACGTTCTACACGGTGTCCTCCGCCGACGCGACCGAAGAGATCCAGGCGATCGAAGAAGAGCTCGCCCCGCTCATGTCGGCGCACCAGGACTCGATCCAGCTCGACGCGCAGCTGTACTGGCGCATCAAGACGATCCACGACCAGCTCGATGAACTCGAGCTCGAGCCCGAGCAGCGCTACCTCGTCGAGCGTCACTACCGCGAGATGACACACGCCGGCGCCGCGCTCGACGACGCCGCGAAGGAGCGACTGACAGCGCTCAACCAGCGCCTGTCGACGCGCACCACCGCCTTCGAGAAGAACCTGCTCGCCGACACCAACGACCTCGCCGTCGTCTTCGAGACGGCCGACGAGCTCGACGGGCTCACCGACGGCGAACTGTCCGCCGCCGCGCAGGCGGCGGCGGACCGCGGGCTCGAGGGGAGATGGGTCGTGACGCTCACGCTGTTCACCGGACACCCGTACCTCTCCTCCCTCACCCGTCGCGACAGCCGCAAGCGCATCCTGGACGCCTCCCGATCGCGTGGGTCGCGCGGCAATGCCCACGACAACCGCGAGGTGCTCCTCGAGATCGTCCGGCTCCGGGCCGAGCGCGCGGAGCTGCTGGGCTACGACACCCATGCGGCGTACATCACTTCGGACGAGACGGCGGGCTCACCCGCGGCCGTGCACGACCTGCTTCGACGCCTCGCCGCGCCGGCCGCGGCCAACGCGGTGCGCGAGCAGAGGGCACTGCAGTCGCTCATCGACGCCGAGCCCGAGCCGTTCGCCCTCGAGGCACACGACTGGGCGTTCTACACGGAGAAGGTCCGCGCCGCCGAGTACGACCTCGATCGTGCGGCGCTGCGGCCGTGGTTCGAGGCGGAGGGCGTGCTGCAGGACGGCGTGTTCCACGCGGCATCCGAACTGTACGGGATCACGTTCCGCGAGCGGGCCGACATCCGGGCCTACCACCCCGACGCCCGCGTGTTCGAGATCCACAACCCCGACGGGTCTGAGCTCGGCCTGTTCATCCTCGACCTCTACACGCGCGACACCAAGCGCGGCGGAGCCTGGATGAACGCGATCGTGTCGCAGTCCCGCCTTCGCGGCACGCGGCCGATCGTGGTCAACAACCTCAACGTTCCGAAGCCCGCCGCCGGAAGCCCCACCCTGCTGACGCTCGACGAGGTCACGACGCTCTTCCACGAATTCGGTCACGCGCTCCACGGTCTCTTCGCGACCGTCACCTATCCGCACTTCGCCGGGACGAACGTGTTCCGCGACTTCGTGGAGTTCCCGAGCCAGGTGAACGAGATGTGGATCTACTGGCCGCAGATCCTCGACCAGTACGCACGGCACGTCGACACCGGCGAGCCGCTCCCCGCTGACGTCGTCGAGAAGCTCCACGCGTCGGAGGCGTTCAACCAGGGCTTCGCGACCAGCGAGTATCTCGCCGCCTCGTGGCTCGACCAGGCCTGGCACTCGCTCACGCGCGAGCAGGCCGGCCTCGACATCGACGTCGCCGAGTTCGAGGCATCCGCCCTGCGGGAGATCGGGCTCGACAATCCCGCCGTGCCCACGCGCTACTCGTCGACCTACTTCGCGCACGTGTTCTCCGGCGGCTACAGCGCCGGCTACTACTCGTACATCTGGAGCGAGGTGCTCGACGCCGACACCGTCGAGTGGTTCCGCGAGAACGGCGGACTCACACGCGACAACGGCGACCGATTCCGGGAGCGCCTGCTCGGCGTGGGCGGATCGAAGGATCCTCTCGAGGCCTATCGCGACTTCCGCGGGAGGGATGCCGACATCCGGCCGCTTCTCGAGCGCCGGGGCCTCGTCGCCTGAACCGCCCGTCAGCCGCCGTGGGCGACGGCCCACGCGGCTGCGGCGGCGCGCGAGCGCGCACCCAGTTTCGCTCGCGCGTTGGCGACGTGGCGGTGGACGGTGTGGGCGCTGAGGAAGAGCTCTGCCGCGATCTGCGCGTCGGTCATGCCGCGCGCGACAAGCAGGAGAACCTCGAGTTCCCTGACCGTGATCGGCAGCGGCTGACGGTGCGGGGCCGGCTCGTCGGCACCGCGCGCCAGCGCAGCGTCGGGAACGCCGTCGAATCG
Source organism: Microbacterium insulae (assembly GCF_042677065.1). Lineage (NCBI taxonomy): Bacteria > Bacillati > Actinomycetota > Actinomycetes > Micrococcales > Microbacteriaceae > Microbacterium > Microbacterium insulae. The sequence continues at coordinate 136,964 of NZ_JBHTII010000002.1, read as the reverse complement.
CAGCGCGGCATTCAGCAGGGAGTCGGTGTCACCGTGCCAGGGATGGTGGTCGGCGCCGTCGAGCACGACCAGGCGCGCATCGGGAAGCGCGTCGGCGACGGCCGCTCCCAGAGCCAGGCGGATCGCACGGTCGCCACGGCGGTGGAGCACGACTGCCGGCGCAGACACCTGCGAAGCGTACGGACGGGCATCGAAGGAGTAGACCGCTTCGAGCGCCGCCGCGGCCGCCTCGGCCGTCGCGGTCGAGCGCTGGTGGCGCACGTAGGCCTCGCGCTGGGCCGGCGTCGCGTCGGGATAGAAGATGTCGGACATCACCCGGGAGCTCACGCCCCAGCTCCGCCGCACCAGATCGATCAGCGCCTGCCGGTCCGCGTCCGGCGCGATGAGACCGCCGGCCAGGTATGCGCCGCAGAGCACCAGGCGCCGTACCCGTTCCGGATGCTTCGCAGCAAACGCGATCGCGACCGGGCAGCCCGACGAACCCGCCAGCAGCGTGGCCTCGGACACTCCCGCGGCGTCGAGCACGGCCAGCATGGCGGCGACGTGGGGCGCGAGATCGGAGGGGGTCTCTCGCGTCCGCGAGAGGCCGCTGCCCGGCGGGTCCATCCGGATCACGCGCCGGTGCTGCGCGATGCGAGCGACGAAGTCGCCGAACGGCGCGTACTCCGCATCGCGCTCGAGGTGACTCATCCACCAGCCGCCGATCAGCACCGGCGGCCCCTCGCCCACCGCCGACCACGCGACGTCGTCGGTTCCCGACCACGCGTAGCGGATGGAGGGCTCGTCCGGTCGCACGATCTCAGTATGGGATACCGCCCGGCCCGTGTGGTACGGGCCGGGCGGACGTCCCGGTCGGGCCTTGAGCAGACCGACGCTCACGCGTTCAGTCGGTAGAACGACCAGGCCGGGTGCTCGATCGGGAGCTGCCGGGCGTGAGCGAGTCCCACGTCGCGGCCCCAGGCGATCACCGACGGCGCTCGCAGGACCGTGCCGTGCGCGTGCCCGCCGCCCTCTGCGAGCGTGGCCGGCAGACAGTGCAGAACGCTGAAGGCCGAGAACATGCGGTCGGTGTCGGTGCCCGGCGCGACGAACTCGTCGGAGACCTGGGCATCGCCGATCAGGATCGCTCCGCCCGGCTCCAGCGTGCTCGAGAGCGCCGCGAGCCCGCGACGGGGATCCCTCATGTCGTGGAGGGCGAGGAAGACGGTGACCAGGGCCACCTCACCGTCGACGACCCGCGAGATCGCTCCGGCGTCGGTCGCGTCCAGACAGGCGAAGGAGACACGGTCCCCCACGCCCGAAGCCGCGGCATGTCGGCGGGCTTCGTCGATGGATGCCTCGTCGAGGTCGACGCCGATCACCCGGGCACGCGGGAACCGCTGCGCGAGCGCGACGCTCGACCAGCCCGTGCCGCATCCGGCATCCAGGATCGTCCCGCCCGCTTCGAGGCGCGCCGTGATGTCGGGCAGGGCCTCCATCCACAGGGGAAGGGCGTGCGTGTAGCCGGGGCGATAGATCGTCTCGAGACCGTGGCGCACGGCCGGTCCGAAGTCGGCGTACCGGACGGCACCGCCGTGCGGGAAAGTCGCGGCGACGTCGTCGAACGTCTCGGCGATCCCCGCGAACATCTCGGCGAGTCCCGCGCCGTGGAGCGGGCTGGTCGGATCCAGGAGCACGGGCCGGAACGCTCCGGGAAGACGGTATCGTCGTGGCTCGCCCGAGTCGGCGAGGAGGATGCCCGCGATCGCCTGCTGGTCGAGCCACTCACGCAGCTGCCGCTCGGTGATCCCGGTCTGCGCCGAAAGCTCGGCCGAAGTGACGGCCCCCGCCTGGTCGATGGACGCGTAGATACCGTGGCGGAGGCCGAGTTCGACGGTGAGCAGTTCCAGCGCCGGGGTGAGAGAGGCCAGCAGACGCATGGTGAGCGCGGCGCCCTCGTCCGCTTCTGCCGCGCGCAGCTCGGCTTCGGCGGTGTCGACGCCGTCGTGAACATGGGTGGTCATGGTGTTTCCTTTCTGGAGCCCCGGCGGCGCCGGGCGGAGGGGTTCGGTCTGGCGCGCGGGATACGCGCCTGGAGGTGGAAAAGCGCTCGGTCGGTTCAGGCGAAGCGGCCGATGGCACGGGCGAGGCGCTGGCGCCGCACGGCGATCCACGTCGAATCCGCGCGGGCGGCGACGACACCCGAGGCGTCGACGACCGCGACGGAGGTCTCGATGCGGCGTCCGACACGCTCACGCGTCCAGCTGAAGACGACGAGCTGTTCTCCGACGCGCGGGCGACGCATCACGGACGCGGTCATCGTCCCGAGCAGGCACAGCTCGCGCTCCCGGAGCGCTGCCGCCGGATAGCTCGGGCAGTCCATGGCCGCCCAGACGGCGGCGAACGGTGCGGTTCCTCCGACGGCATCCCGGCTGTCGACGAGCCACGGGGCCGCGAGCATCTCGGGTCGATCCGGGAGCGGTCCGGGGGTGACGTGCATGCCGTCACGGCGCCCCGGCGCGCACACCACGCAGTCGGAGAACGGATGACGCACCCCGGCGAGCGGGTGGGCGTTGCGGGCGGCCTCGGCCTCGTGCCAGTCAGGCGCCTGGGGCATGACAGTCTCGACGAGACGCCCGGGCGCCGCATCGGCGATGAGCGTCCGACCGTTCAGCACCTCGCAGCCCTGACCTTCGCGTGCGATGACACGCAGCGTCTTCCCGAGCGGAACGGGGCGTCGGAGCTTCACCGTGACGACGTCGGCGTCGACGCGACGCGCGATCGCACCTGCTGCGAAACCGCCGTTGGCCGAGCGACGTGGTCCGTTGTGGCGCGGATGGATGACGATCGGCTCCATAAGCGTCGACGCACCACGAGGCGCCGGGTGCCGGAGGTCGAACGCGGCGGGCCGGCCGAAGAGCCCGGCGGCGTCGTGGGTGGAGAGGACGATTTCTGACATGCCCCGAGTCAATCGCTCGGGCAGTCCTCCCCGCGTCGCCGGGATCGGCCATCAGGCATGGCCGGAATCGGCCAATCCCTGCCGGGAGTCAGGCGCTCTTGCGCTTCTGGCGGAGCACGAGCGTGGGCGGAGCGCCCTCCTCGACGGACGCGCGCGTCACGATCGCCTTGTCGACATCGTCGGTGGACGGGATCTCGAACATGATCGGGCCCAGCACGTCCTCGAGGATCGCGCGCAGGCCCCGGGCACCGGTCTTGCGCTCGACAGCCAGGTCGGCAATCGCCTCGAGCGCCTCGGTGTCGAACTCGAGGGTGACGCCGTCGAGTTCGAACATGCGCTGATACTGCTTCACGAGCGCATTCTTGGGCACCGTGAGGATCTCCATGAGAGCCTCACGGTCGAGTGGCGACACCGACGCCACGACCGGCAGACGGCCGATGAACTCGGGGATGAGGCCGAACTTGTGGAGGTCTTCGGGCTTCACCTCGCTGAAGAGGCTGAGGTCGTCGCCCTTGTTGTGCAGCGGGGCTCCGAACCCGATCCCGTGCTTGCCGACGCGAGAGGAGATGATGTCTTCCAACCCGGCGAAGGCCCCCGCCACGATGAACAGCACGTTCGTCGTGTCGATCTGGATGAATTCCTGGTGGGGGTGCTTGCGGCCGCCCTGCGGCGGGACCGAGGCGACCGTGCCCTCGAGGATCTTGAGCAGCGCCTGCTGCACGCCTTCACCCGACACGTCACGCGTGATCGAGGGATTCTCGGCTTTGCGAGCGATCTTGTCGACCTCGTCGATGTAGATGATGCCGGTCTCGGCGCGCTTCGTGTCGAAGTCGGCCGCCTGCAGCAGCTTGAGCAGGATGTTCTCGACGTCCTCGCCGACGTAGCCCGCCTCGGTGAGGGCGGTGGCGTCGGCGACGGCGAACGGCACGTTGAGGCGCTTCGCGAGCGTCTGCGCGAGGTAGGTCTTGCCGCAACCGGTCGGACCGAGGAGCAGGATGTTGCTCTTGGCGATCTCGACCTCATCGGCCCGCTGCTCGGCGGACTGGATCGTGCCGTGGGCGCGCACGCGCTTGTAGTGGTTGTAGACCGCGACCGAGAGCGCGCGCTTGGCGGCGTGCTGGCCGACGACGTACTCCTCGAGGAAGCCGAAGATCTCGCGGGGCTTCGGCAGGTCGAAGTCGGTCACGACGCCCGAGCTGGACTCGGCCATGCGCTCTTCGATGATCTCGTTGCACAGCTCGACGCATTCGTCGCAGATGTAGACGCCGGGACCTGCGATCAGCTGCTGGACCTGCTTCTGGCTCTTTCCGCAGAAGGAGCACTTGAACAGGTCGGCGCTCTCACCGATGCGTGCCATACGGCTCCCTCTCGTGCGACGGGGCGGCCCCCGGCTGTTCTCCGAGCCTAATCGCATCGGGCGACATGCGGAGGGATTGCGACACGCGTTGTGCGCGCCTGCGATTCTGCTCACGGCGAAGCCCCGCCGCCCGGAGTGATCCGGGGACGGGGCTTCGCGGCATCCGCTCTACTTGGTCAGTGCGGCGGGGGTGCGCTTGCGGGTCGTGAGCACCTGGTCGACGAGACCATAGGCCACGGCCTCTTCGGCGGACAGGATCTTGTCGCGATCGATGTCCTTGTTGACCTCTTCGACGCTCTTCGTCGAGTGCTTCGACAGCGTCTGCTCGAGCCACGTGCGCATGCGCATGATCTCCTGCGCCTGGATCTCGATGTCGGAGGCCTGGCCGTGCCCGGCCTCGCCCATCGCCGGCTGGTGGATCAGGATGCGCGCGTTCGGCAGCGCGAGGCGCTTGCCGGGCGCGCCGGCTGCCAGCAGCACCGCCGCCGCCGACGCTGCCTGCCCGAGCACGACGGTCTGGATCTGCGGGGACACGTACTGCATGGTGTCGTAGATCGCGGTCATCGCGGTGAACGATCCGCCGGGCGAGTTGATGTACATGATGATGTCGCGGTCGGGGTCCTGGGACTCGAGCACGAGCAGCTGCGCCATCACGTCGTCGGCCGACGCGTCGTCGACCTGGACGCCCAGGAAGATCACGCGGTCCTCGAACAGCTTGTTGTACGGGTCCTGGCGCTTGTAGCCGTAGGCGGTGCGCTCCTCGAACTGCGGCAGGATATACCGGCTGCCGGGCATCTGGAGCGACTGCGGGGCGCTGGGTCCGAAGGTGGGGGTCTGCATTCCGGGTTCTCTCTCTTTCGCCTTCGGATCCGTCAGGACGCGGTTCCGCCGCCGCCGACGACGTCGGTCGCGGACTCGCGGATGTGGTCGACGAAACCGTACTCCAGCGCCTCGTCCGCGCTGAACCACCGGTCACGATCGCCGTCGGCGTTGATCTGCTCGACCGACTTGCCGGTCTGGGCCGCCGTGATCTCGGCGAGGCGCTTCTTCATGTCGAGGATCAGCTGCGCCTGGGTCTGGATGTCGCTCGCCGTGCCGCCGAAGCCGCCGTGCGGCTGGTGGAGCAACACGCGGGCGTTGGGCGTGATGTAGCGCTTGCCCTTCGTGCCGGCCGTCAGCAGCAGCTGACCCATGGACGCGGCCATCCCGATGCCGACGGTGACGATGTCGTTCGGCACGAACTGCATCGTGTCGTAGATCGCCATGCCGGCCGTGATCGAGCCGCCGGGCGAGTTGATGTAGAGATAGATGTCCTTCTCGGAGTCCTCGGCGGCGAGAAGGAGGATCTTCGCGCAGATCTCGTTGGCGTTCTCGTCACGCACCTCCGACCCCAGCCAGATGATGCGGTCCTTCAGCAGCCTGTCGAAGACGCTGGTCGCGACAAGTGGTTCGGCCATGTGTACTCCTGATTCCGTGGTCGTGCCATCGAATCTACCGGCGCGCCGAGAGCGACCCGCCCGTGTTCGCCGTGGGCAGATCAGGCGTGCAGCCCAATGCGTCGGATGGGGCTGGCCCGAACGAGATCTCGGCAGCGGGTGGCGAGTTGCGGACCACGGTCGCCGTAAGAGTGGGCGAAGATGGCGGTGATCCCCGAACTGCTGGCGGTCTACGAGACGACCGCGCAGAGCACGCGAGCGCTCCCCGATGAGGATGGAGTCATCTGGCTGAGCTGAGCGGAGTCGTCCGCGTCACGTCGGTCGCAATTCCTCGGCGTACCAGGTTACCGAACGGCGGTAGCGCGACAGGTGGGGCGCCAGAGCGAGAAGGGCGACGGATGCCGCACCCCGCGCGTCTCCGTCCGACACCAGCGCGAGTGCGAGGAACGCCGCCGCCTCGTCGTGCAGCGGCGACGCGGGCTCGCGTTCGACCTCGGCGCGCAGCATCCGCACGGCTTCGCCGGCGCGTCCGAGATTGCGGACGGTGCTCGCGAGCTGGATCACCGCCTGCGGTCGGCGCGCGTCGTCGAGTCCGGCGTCGAGCGCGGCCCGGTAGAGCGGCTCGGCGTCGGCCTCGAGTCCTGCCGAATCGCGCGCCCCGGCCCGTTCGAACAGGCCGCGCGCGTCGTTCGGCGCGAGCTCGGCGGCGAGGGCATCGATCCGCTCGAGGCGTGCGGCGTCGTCCAGGTCGTCGTCGGCCCATACCGCGTCGACGCGTTGCTGCCAGTCATCGGTCATGCTCGTCCTCCTCGACGAAGAAGGGGACGGATGCCGCGGCATCCGTCCCCTCGTCGCTTCTGTGCGACTACTCCTTGTCGGCGGCCTTCTTCCGGGCCGGCGCCTTCTTCTTGGGCTTCTCCTCGGCCGCGATCACGGCGTCGGCGTCGGCCGCGGCATCCGCGATCTCCTGCGCCTCTTCGACGACCTCTTCCTCGGCCTGGGCCTCGTCTTCGACCGCCACGAAGCCGGTCAGGTCGACCGGATTGCCGTTGGTGTCGACCACGGTGACCTTGCCGAGCGCGACCGCGAGGGCCTTGTTGCGCGCGACCTCGCCGACCATGGCGGGCAGCTGGTTGCCCTCCTGGAGAGCGTTGACGAAGTCCTGCGGGGCCATGCCGTACTGCGCCGCCGACTGCACGAGGTACTGCGTGAGCTCGTCCTGCGAGACCTGAACGTTGACGCTCTCGGCGATCTTGTCGAGCAGCATCTGCGTCTTGAACTGCTTCTCGCTGGCCTCGGCGACCTCGGCGCGGTGCACGTCGTCCTCGAGACGCCCCTCGCCCTCGAGGTGGTTGTGCACCTCGTCGTCGATGAGCTGCTGCGGCACCGGGATCTCGACCTGCTCGAGCAGCTGCTCGATGAGCTTGTCGCGCGCGGCGGAGCCCTGAGTGAACACCGACTGCTGGCCGACGCGCTCCTTGAGGCTGTCGCGGAGCTCGGCGATCGTGTCGAACTCGCTGGCGATCTGCGCGAAGTCGTCGTCGGCCTCGGGCAGCTCGCGCTCCTTGACGGCCTTGACGGTGACCGAGACCTCGGCCTCTTCGCCGGCGTGGTCGCCGCCGACGAGGGTGGAGCGGAACGTGGTGTCCTCGCCCGCGGTGAGCGAGTCGATGGCCTCGTCGATGCCCTCGAGCAGTTCGCCCGAGCCGACCTCGTACGACACGCCCTCGGCGCGGTCGATCTCGGCGCCGTCGATCGTGGCGATGAGGTCGAGCTCGACGAAGTCGCCCGTCGTAGCGGGACGATCAACGGTCACCAGGGTGCCGAAGCGGGCGCGCAGGCGGTCGAGCTCCTCGTCGATCGCCGACTCGTCGACCTCGACGGCCTCGACCTCGACGGTCGTGCCCTCGAACGCGGGAAGGTCGAACTCGGGACGGACGTCGACCTCGACCTGGACCTCGAGGTCGCCGGAGAAGTCCTTCTCATTCGGCCACTCGGTGACCTCGGCGCTCGGGCGACCCAGGACGCGCAGCTCGTTGGCCTCGACGGCCTGACGGTAGAAGCCGTCCAGTCCCTCACTCACCGCGTGCTCCAGCACCGCCACGCGGCCGATGCGCTGATCGATGATCGGCGCGGGGACCTTGCCCTTGCGGAAGCCGGGGATCTGCACGTCCTGCGCGATGTGCTCGTACGCGTGCGCGATGCTCGGCTTGAGCTCCTCGGGCGTGACCGTGATGTGGAGCTTCACCCGGGTCGGGCTGAGCTTCTCGACGGTGCTGTTCACCATGCCTTTTCGTTCTCCTCTATCTGACCGCGCGCGTGCGCGGCGGCTGAAAGTCTGGTTTCGCGGAATCTGCGGCCGTGATGTCGGGGCGACAGGATTTGAACCTGCGGCCTCCCGCTCCCAAAGCGGGCGCTCTACCAAGCTGAGCTACGCCCCGGGCGGGTTCGCACACATGCGTGCGCCTTTCGGCCCCTGGAAGTCTAGCCGACGCACCCGGAACGTATCTGCGCGGGCGCTCAGACGCGCTCCACCCACTGCGCCCGCCAGTCCGGCGCGGGGAACGGCTTGGTCCAATACGCCGTCTCGCGGGCGATGCGACCGTCTCGAAGCTCGAAGACGAAGACGCTCTGGAACGGGTCGCCGTCGCCGTAGTCGAGATCGGCCTCGAGAACCCACAGGTCGCCGCTGCCCGTGAGCCTGCGCGGTGCGACCGTCGGCAGTCGCGGGAACGACCCGTAGATCGCTCGCCGGTTGTCGGCACCGTTGATCCGCTCCCCCGACTGCGGCCAGTCCATCACCGCATCCTCGTGGAAGAGATCGTCCATGCCTCCCACGTCGCCGGCATTCAACGTGGCCACGAGCGCCTCGACCACCTGCTCACCTGAACGCACCATCGCGTCTCCTTCCCTCGTCCGCGCGTCGGGTTCGCGGGTCTGAACGGGGCGGAGGCCACGATGTACTACGATTGGTCGGTGCCCGTCCGCGGGCGCACGGGGATGTAGCTCAATGGTAGAGCCTCAGTCTTCCAAACTGATGGTGCGGGTTCGATTCCCGTCATCCCCTCCACATCGACTTCGGCGGCGCGATTGACGCACCCCGGATCTCTCCCCTCGGCAGAACCCGAGCGCGCCCATCGCCCTTACACGGATTTACGCGACTGCATCCGAGAGGCCCCGTCCGTCGGAACACACATATGCCGGGCTACGGCGAAGTGGCCGAGTACGACACCGCCCGCGGCATCCGCGGCGGTTGGCGTCTCCACAACCCCAGTACCGGGCGCGCGCGACCCCCAGACGCGCCAGACGCCCGGGGAGGCGAGGCAGGGCGGGCTGACCGGCGAGGGGCGGCCCGCCCTGCCGCTCCTGGTGCGCCGTGACGCCGCGTCCGCCGAATGTCGGCGGATCAGCCGAAGCCGCCGCCGGCGTCTCCGCCGCCGAAGCCCCCGCCGTCGAATCCGCCGCCGAAACCGCCCCCGTCGTAGCCGCCCCCGAAACCTCCGCCGTCGAACCCGCCGGCGGAGCCCTGGTCGTAGCTCTCCCCGATCCACGCCGGCTCGGCCGCGAGGCCCACCGAGCCGCCCCCGACCGAGAAGTACGTGATCACCGCCGCGGAAAGCAGGAAGTTCTGCGACACGATCCCGGCCATGCCGTTGCGCATGAGCAGGTCGCGCGAATCGATGGCGTCGCGCGGATCCCGTGGGTCGAGCGTGTCGGTGGCGACGGCGGCAGGGACCGGCGCGTTCGCGGCCGCCTCGCGCTGCGCCCTGCGCTCCTCTGCGCGCCGGACGAGCTTGGCGAGCACCGTCGGGTCGTCGGATGCGGCATCCCGCTCCTTGTCGGACAGAAAGGGCCGCAGCTGCTCGAACATCTCGCGTCGACGCTCCGCCGGCAGATCCTTGAATGCCGTCGCGTGCGCGCTCTCGATGACTGAGGCGGGAAGAGTGTTGAGCAGGTAGACGTATCGCCCGATGCGCTCCTCGTCGGTCAGCGCCTCGAAGCGCTTCTTGCGCCGGAACCTCGCGAACATTCCCATGAGCGGACCTCCCCGTCGCGCCCAGGCTACCTCGCGATCGCGCCGCTTCCTAGCGATCGCGCGACGCTATCAGACCGGGCAAGTCGCGCCACAGCTCGTCGACCTGCCGGTGCGTCTCTTCGAGCGAGCCGGCGGTGTCGATCACCACGTCGGCGACCGCCAGTCGCGCCTCGTCCGACACCTGCGAGGCGAGGCGGGCCGCGGCATCCGCCTCACTCAGACCGCGCAGCTCGACGAGCCTGTGCCGCCGCACGTCGGCGGGCGCGTGGGCGACGACGATCAGCTCCCACGGGTCGTCGACGCGCGCCTCGACGAGAAGGGGAACGTCGTACACCACGACCGCTTCGGGGTCGGCCGCGAACGCCGCGGCGAACCGCTCGGCCGACTCGATCCGGACGGCCGGATGCACGATCGCGTTGAGGCGCGCGACGGCGTCGTCGTCGCCGAAAGCGCGGGTGCCCAGCGCGGCGCGGTCGAGAGACCCGTCGGCGCGGAGGATGTCGGCGCCGAACGCATCCGCGAGGTCGGCGAGCACCGGCGACCCGGGCTGCTGGACATCGCGCACGATCTGATCGGCGTCGACCACGACGGCACCGTGCTCGGCCAGCCGCCGGGCGATGGTGGACTTTCCGGACGCGATTCCACCGGTGAGTGCGACGAGAGGCATGGAACGAGGATGCCACGGCCCGGCGACCTCGTGACTGCAACCCTTGGGTGCTCCTGAGGCCCGCCTGAGGGTGGGCTGAGCCCCGAGGGCTACGGTCGGATCAACCCGAATGAAGCCGGGTCCGAAGCTCGGGGTCAGAAGGAGTAGACGTGGACGGACGTGACTGTGTGACGTCCCCCGCGCGCCGCTCCCCCTCGGCCCGAAACGCCATCAGGCGCAGCGATCGGATCCGGATTCGGTGCGGAGGGGTGGCGACCGTGGGGGCGGGCGCCACCTCATCCCGCACCGCAGGGACGCGCGCGGCGCGGCGTGTGGGGGTACACGTCACGACACGCGCGGCCTGCCTCCCCGGTGGGACCGGCACCCGAGATCCGCGCGATGCGGTTCGCCGGCCCACCGGGGCAGCCCGCCGTTCACGGCGGGCGAGCTTCGCGGACACGCCGTGACGCACCCGCCACGCCTGTTCCAGACCGCGTTCTGGGATATCATGACCGACGTCCAGGAGCCGGTGGTCGTCTCCCCGACGCCGGAGGGTGAATCGGTGGAACAAACGCGCGTCGCGGTCGTGATCGAGGATGAGGAAGACATCCGTTCCCTGCTCACTGCCGTGCTCGCGCAGGCCGGATTCGAGGTCCACGGCGCTCCCGACGGCTACATCGGGCTCGAGCTCGTTCGCGAGCACCAGCCGATCGTCACGACGCTCGACGTCAACATGCCGGGAATGGACGGCTTCGAGACCGCGAAGCGCATCCGTGCCGTCAGCACGACCTACATCGTGATGCTCAGCGCCCGCACCGAGGAGATCGACGCCCTGCAGGGACTCGAGGCCGGTGCCGACGACTACGTCGCCAAGCCGTTCCGTCCTCGCGAGCTGCGGGCGCGCATCGACGCGATGCTCCGGCGCCCGCGCCATCACATCGCCGCCGCGCCGGCCGCCGAGACGGCCGAGCCGTCGGGCGACTGGCTCGAGCATCAGGGCCTGAGGCTCAACACCGAGATGCGCGTCGTCACGGTCGACGGAGCCGATCTCGATCTCACGCGCAGCGAATTCGACATCCTCGCCGATCTCCTCGCCGCCGGCCGCCGCGTTCGCGGCAAGTCGGACCTCGCGCTGATGCTGCGCGGCGAGCAGTTCACCGGCGCTGAGTTCGTCAGCGACAGCGATGCGCGCGCGATCGAGGTGCACGTGGCGAATCTGCGACGCAAGCTCGGGGAGTCCCCCACCAATCCGCGATGGATCGAAACCGTCCGCGGGGTCGGGTACCGGCTCACCGCGCCCTGACGCTAGCCCGCCTCGGCGACGAGCACCGACGTCTCGACGCTGTCGGCGGCGCGAATCGCCGTGTCCCGCGCGCTGCCCTGGAGCGCCCGGGGGTCGTACCCGGTGGTGTCGCTCAGCGCGATCCCGACGCCGACCACCGGGATCACGCCCCCGCCGACCTTGCCCAGATCGTCGAAGAGCCCGCGGTAGATGACTCCCGCCTGACGCCGGGCCTCCGACGGAGACTCGACCAGGATTCCCACGCACAGCCCGGTGGGACCGTCCTCGCCCACGAGCGCGTTGGACGGTGCGTGACGGCGAACCCCCGTCCGCCACGTCTCGGTGACCGCACGTGCGACCTCGCTCCCGAAGGCCGTCGAGATCTGCTCGAGGTCCTCGACGCGCACGGCGATCACCCCGACGAGCTCGCCGCGCCACGAGGCGCGCTCACACAGGTCGGAGAACGCTTCGCCGAACATCGCGTGCTCGAGCACCCCGTCACGGATGGCGACGGAGGCGACCCCTCTGCGGTAACCGCGCATCGGCGCGCGCGAGGCGCGCAGCACGGAGGTCACGACGACGGCGACGATGATGAGCACCACCGTGAGGAAGCTCGTGGGGATCGTTCCGAACGCCGCTTCGAACAGCGTCGACTCCGGTCCGGCCGTGACGAACGCGGTCGTGCGCGAGACGTAGTACAGCGACTGGACCCCCAGCACGGCGCCGAGCACCCACGCGGTCCGAGATTCGCGCAGGGCGCCGCGGAGGCACTCCACCGCGCCCGCGCCGGCGAACACGACGAGCGCGGCGAACATCCACAGGGCGCCGGTCCAGGGGCCGCCCGTATCGCCGGCGATCACCACCGACCCCGCGGAGAGCACCACCCCGAGCGCCACGGCACCCGATGCCCAGTCCATGCGCCGACCGTTGAAGCGACGGCATCCGAGCCACATGCATCCCGTCCCCGCCACGAAGGCGCCGTTGCCGACGGCGACCGCCCACCACGCGTCGGGGATCTGAGTCCACACGGTGTACGCGAGGGTCGTGAGCATGGCGGCGAGGAAGCCGAGCGCCCAGATCCGACCGGCGCCCTCGTCGCGGCGCAGCAGCGTCTCGACGATGAAGAGCACGCCGCTCGTGTTGACGACGAGCGCCGTCATCACCAGAACGCTCGCGAGTTGGAGTGTCATGAGGTCGTCCCTCCCGGGGCGGTCGCGGGCAGCTTCACGATGAAGGTCGAACCGACGCCCGGTGAACTGTGGAGGCCGAGCTCGCCGCCGTGCGCACGCACGATGTCGCGAGTGATCGCCAGGCCGAGGCCGGTGCCGGCACGCCGTTCGGCGCCCGCCTTGTAGTAGCGCTGGAAGAGCCGCGACCGATCGGCGTCGGTGATCCCGATGCCCGTGTCGCGAACGAGGATCCAGGTCGAACGGCCGTCCGTGGTGGTGCCGAGGTAGACGGTGCCGCCGTCTTTGTTGTATGCGATCGCGTTCGACACGAGGTTGTCGACGACTTGGCGCAGGCGCATCGGGTCGGCCCACACCGTCGCCTCCTCCAGGCCCGTGGTGTCGATCGTGATCGCACGCGACGCCGCACGCGGCAGCAGCGCTTCGCCGGAGGCGCGGACGATGTCGCGCACGTCGAGGGACTGGGCCGCCATGGTGGCTTCGATCGACGAGGACGACGAGCTCGAAGCCGCCAGGATGTCCGCGACGATCCGCAGGAGGCGCTCCGCGTTGCGCTCGGCGATGTCGAGGTTGGCGCGCGCCTGATCGGGGATCGCCGGATCCTCGATGACGAGATCGAGGTATCCGAGGATCGAGGTCAGGGGCGTGCGCAGCTCGTGCGACACCGACGCGACCAGTTCGTCGCGCGCGCGCAGCGCCTCGAGTTCGCTCGTCACGTCGCGCGAGATCACGACGGCTCCCCCGTCGCCGCCGTCGGGGTCGATCAGGCGGCGTGCGGTGACGCTCAGCGCCTTGCGCGGGCCGGGATCCTCGCCGAACCACACGATCTGACCGCTGAAGGCCTCGCCCCGCAGCGCACGCTCGACGGGCAGCTCGTCCGGCGGGAGCCGGGTCACGCCGTCGTCCCGGAATGCGGGCGGCTGCTCGCCGTCCTCGCCCCCGAGCGCCTGCTGGAGCCGGCCGTGCGCCTCGTTCGTGACGGCGATGCGGCCGGAGCCATCGATGCGCACCAGCCCGAAGTCCACGGCATCCAGCACCTCCGTGACGACCTGCTCCTGCCGCCGGGAGCTGTCGAGGACGCCGTGCAGCAGCTGCGCCTGTTTGGCCAGCAGGGTGCGTTGAGCGTCGGAGCGGCGCGCGGTGAGGTGACTCGTGGCGGCGACCGCGAACAGGACCAGCGGCAGCAGGAAGGTCGTGTACGTCACCTGCTGTGCGCTCACCACCGCCAGCACGGAGGTGATCCCGGCGATCGCCACGATCACGGCGAAGAGCCCCAGGAGGCCGAACCCGGACGCCAGCCACGTGGTCGGGAAGATCCACAGCAGACCCATCGCCGACCCCGGCGCGGCGAGCTGGAGCAGGGTGATCGCGATGATGTCGATCGCCGGGACGACCGCGACCCAGCCGTAGGCGAGGCGGTTCCAGGGCACGACGAGGGTCGCGCCCGTCACGACAACGATCACGACCACGCCGACGAAGAACAGCACGGCGTCTCCGGGGAACGGCCCCACCGCGACGAGGGTGCCGAGCGCGAAGACGACGGAGGCGAGAAGCAGCTGGTTCAATGTGGCCGTGCGGCCCCGCGTGCGATCGGCGAAATCATCGCGCAGCCACGTGGCGCGCGCGCGACCGCCGCGCGCTTCGGGGGGACGCCGGGCGCGACGCTGTTCGCCGTGTGGCGCGCCGACCATATGGTGAAACTAGTGGATGCCGCGCCCTCCGCGCGTTCGGCTCGCGAGACTCGTCCGAACCCCGGCTCCGCGACGGATCGTCGAGGTCAGCCGGAGCGGGCGACGGCCTCGCTCACCCACCGCGCATGGAGGAGCCACGGATCGTCGACGCCGGCGGCGAGCGACCCCACGTGCGCCTCCAGCGCCGGGGAGCGCCGGAACCACTCCGTGCCGCCGAACCGGTCGTCGGCGAACTGGACGTGGCGCCGCCGCTCCACGGCGCGATCGCCGCGTTCGAAGGCGAGGAGCTCGTCGTGCCAGATGGCCGCGAGCCGCTGGCGGGGGTTCGCCGTCGTGCCGATCTTGATGCGGTCGTCGTACCGCAGGTAGTAGACGACGTCCACCCGCGGGGGCGGGAGCTCGGCGTCCACGACCTCGCCGTAGCGCCACTCGCACACGGCGCACAGCCACGCCGACCCATGGCGCACCCCGAGCCGAGAACCGCACAGGGCGCACGGTGACGGGAGGGCGTCGGTGACGCCGTTGCGCCGCTGCTCCCAGTCGGATGCTACCGCGAGATGCCATTCGCACAGCGGGATCGGGGCATCGGCGGGCACCGGGCCGCGGCATCCGCTCGCCATGAGGCAGTCTGAGGGCACGTCGCGAGGGTATGCCGCGCCGCCGACATCGGCCACGCGAAAGGGCCGGGACCCGAAGGTCCCGGCCCTTTCGACCGTATGTCTCAGCGCGTCGCGCGCCGATCGATCACGACAGCGGGATCAGCGTCCCGACAGCTTCTCGCGCAGAGCGGCGAGAGCCTCGTCGTCGGCCAGCGTTCCGACCGAGCCGCTGTCGGAGGCGAAGCTCGACGAGCCGGTCTCGGCGGGTGCGTTCGCCTCGGCCTCGAGGGCCTTGGCGACGGCGGCCTTGTGGGCCTCCCAACGACCCTGGGCCGCAGCGTACTCCTGCTCCCACTTCTCGCGCTGGGCGTCGAAACCCTCGAGCCACGCGTTGGTCTCGGGGTCGAAGCCCTCGGGGTACTTGTACTCGCCGTTCTCGTCGTACTCGGTGACCATCCCGTAGAGGGCGGGGTCGAACTCGGTGCCGAACGGGTCGACCGACTCGTTCGCCTGCTTGAGCGACAGCGAGATGCGGCGACGCTCGAGGTCGATGTCGATGATCTTGACGAAGACCTCTTCGCCGACCGACACGACCTGCTCGGCGAGCTCGACGTGCTTGCCCGAGAGCTCCGAGATGTGCACGAGGCCCTCGATGCCGTCCGCGACGCGCACGAACGCACCGAACGGAACGAGCTTGGTGACCTTGCCCGGGGCGACCTGGCCGATCGCGTGGGTGCGGGCGAAGACCTGCCACGGGTCCTCCTGGGTCGCCTTCAGCGACAGCGAGACGCGCTCACGGTCCAGGTCGACCTCGAGGATCTCGACGGTGACCTCCTGGCCGACCTCGACGACCTCGGACGCGTGCTCGATGTGCTTCCAGGACAGCTCGGAGACGTGCACGAGGCCGTCCACGCCGCCGAGGTCGACGAAGGCGCCGAAGTTGACGATCGAGGAGACGACGCCCTTGCGGACCTGACCCTTGTGCAGGTTGTTGAGGAACGTGGTGCGCGACTCGGACTGCGTCTGCTCGAGGAGCGCGCGGCGCGAGAGCACGACGTTGTTGCGGTTCTTGTCGAGCTCGAGGATCTTCGCCTCGATCTCCTGGCCGAGGTACGGCGTGAGGTCGCGCACGCGGCGGAGCTCGATCAGCGAGGCGGGGAGGAAGCCGCGCAGGCCGATGTCGACGATGAGGCCACCCTTGACGACCTCGATCACGGAGCCGGTGACGACACCGTCGTTCTCCTTGATCTTCTCGACGTCGCCCCAGGCGCGCTCGTACTGGGCGCGCTTCTTCGACAGGATGAGGCGGCCTTCCTTGTCCTCCTTCTGGAGAACGAGCGCCTCGACGGCGTCGCCGACCTTGACGACCTCGTTGGGGTCGACGTCGTGCTTGATGGAGAGCTCGCGCGAGGGGATGACGCCCTCGGTCTTGTAGCCGACGTCGAGGAGGACCTCGTCGCGGTCGATCTTCACCACGGTGCCTTCGATGAGGTCTCCGTCGTTGAAGAACTTGAGGGTCTTCTCGACCGCTGCCAGGAAGTCCTCGGCAGATCCGATGTCGTTGATCGCGACCTGCTTGGTGGCCGGGGCGGTCGTTGCGGTAGTCATGTAGTGGGTTGTCCTTGTTGGGTTGGGGTGTCGGGCTCGGGCCGAGATTTCGCCGCCCGTCCGCACGATGGCGAACGGATGCCTCGGGCCGAAGCGAAGCGGATTGTTTTCATGCGATGTCACCCTGCTGGCGACGCGAGTCGCAGCCGAGGCGTGGCAAGACAGCCACACGAGTGACACTCCAGGGTAACAGAACGCGGACTCGGACCGCGATGTTCCCGCCGGGGCGGGATGCCGAGGCTACGGGCGGAGCAGGACCTTCGTGGCACGCCGCTCGTCCATCGCGGCGTAGGCCTCGGCGGCCTCTGCGAGGGGGAGCTCGAGGTCGAACACGAGCCCGGGCCGGATGGCCCCGGAGCGGACGTCCGGAAGGAGCTCTTCGATGTAGCCGCGGACAGGGGCGACTCCCCCGTTCACGCCGACATTGGTGCCGAACATCCGGCGGATCGGCAGCTCGGGGCCGCCGTTGGGCACCCCGACGTAGCCGACCATGCCGCCCGGCCTGGCCGAGCGCAGCGCCTGATCCATCGACTCCTTCGTGCCGACGCACTCGAGGACCCGGTCCGCGCCGATTCCTCCGGTGAGTGCGAGCACCCGCTCGACCCCCTCGTCGCCGCGCTCCTCGACGATGTGCGTGGCGCCGAACTCGCGGGCGAGCGCCTGACGCTGCGGGTGACGCGACATCGCGATGATCGTGCCCGCACCCAGCCTCTTGGCGGCGATGATCGCACACAGGCCGACCGCCCCGTCGCCCACGACCGCGACCGAGTCCCCGACGCCGACTCCCGCCGACACGGCGGCGTGATGACCCGTCCCCATGACGTCGCTCAGCGTCAGCAGGCCCGGGATCTCGGCGTCGGACACCGGGCCGGGAACGACGGCGAGCGTTCCATCGGCAAGGGGGACGCGCACGCGCTCGCCCTGGCCGCCGTCGGCGAAACCGCCGAACTGGTCATCGCTGCCCCACCAGCCGCCGGAGAGGCACGACGTGCTCACGCCGTTGCGGCAGTTCGCGCACGTGCCGTCGCACACGTAGAACGGCGCGATGACGAAGTCTCCCACCGCGACAGAGCGGACATCGGGCCCGACCTCCTCGACGACGCCGACGAACTCGTGACCGATGCGGTGCGGCTCGTCGGTGGGCGTGACGCCTCGGTACGGCCACAGGTCGGAGCCGCACACGCACGCGGCGACGACGCGCACGATCGCATCGGCACCGGTGGACAGCCGCGGGTCGGGCACTTCTTCGACGCGGATGTCTCGGGGGGCGTGGATGACGGTGGCTCGCATGTTCCGAGCCTAAGCCGCACGGGCCGTCGTCAGGCGTGCGTTCCTCATCCGGCGATCGCGTGACCGATGTGCTCGTCGCCCGCGCCGAATCGGATCGTCCGGCCGATCGTGGTGTCGTCGGCGATCGTCGCCGCGATCACGGCGGCCACGTCGGCGCGCGAGACCTCGCCGCGCCCGTCGGGGTCGATCTCGATCCGCCCCGTCGGCTCGTCGTGGGTGAGGGTGCCGGGTCCGAGGATCGTCCAGTCCAGGGAACTGTTCGCGAGGTGTTCGTCGGCCGCCCACTTGGCGTCGGCGTACGCGAAGAACGAAGAGTCCGCCGCGACCCCGTGATCGGCGCGGGAGCCCAGCCACGACACCATGACGTACCGCTCGACCCCGGCTGCGGCGGCGGCGTCCATGGAGCGGATGGCGGCATCCCGGTCGACCGCATACGTGCGGGATGAATCGCCTCCTCCCGCTCCCGCCGACCACACGACGACGTCGTTGCCGCTGATCACGTTGGTGAGCTGCCCGACGTCGAACGCCTCGACGTCGGCGACGAGGGGCTGCGCGCCCGCCGCCGCGACGTCGGGCTCATGGTCGGGGTTGCGGACGACCGCGGTCACGGTATGCCCCTCGGAGACCAGGAGTCGCTCGAGCAGCAGGGCGACTTTGCCGTGTCCGCCGAAGACGAGGATGCGGGCCATGGGGAGTCCTTTCGTCGGTAGCTCAACGCTAACGCGCCGACCCTCGGCCGAGCCGGGTCTTGACGGCGGCGGCGCGGCTCCTCACGCGGCCGCGAGCGCAGCGCTCTCCGCGACGATCGCCCGCACCGCGTCGCGGCCGGCGCGGTTCGCGCCCACCGTGGACTGCGACGGCCCGTAGCCGATGACGAAAAGGCGCGGCTCGTCGAGCGAGCGGCCGTCGGCCACCCGCATGCCACCCTCCCGCGTGCGCAGGCGCAGCGGCGCGAGGTGGTCCACGGCGGCGCGGAACCCCGTCGCCCACAGGATCACGTCGGCGGGTTCGAACGTCCCGTCCGGCATGCGCACGCCGTGCTCCTCGATCGCGGAGAACATCGGATGCCGCACCAGGACGCCCCGGCGCTGGGCGGCGCGCGCCCACGGCGTCCAATGCATGCCGGTGACCCCGATCACGCTTCCCGGCGGAAGACCGCGGCGCACCCGGTCCTCGACACCCGCGATCGCGGCGATCCGCGCCGGCACGTCGAACTCCGTCTCGCTCCACTCCGGCTCGCGCCGGGTGACCCAGAAGGTGTCGGCGACGTGGGAGATCTCGTCGAGGAGCTGGATCGCGGAGACGCCCGCGCCGACGATCACGACGCGCTGACCGGCGAACTCGTCTCGGGAGACGTAGTCCGCGACGTGCAGCTGCCGCCCCCGGAATCGGTCCTGGCCGGGATAGTGCGGCCAGAACGGACGGGACCACGTGCCGGTCGCGTTGACGACGTACGACGCGGCCCAGGCTCCGGCATCCGTGTCCACGACCAGGCGCCCCGCGGGATCGTCGTCCTGTCGGCGCACGCTCCGCACGCGAACCGGACGCTGCACCTCGAGGGAGAACCGCCGCTCGTACTCCGCGAAGTAGGCGGGGAGCACATCGCGACTGGGGGCGCGGGGATCCGCGGGCGGAACCGGATATCCCGGCAGCTCGTGGATGCCGTTGACCGTGCCCATGCGCAGCGACGCCCAGCGGTGCTGCCACGCGCCGCCCGGACGCCCCTCGGCGTCGAGGACCACGAAGGTACGGGCGTCTCCGGTGGCACGAGGGGCGGGTACGAATCCCCGTCGCTGCAGATGGAAGGCTGCGGACAACCCCGCCTGACCGGCGCCGATCACGACGACGTCGACATCGCGGGGCTGCATGCCGTTCTCAACGCGGAGGCGGCGCGTCCGATTCCCTCCGCGCCCCCCGCGCGAGGATCAGTTGAGGCTTCGCGTCGAGGCGGGGATGACCCCGCCGGCGTACAGGTCCGCGGCGAGATCCTGAAGGGCGGTCAGCGCTACGCGCTGCGTCATCGGGCCGTAGGAGATGCGCGCGACGCCGAGCGCCTCGTACTCGCTCGAACTGAGGGAGCCGGGGAGGCCGATCACGCTCACCTTGCGCTCGCCGATCCCCTCGACGAGTCGCCGGGTCACGTCGGCATCGAGGATGCCCGGCACGAAGACCAGGCTCGCGCCGGCGTCGAGGTATGCCCGACCCCGTTCGATCGCGTCGGCGACGGAGTCCTCCACCGACCGCCCGCCGGCGCGCACGAACGCGTCGGTGCGGGCGTTCAGCACGAACGGGACCCCTTCGGCCTCGCCGGCGGCGACGATCGCCTCGACGACCGCGACCGACTCCGCCAGCGGCCGCAGCCGATCCTCGACGTTGGCTCCGACGACTCCTGCGCCGATCGCACGACGCACCGTCTCTCCCGCGTCCCCGTGACCGTCGTCGAGGTCGGCGGTGACGGGGAGATCCCCCACCGCATCGACGATGCGCCCGACCATGTCGAGCATCGTCTCGATCGGGATCTGGCCGTCGGCATAGCCGTACGTGGCCGCGATCGAGTGACCGGCGGTGGCGATGGCGCGCGTCTCGGGGAGCGCGGCGACGGTGCGCGCGGAGACGACGTCCCACACGTTCACCACGCGCAGGATCTCGGGGGCGGCGTGCAGATGCTCGAGGGACTGGGCTCTTTCGACCTGGGTGCTCATGGGTCCAACGCTATCCGCGCGGAGGGCCGCGGAGGCGGTCAGCCGATCGCGCCGTCGACGTACCACCACCGCTCTCCCTGACGCCGGAAGCGGCTGCGCTCGCGGAGCATGCCGGTGTCACGGCCGTGACGCCACGAGGCCCGGAACTCGACTACTCCGCGCGAGTCGGCGGAGCCGCCGGCCTCCACGTCGATGATCTCGAGTCCGGTCCATCGCTGAGCGGGGTCGAGCTCGATCGCGTCCGGCTTCGTGCCCGGATGCCACGTCTTGGCCAGGTACCGCGCGTCGCCGACGACGAACGCGGTGTAGCGCGACCGCATCAGGCGCTCTGCCGTGGGTGCGGGGCTGCCCCGCAATACGGGGCCGCAGCATCCGCCGAACTCGCTGCCGCTGCCGCACGGACACGGATCATGGTCGGCCGGGCGCGGAAACCGTGGGTCGCCTCCGGGGACGGCGGGACCGAAGGACACCTCAGCCCCCTGCCCGCACGGCGCACTCGACACAGCGGGTCGCGGCCGGTCGCGCGATCAAGCGGGCAAGCGGGATGCTGCGGCCGCAGTCCGCGCATCGTCCGTCGTCGCCGCCGGCTCGCCGTGCGATGGCGGCATCCGCCTCCGCGAGCTCTCGGACGGCATCCTCACGGAGGCCGGCGAGCCGCGCCCACTCGCTCGAGAGGGTCACGCCCTCCGGATCGTGCTCGTCGTCGGCGGTGTCGGCGCCGCGGTCCCGGCGCAGCTCGGCGATGTCGCGGTCGAGGGCGTCGAGGCGGGTCTGCGCGGCATCCCTCAGCGTGGCGAGCTGGGCGTCGCGGTCGTCATCGCCCTCGTCGTCGCGAGGGAGGAAGGAGGAGGCCATTGCCCCTCGAGCGTACGCGTCCCCTCCGACCCACGGGTGACGGCCTGGACGCGCCTCGCACCGCGCACGGCAGCCCGCGCCGGCATCCCGAGCGCGAGAGCGATCCCGCCGCTCACCGATCGGTCATGCGAACCGAGGGCCGTCCGCCGCTCCCATGCGTCGCGCAGGATGCCGCCGCGGCGAGCGAGCGGCGCGCGCGGCACGAGCAGTCCCGCTTCGCGCGCCTCGATCAGCCGGATGAGCCGCGAGTCCCAGTCGTCGGCGGCGGCGTCGTGGAAGTAGTTGTCCTCCAGCCATGCCGGGTCGGGGATCCGGAAGCGGCGCGCGACGACGTCGTCCTCACCGCCCAGGAGCCCCGCCTCGGCCAGGACCTCGTTGATCAGTTCGGGTGCGACCCCGAAGAGGTCGAGGGCGATCACCGGGATGCCGCGTCCGACCGCTTCGATCGCGGCCGTCGAACTCACCGTCACGAGGCCCTCGGCCGTGTCGAGCGCCTCTCGCATCGATGCGGTGCTCGTCGACAGATTCGGCGGGAGGGGACCCAGGGCGGCCAGCAGATCGGGATACGCATCGCGCTCGGCATGAGTCTGCTGTTCCCCCGCTCCGGCGCGCAGCTTGACCACGACCCGCCGTGTCGGATCGACCTCGGCCGCTCGTCGCAGCAGACGCGCGATCCGGACGCGGTCCGCGCGCTCCGCGGGCACCTTCGCCTGACCGGCGAACACGAGGTCCGTTCCCCGTGGCCCCGACGCGATGCCACCACGCGCGAAGGGCAGGGTCGCGAGAGCGAAGCGCTGCGGCATCCCCCGTTCCCGCGCCAGAGCGTCGAAGTCGCGGCACTCCCGGCGGGAGTGGAGCACGAACAGGTCGCACTGCGTGCGGTAGGAGATCGCCTTGCGCGTGGCGGGGATCGAGATGCCGGGAAGTCCCGTCACCAGCACGGGTCGCGGCGACAGCGCGGCGATCTCGCGCGCGAGGACGCGCACGAGCGGTCCCCGTGCCGCGAGCAGGACCGCGTCGGCACCGTCGACTGACGCCGCGAGCCGGTCCCACGTCACGCGCGAAACCTGTGTCGCGGCCAGTCCGCTGCCCGAGACGGCCGCCGAGAGCTGCGCTTCCGACACGACCAGCGGAGTCTCGAGCACGAGGAGAGAGGCATCCCACTCCGTCAGGCCGCCGATCAGCGCCGCCGCCCACTTGACGTAGGAGTCGGTGTCGGCGACGGCGACGATCCGCCGACCGGTGCTCACGCGGGAACGCGACGCAGCTTCGCCATCGGAGCGAGCTCGCCGGGGTACACGCGCTTGACGCCGTCGCCCAGCGCCTCCTCGATGACGCGGATGTCGCGCACGAGGTGCTGCAGGCCCGTCGGCTCGAGCGAGGCGGCGTGATCGGATCCCCACATCGTGCGGTCGATCGTGATGTGGCGCTCGACGGCCACGGCGCCCAGCGCCACGGCGGCGAGCGAGATCTGGAGACCGCGCTCGTGCCCGGAATAGCCGACGGGGACGCCCGGATACCGGTCTCGGAGAGCGGGGATCATGCGCAGGTTCGCCTCGGCGGGCTCCATCGGGTAGGTCGAGGTCGCGTGGAGCAGGAGGAGCCGCTCGGTGCCGAGCACGCCGATCGCCGCGTCGATCTGCTCGATGGTCGACATCCCGGTCGAGAGGATGATCGTCTTGCCCGTGTCTCGAAGGGCGCGCAGGAGATCATGGTCGGTGAGCGAGGCCGAGGCGACCTTGTGCGCGGCGACGCCGAGGTCCTCGAGGAATGCCACGCTCGGCTCGTCCCACGGCGATGCGAACCACTCGAGCCCGCGCAGCAGTGCGTGATCGGAGATCTCGATGTACTGATCGCGGTCGAACTCGACGCGGCGGCGGTAGTCGAGGTAGCTCATCGTCCCCCACGGCGTCTCGCGAGGCAGGTCGCGCATGTGCTCGGGTGTGGCGATCTCGGGCGTGCGCTTCTGGAACTTCACGGCGTCCGCATCGGCGTCGGCGGCGACATCGATCAGCTGCTTGGCCAGCTCGACATCGCCGTTGTGGTTGAGGCCGATCTCCGCGATGACGTAGGCGGGACGACCGCCTCCGATGACGCGGGATCCGATCGTGACGGTCATGCTCTCTCCTGGGGTCGGACGGAGGGGGGAACGGATGCCGCGGCCCGGCCCGCGAGCACGCGGTCGGCGAGGTCGCGCACGGCACCCGCGCCGCCGGGTTTGTCGAGCACCACCCGTGCTGCGGCGAGCACCTGCGGGTGGGCACCGGGGACGGCGACCGGCCAGCCGACGAGCTCGAGGCAGGCGAGATCGTTGACGTCGTTGCCGAGGTAGGCGGTGCGCGAGAGCGCGATGTCGTGGCGGGCGGCCCAGTCGCGCAGCGCCGCGGCCTTGTCTGCGACGCCGTGCACGACCTCCACGCGCAGCTTCGCCGCGCGCGCGGCCACCACCGGGTTGGTCTCGGTCGAGAGGATGAGGACCGGCACGCCGGCCGCGCGCAGGAGCGCGACGCCCATGCCGTCGGTGCGGCTCACCGTGACCGATTCGGTGCCGTCCTGGGACAGCTGGAGCGAGTCGTCGGTGTGCACGCCGTCGAAGTCGGTGACGACCGCGTCGACGGCGAGGGGACCGGGAGCGTCGATGAGCGGCGCCAATGCGCGTGCGATCTCGAGCTCGCCCTCGCTGTCGATCTCGATCGCGGTCCGCGCGGGCACCTCGACGAATCCGACGCTTCCGAAGAAGCGGTGCCGCAGCGCCCGGAACCCCGCCGCGCGCAGCACGTAGAAGGCGCCGGTCTCGAGGTAGTGCGGGTCGCGGTCCTGGCGGCGGGGGCGGACCTCGGCGTCGTGGTTCACGGCCTCGGCAGCGCTGGACGCCGTCCGGGCCCAGAGGAAGCCGTAGGTCTGCACCGCCGAGAACACGCTGTCACGACGACGCGACCGCACGAGCTGGATCGCCTCCTCGAGCGCCGGTGCGTCGATGAACGGGGACGTCGCCTGCAGGAACGCCAGCACGCCGACGTCGGCTCCGCGCTCCTCCAGGACGGCGAGCGCGTGCAGCAGCGCGCTCTCGGAGCTGGCGGTGTCGCCCGCGAGCTCGTCGGGCCGGATGATGACGTCGGCGCCCCACTCGGCCGCGACAGCGGCGATGTCATGGTCGTCGGTCGTCACCACGACGCGATCGATCGACGGGCACCGCTGGGCCGCGTCGATCGCGCGCGCCACGAGCGGGATCCCACCGACCCGGCGAAGGTTCTTTCGGATGACGCCCTTCGACCCGCCCCGCGCCGGGACGATGGCGACGACTTCGCTCATGCCGACGCCTCCCGCTGTGCGGGGGCGACGTCGCCGACGCTCACGATCGACCCGGTGCCCTCGAGGATCAACGGCAGGGTGGTGGCGGTACTCGAGGCGAGGGTCCGGACATCGAGGGCCTCGACGGCGCCGGCCAACACGAGTTCGACCGGCAGCTCGGTCCGGCGCACCGTGATCCCGGGCACCGCGGCGACGGCGGACAGCTGCGCCGCCGTCTCGCGCCGATGCGGAAGGTAGACCGCGGGGCCGGGGGCCGCGGCATCCCTCACCCAGGAGAGGTAGTCGGCGACGTCGAGTCGTCCGTCGACGGGCTGCGCGCTGCCGAGCACGATCCGCGCGCCGAGGCCGGCGGCGGCCGGCGCGGTCTCCCTGGTCCACTCGAAGCGGTGATGGCGGATGCCGAAGCCTCGGTCCGACAGCGCGTCGACGCGTTCGTGCCCGAAGTCGAAAGCGGTGAAGAATTCGGCACGGCGACTCAGCGCACGACGAAGGACGATCTCGTGCGCGAAGGGCGCGAAGAGCGTGGTGAGTCCGCGCTCGTGCACCCCGGGTCGCGAATAGGGGCGCCGTCCGAGCAGAGAGTCGGCATAGGGCAGCGCATTCGCGCCGTCGTCGAGGAACGTCACGCGCCGCGGACGCAGAAGGGATGCCGCGAGCCGGAACTGCCCCGAGAAGCCATCCCCGACGAGCCAGTGCCCGTGGCGGGCGAGAAGCGAGAACGGCACGCCGACGTAGGGTTCCATCGGACCGAAGCGGGCGCGTCGGGCGACGAGCGCGTCGGCGGTTGCCGACATCTGCGCGGTCAGCCTGCCGGCAACCGGAACCGTCGTGCGGTGAGCGGCCGCCCACTCCGCCGCCCCGATGAGCTGGAGCGGCGATTCGACCCATGCGATCACGTCTTCGCGCGCCATGAGACCTCCTCCGGCCGTTTTCCCCACGGTGGACGTCGACGGTGAACGAGTCACCAGATCCCCGTGGTACGAGAGGGGTCAGGCTGGTGAACGGGCGGTGCTACTCCCTCGGACTGGTGCAGCGGGCCCGCAGCAGGCAGGGTGAACCCATGAATCGCGTGACCGCCGACATCGCCCTCTCCCTGGACGGCTACTCCGCCGGCCCCGATCAGTCCGAGGAGCACCCCCTCGGCGTGTTCGCCGAGGATGCGCTGCACGGCTGGATGTTCCAGCACGCCGAGGACCATCGCGCGGAACTCGACGCGATCCTGGAGGCGCGTGCGTACGTCATGGGTCGCAACATGTTCGGGCCGGTGCGCGGCGAATGGGAGGGAGATTGGCGCGGCTGGTGGGGTCCGGAACCGCCCTACCGGGGCCCGGTCTTCGTACTCACCCACCATCCGCGCGAGCCGGTGGAGATGGCCGGCGGCACGACGTTCCACTTCGTGACCGATGGCCCGGAGTCCGCGCTGGCGCAGGCGCGTGACGCCGCAGGCGACGGCTCGGTGTCGATCGCGGGAGGCGCGAGCACCCTCAACCAGTTCCTCGCGGCCGGTCTCATCGACGAGCTGCGGCTGCACATCGCACCGGTGACGCTCGGTCTCAACGGCCGCTCCGACGTGGTCCGACTCTTCGACGGGGTGCCGCCTCTCGCCCTGGCTCCGGTGAGCGTGCGCGGCACGCCCCACGTCACCCACGTGACGTACCGCCTGGGCTGACGGAGTCGGGCCCCCGTGCCAGGATGAGGCGCGTGACCGACCGCCTCATGCTCCTCGACTCCGCCAGCCTGTACTTCCGCGCCTTCTACGGCGTGCCCGACACCGTGAAGGCGCCGGACGGGACGCCGGTGAACGCGGTGCGCGGATTCCTCGACATCATCACGCGGCTCGTCACCACCTATCGCCCCACGCATCTCGTCGCGTGCTGGGACGACGACTGGCGTCCGCAATGGCGCGTCGACCTCATCCCCACGTACAAGACCCACCGCGTCGCCGAGGTCGTCGCCACCGGCCCCGACGTCGAGGTCGTGCCCGACCCTCTCGAGGCTCAGGTGCCGGTCATCCGCGAAACTCTCGACGCCCTCGGCATCGTGATCGTCGGGCACGAGGCACACGAGGCGGACGACGTCATCGGCACCCTCGCGACCCGCGCAGTATTGCCGGTGGACATCGTCACGGGCGACCGCGACCTGTTCCAGCTCGTCGACGACGATCGAGGGGTGCGGGTGATCTACACCGCGCGCGGCATGAGCAACCTCGAGGTCGTCACCGACGCCACCGTCGTGACGAAGTACGGCGTGCTGCCTTCCCAATACGCCGACTTCGCGACGCTGCGCGGAGACTCGTCCGACGGACTGCCGGGCGTCGCGGGCATCGGCGAGAAGACCGCGGCGGGTCTGCTCGCCGCGCACGGCGATCTCGCCGGGATCCTCGCCGCGGCAGAGTCCGGCGAAGGAATGTCCGCCGGCGTCCGTGCCAAGCTCGACGCGGGTCGTCCCTATCTGGCCGTCGCGCCGACCGTCGTCGAGGTCGTGCGGGACCTGCCGCTTCCGGAGGTCGACGCCCGGCTGCGTTCGCTCGACGACAGCCGCCGGGCCGACGCGGAAGCGCTCGCCGGGCAATGGGCACTGGGCTCGTCTATGTCGAGGATCATCGACGCGCTGGACGGGGTCGGCTCCGACTGATCAGTCTCCCCAGATCCTCCAGCGCCTCAGGGTCGGCGGCAGGTCAGCGCGGCCGGCTGGTCCACTCGCGCAGTCGATCGAGCGGCCAGGTGGTCACGATGCGGTCCGCCGGCACCCCGGCGTTCTCGGCGCGCGCTGCACCGTGATCCAGCAGTGACAGCTGTCCCGGGGCGTGCGCGTCGGAGTCGATCGAGAAGAGGCATCCGCTCCGCAGCGCCATCGCGATGAGCTCATCGGGCGGGTCCTGCCGTTCGGGGCGGGAATTGATCTCGACGGCCACGCCGTGCGCGGCGCAGGCCTCGAACACGGCGCCCGCGTCGAACGTCGATTGCGGCCTCGTCCCCCGTGACCCCTCGACCAGTCGTCCCGTGACATGACCGAGCACGTCCACTCGCGGATCGGACGCGGCCGCCACGAGGCGCCGGGTCATCGGCCCGCGCTCCATCCGGAGCTTCGAGTGCGCGGACGCCACCACGATGTCGAGTTCGTCGAGCAGGTCGGGCTCCTGGTCGAGCGAACCGTCGTCGAGGATGTCGACCTCGATGCCCGACAGCAGGGTGAAGCCGTCGCCGCTCATTCCGGCGACGACTTTCAGTTGCGCGCGCAGCCGCTGGGGCGAGAGGCCGTTCGCCACACGGAGACGGGGCGAGTGATCCGTCAGCGCGAGGTACTCGTGTCCGAGCGAGCGGGCGGCCGCCACCATGAGGTCGATCGACGTCAGGCCGTCCGACCACTCGCTGTGCGAGTGAAGGTCGCCGCGGAGCTTCGCCCGCAGACCGGACGCCACGGGAACGCCCGCGCGCTCCCGCAGGTCGCTCAGGTAGGCGGGGACGTTCCCCGCCAGCGCTTCCTGGATGACCGCGAAGGAGGAGTCGCCGATCCCCTTGCGACGGCGGAGGGATGCGGCATCCCGAAGCTGCTCGTCGGTCAGCTCCGCGATCGCGTCGGCGGCAGCGCGGAACGCCTTGGACTTGTAGCGCGACGATCGCTCCCGCTCGAGCAGCGTGGCGATCTCGGTGAGCGCGTCGTGCGGGTTCACGGGTGGCCCTCGGTCAGGGCGCCAGGTCGCGCGTGACCTCGACCCAGCGATCCAGCGTCGTCGTGGCGGCGCCCGAATCGATCGCCGCTGCGGCATCGTCCCTCGCCTCGGCGAGCCGCTCGAGGATCGGGCGCTGCACCTGCGCGGCATCCCGGAAGAGGCGGTAGGCCACGATCCCCGCTGCGGCGTTGAGGAGCACGATGTCGCGCACCGGCCCCTCCTCCCCCGCGAGGACGCGGCGCACGACCTGAGCGTTGTGCGCCGGATCGGCCCCGAGCAGATCGTCGATATCCGCGAGCGGGATTCCCAGATCACGGGGATCCAGGTCGTGCTCGTGGATGTCGCCGCGGCTCACCTCCCACAGCCGGCTGTGACCGGTGGTGGTCAGCTCGTCCAGTCCGTCGTCGCCGCGGAAGACCAGGGCGGTCGCGCCGCGGGTACGGAACACGCCGGTGATGAGGGGGACGCGATCGAGGTGCGCGACGCCGACGGCATTGGCCTCGGCGCGGGCGGGGTTGCACAGCGGGCCGAGGAAGTTGAACACCGTCGGCACGCCGAGCTCGCTCCGAGTGGGCCCCGCGTGACGGAACCCGGGGTGGAAGGCCGCCGCGAACGCGAACGTGATGCCCGCTCGCGAGAGCGCCTCCGCGACGGCTTCCGGCGGAAGCGACAGGTCCACGCCGAGCGCCGCGAGCACGTCCGACGAGCCGGACGAGGAGCTGGCGGCGCGGTTGCCGTGCTTGACGACGGGGATGCCGGATGCCGCGGCCACGAGCGCCGCCATGGTCGAGACGTTCACGGTGCCGAAGCGGTCGCCGCCGGTGCCGACGATGTCGAGCACGGCCGGGTCCACCCGCAGCGGCAGCGCAGCCTCGAGGATCGCGTCGCGGAATCCGACGATCTCGTCCACGGTCTCGCCCTTGCCCCGCAGCGCCACCAGGAACGCGCCGAGCTGCGAGGGCGTCGCCGAGCCCGACATGATCTGACGCATCGCCCAGGTCGACTCCGAGACACTCAGATCCTGCCTCTCCAGGAGGGTCGTGAGGATGCCCGGCCAGGTGTACAGCTCCGCCATAACGCAGAAGCCTAGCCGCGCCCCCGAACCGGAACCGTTTCGTGACACGGGATGCCGCTTCCCGCGGTTCTGCGTCCTCATCGCATGTTCACGGTGAACTCCCGTGGTTCTCTTAGGGTCGCCTAAGCTCTACCGGAGATCACGACTTGCCTCCCGATGGGAAACTCGGGTCGCACCATCGGCCATAATGGGGAGCGTGACGACCACTACAGCGACCTACGCCCAGGCCATGCGGTCCGTCAAGCGGCCCGATCCGGTCGCCGTCGGCACCATCGTGTGGCTGGGCAGCGAGGTGATGTTCTTCGCGGGCCTCTTCGCGATCTACTTCACCCTGCGCAGCACCTCCCCCGATCTGTGGGCGCAGGAGACCGCGCTTCTCAACATCCCCTACGCGACCGTCAACACGATCATCCTCGTGCTGTCCTCGGTCACGTGCCAGATGGGCGTGTTCGCCGCGGAGCGCTTCCAGCCCTACACCGTGAAGTCGAACTCGTTCTGGCAGCGCTGGGGCATGGTCGAGTGGTTCTGGCTCACCTTCGCCCTGGGCGCGATCTTCGTGTCCGGCCAGGTGTGGGAGTACGCCCAGCTCGTCGCCGAGGGCATGCCGATCGACGCCAACTCCTACGCGTCGGCCTTCTATCTCACCACCGGCTTCCACGCCCTGCACGTGACCGGCGGCCTCATCGCGTTCCTCCTGGTCATCGGCCGGGCCTACGCGGTCAAGAACTTCGGGCGCAAAGAGATGACGTCCTCGATCGTCGTGTCGTACTACTGGCACTTCGTCGACGTCGTCTGGATCGCGCTGTTCCTCGTCATCTACTTCCTGAAATAAGAGCGGAGCTGATTCCCGACATGGCACGTGAGACCCCGCGCCGCTCGAAAGGCCGTCGCAGCCCTTGGGCCGCAGCCGCCCTCATCGGCATCGGCCTCCTGATCACCGGCGGTGTCTATGCCGGCGCGTCCGCAGCCGTCGCCGCGACCAACACCGAAGCGACGGTCGTGAGCGCATCCACCGTCGAAGACGGCGAGAGGCTCTTCCAGGCCAACTGCGCGACCTGCCACGGACTCGACGTCCAGGGCACGGCCGACGGCCCGTCGCTCTACGGCGTCGGCGAGCTGGCGGTGCACTTCCAGATGAGCACCGGCCGCATGCCCCTCCAGATGCAGGGACCGCAGGCTCCGCAGAAGCCCGTGCAGTTCACCGAGGAGCAGATCGCCGCGGTCGGCGCGTACATCCAGAGCATCGCGCCCGGGCCGACGTACCCCGATCCCGAGGTCCTGGACGGTGAAGGCAACGCATCCGAGGGCGGCGAGCTGTTCCGCATCAACTGCGCGATGTGCCACAACGTCGCCGGTGCCGGCGGCGCGCTGACCGAGGGCAAGTACGCCCCGGCCCTTTACAACACCACGCCGCTGAACATGTACGCGGCCATGGTGACCGGTCCTCAGAACATGCCCGTGTTCAACGACATGACGCTGACGACCGAGGAGAAGCGCGACATCATCACGTACCTCCTCTTCCTGCAGGACACCACGTCCCCCGGTGGCTTCACCCTGGGCTCACTCGGACCCGTCTCCGAAGGCCTGTTCATCTGGATCTTCGGGATCGGCGGCCTCATCGCCCTGACCGTGTGGATCACGGCGAAGTCCAACTGAACGCACTGACACGCAAGAACTGACGAGGAGCAGCATGGCACACGAGGACGACCCGCTCGAGCTCGAGAGGGCTTCCTGGAAGCCCTCCCCCGGGCTCGCCGTCGCGGTCACCGACCCGGTGCGCAACCCGGAGCTCCCGCCGCACCGCGAGCGGATGACCGACAAGGACCCGGTCGCGATGAAGCGCGCCGTGCGGACGGTCTACACGCTCTTCTACCTCTCGATCGCCGGCAGCATCTGGGCCGTCGCGGCGTACATGCTGTTCCCCATCGAGAGCGGCCGGATGATCGACATCCGGCAGAACAACCTCTTCATCGGCCTCGGGATCGCGCTGGCGCTCCTGGCGATCGGCATCGCCGCGATCCACTGGTCCAAGGCGATCATGTCCGACAAGGAGTTCGTGGAGCCCCGCCACGCGACGCGCGGACGCGACACGACGCGTGCGGCGGCGATCCAGGCGTTCTCCGACGCGAACGAGGAGTCCGGCTTCGGACGCCGCACGATGATCCGCAACTCCATGATCGCGGCGCTCGTGGCTTCGGTGGCGCCGGCGATCGTGCTCTTCCGCGGTCTCGCTCCCGAGAACACCCCCGAGCACCCGCACGGCGGCGACCCGGTCTATCTCCTCAGCCACACCATGTGGAAGGAGGGCACGCGGCTCGCGCACGACCCCAGCGGCGAGCCGATCCGCGCCGCCGACGTCACCCTCGGCTCCGCGGTCCACGTCATCCCCGAGGACCTCGCCGATCTGTCGCACTCCGACGGATACCTCGAAGAGAAGGCGAAGGCCATCGTCCTGCTGATGCGCCTTCTTCCCGAACAGCTCACCGAGTCGCCCGAGCGCGCGGACTGGTCCTACGACGGCATCGTCGCCTACTCGAAGGTCTGCACGCACGTCGGATGCCCCGTGGCGCTGTACGAGCAGCAGACCCACCACCTGCTGTGCCCCTGCCACCAGTCGCAGTTCGACGTCACCGACGCCGCCAAGGTCATCTTCGGACCCGCCGCCCGTCCGCTGCCGCAGCTGCCGATCACCGTTGACGACGAGGGTTACCTGATCGCGCGGAGCGACTTCACCGAACCCGTCGGCCCGAGCTTCTGGGAGCGTCACTGATCATGACCACCACGCACCCCCCTGAGAACCTGACGCAGGCGCCGGCGTCGTACGCCGAGCCGAGGGCCCCCCGCGAGAAGCCCCTGGGCGGACGCTTCGTCGGCGCGACGGCGAACTACATCGACGAGCGCACCAGCCTTTCCGGCTTCGTCAAGGAGCTCGGTCGCAAGATCTTCCCCGACCACTGGTCGTTCATGCTCGGCGAGATCGCGCTGTGGAGCTTCGTCGTCGTGCTCCTGACGGGCACGTTCCTCACCTTCTTCTTCCAGGCCTCGATGGTCGAGACCCACTACCACGGCGCCTACCTGCCCATGCGGGGTATCGAGATGTCGGCGGCGATGGCATCGACGCTCGAGATCTCCTTCGATCTCCGCGGCGGTCTGCTGGTCCGCCAGATGCACCACTGGGCTGCGCTCGTGTTCGTCGCCGGCATCGGCGTGCACATGCTGCGCGTGTTCTTCACCGGCGCGTTCCGCAAGCCGCGCGAGCTCAACTGGGTGATCGGCTTCGTCCTGTTCATCCTGGCGATGGGCGAGGGCTTCACCGGCTACTCCCTCCCCGATGACGTGCTGTCGGGCAACGGCCTGCGGATCATCGACGGCATGATCAAGGGCATCCCTTTGATCGGCACGTGGACGTCGTTCCTGCTCTTC
This sequence comes from Microbacterium insulae, assembly GCF_042677065.1. Classification (NCBI taxonomy): domain Bacteria; kingdom Bacillati; phylum Actinomycetota; class Actinomycetes; order Micrococcales; family Microbacteriaceae; genus Microbacterium; species Microbacterium insulae. The sequence goes on along the minus strand of NZ_JBHTII010000002.1, from coordinate 103,854 downwards.
GGCGGCGAGTTCCCGGGCACGGCGATCGTCGGACGCCTCTACGCGCTCCACATCCTCCTGCTCCCGGCGATCCTCGTCGGCTTGCTGGTGCTTCACCTGATGCTCATGGTCATCAACAAGCACACGCAGTTCGCCGGCGCGGGCCGCTCCAACAGCAACGTCGTGGGCTACCCGATGATGCCGGTGTACATGTCGAAGATGGGCGGCTTCCTGTTCATCACCTTCGGCTTCATCGCCCTCATCGCCGCTCTGTTCACGATCAACCCGATCTGGAACTACGGCCCCTACGACCCGTCCCCCGTGTCGGCGGGCACGCAGCCCGACTGGTACATCGGCTTCGCCGACGGTGCCCTGCGCCTCATTCCACCCGGGTGGGAGTTCGTCTTCCTCGACCACACGTGGTCGTTCAACATCCTCGTTCCGCTGGTCGGTCTGGGGCTGTTCATCCTGGTCGTGCTCATCTACCCCTTCATCGAGGCGTGGGTGACCGGAGACAAGCGCGAGCACCACATCGCGCAGCGCCCGCGCAACGCGGCGACCCGCACGGCGATCGGCGCGGCCGGCGTCACGTTCTACGCGGTCCTGTGGGCTGCGGCATCCTCCGACATCATCGCGACCCATTTCTGGCTCACGATGGAGGGGGTCATCCACACCCTCCAGGCACTCCTGTTCGTCGGTCCTGTCGTGGCCTACTTCGTCACCAAGCGCATCTGCATCGCCCTGCAGAAGAAGGACCGCGAGATCGCGCTTCACGGCTACGAGTCCGGTCGCATCGTCCGCCTACCGGGCGGCGAGTACATCGAGGTGCACCAGCCCGTCGACGAGTACGAGCGATACAAGCTGGTGGACTTCGAGACGTACGAGCCTCTCGTGGTGCGCCCGAACGCCAAGGGCCAGATCCCCTGGCACCAGAACCTTCGCGCAGGATTCTCACGCTGGTTCTTCGAGGATCGCCTCACTCCGGTCACGCAGACCGAACTCGACGAGGCTCTCGCGCACCAGCACCACGCGCTCGAGCACATCGCCGCCGAAGAGGACCTCGAGCTGCAGGGGGCGCACGAGCGAGCCGGCGTGCCGGACGCACCCCACAAGCCCATCGATGACGGACACAACTCCGAGACGGCCGTGCGCCCGTCGAACATCATCGTGACGGACGATGGCGCGAAGAAGCCGCGCAATCGCGAGAAGGAGTCCGACCAGTAGGTCGGTACCGATCAGATCGGATGCCTCGGCACCTGACCTCACGGTAACGGTGCCGAGGCATCCGTCGTCTTCGGCAGGAATGCGCGCGAGCATGGCTGTCCGCGGACAGCACACCGCGCCGTCGTCCCCGTAGCGTGAAGGCATGATCAGCTCCCGCGACTACTTCGCCGCCAAACTCGCACTCGAGACGGACGCCTCCGACGTGTACGCCGCCCAGAAGGCGGGCGAGCGGTTCGTGCTCGTCGATGTGCGCGGGGATGACGCCTGGGCCCAGGGGCGGATCTCCGGTGCCCTGCACATGCCGCACGCGGAGATCGCGGACCGCGCGACGAAAGAACTCGACCGATCGGTGCCGGTCGTCGTGTACTGCTGGAGCCCCGGGTGCAACGGCGGTGCGAAGGGTGCGCTGGCCTTCTCGACTGCCGGCTTCGACGTGCGAGAGATGATCGGCGGCTACGAGTACTGGGTTCGTGAGGGACAGCCGACCGAGAATGACGGCGGGCCGCTCCCCCGCACGTTCGATCCGCAGGTCATGGTCGTGCGCGAACCCGCCTCCGCGGCGGGCGCCTAGCCGGTCGGCGTACGGTGCGAGTCAGGCCGACTCGAGACTCTCCGTGAAGCGGACGGCCGCGGCGCCGTAGAACGAAGTCTCCCGCTCGGGTGACACGCCTTCCGTGTCGAGATCGACGTCGCACACGACGACCGTGACGTTGTCGCGCGTCCCCGCCTCCAGCGCCTCGGAAACGGCCACAGACGCGGCTTGCGTGGCACTGCTGTGGGTGACCGCCGCGGCGATCTCGGCGTGTGGCACGTAGTCGCTCAGACCGTCGCTGCACAGCACCCAGCGGTCGCCCGGGCGGGCATCGTGCTCGACGACGACGACGCGGTCGCGTTCGCCTCCGCTGAGCGACGCCGTGATGAGATTGCGCCGAGGGTGGGATGCTGCGTCCTCTGCCGCGACGAGCCCACGATCGACGAGCGCCTGCACGTACGAGTCGTCCCGCGTCTGCTGCACGAGCATGCCGTCGCGGAGCAGATACGCACGGGAATCCCCGGTGTGAGCGAGCAGAACCGTGCCGACGGCCGAGACGAAGACGCCGGTGAACGTCGTCGCCATGCCTGTCAGGGACGCATCACGTTGGACGTGGGCGCGCAGATCCCAATTCGCGGTGCGCACGCTCACCGCAAGTGACTCGGCGTCGACGGTGTCGACCCGGCCGGCGGCGAGCCGGTGGACGAGTGCCGCAGACGCCAGATCTCCCGCCGGGCCCCCTCCGACGCCGTCCGCCACAGCGCTGCCCCACGCAGCCGTGAACGCGGCATCCTGGTTGACGGTCCGGTGCACGCCCACGTCGGAGACGGCGGCGGCACGGAGCCGTACGCGAGGCGTCGGCACGATCAGCGCGCGAAGTACCCGCGGTAGTACTCGTAGACCCAGCCGACGATCGCGACGAGGAACACGCCCAGTCCGATGGGCACCATCCACGTGCCCACGGCGAGGCCGATCATGGCCAGCGCCGCCGAGAAGGCGAGCACGATGGGCCACCACGACCAGGGGCTGAACTCGCCCAGCTCGGGGTCGCCGTCATCGATGTCCGACGTCAGCACGTCCTCGGGAAGCTCGCCGCCCTGGGCCTTGTGCACACGGCCGATGTAGAACGCGATGAGCGCGCCCATGAACGCAGTGAAGAGAAGCGCCACCGTGCCGACCCACTCGATCGCGTTCACGATCGGCAGCTGCGGGTGGGCGATAATGTTCCACGTCGTGTAGACGACGGCGACCAGCAGGAAGAACGCGGCCAGCAGCCACCAGAGTCCGGTGTTGGTGCGCACTTACTTGACCTCTCCCTCGGCGATGTCGACCACGGGGGCCTCGGGGGCGTCCTTCGCCGGCCCCACGCCGACCGGGATCCCCGCCTCCGGGTGGTTCAGGTCGAACGCCGGACGCTCGCTGCGGATCCGCGGGATCGACGTGAAGTTGTGGCGGGGCGGCGGGCAGGACGTCGCCCACTCGAGCGAGGCGCCGTAGCCCCACGGGTCGTTCACGGTCACGCGCGGTGCCTTGCGGGCCGTGATCCACACGTTGAGGAGGAACGGGATCATCGAGGCGCCGAGGATGATCGCACCCACGGTCGAGACCTGGTTCTGCCACGTCCACCCGTCCGCCTCGGAGTAGTCCGCGTAGCGGCGCACCATGCCGTCCACTCCCAGCCAGTGCTGGATGAGGAAGGTCATGTGGAAGCCGATGAACAGCAGCCAGAAGTGGACGATCCCGAGACGCTCGTTGAGCATCTTGCCCGTCCACTTCGGCCACCAGAAGTAGAAGCCGGCGAACATCGCGAAGACCACCGTGCCGAACACGACGTAGTGGAAGTGGGCGACGACGAAGTAGGAGTCGGAGAGCGCGAAGTCCAGCGGCGGCGAGGCCAGGATGACGCCGGTGAGCCCGCCGAAGACGAACGACACCAGGAAGCCCAGGGCGAACACCATCGGCGTCTCGAACGTGACCGAGCCGCGCCACATCGTGCCGATCCAGTTGAAGATCTTCACGCCGGTGGGCACCGCGATCAGCATCGTCATCAGGGCGAAGAACGGCAGCAGCACGGCGCCCGTGACGTACATGTGGTGGGCCCACACCGCGACCGACAGCGCCGCGATCGCGATGGTCGCGTAAACGAGTGTCTTGTACCCGAAAATCGGCTTGCGGCTGAAGACCGGGAAGATCTCCGACACGATCCCGAAGAACGGCAGCGCGATGATGTACACCTCGGGGTGCCCGAAGAACCAGAACAGGTGCTGCCACAGGAGCACGCCGCCGTTCGCCGGGTCGTAGATGTGGGCGCCGAGAACGCGGTCGGCGGCCGCGGCCAGGATGGCTGCGGCGAGCACCGGGAAGGCCATCAGGATCAGGATGCTGGTGACCAGGGTGTTCCAGGAGAAGATCGGCATGCGCCACATCGTCATTCCCGGCGCGCGCATCGTGATGATCGTCGTGATGAAGTTCACGGCGCCGAGGATCGTGCCGAATCCGCTCATGCCCAGGCCGAGCATCCACAGATTGCCTCCGGCCCCCGGTGAGAAGCTCGCATTGGCCAGGGGCTGGTAGGCGAACCAGCCGAACGAGGCGGCGCCCTGCGGGGTGAGGAAGCCGGCGACGGCGATCGTCGAGCCGAACAGGAACAGCCAGAACGCGAAGGCGTTCAGTCGCGGGAACGCGACGTCGGGGGCACCGATCTGCAGCGGGAGGATCGCGTTGGCGAAGCCCGCGAACAACGGCGTCGCGAACATCAGCAGCATGATCGTGCCGTGCATCGTGAACAGCTGGTTGTACTGCTCCTTGGTCGGGATGATCTGCATCCCGGGCTCGAAGAGCTCGGCGCGGATGATCAGCGCCATGACCCCGCCGAGGAGGAAGAACAGCACCGAGGAGATGAGGTACAGGTAGCCGATCGTCTTGTGGTCGGTGGACGTGATCCACTTGACGATGATGTTGCCCTTCTGCTCGACGCGCGAGGCGCTGAGCAGTGCGGCCTGGCGAGGCGGCAGCGTCGTCGGGCGACCCTGGGTCTGCCCCTGAAGCGGAAGCGTCGTCGCCATGATCAGTTGTCTCCCTCTTCGTCCTCGGGCGTCCCACCGGTGCCGGGCAGGTTCTGGAGGCGGTCGTACTCGTCGTTGATGTCGCCCGTCTGACCTGCCGCGCGGAGGGAGCCGAGGTACTGCTCGTACTCGTCGTCGCTGACGACCTTCACGTTGAAGAGCATCATCGAGTGGTACTCGCCGCAGAGCTCCGCGCACTTCCCGGCGTACTCGCCTTCACGCGTGGGCGTGAACGACCAGTAGTTGTCCTTCCCGATGTACATGTCCTTCTTGTACAGGAAGTCGATGATCCAGAACGAGTGGATCACGTCGCGCGACTGCAGCTTGATCTTCACGGTCTGGTCCACCGGCAGAACGAGGGTCGGGAGCTCGCTGGTGATGTTGCCCTGGTCGTCGGTCTGCGCCTGGACGCCCATCGACCAGACCGTCTCATCCTCGGTGTCGCCGTCGTACTGGAAGTCCCACGACCACTGCTTGCCGATGGCGACGATCGAGACGTCGGGGTCTTCGGTCTGGGTCTCGAGGATGGCCTGATCGCGGGCGGTGAAGGCGAAGAAGCCGATCACGAGGATCAACGGCACGATCGTGTAGAAGATCTCGATCGGCATGTTGTAGCGCAGCTGGACCGGCAGGCCCACCTGACCCTTGCGGCGGCGATAGGCGATCGCCGCCCATCCCATGAGTCCCCACGTGATGATGCCGACGGCGAGCAGCACGATCCACGAGTTGACCCACAGTCCGGCGACCATGTCGGTGTGGTTCGTGGCAGGTGTGCCGTCTTCGACGAAGCCCGGCAGGAAGCCGTGCAGCTCCGTCGGGGTGCACCCGGCGAGGACTGCCGCCGCAGCGATCCCGACGGGGAGAGCGGCCCAGCGGATTCGGCGTTTCGAGGGCACGGTGCACCTTTCCGGGTCGTGAGAAGGACTCTCCTCAGTCTAGGGCAAGCGCTCAGGCTATTCGGGCCAACCGCCCAGGTTGTATCGGGTGAGCCGACCCTAAAAAACGCAGGCCCGGGCGCTCATGCGAGCGCACCGGGCCTGGCGGAAATCCGGGCGGATCAGTGGAAGCTGTCGCCGCACGCGCAGCTGCCGGCGGCGTTGGGGTTGTCGATGGTGAACCCCTGCTCCGAGATGGTGTCCTTGAAGTCGATCGTCGCTCCGTCGAGGTAGGGGACGCTCATGTCGTCGACGATCACCTCGACGCCGTCGAAGTCGACCGTCTTGTCGCCGTCGAGGTAGCGCTCGTCGAAGTACAGCTGGTAGATCAGGCCGCTGCATCCGCCGGGCTGGACGGCGACGCGCAGGCGCAGATCGTCGCGACCCTCCTGCGAAAGAAGGCTCTTCACCTTGAGCGAAGCCGCGTCCGTGAGCAGGACGCCGTGCTCGCGAACGGGCTGGTCGGTCGACAGTGCGGTGTCGGTCATGGCACTCCTCGGAACGGGCCGCGACAGCGGCGGGATGCTGCGATTCTACGCGCGTTCTCGGTAAGGGGGCTGCGAGCGAGGCGTGTCGCCCGCTTGCGCCGCTCACTCCCCCGCATCGCGGCGGTCGAGCTTCTCCAGCAGCAGCGCCTCGGAGAGCACCGCGTTGCGGAACGTCTCGAGGTGCAGCGACTCGTTGGGGCTGTGCGCCTTCGCGTGGGGATCCTCGACGCCCGTGACGAGGATCTGCGCACCGGGGAACTCGCGGACGAGGTCGGCGATGAACGGGATGGAGCCTCCCACGCCGATGTCGACCGGCTCGACACCGTAGCCCTCGCTCAGCGCCTCGCGCGCCGCTGACACCGCCCAGCCGGACGTGTCCACGAGGAACGCGTCGCCGAAGTCGTGGTCGCTGAAGGTGAGCTCGGCGCCGAACGGGGCGTGCTCGCGCAGATGCGCTTCGATGGCGGCGTACGCCTCGCGCGCGGGCTGGCCCGGAGCGATCCGCGCGCTGATCACGACGGAGACCTCGGGAATGAGGGTGTTCGACGCATCCCGGACGCTCGTGGCGTCGATTCCGGTGACCGTGACGGACGGCTTGTTCCAGATGCGGCTGAGAATGGTGCCCCGCCCGATCGGCGACACCCCCTCGGGCAGGCCCGCCTCGTCGCGCAGCGTCTCCTCGCTGTACGGCGGAGTCGCAGCATCCCGCTCCGTGAGTCCGGCTACGGCCACCGCGCCGTCGTCGTCCCACAGGGTCGCGAGCAGCTTCACGGTCGCCAGCATCGCGTCGGGAACCGCCCCGCCGAACATTCCGGAGTGGGAGGCGTGCTCGAGGGTCTTCACGCGCATCGTGAATCGCGTGTTCCCGCGGAGCGAGACGGTGAGGGCGGGCGTGCGAGCGTCCCAGTTGCCCGAGTCGGCCACGACGATCACATCGGCACGCAGCGCGTCGGCATTGTCGGAGAGGAACTGGGCGAACGACTTCGATCCCGCCTCCTCCTCGCCCTCGAAGAACAGCGCGACGCCGAGTTCGAAGTCCTCACCGACGGCCTCCTTCATCGCGCGCAGCGCGGCGATGTGGGCCATGATCCCGGCCTTGTCGTCGGCGGCCCCGCGCCCGTACAGCCGACCGTCCCTCAACGTCGGTTCGAAAGGCGGCGACTGCCACAGCGACTCGTCCCCCACCGGCTGCACGTCGTGGTGCGCATACAGCAGGATCGTCGGGCGTCCGTTGCGCGCCGCGCGAGTTGCCAGGACGGCCGGCTTGCCCTGCTCATCCGTGCCCGGGATCACGGCGCGACGGATCTCCACCGTCTCGAACAGCCCCGTGTCGCGCACGAGCTCGGCGACCGCCTCCGCGCTGCGCTGCACGGGCTCCCCGTCGAATCCGGGGAACGCGATCGACGGGATGCGCACGAGCGCCCCGAGGTCGGCGAGGGCGGAGGGGATGCCGGATGCCGCGGCTTCGCGCACGGAATCCTGTCGGGAGAGCTCAGAGGTCATGCGGGTAATCTTAAGTCCACCCCGTCACCCGCACTCCCGAGGATCATCGTGGCCAACAACTCCGCAGCACCCGCGTCCAACGACGCGCCCTCCGAGGGGACGACCCTGAACGGCGTCCCGGTGGGGAAGGGGCGCGCCACCCCGAGCCGCGCCGAGCAGGAGGCCGCACGGAAGCGCCCTCTCGTCCCCGACACGAAAGAGGCGAAGGCGCGCCAGCGGGCCGAGCTCCAGGCGGCGCGCGAGAAGGCCCGCGTCGGCATGGCGGCGGGTGACCCGAAGTACCTCCCCGCCCGCGACCAGGGTCCGCAGCGCAAGTTCGTCCGCGACTACGTCGATGCCGGATGGCACCTCGGCGAGGCCGTGATGCCTGCCATGGTGGTCGTCATCCTGGCGACGTTCATCCCCGTGCCCGCAGTCCAGTACTACTCGTTCGTCGCACTGTGGATCTTCATCTTCTTCGTCATCGGCGACATGATCCTGACGTCGATCCTGGTCAAGCGCGCCGTGAAGACGAAGTTCGGCGCCGACAAGATCGAGAAGGGACTGGGCTGGTACTCGGCGATGCGCACCGTCCAGATGCGATTCCTGCGCCTTCCGAAGCCCCAGGTCAAGCGGGGGCAGCGCCCGTCCTGATCTTCCGCAGTCCGCGATTGATCTGCCGCGCCCACAGCGGGCCGCGGTAGAGGAACGCCGTATAGCCCTGCACGAGGGTGGCCCCGGCATCCAATCGCTCGTTGACGTCGGCGGCCGTTTCGACGCCGCCGACCGAGATCACGCTGAAATCCGCGGGGACGACGGCCCGCACGACCCTCAGCACCTCGAGCGAGCGTGCTTTCAGCGGTGCGCCGGAGAGACCTCCGACGCCCGCCGCCGCGACGACCGCCGGGTCCGTCGCGAGTCCGTCGCGAGAGATCGTGGTGTTCGTGGCGATGAGACCCGCGAGGCCGAGGTCGACCGCCAGGCGCGAGATGCGGGTCACCTCGTCGTCGGACAGGTCCGGCGCGATCTTCACGAGCAGAGGGGTCGAACCCGACGCGTCGCGTACCGCTTCGAGGAGCGGACGCAGCGTCTCGACGGCCTGAAGTCCGCGCAGGCCCGGGGTGTTCGGGGACGACACGTTCACGACGAGATAGTCGGCGAGCGGCGCGAGGAGGGTGGCGCTCTTCACATAGTCGTCGGTGGCCCGCTCGACGTCGACGACACGGCTCTTGCCGATGTTCACGCCGAGCACGCCGCGGCGGTGCCGACGCCGAAGCCTCTCGAGACGTCGGGCGGCGGCCTCGGCGCCGTGGTTGTTGAAGCCCATCCGGTTGATCACCGCGCGATCGGCGATGAGCCGGAACAGTCGGGGACGCGGATTGCCCTCCTGCGGGATGGCCGTGACGGTTCCGACCTCGACGTGCCCGAAGCCGAGCGCGAACAGGCCGGCCGCGCCGAGCGCGTCCTTGTCGAACCCGGCGGCTACGCCGAATGGCGAGTCGAAGCGGTGACCGAGGGCGGATACGGCGAGCGAGGCGTCGGGCCGCGTGATCGCTCGCGTGATCGCCGCGAACGGCGGGAGGCCCAGGAGGCGGATCACGACCATTCCGGCGTGATGAGCCGTCTCGGGGTCCATACGCGACAGCACGGTCCGGAAGAGGAGGGGATACATCGCCTCCAGGCTAGCCGGTTGCCCGCGCGCGCCCGCGCGGCTCAGGCGCCGGCTGCCTCCGAGGGTGCGGGGCGCACGTGATCCGCACGCAGCTGTTCGATGGCCGATTCGAAGTCCTCGAGCGAGTCGAAGGCCTGGTAGACGCTCGCGAACCGCAGGTAGGCGACCTCATCGAGCTCCCGCAGCGGACCGAGGATCGCCAGACCGATCTCATTCGTATCGAGTTGCGACGCACCGGTCTGGCGCACCGTCTCTTCGACCGTCTGGGCGAGGACGGCGAGGTCGGCCTCGGTGACGGGTCGCCCCTGACAGGCCTTGCGCACGCCCGACATCACCTTCTCGCGGCTGAACGGCTCGATGACACCGGATCGCTTGATGACGTTCAGGCTCGCGGTCTCGATGGTCGTGAAGCGCCCGCCGCACTCGGGGCACTGTCGGCGACGGCGGATGCTGAGGCCGTCGTCGCTCGTGCGCGAATCGATCACACGGGAGTCGGGGTGGCGGCAGAACGGGCAGTGCATGGCAGGAAAGACTACGCCTGGAGATCGGCGCGGGGCTGAACGCGGCTCGCGGCCTCGAATCGGGCGACCACGGCCTCGCCGTGGGCGGGGAGGGCCTCGGCCTCGGCGAGCGTGACGATCGCGTCGCGCACGGCCGCGAGGGCGGAACGGTCGTACTGGATGACCTGCTGCGGTCGGAGGAAGGTGGACGCGGACAGACCGGCGGCGTAGCGTGCCTGACCGCCCGTCGGCAGGACGTGATTGCTCCCGGCGAGGTAGTCCCCGAGACTCACCGGCGAGTCCGGGCCGACGAAGACCGCCCCGGCGTGGACGAACTCCTCGGGACGCGGATCGCGCAGATGCAGCTCGAGGTGCTCCGGGGCGTAGGCGTTGCTGAACTCCGTGGCCACCCGGAGGTCGTCGACGAGCACGATGGCGGACTGCGGGCCGGCCAGCGCGGTGGCGACCCTCTCCGCATGCCGCGTCGCTGCCGCCCGGGGACCGATGTCGGACGAGACGGCCTCGGCGAGCTCCTGCGACGTCGTGACGAGCACCGCCGACGCCTGCTCGTCGTGCTCGGCCTGGCTGATCAGGTCCGCTGCGATGAGCCCCGGATCGGCGCTGTCGTCGGCGACGATGAGGATCTCCGTCGCTCCGGCCTCGGAGTCCGTGCCCACCCGGCCCGCCACGGCACGCTTGGCGGCGGCGACGAAGTTGTTGCCCGGCCCGGTGACGACGTCGACGGGATCGAGGCCGAGGGCGGGGACGCCGTACGCGAGGGCGCCGATCGCGCCCGCTCCGCCCATCGCGTACACCTCATCGACCCCGAGCAGGCCGGCGGCGGCGAGGATGACGGGATGCAACCGGCCGTCGTGATCACGCTGCGGCGGTGAGGCGAGCGCGATCTCGGACACCCCGGCGACCTGGGCCGGGACGACGTTCATGACCACGCTCGAGGGGTACACCGCCTTGCCGCCGGGAACGTACAGTCCCACGCGACGCACGGGCTGCCAGCGCTGCGACACTCGCGCGCCGGGACCGAGCTCGGTCATCACGGGCGGAGGAACCTGCGCCGCGGATGCCGCGCGCACGCGCTCGATCGCCTCCTCGAGGGCCGAGCGAACCGACGCGTCGAGAGCCGCGAGCGCGTCGTCGATGTGCGACGCGGGTACTCGGATGGCGTGCGCGGTGACCCCGTCGAACCGCTCCGCCTGCTCGCGCAAGGCGGTCTCGCCGCGCGACGCGACGTCGGCCACGATGCGGGCCGCCGTGGCGAGGGCCTCCTCGCGCGCGGCGGTCGCGCGCGGCACCGTCGCAAGCAGTTCGGCGGACGTGAACGTGCGTCCGCGCAGGTCGATCGTGCGCAGCATCCTTCTAAGCTATCCGGCGCGGCGGCTGCTCAGCCGCGCGTGACGTCGGCGACGTCGTGCAGGTAGCCGATGCGGCCGTCTTCGTGGCGCACGACGAAGACCTCGCCGCGGTCCTCGATGACGAGTGCCCAGGCCGTCGGCCCAATGCGGAACACCGGGATGCCGATCTCGTCGACGACGTCGCGCTCTTCGGGCACGAGAGCCCAGAACGCCTGCTGGCGGGCCGGCTCGACGGCCGGCTCGACCGTCGAGGACGGCTCCTCGATGGGCTCGTAGGTGTCGCGCGACGGGGCCGGGGCGAACGAGCGGGTTTCCGCGGTCGGTTCGGGCGACTCGGTCGATGCGGGCGGGGCACCCGTCGTCGCGGCGGGCGCGTTCGGGGCGGTGGGTGCGGACGGCGGGGGCGCGAAGGGGTCGAGTTCCTGCGCGGGGACGGCGTCGGGACGGCGTTCGCGCGCGGGGCGCGGAGCGACGGGACGGATCGGGCGAGCGTACCGGTGGGCCGGTACCTCGCGGCGACCGCGGAAGTCCTCGCCGATCACCGGGATGAGCGGCGCGAAGACGGTCAGCGCGACGCCGGCGAGCATCAGGACGCCCTCGACCCAGATCACCCACGTGCGCGCCCACGCGCCGGTCTCGATCGCGAACTCGACGGTCTCCCAGATCAGCTGGAGCCACACCAGGGCTCCGACCGAGAAGGCCACCGACGCGAACTGATCGATCCCCAGCGAGCCGACACGGCGGATGCCCTGCGGCGACAGGCGGCGCAGGACGAGCAGGAACACGGCTGCCGTGGGGACGAAGATCGCGAGGATCCACAGGATGGCCGACGTCCACACGGACTCGAACCTGCCCACGTTGATCGAGAAGAACGAGACGATGAACGCGACGAGCCAGATCCCGACGAGTGCGACTTCGCGGATCGAGAAGGGCCCCACTCCGTACTGCGGGGCATCGCCGGCCGTCGGCTCCTCCGCGTGTGTGGTCTTCTCCTCGACATCGAACTCGTCGTTGCGCTGGTCGTCCGTCACGATCTTCCTTTCCGGCCGCGCGAGACGGCGCGCAGCCTCTTCATGCTACCCACGGCGTATGAGACGGAAATGAGATCGGCCGCCGTCAGCCGAGGCACTGGGGTCCGAGCAGGCCCTTGAGCTCGCCGTAGAGATCGGCGGTGAGACGAACCTGGTGTGGCACCTCGAAGACCTTCGCGACGGACCCCGCGTGCAGCTTGAGCGTGACCTCCGTGTCGCCCTTGTGTCTGTCCAGCATCTGCCTCAGCTCGCCGACCGTCGCCTCACTCGCGCGGCGCTCCGGGATCACCAGCACGAGCGGCCCCGAGGCATCCGTCGATCCGAGATCGGGCGAGAACGCCGACTGCGCGTGGAGGTTGAGCCCGTCGTCGCGTCGCGACACGCGCCCGCGCACGACGAGGATCGAGTCGGCCACGAGCATCGAGGAGAACTCGGTGTAGGTCTTGCCCATGAACATCACCGTCACTTCGCCGTTGAAATCCTCGACGGTGATCATGCCGTAGGGGTTGCCGCTGGCCTTGGCCACTCGATGCTGCACGCTCGTGACGAGTCCCGCCACCGTGACCTGGTCGCCGTCCTGGACGTCGTCGGAGGACAGCAGATCGTGGATGCTCGTCGAGGCGTGCTTTGCGAGGGGGATCTCGAGCCCGGCGAGCGGGTGATCCGACACGTACAGGCCGAGCATCTCGCGCTCGAACGCGAGCTTGTCCTTCTTGGCGAACTCCGGCCGCGGCGGGACCTTGGGCGGCACCGCCTCTTCAGCCTGGTCGTAAAGGCTGTCGAAGTCGAAGCCGATCGCGCCCTGGGCTTCGTTGCGCTTGCGGTCCACGGCCGCCTCGGTCGCGTCTTCGTGGACCTCGAGGAGGGCTCGACGCGTGTCGCCCATCGAATCGAACGCGCCGGCCTTGATGAGCGACTCGATCGTGCGCTTGTTCGCGACGTGGACGGGGACCTTCGTGAGGAAGTCGTGGAACGACGAGAACGAGCCGTCCTTGCGAGCCGCGACGATGCCGTCCACGACGTTCGCACCGACGTTGCGCACCGCCCCGAGACCGAAACGGATGTCCTCGCCGACGGCGGCGAAGTAGCGGATGGACTCCCCCACGTCCGGCGGCAGCACCCTGATCCCCATGCGTCGGCACTCGTTGAGGTAGACCGCCATCTTGTCCTTGGAGTCGCCCACGCTCGTGAGGAGCGCCGCCATGTACTCGGCGGGATAGTGCGCCTTGAGGTAGGCCGTCCAGTACGAGACGAGGCCGTATGCGGCCGAGTGCGCTTTGTTGAAGGCGTAGTCGGAGAAGGGGAGCAGGATGTCCCACAGCGCGGTGATCGCGGCTTCGCCGTAGCCGCGCTCCTTCATCCCGCTCGAGAAGCCCTCGTACTGCTTGTCGAGTTCGGACTTCTTCTTCTTGCCCATCGCGCGCCGCAGGATGTCTGCTTGCCCGAGCGAGAACCCCGCCACCTTCTGCGCGATCGCCATCACCTGCTCCTGATAGATGATCAGGCCGTAGCTGATGTCGAGGATCTCCCGCAGGGGCTCCTCGAGCTCGGGGTGGATCGGAGTGACCTCCTGCTGCCCGTTCTTGCGCAGCGCGTAGTTGATGTGGGAGTTCGCTCCCATGGGGCCGGGACGGTACAGCGCGATGACGGCCGAGACGTCCTCGAAGTTGTCGGGCTTCAGCAGGCGCAGCAGCGAGCGCATGGGGCCGCCGTCGAGCTGGAACACGCCGAGCGTGTCGCCCCGCGTGAGCAGGTCGTACGCCGCGCGATCGTCGAGCGCGAGGTGCTCGAGATCGACCTCCTCCCCCCGGTTCATGCGGATGTTGTCGAGCGCGTCCGAGATGATCGTGAGGTTGCGCAGCCCCAGGAAGTCCATCTTGATCAGCCCGAGCGTCTCGCACGACGGGTAGTCGAACTGCGTGACGATCTGCCCGTCCTGCTCGCGCCGCATGATCGGGATGATGTCGAGCAGCGGCTCGCTCGACATGATCACGCCGGCGGCGTGCACGCCCCACTGGCGCTTCAGCCCTTCCAGTCCGAGCGCGCGGTCGAAGACGGTCTTGGCCTCGGGGTCGGTGTCGATGAGCGCCCGGAACTCGGACGCCTCCTTGTACCGCGGATGCTGGGGGTTGAACATGCCCCCCAGCTCCATGTCCTTGCCCATGACGGCGGGCGGCATAGCCTTGGTGAGCCGCTCACCCATGCTGAACGGGAAGCCGAGCACGCGCCCGGCGTCCTTGAGCGCCTGCTTGGACTTGATGGTGCCGTACGTGACGATCTGCGCCACCCGCTCGGAGCCGTACTTCTCGGTGACGTAGTCGATCACCTCGCCGCGGCGGCGGTCGTCGAAGTCGACGTCGAAGTCAGGCATCGACACACGATCGGGGTTGAGGAACCGCTCGAAGATGAGGCCGTGCTCGAGCGGATCGAGGTCGGTGATCCGCATCGCGTAGGCGACCATCGACCCGGCACCGGATCCGCGGCCCGGGCCCACGCGGATCCCGTTGTCCTTCGCCCAGTTGATGAAGTCGGCGACGACGAGGAAGTAGCCGGGGAAGCCCATCTGCAGGATGATGCCCGTCTCGTATTCGGCCTGCTTGCGGACTTTGTCGGGGATGCCGCCGGGGTACCGGTAATGCAGCCCGGCCTCGACCTCTTTGATCAGCCAGCTGTCTTCGGTCTCGCCATCGGGCACCGGGAAGCGCGGCATGTAGTTGGCGCTGGTGTTGAACTCGACCTCGCACCGCTCGGCGATCAGCAGCGTGTTGTCGCACGCCTCCGGATGATCGCGGAACAGCTGACGCATCTCCTGCGCCGTCTTGATGTAGTACCCGTCTCCGTCGAACTTGAAGCGGTTCGGATCGTCCAGCGTCGACCCGGACTGCACGCACAGGAGCGCGGCGTGGGCGTCGGCCTCGTGCTGGTGGGTGTAGTGGGAGTCGTTCGTCGCGACCAGCGGGATGCCGAGATCTTTCGAGATGCGGATGAGGTCTGTCATCACGCGGCGTTCGATCGAGAGCCCGTGGTCCATGATCTCGGCGAAGTAGTTCTCTTTGCCGAAGATGTCCTGGAACTCGGCTGCCGCCGCGCGCGCCGCGTCGTACTGGCCGAGGCGCAGGCGCGTCTGCACTTCGCCCGACGGGCACCCCGTCGTCGCGATGAGACCCTTGCCGTAGGTCTCGAGCAGCTCGCGGTCCATACGGGGCTTGAAGTAGTAGCCCTCCATGCTGGACAACGAGCTCAGCCGGAAGAGATTGTGCATTCCCGCGGTGCTCTGGCTCCACATCGTCATGTGGGTGTACGCGCCGGAGCCCGAGACGTCGTCGCTGCGCTGCTCGGGCGTGCCCCACTGCACCCGCGACTTGTCGCTGCGGTGGGTGCCGGGGGTCACGTAGGCCTCGAGGCCGATGATGGGCTTGACGCCCGCGGCCTTCGCGGCGTTGTAGAACTCGAAGGCCGCGAAGGTGTTGCCGTGATCGGTGACGGCGATGGCGGGCATGCCGTACTCGGCGGCGGCCTGCGTCATCGCGCCGATCTTGGCGGCCCCGTCGAGCATCGAGTACTCGCTGTGCACGTGCAGGTGAACGAAGGAGTCGGATGCCACCCCCCGAGTCTATGGAGCGGTTCGGACAGTCCTGGTCGTGGGCGCTGGTTTCCGGGGACCGCCGCGCCAGGTCGCTTCACGTTCGAGTGAAGGGTCAAGGTTAGGGTGAGGTCCATGGCGACACCCGACTTCGTGCTGCGGCTGCGGGAGCGGATCGGCACGGAACCGCTCCCCCTGGTCGGTGTGACGGCCGTGGTCTTCCGGGGCGACGACGTGCTCGTGGGGCGGCGAGCCGACAACGGGATGCTGCAGTGCGTCTCGGGAATCGTGGACCCCGGCGAGGAACCGGCCGACGCGGCGGTTCGCGAGTGCCTCGAGGAGGCCGGCGTCGTCGTGCGCGCCCAACGCCTCGCGCTCGTGCAGCAGATTCCGCGGATCACGTACGCGAACGGCGATCAGGCCGACTACCTCGACCTGGTGTTCCGGTGCACGTGGGTGTCGGGAGAGCCGCACCCGGCCGACGGCGAGCTGACCGAGGTGGGCTGGCTGGGCTCCACGAGCTGGGGGAGATGGATGCGGCGCACGTGCGCAAGATCGCCCTGGCCGTGCCCGAGGACGATCCGGCGGTGTTCGCGGGCGGGCGGTGACGGTCACGCCAGTTCGCGGCGCATCAGCACCCGCGGGAACCCGGCGAGCACGGAGTCGGTGTCGGCGGCCTTGTGGAAGCCGCTCGCCTCGAAGAGGGCCCGCGTTCCGACGTACGCCATGGTGAGATCGACCCTCTCGCCGCGGTTGTCGACGGGGTACCCCTCGATCGCCGGGGCGCCGTTGCTGCGTGCGAACTCGACCGCGCCGGCGAGGAGGTCGTGCGAGATTCCGCGCCCTCGATGGCCCGGCCGCACGCGGATGCACCAGACCGACCACACGTCGGCATCGTCGACGTGCGGGATCCGCCGGTTGGTGGCGAACGAGGTGTCCGCACGCGCGTGCACCGCGGCCCACCCGACGACCTCTTCGTCGTCGTACGCCAGCACACCTGGGGGTCCGTCACGCATCAGGGCGCGCACGCGTTCACCGCGTGCGGTTCCGCTCAGCGCGCGGTGTTCGGGGCCGGGCAGACGGTAGCTGAGGCACCAGCACACATTCGCGTCGGGACGCTTGGGCCCGACCATCGTGCGGACGTCGCCGAACTCCGTCGCCGGTCGCACCTCGATGGTCATCCGCCCAGCATGCCGGATGCCGTCGACATCGCGCCCGGGCTCACTCGCCGCGCAGGACCGCGAGAGCGTGGGCGAGGTCGGCCGGGTACTCCGACGTGAAGGTCACCCACTCCCCCGACGCGGGATGCGCGAAAGACAGTTCGCGGGCGTGGAGCCACTGGCGAGTGAGCCGGAGCATCGCCGAGAGGGTCGGGTCGGCCCCGTAGAGCGGGTCCCCGACGCAGGGATGCCGGTGCGCCGCCATATGCACCCGGATCTGGTGCGTGCGGCCGGTCTCGAGATGGATCTCGAGGAGCGACGCCCGCGGAAACGCCTCGAGCGTCTCGTAGTGGGTCACCGAGTCCTTGCCGTCGGGCGTGACGGCGAACTTCCACGAGTGCGTGGGGTGGCGGCCGATCGGCGCGTCGATCGTTCCCGCCAGCGGGTCGGGATGGCCCTGGACGACCGCGTGATAGATCTTCTCCACCTCGCGCTCCTTGAACGACCGCTTGAGGGCGGTGTAGGCGCGTTCGGTCTTCGCGACGACCATCAGGCCGCTGGTGCCGACGTCGAGTCGGTGCACGACGCCCTGGCGCTCCGGTGCCCCCGTCGTCGCGATCCGGTAGCCCGCTGCCGCCAGCGCGCCGAGGACGGTCGGGCCCTCCCATCCCACCGAGGGATGGGCGGCGACACCGGCCGGCTTGTCGACGACGACGATGTCGTCGTCGTCGTGGACGATTCCGAGATCGGGCACCGCGACCGGCACCACACGGGGCTCCTCCCGCGGTGCCCACGTCACGTCGAGCCAGGCTCCGCCCCGCAGCCGGTCGGACTTCGCCAGCACGCGGCCGTCCATCGCAGCGCCGCCTGCTTCAGCCACCTCCGCGGCGAAGGTACGGGAGAAGCCGAGCATCTTGGCGAGGGCGGCGTCCACGCGCACGCCGTCGAGTCCGTCCGGGACGGGAAGACCGCGCGACTCCACGTCAGTCCCTACGGGAGTCGGATGCCGCGGCATCCGCTTCATCGTCGCCGGGTGTCCCGGAATCGGGCGTCGTGCCCTCGTCGACCGCGGTGCGACGCGACTCGCGCGTTCCGTCGAACTGCAGCCCGATCAGCACCAGCAGCGCGACCCCGATCATCATCGAGACGATGAAGATGTCCGCGACGTTGTAGATCGCCGGCATCATCCACGGGGTGTTGATGAAGTCGATGACGTGACCGACGGGGAAGCCCGGCTCGCGCAGGACGCGATCCGTGAGATTTCCCAGGACCCCGCCCAGGAGCAGACCGAGAGCGACAGCCCACAGGCGTGAGCGGATCCGCGTCGCCGCGAGCCAGACGATGACGATCGCGACCGCGGCGAGGGCGATCGTGAAGATCCAGGTCACCTCCTCCCCGAGGGAGAAGGCCGCGCCGGGGTTCCGGACGAGGTAGAAGATCAGGAAGTCGCCGAGCACGGGGACCGGCTGCTCGTACGGCAGATTCTCGAGGGCGAGATGCTTCGTGAACTGGTCGGCGGCCAGCACCAGCACCGCGAGGATCGCGATGGTGGTGCCGGCCGCCGCCTTGCGCAGGGGGGATCGGCCCGTCAAAGGACCGGCCTAGAGACCGATGGCCGAGACCGGGTTGGACCCGGACGTCGTGGCCGTGGTCTCGAGGTCGCGCAGCTTGCCCTCGATGTAGCTGCGCAGCTGCGCGCGGTAGTCGCGCTCGAAGTTGCGCAGCTCCGAGATGCGGGTCTCGAGCTGCGCCCGCTCGCGATCCAGCTTGGCCACTTCTTCGCGGCCGCGCGTCTCGGCGTCGTTGATGATCGACGCCGCCTGCGCCTTCGCGTCGGCGATGAGCTTGTCGCGCTGGGCGACACCCTCGGCGACGTGCTCGTCGTGCAGACGCTGCGCGAGCTCGATGATGCCCGCGCTCGCGGCTCCGGGAGCGCTCGTGTCGGCGGCGGGAGCCGGGGCCGGCGCCGGAGCGGCGACGGGCTCCGCAGCCGGCGCGGGAGCGGCGGCCTGGGCGGGAGCGGCGGCGCCGGACTCGTAGGCGGCGAGCTTGGCCTTCAGCTCCTCGTTCTCGGCGAGGGCCTTGCGCCACTCGACGACGATCTCGTCGAGGAAGTCGTCGACCTCGTCCGGGTCGAAGCCCTCCTTGAAGCGAACGTGCTGGAACTGCTTGGTGACGACGTCATCGGGGGTCAATGCCATGGTGATTCCTCTTTCGAGCGCTCAGGTCGCTGGCCGATGTCGGGGGCGCGACCGGCCGGCGGCTGGTCGTATCAGCCAAGCATAGCCGCGGGTCGCGAGGGTGTCGAAGGACTGCCCCGGGCGCGGCGTGGCGCGTCAGGTCGCGATCGCGCGCGTGACGCTGAGCAGGATGAAGCACAGCAGCATGGTCAGCGCGAAGCCGAAATCGATCGCGATGGCACCCACCCGCAACGGCGGGATGAAGCGCCGGAAGAGCTTGATCGGCGGGTCGGTGACCGTATAGACGAGCTCGGCGGCGACCAGTCCCGCGCCGCGAGGCCGCCACTCGCGGTTGAAGAACGGGATCCAGTCGATGATGAGCCGCGCAAGCAGCACGAACACGTAGAGGAGGAGCGCCAGATTGAGGATCGAGGCGATGAGTTGAACGACGGCCACGGATCCAGACTACGGCTGTGCGAAGGGCACGGATTCCGGATCGGCCTGCGCCACGGCGCCGTCACCCGACACGGCGACGTTCTCGGGCGAGAGCAGGAACACCTTGCTGGTCACCCGCTCGATGCGCCCGTACAGGCCGAGCGAGAGCCCGCTGGCGAAGTCGATGAGTCGACGGGCGTCGGCGTCGCTCATCTGGGAAAGGTTGATGATGACGGGCACGCCGTCCCGGAAGTTCTCGGCGATGACCTGCGCGTCGCGGTACTGCTTCGGGTGCACGGTGACGATCTCGTTGATCGCCGCCGGTGCGGGCTGCCGCACGACGGCCGGGCGATGGATCGGCGTCACCGGGGCCGCCTTCTCGACGGCGGCTTCGGTCTTGCGCGAGCGCGGCTGGGGTGCCGGCTCGTCGTAGACCTCTTCCTCGTCGGCGAGGCCCAGGTACACCATGGTCTTCTTGAGCGGGTTCGACATCGCATCCTCCGTAGTGCTCATCTGTTCCGAGGTTAACCGCGCTCGGGTCGCGGGCCCGTGATTGCCGAGCCGATCCGAAGGTGTGTCGCGCCGACCGCGATCGCCTCGGCGAAGTCGGCGGTCATTCCCGCCGAGATCCACGTCGCATCGGGCACGACGCCGCGCACGGTGTCGGACAGCCCCGGCAGGCGCGCGAAAGCCTGCGCGGGTGGCACGTCGAGCGGAGCGACGGCCATGATTCCGCGGACCCGAAGGGTGGGCAGGCCGGCGACGTGGGTCGCGAGCCTTTCGAGATCGGCGGCGTGGACGCCCCCTCGGCCGGGGTCGTCGGTCAGGTTCACCTGAAGCAGGACATCCAGCTGCTGAGCGTCCGCGGGTGCCGCCGCGTCGAGGGCGTCGGCGAGGCGCGATCGGTCGACCGAATGGACCATGGATGCCGCGGCACGAATCGCCCGGGCCTTGTTGGTCTGCGCCTGGCCGATGAAGTGCCAGCGCACGTCGCGGAGCGCCTCGAGCTCGGCCGCCTTGACGGAGAACTCCTGCTGCCTGTTCTCTCCCACATCCCGGACTCCGAGCCCGTACAGCTCGCGGACGACGGACGCCGGATGGAACTTCGTCACGACGATCCGGGTGATCTCCGAGGGTTCGCGGCCGGCCGCCGCGGCCGCCGCCGCGATGCGCGCGTCGACGTCGGCGAGCCGCGCGGCGAGATTCGAGGCGGGCTCTGGGGACGGTGGCACGGCAGTATCGCTCCAGAGCCCGGCGCGGGCCTTACTTGAGGAAGTCGGGGATGTCGAGGTCGTCGTCGCCGAAGGCGGAGTCGAACGATGCCTCGGGCAGCGATGCGCCCACCGGCACCGGCTCGGCGTCTGCCTCCTTCGCAGCCTCCTCGGCCG
This sequence comes from Microbacterium insulae, assembly GCF_042677065.1. Lineage (NCBI taxonomy): Bacteria > Bacillati > Actinomycetota > Actinomycetes > Micrococcales > Microbacteriaceae > Microbacterium > Microbacterium insulae. The sequence goes on along the minus strand of NZ_JBHTII010000002.1, from coordinate 82,830 downwards.
GAAGCGCGGGCACGGCCGGAGTCGTCACGACCCTGGTCGCGGTGATCGGCTCGATCCGCTGCTGCGGCTCCCCGCCGTCGAACCCGGCGGCGATCACCGTCACGCGCACCTCGTCGCCGAGGGTGTCGTCGATGACCGTTCCGAAGATGATGTTCGCCTCGGGGTGGGCGGCTTCTTTCACCAGTTGCGCAGCGTCGTTGATCTCGAAGATACCGAGGTTCGACCCGCCCTGGATGGAGAGGAGCACGCCGTGCGCACCCTCGATCGACGCCTCGAGCAGCGGGGACTCGACGGCCAGCTCGGCGGCCTTGATGGCGCGGTCCGCACCCCGGGCCGACCCGATGCCCATGAGCGCCGATCCGGCACCCTGCATGACCGACTTGACGTCGGCGAAGTCGAGGTTGATGAGACCCGGCGTGGTGATGAGGTCGGTGATGCCCTGCACACCGGCCAGGAGCACCTGGTCGGCGGTGGCGAACGCCTCGATCATGGAGATCCCGCGATCGCTGATCTCGAGCAGACGGTCGTTCGGCACCACGATGAGGGTGTCGACCTCTTCCTTGAGCCGGGCGACGCCCGTCTCCGCCTGCTGCTGACGGCGGCGCCCCTCGAAGGAGAAGGGCTTCGTGACGACACCGATCGTCAGTGCGCCGATCGACTTGGCGATCTTCGCGACGACGGGCGCACCGCCGGTGCCGGTCCCGCCGCCCTCGCCGGCCGTCACGAACACCATGTCGGCGCCGCGCAGGGCCTCTTCGATCTCTTCGGCGTGATCCTCTGCCGCGCGGCGCCCGACCTCGGGATCGGCGCCGGCACCGAGCCCGCGCGTGAGCTCACGGCCCACGTCGAGCTTGACGTCGGCGTCGCTCATGAGGAGCGCCTGGGCGTCGGTGTTCACCGCGATGAACTCGACGCCGCGGAGTCCGAGCTCGATCATCCGGTTGACGGCGTTGACGCCGCCTCCGCCGACTCCGACCACCTTGATGACGGCGAGGTAGTTCTGGTTCTGGCTCATGCCGGCCTCCGTAGCCCTGGACCCTTGTCTAAACCTTCAACCTCTAGTAGAGGTATAAAGAATTGCCCGGTATGCAATTCCTGAATCGAAAGTAAGCGGAGGGCGCGGGAGTGCGCGGACCGGTGCGGCGTGTCGCGACATCCTGTCGAAGATCGGTCAGCGCACGACGACGGCGTCGGGCGCCGACACGTCGTACACCCGCACCGAATCGGGCGGCCGCGCCGCCATGATCCGTTCGAGCACGACCGCCTTGCGCGCCGACTCCTCGGCGCTCCCCCACACCACCTGGGTGTTGGTCCCACCGAGCGTCAAGGTGACGTCGTTCGGGGTTCCGGCGGCCACCGCCGTCACCTGATCTCGGATCGCCGCCGGGAGCGAATGCATCACCTGGCCGGCTGCCGTGAACGCATCCGATCCGACCCCGCCGCGGATGTCCAGCAGCGGGAGACCTGCGGGCGCCTCGGCAGACGTCGAGAGGGCGACGCCAGCGGCATCCACCACTGTCGCCCCCGCACGGGTCTCGACGACGCCGATGGGGGTGCGCTCCACGATCCGCACCACGAGCTCGTGCGGCGGGCGGGCCTCGAGGGTGTACGACTCGACGAGCGGGAACGCCACCAGCGCCGCCTTGACGGCACTGGTGTCCACGAGCGGCATCGGCGTGCCGATCTGACCCTCCAGCGCAGCGACGACCTGCGCCTCGTCGAGCTGCTCGACCCCGGAGACGGTGATCTGCTCCACGGCGAACAGCGGGCTGTACGCGGCGCCGAGCGTGCCGAGCGCGAGCACGACGAGAGCGGCGGCCGACCCCAGCCACACGAGGCGCCGGCGACGCTGCCGCACCGTGAACCTGCGCACCTCGGCACGCAGCGCCTTACGGCGTGCACGCGCGGCACGCCAGACCTCCCGCCATCCGACCGGGGCGTCCGAGGAATCCGGCAGAGGATTAGCCGACGACTCGCGCGTCTCCTCGGGTGCATCGTCCCGCGGCACCGGCAGGGGGATGACCGGTGCGGTCTCGTCGTCCGTGTGCGGGTCGGCGTCCTCAGCGCCGCGCGGAAGCGGTGCCTCCGGTGGCTTCGCGTCGCCGCGCGCGGGCGGCGGCGGGAGCGGCGACGGCCGGCGCATCCGCTGCTACTCCCCCGCGCTCGCCGCCGGCGGCACGGTGCCCTCGAGCGCCTCCAGCACCTGGGGGATGATGAGGTTCACGTTTCCGCAGCCGAGCGTGATGACGAAGTCACCCTCGCGCGCCACCGACGCGGTGTACTCCGCCGCCTCCTGCCAGTCGGGAACGAAGTGCACGTGCGCAGGATCGTCGAACGCACCGCTCACCAGTTCCCCGGTGACACCCGGAACCGGGTCCTCGCGCGCACCGTAGACGTCGAGCATGACGGTGTGATCGGCGTGCGTCTCGAGGACCTGGGCGAACTCGCGGTACATCTCCTGCGTGCGCGAGTACGTGTGCGGCTGCTGGATCGCGATGATCCGCCCGTCGCCGACGACGGTGCGCGCGGCCACGAGCGCGGCCTCCACCTCGGTCGGGTGGTGGGCGTAGTCGTCGTACACGCTCACGCCCCGCCGAGCCCCGTGCAGTTCGAAGCGGCGGACGGTCCCCGCGAACCCCTCGACGGCGCGCACGGCCGGCTCGAGCTCGAACCCGAGGGTCAGGAGCACGGCCACCGCTCCCGCGGCGTTGACGGCGTTGTGCGCTCCCGGGACGGGGAGCCGGCCCGCGACCGTGACCCCCGCGGAAGTGATCGAGAACGAGACCGGCCCGTCGGTGCGGATGTCGCCGACGCGCACCGAGGCATCGTCGGACTCGCCGAAGGTGACGACCCGGGAGTGGGTCAGCCGCTCGGTCACGCGACGCGCGCCCTCGTCGTCGGCCGAGATGACAACGGCCTCGCGCGCGCGATCGCCGAACCGCGCGAAGGCGTCGTAGAACGCGTCGCGCGAACCCCAGTGATCCAGGTGGTCGGGATCCACGTTCGTGATGAGCGCGACCGAGGTGTCGTAGAGCAGGAATGTGCCGTCGGATTCGTCGGCTTCGATGACGAACAGGTCGTCGGAACCCGTCCCGCTCGACACGCCGAGCTGGGCGATGACCCCGCCGTTGACGAAGGTCGGATCGACCCCGAGCGCGTGCAGCGCCGTCACGATCATGCCCGTCGACGTCGTCTTGCCGTGGGCGCCGGCGACCGATACCAGCCGACGTCCGCCGATGAGCCAGTAGAGCGCCTGCGAACGGTGGATGACATGCAGCCCGCGTTCCTTCGCCAGGAGGAACTCCGGATTCTGCGGCCAGATCGCCCCCGTGTGCACCACGGTGTCGACATCCTCACCGAGATGGGCGGCGTCGTGGCCGACGTGCACGTCGGCGCCGAGCTCGGCGAGTTCGCGCAGGGCCTTGCTGTCGGCGCGGTCCGAACCGGACACGCGGATCCCGCGCTCGAGGAACATGCGCGCCAGGCCCGACATCCCCGAGCCTCCGATGCCGATGAAGTGCGCGGCCGCGATGGTGTCGGGGAGGGGAAGCGAGAGGTCGGGTCTGATCATGACCCGTCAATCCTAAGTTGGGCCGCGCGCGTCGGAGCCCCGCCGCGCGGGGCGTGGCGCCTCAGCCGGCGGCGGGGCGCCCGAGCGCCTCGTCGATGAGGGCGATGACGTTCTCGGTTCCGGTGCGGGTGCCGGTGGATGCCGCGGCCGCCGCCATTCGGGAGCGCCGATCGTCGTCGGCGAGGAGCGGGACGATCTCGGATCGTACGCGATCACCGGTCAGCTCGGCGTCGGGGATGAGGATCGCCGCCCCGGCGCGGATCGCGGAAGAGGCGTTGAGTGCCTGCTCGCCGTTGCCGACCGCGTACGGCACGTAGACGGCGGGGATCGCGAGGGCGCTGATCTCGCTGACGGTCGCCGCCCCCGCGCGCGAGACGACCAGGTCTGCGAGCGCGAAGGCCAGGTCCATGCGGTCGACGTAGCGGCGCACGCAGTATCCCGGCGCTTCGGGGTCGGCCAGGTCCGAGCGCTCCCCCGTCACGTGGAGGAGCTGCCATCCGGCGTCGAGCACGTCGCTCCAGGCTTCGCCGTGGCCGGCGCCGAAGGCCTCGTTGAGGCGCTGGGCTCCCAGCGACCCGCCGAAGACGAGGAGAACGGGACGCGCCGGATCCAGCCCGAAGTACGCGGCGGCCTCTTCGCGCCGCGCGTCGCGGTCCAACTCCACGATCTCGCGCCGCAGCGGCATCCCGACCACGTGCGAGCGCTTGAGCGGGGTGCCTTCGAAGGCGACGCCGACCTTGGCGGCCGTGCGGGCTCCGAGGACGTTCGCCATGCCGGGCCGTGCGTTGGCCTCGTGCACGATGAACGGCACGCGCAGGCGCCGGGCCGCGACATACGCCGGTGCGGAGGCGTACCCGCCGAAGCCGACCACGACATCCACACCCCGCGAGGTCAGCGCGGAGCGCACCTGCGCCACGGCACGCGGGAACCGCACCGGGAACGAGGCCGCAGCGCGGTCCGGGCGCCGCGGGAAGGGCACCTTGTCGACGAACAGCAGCTCGTACCCGCGCGCGGGCACGAGGCGGGCCTCCAGGCCCTCCCTGGTGCCGAGGACGAGGATCTCGGCGTCGGGCTCCCGCGCCCGCAGGGCATCGGCCACGGCGAGCAGCGGATTGACGTGTCCGGCGGTGCCGCCGCCGGCGAGGAGGTACGTCGTCACCCGGCGAGCCTATCCGGCGCGCGCGTCAGCGGGTGCGGGCGGCGGCGGCCCGGCGCGCGGCGGCGAGGTCGATCGCGGCCTGCCGGCGGGCGACGGCGTCGGGCAGCGTGCGCGCGAACGCGAGCAGCACCCCGGACGCCGCGAGCACCGACAGGAGCGAGGTCCCGCCCTGCGACATGAACGGCAGCGGCACGCCCAGAACCGGGAACACCCGCAGCACCACGCCGATGTTGATGAGCGCCTGCCCGACGATCCACACCGTGATGCCGCCAGCCACGATGCGCACGAACGGGTCGTCCGTCTTGCGGATGATGTGGAAGGCGCCGACCGCGAAGAGTCCGTAGAGGGCCAGCACGACGCCGCAGCCGATCAGCCCGAGCTCCTCGCCCACGATCGCGAAGATGTAGTCGTGCGCGGCGGCGGGAAGCCAGTCGTACTTCTCGCGCGAATTGCCGATGCCCAGCCCGAACACTCCGCCGCTGGCGAGCCCCCAGATCCCGTGAAGCGGCTGCCAGCAGTCGTTGAAGTAGTCGTCGAGGCAGTTCGGGTTGAGGAAGCTCATGAACCGCCGCATGCGGTCGGGGCTCGTGACGGCGAGGAACGCGACGACGGCCGCGGCCCCGATCGCGGGGAGGATGAAGATCCGCAGCTTGACGCCCGAGAAGAAGAGCGCTCCGAGGACGATGAGCACCAGGATCATCGCGGTGCCGAGGTCCCTACCCGCCACGACGGTCGCGATCGCGAGACCGGCCACCGGCACGAGCGGGATGTACACGTGGCGCCACAGACCCAGCAGCGTCTGCTTGCGGTAGAGGACGTAGCCCACCCACAGCGCGAGCGCGAGCTTGAGGAACTCCGACGGCTGCGCCTGCACGCCGGCGATGACGATCCAGTTCCGGTTGCCGTCGTTGTCGAAGCCGAGGGGCGTGAACACGAGCAGCTGGAAGGTCGTGGCGAGGATCAGCGCGGGCCACGCGATGCGCTTGAGGAACGACAGCGGCAGCCGGCTCGCGATGAACATGATCGGGATGCCGAGGGCCGCGAACATCGCCTGGCGCAGCGCCGTGTCGTAGGGGGACTCCCCCGCCGCGGCGGCGACCGCCGAGGTCGCCGAGAGCACCATCACCAGTCCGAAGATGGTCAGCAGCACGGCCGTCGAGGCGATGAGCAGGAACTCGCTCGGCACGGGCGCGAAGACCCTGCCCAGGTTGACGCGCGCCGCAAGGCCGCGCCGAGGGGATTCAGGCGGCAGCGGGGCCGTCGGGCGGGTCCGTGGCTGCGTCGTGCTCACCCGCGGCCCCCGTCCCGATGCGTTCCCTCACCGCGGCCGCGAATCGCCGGCCGCGGTCGGCGTACGACGCGAACTGATCGAAGGATGCCGCGGCGGGGGCGAGCAGAACCACGTCCCCGTCACGCGCGATCCCGGCCGCCAGTTCGACGACGCGCGCCATGACCTCTTCAGTGTCGGTGGCGTCGACCTCGAACACCGGCACCCCCGGCGCGTGTCGCGAGAACGCCGCAAGAACGATCTCGCGCTCGGCGCCGATGACGATGGCGGCCTTCGCCTGTGCTCCGCGTGCGGCCACGAGCTCGGCGATGTCGACGCCCTTGAAGAGGCCCCCGACCACCCAGACGGCGCCCGGATACGCGGCCAGCGAAGACGCCGCCGCGTGCGGATTCGTCGCCTTCGAGTCATCCACCCACACGATGCCGTCGTGACGGGCGACCACCTCGGAGCGGTGCGGGTCGAGGCGGAAGGTCCGCAGGGCTTCGCGTACATCCGCGGGTGCGACGTCGAGAGAGCGGGCCAGGGCGGACGCGGCGAGGATGTTCGCGGCGATGTGCGGTGCAGAGAGCCCGAGCTCCTGGAGCTCGGCGACGGTCGTCAGCTCCAGCGCGCTGGTGCGCCGATCCTCGAGGAAAGCGCGGTCGACGAGGATGCCGTCGACCACGCCGAGATCGCTCGGGCCGGGCACGCCGAGATCGAAGCCGATCGCGCGGGCGCCTTCGACCACTTCGGCGTCCTCGACCATCGACCGGGTTGCGGCATCCGCCTTGTTGTAGACGCAGGCGACGCGCGTGTTGTCGTACACGTGGGCCTTGGCGTCTCGATACGCCTCGAACGACCCGTGCCACTCGAGGTGGTCGTCGGCGAGATTGAGACACACGGCGGCGTGCGGGGACACGGGATCGGGCGAGTCCTGCAGCCCGAGGTACCACAGCTGGTGGCTCGACAGCTCGACCACGAGCGCGTCGAATCCGCCCGGGTCGCGCACGGCGTCGAGGACGGGCGTCCCGATGTTCCCGACCGGCGCGGCCCGCAGCCCGCCCGCGACGAGCATGGTCGCGGTCAGGCGCGTCGTGGTCGTCTTCCCGTTGGTCCCCGTGATGAGGATCCAGTCGGCGGGACTGCCGTCGGGCCGGAGCACCTTGTCGCGCACGCGCCAGGCCAGCTCGATGTCGCCCCACAGGGCGATCCCGCTCTCACGGGTCCAGGAGATCAGTGGATGCCCCGGCGCGAAGCCGGGCGAAGCGACCACCACCTCGGGACCGAAGTCCGCGAGATCGGCGGGGACGGTATCGAGCGACCCCGTCCACAGGCGTGCGCCGATGAGCGGGAGCAGGCGCGCGTACTCCTCGTCCGCGTGCTCGGTCACCACGAGCACGTCGGCGCCGAGTTCGGCGAGGGTGTCGGCGACCGAGAATCCTGTGACCGACAGACCGAGCACCGCGACGCGCAGGCCCTTCCAGTCCGCGTGCCAGCTGGTGAGCGTGTTCAGGCGTGTCGTCGTCATGTCTGCGACAGCCACTCGACGTAGAAGAAGCCGATGCCGGAGACCGCGAGCAGACCGGCGATGATCCACATGCGCACGGTGATCTTCACCTCTGGCCAGCCGCGCATCTCGAGGTGGTGGTGGAACGGGCTCATGAGGAAGAGCCGCTTGCCGCGCGTGGCCTTGAAGTACATGCGCTGCAGGATGACCGAGCCCGGGGCGATGATGAACACCCCCGCGACCAGCACCGAGAGCAGCTCGGTCCGCGTGAGGATGGCCATCGCCGCGACCACGCCGCCGATGGACATCGAGCCGACGTCGCCCATGAAGACCTCGGCCTTGGGGGCCTGCCACCAGAGGAACCCGACCAGGGCGCCGACGAACGAGGCCGACACGATCGCGAGGTCGAAGGGGTTGGGCGTCGGATAGCACGCGGAGAACGCGCCCGGTGAGAGCCCCTCGCCGCCCCAGCAGGCCTGGTTGAACTGCCAGAACGCGATCAGGCTGTAGGCGCCGGTGACGAAGATCCCCGCCCCGGCGGCGAGGCCGTCGAGGCCGTCGGTGAGGTTCACGCTGTTGGAGTAGGCCACGCCGATGAAGGACGTCCACGCCAGGTACAGCAGCCATCCGAGCACGGGACCGAGTGCGAAGAACGACAGGACCGGCAGATCGCGGAAGATCGACACGTACGGCGAGACCGGGGTCTCCTCCCACGTGTTGGCGAAGTTGAGACCCACGACGGCGAACGGCACGACGACGAGCAGCTGCCCGACGATCTTGCGCCAGCCGCTGAGACCGAGGCTGCGCTGACTGCGAACCTTCATGAAGTCGTCGATGAAGCCGACGGCGCCGAACCCGACCATCATCCACAGCACGAGGAGGCCCGAGATCGTGGGCGGGTTGTTGCCGGTGTAGGCACCGACGAGGTACCCGACGATCGTTCCGAGGATGAAGATCGTGCCGCCCATGGTGGGGGTCCCGCGCTTCGCGCCGTGGCTCGGATTGTGGACGTTCTCCGGGGTGCGGATGACCTGCCCCCACCCCCACCGCCGGAAGAGCCGGAGGAAGATCGGAGTGAGGAACAGCGTGAACGCCAGCGAGATCGCGGCCGCGGTCAGGAGGGATCTCACGAGAACGATTCTCCCAGACGATCCCCGAGGAACCGCAGACCCGCCGAGTTCGACGACTTCACCAGCACCCGGTCGCCGTCGCGCAGCTCGGTCAGGAGGTAGGCGTAGGCCTCGTCCGCCGTGGCGAAGAAGACCGCCTCGCCGTCCCACGATCCCTGCGCGATCGCCTCGAGGTACATGCGGCGCGCGTCGGCTCCCACGACGACGATGCGCTTGACGCCCAGGCGCACGGCCAGCAGCCCGACGCGATCGTGCTCCTCGTCGGCGTGCTCCCCGAGTTCGCTCATCGCTCCGAGGACGGCCACGGTGCGCTCGCCCGGTCCGGTGATCTGCGCGAGGGTGCGCAGCGCTGCGGCCATCGAGTCGGGGCTGGCGTTGTACGCGTCGTTGATGATCCGCACCCGGTCGGACCCGAGCGGCTGCATGCGCCAGCGCTCGGCGAGCTCGACGGTCTCGAGTCGCGCGACGCAGTCGGTCAGCGAGACGCCGAGCGCCGTGGCGGCGGCGATCGCGGCGAGGGCGTTCATGACGTGGTGCTCGCCGAGCACCCGCAGGCGCAGCGGGGCGGACTCGCCGTCGACCGACACGACGCACGAGGTTCCGGATGCCTCGACCACGACGTCGTCGGCACGCACCTCGGCGCCGTGCCCGCGTCCGAACCAGCGGACCGCGACCCCGAGCTCCGCGGCGATGGGCGCCATCGCCGCCACCCGCCCGTCGTCCGCGTTGAGGATGGCCAGCCCACCGGGGCGCACCGCCCGGACGAGCTCGGACTTCGCGTGGAAGGTGGCCTCGATGCCGCCGAAGCCGCCCGCGTGCGCGAGTCCGACCATGAGCACGATTCCCACGTCGGGCTCGACGAGGCCGGCGAGGCGCGCGATCTCTCCCGGCGCGCTCGCGCCGAACTCGCTCACGAGGAACCGGGTGTCGCGCGTCACGCGCAGCATCGTCAGCGGTGCACCGACCTCGTTGTTGAAGGACGCCTTCGGCGACACCGTCTCGCCCTCGTCCTCGAGGATGCGGGCGAGCAGGTTCTTCGTGGTCGTCTTGCCGTTGGACCCCGTGATGCCGACGATCCGCAGGCCTCCGTCCGCGCGGACGGTCGCGACGACGTGTCGCGCGAGATCGGCGAGGGCCTCGACGGCGCTCGGCACGATGATCTGGGGGACGTCCGCGTCCACAGGTCGCTCGACGATGGCGACCGCCGCGCCGTTCGCGACGGCGGCGTCCACGAAGAGGTGCCCGTCGGTCTCCTCACCGGGCTTCGCCACGAACACGCCGCCGGGGCCGATGAGGCGCGAGTCGGTGTCGACGCCGCCCGAGACGAGGGTGTCGGCGGTCGCGTCGCCCGCGAGCACCGCCTCTCCTCCGACGGCACGGGCGAGCTGGGCGATGGTGAGCGCGATCATGTCTTCTCCGGCCGGATCGGGAGGTCACCCGAACTTGGGCAACAGCTCCGGCGCCGACGTCGCCGGCATGACGCGGTAGGTCTTCAGGACCTGGGTCATCGCCTGCTGGAACGTGGGCCCGTTGGCCGCAGACGATGTTACCGTTTTGGGCTCGTCCAGGCTGACGATCACGAGGTACTGGGGGTCCTCGGCGGGCGCGAAGCCGAGCATCGTCGTGAAATAGACGCCGCGCTTGTAGCCGCCGTTGACCAGGTCCGGCTTCTCTCCCGTGCCGGTCTTCCCGGCGATGCGGTAGCCCGGGATCTCCACCATCGGCGCGAAGGACGACTGCAGGAACACGTTCTCGAGCATCTTGCGCATCTCGACGGAGGTGCTCTCCTTCAGGACCCGGGTCGGCTCGGGCTTCTCGGGCTCGACGACCGTCCCGTCTGCCCTCGTGCACGACTCCACGAGAGACAGCGGCACCTTGATGCCGCCGTTGGCGATCGCGGCGTACGCGCCGGCCAGCTCGGGGACCGTCGTGGTGAGTCCCTGGCCGAAGGCGGTGTTGTACGTCGTCTGGGGGTCCCAGTCCTCGAGCGGATGGAGGTATCCCGTCTCCTCACCGCTGAAGTCGACGTCGCTGCCGGAGCCGATCCCGAGCTTTCGGAAGTAGTCGTAGCGCACGTCGGGCGACACCCGTTCGCTGAACTTCGAGATGCCCGCGTTCGACGAATCGACGAGCACACCGGTGAGCGTGTAGGTGAAGGCCGGGTGCTGGAAGGAGTCCCGCGCGAACGCGCCGTTGGCGAACAACTCGTATCCCGACGCCACGACGGTCGAGTCGGCGTGCTGACCCCCCGCATCGACGACCGTCGCCGCCGTCAGGCCCTTGAAGGTCGACCCGGGTTCGAACGTCGCCTCGAAGATCTTGCTTCCGCGGACGCCCTCCAGCGCGGTGGGCTCGTTGGGGTCGATCGTCGGGTATTCGGCCGCCGCCCTGATCTTGCCGGTGTTCACGTCGACGACGAAGATCGATCCCCACTCGGCGCGGCGGTCGACGACCTCTTCGCCGATGAGCTGCTGCATGTACCACTGCAGGTCGCGGTCGATCGTGAGCGTGAGGGTTCCGCCGTCGACGGCGGGCTGCTCGCGGCGCGTGCCCGGGATGACGACGCCGTCCTTGCCCTTCTGGTAGGCCAGCGCGCCGTCGGTCGCACGCAGGCACTGGTCGTAGGAGCGCTCGAGGCCCTCGAGAGCGTCGCCGTCCGTGCCCACGAAGCCGAGGAGGTTGCCCGCGACGGCGCCGTCCGGGTAGGCACGTGCGGGGTTCTGCCCGCAGGCGAGGTAGGGCGTCTTGAGGTCCATGAGTTCGCGGTAGGTCTCGGTGCTCACGCCGTTGCGGAGCACGGCGTACTGCGAGCCGGGGTTCTCGGCGAGCGTGTCGGTGACGATCGCGCGGACGTCCTCCACCTTCTGGCCGGTGATCTCGGCGACGTCCCCCGACACCTCCTCCCACGGGCGGGCCTCGGACTCGCCCGCGGCGATCTCGTCGTCGATCTGCGCGATCAGTGACGGGTCGAGCTGGCAGTCGTATTCGAGGATGCTGCCGGCCAGTGTCCGGCCGGACGCGTCGACGATGGCGCCGCGGGTGCCGTGGAGGACCTGTCCGTCCCCGAGGGCGACCTCGAGCGAGTCGGCCACGTGATCGTCGGCGTTGACGACCTGGATGTCGACCAGCCGGACGATGAACGCCCCCAGCACCGCCAGGACGACGGCGAGGGCGACGACGGTGCGCCGACGCGGGCTTCGGGTGCTGCGGGTCGTCATGTGATCAGTGTGTGCTGGGCGTGGGCAGTCCGTCGGTGATCGGCGGCGGAGTGTTGGCCACTCCGGCGTCCTCGACGGGTGCCGCCTTCGGCGCCTTCTCGCCCTCGATCGTCGCGTCAGGATCGGTCACGAGCGGGGTCTGCGTGATGAGGGCGTTGGGGACCACCCCGCGCCCGAGGGCGTTGACGGAGGAGTTGCCGAACGAGACCTCCCCCGCTCCGAGGAGCGCGCCGTCGCTGAGGCGCAGGTAGCTCGGCGACTCGTCGATGACCATTCCGAGCGCCGCCGCGTTGGCGGCGAGGTACTGCGGGGAGCTGAGCCCCGCGACCTGGTCGTAGAGCACCTGCTTCTGGAACGTGAGCTCGCGCTGCTGCGCGGTGAGGGTCGACAGCTCGTACGTGCCCTGGGTCGTCATGATGGACAGCGCGATCTGCGCTCCGGCGATCAGGAAGGCGCCGAGGACGGCCACGACCCCGTAGAGGAGCTTCGGCCTGCGGCGGCGAACGGGTGCGTCGACGACCCGGAGCCTGCGCGTGGGGGCGTCCGAGCGAATCGGTGCGACCGCGGGCGTCTGGAGGACGTTCGTGGCGGCGCTCATGCGTCCTCCCGGATTCGCTCGGCGGCGCGCAGGCGCACGGGGGTGGCGCGGGGATTGGCGGCGCGCTCCTCGTCGGAGGCCAGTTCGGCGCCCTTCACGAGCAGACGGAAGCGGGGCGCGTGCTCGGGCAGCTCGACGGGGAGCCCTGCCGGCGCCGTCGACGCCGCGGCATCCGCGAACTCTCGCTTGACGAGGCGGTCCTCTAGCGACTGATACGACAGCACGACGATGCGTCCGCCGACCGGAAGGATGCCGAGGGCCGCGGGGATCGCACGCTCGAGCACGGAGAGCTCGCGATTGACCTCGATGCGCAGCGCCTGGAACACCCGCTTGGCCGGGTGGCCGGTGCGCTGCACCGCGGCGGGGGTGGCGGCCTGCAGGATCTCGACCAGCCTCCCCGACCGCTCGATCGGCGCTTCGGCCCGCGCGGCGATGATGGCGCGCGCGTACCGGCCGGCGAGCTTCTCCTCGCCGTACCGCTCGAAGATGCGGCGAAGGTCTCCCTCGCCGTACGTGGCGAGGATCTCGGCCGCGGTCGTTCCGGCCGACTGGTCCATGCGCATGTCGAGCGGGGCGTCCTGGGCATACGCGAACCCGCGGTCGGCGACGTCGAGCTGCAGGGACGAGACACCCAGGTCGAAGAGGATCGCGTCGGCCGAGGCGAACCCCGCGCCGCGAACCGCGTCGGAGATCCCGTCGTAGACGGTGTGGACGAGGGTGACCCGGTCGCCGAACCGCGCCAGGCGCTCACCCGCGATGCGCAGCGCGTCGGTGTCGCGGTCGAGGCCTACGAGCCGCGCTCCGGGGAAGCGGTCGAGGAACGCCTCGGAGTGGCCGCCCATGCCGAGCGTCGCATCGACGAACACCGCCCCGTCGCGCTCGAGTGCGGGGGCGAGGAGCTCGAGGCACCGCTCGAGCAGGACCGGGGTGTGGATGTCGCGCAGGTTCATGATCGGTCGGGGCCCTGGTCCCTCGGTCCTGATCCCCATCCGCTCCGACCTGGCGCCGGGGAAGTGCGTCAGGGAGGGCGGCTGGGAGTCAGGACCGAGGGGCTCAGAAGAGGCCCGGGATCACCTCCTGCTCCAACTCGGCGTAGCTCTCTTCGTTCGCTTCGGCGTAGGTGCTCCACGCGTCGGCGTTCCAGATCTCGGCATGGGCGCCCACGCCGGTGATGACGAGGTCGCGCTCCAGACCGGCGTAGGCGCGCAGCGGAGGGGGAAGGGTGATGCGGTTCTGGCTGTCCGGCTTCTCGGCGCTCGCCCCCGACAGGAACATCCGCAGGAAGTCACGGGCCTGCTTGTTGGCGAGGGGCGCCTCGCGGATGCGCTCGTGGACCCGCTCGAACTCCGCGGTGCTGAAGACGTAGAGGCAGCGATCCTGCCCCCGGGTCACCACGACGCCCCCGCCGAGATCCTCGCGGAACTTTGCCGGGAGGATGACGCGGCCCTTGTCGTCGAGCTTGGGAGTGTGCGTGCCAAGAAGCATCGCTTCATCACTCCCCCTTCGTCCGGCCCCCCGGGATGCTCACCACATTACTCCACTTTCCTCCACTTTGTCACCCATCCGCTCACCAATTCCTCCCCGGGCGAGCACGCACCCTCGCCACGAGCGCGGGCAACGAAAAAAGCACCGACCCGGAGGTCGGTGCTTTCGTCGTGGTGCGGGAAGTGTCAGCGCTCGCCTTGGCGCTTGTCCCATCGGTCGTTCATGCGATCCATGAAGGAGGCGCCCTGCTTGCCGGCGGTGGCGGGCTTGGGCGACTCGACCCGGACTCGCCCGGGTCCGCGGGTCGGCGTCACGGCGAGGACCACGCCGCCGAGCATGACGACGAAGCCGATCACCCCGACGACGATCAGCGGAAGGGAGACGCCGACGATGAGACCGCCGAGGCCGAGGAGCACGAGGATCGTGCCGTAGACGATGTTGCGGTAACTGAGACTGCGACCGTCACGCGGCGCGCTGACGACGTCCGCGTCGTTGCGCATCAGGTGCCGCTCCATCTCGTCGAGCAGACGCTGCTCCTGTTCGGAGAGTGGCATGCATCCCCCTCTTTAGCTCGAGTACGACGATTCTACGCGTGCCGTAGATCACTAGGCTAGGCCCGTGTCCGCCTCTCCAGACCCGGTCGAAGCCATTTCCCAGCGTCTGGACATCTTCGTCTCGGCGCAACGCCTCCTTTCGGCCGACCTCGGCGCCGAGGCCGCCCTCTTCATCGAGGCCGCCGCGGCGGCCGTGACGGGCGGAAAACGCCTGCGCGGGCGATTCTGCGTCGCGGGGTGGAGGGCAGTGGAGGAGGCCGACCGGCCCGCCGGTCCCCCGCCCGCGGAGGTGGTGGCGGCGGCCGCCGCGCTCGAGATCTTCCACGCGGCAGCACTGGTGCACGACGACATCATCGACAACTCGGACACCCGCCGCGGCCGCCCCGCCGCGCACCGCGCGCTCGAGGAGTCGCACCGGCGATCGGCGTGGGCGGGCGACGCCGCCGCGTTCGGCCGCTCCAGCGCGATCCTCCTCGGCGATCTGCTCGTCGCGTGGAGCGACGATCTGTTCGAGGAAGGCCTCGCCCTCGCACAGATGAAGCCCGCCTCGACGGCCCGCTCCGAATACGCCGCGATGCGTCGCGAGGTCACGATCGGACAGTTCCTCGATGTCGCCGAGGAGTCCGCGTTCCGCACCGAACCCGACGAGCGTCACGCCGAGCGCGCGCTCCGCGTGGCATCGCTCAAGTCCGCGCGATACAGCATCCAGCAGCCCCTCGCGATCGGGGCGGCTCTCGCCGGAGCCGACGCGGCGCAGACCGCAGCATTGGCCGCGTTCGGGCATCCGGTGGGTATGGCGTTCCAGCTGCGAGACGACGTGCTCGGCGTCTTCGGCGACGAGCGCGAGACCGGCAAGCCGTCCGGCGACGATCTCCGCGAGGGCAAGCGCACGGTGCTCATCGCGTACGCGCGGGAATCGCTGGCCCCGCCGGCGCGCCGCATCGTCGACGAGATGCTCGGCGACCCGGGCCTGCAGCCCGATCAGATCGCCGCGCTCCAGCGCACGATCGTCGAGAGCGGTGCACTCGAGCGCGTCGAGTCGCTCATCGCCGACTACGCTCGCGAGGCCGAGCGGGCGCTCTCGGGCGTCCGGCTGGGCAACGCCGCCGTCGGCGAACTGCGCGACCTCGCGCGAGCGGCGACGGTGCGGGTCACCTGAGCCGCTCGAGGGTCAGGCCTGGGCCTGGGCGACGCGGCGGACCTCCGCCTTCCGGCCGGCAATGAGCGCCTGGATCGGCGGGAGGCCGATCGAGTCCTCCGTGGTGAGGAGCCAGTCGATGGCCTCGTCGTCCGAGAACCCGGCGTCGTGGAGCACGATCACGGTGCCGCGCAGCGACGGGATCGGGTGCCCGTCGACGATGAAGACCGCCGGCACCTTCAGCGGTCCGTCACGTCGGGAGCCGATCAGCTGGGATTCGTCGAGGAAGCGGCGAACGCGTCCGAGCGGTTCGCCGAGCACCTCCACGAGTTCGGGCAGGGTGAGCCATTCGGTCTCGATGCGCGAAGCGTCAGCGGTCACCCAGCAACTATTGCACTCCCCGACGGCACTCGCACACCGCCGCTCACCCTCCTTCCCTCACTCCCGCCCCTGCTGTCACTCTGACCTCACGCGTTGACTTTGATTTACATCCGTGACACCGTGCTGGGAGTCCATGGAGGGGGGAAGCCCGTGCGACCCGACATCTCGAACCGTTCGCCGCGGCTCCGACACGGCGTGTTGGCGGGGGTCCCGGCAGTGGCCGGATCCATCGCGCTGGCCCTGTCCGCCGCGCCCGCTCAGGCCGTCGGCGGAGAGCGTGAAGACCAGCGGATGCCTCGGCCGGCCGATTCCCGGCACGCCGCCCTCGCGGGAGCAGGCGCCGGGAGCGCGATCGCGCGGTCCGCGGTGGCCGCGGCATCCACTCCGTCGTCCTACGAGGTCCGCCCCGGAGACACCGTGAGCGGGATCGCCGCGCGGTTCGGGCTGCGTACCGCCGACGTGCTGGCGATCAACGGACTCTCGTGGTCCTCGGTCATCCATCCCGGACAGGTCCTGCGTCTGACGGCGGCGCCTCCGTCGGCCGCTCCGGCGACCCCCGCCGCGGAATCCGGAGCGCACGTGGTCGTGCGGGGCGACACCGTGAGCGACATCGCACGACGCCACGGCGTCTCCGTCGCGTCGATCCTCTCTGCGAACGGGCTCGGCTGGTCATCGATCATCTACCCGGGCCAGACCCTCGCGATCCCTGAAACCCCTGTGCTCGCGTCAGCGACGAAGCCGGTCGCGCCGCCTCCGCCGGCTCCCGCGCCCGCCGCGGCGACCCACCTCGTCGTCGCAGGCGACACCGTCACCGCGATCGCGCAGCGGCACGGGGTCAGCGTGCCCTCGGTCCTGTCGGCGAACGGACTCTCACCTTCCTCGATCATCTACCCCGGGCAGCAGCTCTCCATTCCCGTAGCCGCCGGGCCGGCGGAGGCCGGAGCCGTCGCCGGACTCGACGCCGAGCAGGCCGCGAATGCGCGCCTGATCATCCGGATCGGCCGTGAACTGGGCGTCCCCGATCGCGGCATCGCGATCGCCCTGGGAACCGCCATGCAGGAGTCCTGGATCCGCAACCTCGACCGGGGCGACCGTGACTCGCTGGGTCTCTTCCAGCAGCGTCCGAGCACCGGGTGGGGCACCGCCGACCAGGTCCGCGATCCCGCGTGGGCGATCGCAGCGTTCTACGGCGGCCGATCCGATCCCAACGGCACGCGCACCCGCGGACTCCTCGACATCCCCGGCTGGGAGGGTCTGTCCTTCGCCGAGGCCGCGCAGGCCGTGCAGATCTCCGCGTATCCGGATCGTTATGCACGGTGGGAGAAGCCCGCGTACGCCTGGCTCGCCGCGCTCGGATGATCCGCGGCATCCGTGACGCAGGGTGAGCCGTTCCGCGGCCTCGCAGGTACGCGTCCGTAGACTTCAGGCGTGAGCACGAGCCAGCAGACGGATCCGCTGATCGGCCGTCTGGTCGACGGCCGGTACCGCGTCCGTGCTCGCATCGCGCGAGGCGGGATGGCGACCGTCTACGTGGCCACCGATCTGCGCCTCGAGCGGCGCGTGGCGCTGAAGGTCATGCACGGCCATCTCAGCGACGACACGGTGTTCCAGAGCCGCTTCATCCAGGAAGCACGCGCCGCGGCACGCCTGGCCGATCCGCACGTCGTGAACGTCTTCGATCAGGGCCAGGACGGCGAGATGGCGTATCTCGTGATGGAGTACCTGCCCGGAATCACGCTGCGCGAACTGCTGCGCGAGCAGCGGCGCCTGACGGTCCCGCAGGCGGTGACGATCCTCGACGCGATCCTGTCGGGGCTGGCAGCCGCCCACCGTGCGGGCATCGTGCACCGCGACGTCAAGCCCGAGAACGTCCTGCTCGCCGAAGACGGGCGCATCAAGATCGGCGACTTCGGGCTCGCGCGCGCGACGACGGCCAACACGGCCACGGGTGCCCAGCTGCTGGGAACGATCGCCTATCTCGCGCCGGAACTCGTCACGCGGGGAACCGCCGACGCCCGCAGCGACATCTACGCCCTCGGCATCATGCTCTACGAGATGCTGACCGGCGAGCAGCCCTACAAGGGCGAGCAGCCGATGCAGATCGCGTTCCAGCACGCCACCGACTCCGTCCCCCGTCCCAGCGTGAAGAACCCCGGCGTCCCTGAGCCGCTCGACGAGCTCGTGCTGTGGGCCACCGAGAAGAGCCCGGACGACCGGCCCGTCGACGCCCGCGAAATGCTCGACCGGCTGCGCGAGATCGAGCAGGAGCTGGCGATCACGCCCGTGGTCACCCGCACCGGAGCGATCACCGCGCTCCACGACGACGGGATTCCGTCGGGCGAGCTGACGGCCGTCCTGCCCACCGGCGGGACCGCACCCACCCGCATCGTCGAAGAGGTCGACAACGCCACCCGGCTGCGTCGCGCGATGAAGCGGCGGCGCGCGACCGGAGCATGGATGGTCGCGCTGGTCGTGCTGCTGGCGGCCCTCGCCGCCGGCCTCGGCTGGTGGTTCGGCTCGGGTCCGGGATCGCAGGTCGCCGTCGCCGACGTCTCCGGTCTGACCTTCGCCCAGGCCGAGGAGCGGCTCGCCCAAGACGGGCTCATCGCCGTCGAGCGCGGCGAGAGCAGTCTCGAGGTCGAGGCGGGGCAGGCGATCGGCACCGATCCGCCGGCCGGATCGCGGGTCGACAAAGAGACCGAGGTCGCCGTCCTGATCTCCCTCGGCCCAGCCGAAGCCCAGGTCGAATCGATGGAAGGACTCTCCCGCGACGACGCGACCGCCGTGCTCGCCTCGCACAGCATCGAGGTGACGGGCGACGAGGTCTTCTACACCGGCAGCCCGGCCGAGACCACGGTCGGCGTGGTGATCACGCCCCGCGCCGGCGGGGAGGACGTCGCCTGTCTCGAGGGCTGCACCGTTCGCGAGGGCGACACCGCCACGCTGTGGATCTCGCTCGGCGCGCTGCCGGGTGTGGGCGGGCAGGAGGTCGAAGCTGCTCGCGCGACCCTCACGGGAGCGCAGCTCGAGGTGGCCGACGAGGTCATCGAGCAGGCGAGCGACGAGATCGCACAGGGCCTCGTCATCGGCACCACCGAGCGCGAGGGCGGCGGCTGGTGGCGGCCCGGAGACCGCGTGAGCCTCATCGTCTCGACCGGTCCCCCGCTCTTCGAGGTCCCCGATGTCGTCGGGCAGACCCGTGACACCGCCATCGCGACCCTCGAGGACGCGGGCTTCCAGGTCGACTACTCGGCGCTGTGGACACCGTTCCCCGACGAGATCACCGAGGTCGCGTCATCCGACCCGGCCGCGGGGTCGATGCTCGTCAAGGGGACCCGCATCTACATCGAGATCACCGTCAGCGGCTGACGAAGCATCCGTCAGCGCTTCTCGAGCTCCTCGGCCACGAGGAAGGCGAGCTCGAGCGACTGCATGTGGTTGAGGCGCGGGTCGCACAGGCTCTCGTACCGGGTCGCGAGCGTGGCCTCGTCGATCTGCTCGGATCCGCCGAGGCACTCGGTGACGTCGTCCCCGGTCAGCTCGACGTGGATGCCGCCCGGGAACGTGCCCGCCGCGCGATGAGCCTCGAAGAAGCCGCGCACCTCGTCGACGACGTCGTCGAACCGGCGCGTCTTGTAGCCCGTCGGCGTCGTGATGCCGTTGCCGTGCATGGGATCGGTGACCCACAGCGGTGTCGCACCGGAATCCTTGACGGCCTCGAGCAGCGGAGGCAGCGCGTCGCGGATCTTCCCGGCGCCCATGCGTGTGATGAAGGTCAGGCGTCCGGGCTCGCGCTCCGGGTCGAGCTTGTCGATGAGCGCGAGGGCGGCGTCGGGTGACGTGGTGGGGCCGAGCTTGACACCGATCGGGTTGCGGATCTTCGAGAAGTAGTCCACGTGGGCGCCGTCGAGCTCGCGTGTGCGCTCGCCGATCCACAGGAAGTGCGCCGACGTGTTGTAGGGCAGATTGGTTCGCGAATCGATCCGCGTGAGAGGGCGCTCGTAGTCCATGAGCAGCCCCTCGTGCCCGGTGTAGAACTCGACGCGCTTGAGCTCGTCGAAGTTCGCACCGGCGGCCTCCATGAAGCGGATGGCGCGATCGATCTCGGTAGCCATCCGCTCGTACGCCTGATTCGCCGGGTTCTGCGCGAAGCCCTTGTTCCACGAGTGCACCTCGCGGAGGTCGGCGAACCCGCCCTGCGTGAAGGCGCGGATCAGATTGATCGTCGAGGCCGCCGTGTGGTAGCCCTTCAGCAGGCGCTGGGGGTCGGCCTGGCGGGACCCCTCGGTGAAGTCGTAGCCGTTGACGATGTCGCCGCGGTAGGCCGGCAGCGTCACGTCTCCACGGGTCTCCGAGTCGCTCGAGCGCGGCTTGGCGAACTGCCCCGCCATGCGGCCCATCTTCACGACCGGCATCGAGGCGCCGTAGGTGAGGACGACGGCCATCTGCAGCACGGTCTTGATGCGGTTGCGGATCTGCTCGGCCGTCGCGCCGGCGAACGTCTCGGCGCAGTCCCCGCCCTGGAGCAGGAAGGCCTGACCGGACGCGGCGCGCCCGAGGCGCTCGCGGAGGTTGTCGACCTCGCCCGCGAACACGAGCGGCGGAAGGGTCGCGAGCTCGGCGGATGCCGCGGCGACCGCATCGGCGTCGGGCCACGCGGGCTGCTGCTTGATGGGCAGGGTCCGCCAGTGGTCGAGACTGTCGAGCTGCTGGAGCATCCCTCGATCCTACCCGCGGCGGACTCGGTCCCGGACGCGTGTGACGCGCTCAGGCCTTGGGCTTCAGGCGGTCCTTCACGGTGGACGCGTACACGTCCTCGTACTCCTGCTCACCCAGCCGCTGGAGCGCGACCATGATCTCGTCGGTGATGGAGCGGAGGATGTACCGATCACCCTCCATCCCGGCGAACCGCGAGAAGTCGAGCGGCTCGCCGATCACCACTCCCACGCGCACGACATTGGGCAGCCGCTGGCCGATCGGCATCATCGTGTCGGTGTCGACCATCACCACGGGAACCACGGGCACGTGCGCCTCGAGCGCCATTCGGGCGATCCCGGTGCGTCCGCGGTAGAGCTTGCCGTCGGGGCTGCGCGTGCCCTCCGGGTAGATCCCCAGCAGCTCACCGCCCCCGAGCACCTGGAGCCCGGTGTTGAGTGATGCCTCGGATGCCTTGCCTCCCGAGCGGTCGATCGGAAGCTGGCCCGTGCCCTTGAAGAACATCCGGGTCGCCCACCCCTTGATGCCCCTGCCGGTGAAGTAGTCGCTCTTGGCGAGGAATGCCACGCGCCGGTCGATCATGAGCGGGAGCATGACGGAGTCGATGAACGAAAGGTGGTTGCTCGCGAGGATCGCGCCGCCTTCGGCGGGGATGTTGCGACGGCCGACGACCCACGGGCGGAAGATCGCCTTGACGAGCGGTCCGATCACCACGTACTTCATCAGCCAGTAGAACATCGCTACCCCTCCGCGCCGGCGAGGTCGGCGGCCCCGATGAGTCCGGCGTCGTTCACGAGCTGCGCGATCGCGAACTCGGCCACCGGACGGTCGCCGTAGCCGGGCAAAGACGTCTCGTAGGCCAGGCGGACCGGAGCCAGCAGGTCTTCGCCCAGCTGCGCCACGCCGCCGCCGATGACGAAGAGCTCGGGGTCGAGCACGGCCTGGAAGCCGCCGCACGCCTCGCCGAGTGCCGTCGCCACGCGACGCAGCGCCTCGGTCGCGCCGGGGTCGCCGGCGAGCACGAGCCGCGACACGGCCGGTCCGCTGATCGACCCCTTCTCCTCGCGCAGCGCCGCGAGGGCTCGGCCGATGCCGCCGCCGTCTGCGATGGCGTTGGCCTCGCGCTGCAGGGCGCGTCCGGAGGCGTACTGCTCGAGGCATCCGTTCTGTCCGCAGCCGCAGGGAAGCCCGTCGCGGGTGAACCGCGTGTGCCCGAGTTCCGCGGCGATGCCGTGCCCGCCGCGGAAGAGCTCGCCGTCCAGGACGATCGCCCCGCCCACGCCGGTGCCCATCGTGAGCATCACCATGTTGTCGACGTCACGCCCCGCCCCGAACCGGAACTCCGCCCACCCGGCCGCGTTGGCGTCGTTCTCGATCGCGACCGGCACCTCGATGCCCGCCTCCAGCGTGGCTTTGAGCGGCTCGTTGCGCCACGCGATGTTCGGCGCGTGGATGACCGTCGCGCGATCGCGATCGATGAACCCCGCCGCCGCCACGCCGACGGCGGCGATCTCGTGGCCCGCGGCGAAGTGGCGCGCCATGTCGATGACGGCTGCGGCGAGCGCCGCGGTGTCGACGGGGGTGTCGACGCGGAGCTTCTCCAGGATGCGGCCGTCCGGATCGACGACGCCTCCGGCGATCTTCGTCCCACCGATGTCGATCCCGACCTTGAGCACCGCACTCCTCTCCCACCGGCGCGCGCACGACGGCGCCATGCAGTCTAGCGGCGAGGCGACGCGGCCGCCCCGCCGGATCGAGCCGCTCTTCGGATTAGACTCGGATGAGATCCACCCGAGATTCATCATCCGGTACCGAAGGAGCTGCCGTGGTCCAATTCGAAGTCCCCGCCATCGTCCCCGCCGATCCCCAGGCGAACGTCAGCGATCTGCTCGCCGAGCGGGTGAAGGCGACGCCGCAGCTTGCTCTGTTCGCCGTTCCCGACGGCGAAGGCTGGCGCGACATCACCGCCGCAGATTTCGAGAAGCAGGTGATCGCCCTCGCGAAGGGCTTCGTCGCCGCCGGTATCGAGCCCGGCGACAAGGTCGCCTTCATCGCCCGCACGACGTACGACTGGACGCTCGTCGACTTCGCGCTCTTCTACGCCGGCGCTGTCATGGTGCCCGTGTACGAGACGAGCTCGCCGTCGCAGATCAGCTGGATCCTGACCGACTCCGGCGCCGTGGCGTGCCTGACCGAGTCGGCCGACCACTCCGCCCGCCTGGACGAGGTCCGCGCGGACGTCCCTCTCGTGCGCTCGACGTGGGAGATGGCGCGCGGCGACCTCGACAAGCTCGTCGCGGCCGGCAAGGACGTCACCGACGCCGAGATCCAGCGTCGCCGCGGGCTCGCAAACGGGTCCGACATCGCGACGCTCATCTACACGTCGGGTTCCACCGGCAGGCCGAAGGGCTGCGTTCTCACCCACAGCAACTTCGTCGAGCTCACGCGCAACTCCGCCAAGGCGCTGCAGGAGGTCGTCGCCAAGCCCGGCGCCTCGACGCTGCTGTTCATCACGACCGCGCACATCTTCGCGCGCTTCATCTCGGTGCTGAACATCCACGCGGGCGTCAAGACCGGCCATCAGCCCGACACGAAGCAGCTGCTCCCCGCCCTGGGCTCTTTCAAGCCGACCTATCTGCTCGCGGTGCCCCGCGTCTTCGAGAAGGTGTACAACTCGGCCGAGCAGAAGGCCGAGGCCGGCGGCAAGGGAAAGATCTTCCGCACCGCCGCGCACACCGCGATCGAGCACTCGCGCCTCCTGCAGGAGGGCAAGAAGGTGCCGTTCATGACGAAGGTCAAGTTCCGCCTCTTCGACCGCCTCGTGTACAGCAAGCTCCGTGCCGCGATGGGAGGCAACGTCGCCTACGCCGTGTCGGGATCCGCGCCGCTCGGGCCTCGGCTCGGCCACTTCTTCCACAGCCTCGGCGTGACCATCCTCGAGGGCTACGGTCTCACCGAGACGACCGCCCCCGCGACGGTCAACCTCGTCACGAAGTCCAAGATCGGCACGGTCGGCCCCGTGCTCCCGGGCGTGGGCATCCGGCTCGCCGACGACGGCGAGATCCAGGTGCGCGGAATCAACGTGTTCAAGGAGTACTGGCGCAACCCCGAGGCGACCGCCGCCGCGTTCGACGGCGACTGGTTCAAGACCGGCGACATCGGCGCGTTCGACCAGGAGGGCTTCCTCACGATCACGGGCCGCAAGAAGGAGATCATCGTCACCGCCGGCGGGAAGAACGTCGCCCCGGCGATGCTCGAGGACCCGATCCGCGCGAACCCGATCGTCGGCCAGGTCGTCGTCGTCGGGGATCAGAAGCCGTTCATCTCGGCCCTGGTCACGCTCGACCCCGAGATGCTTCCGACGTGGCTGGCGAACAACGGCTTGTCGGGAGACATGTCGCTCGCGGATGCCGCGAAGAACGACGCGGTGCGCGCCGAGGTGCAGCGAGCCATCGACCGCGCCAACACCTCGGTCTCCCGCGCGGAGTCGATCCGCAAGTTCACGATCCTCGACACCGAGTGGACGGAGGCCAGCGGACACCTCACGCCCAAGATGAGCATCAAGCGCAACGTCATCATGGACGACTTCGCCGCGCAGATCGAGGAGCTCTACAGCGTCCCGGTCAACACGTCGAACGTGTCGCTGTCTTAGCGCGGTAGACGGATGCCGCGGCCCCGGCCCTCCTCGGAGGGCCGGGGCTTCGTGCGTTCCGGGGCGGGTCTGTGGCGCGTCGCGTCAGAACCAGTCGGACTCGCGGATCTCGCGCATCGCGATACGGCGCTCCTCGGGCGTGAGGCGCTTGAGGTAGAGCATGCCGTCGAGGTGGTCGGTCTCGTGCTGGAGTGCCTGCGCCATGAGGCCTTCCCCCTCGAGCACGACCTCGGCGCCGTCGAGGTCGATCCCGGTCACGCGGGCCCACGGATGACGGACCGCGTCGTGCCACAGGCCGGGGACCGACAGGCACCCCTCTCCGATCGGCTGCGGTTCGCCCGACACTTCGAGCACCGGGTTGAGCACGTAGCCGATCTCTCCGTCGACGTTGTAGCTGAACGCGCGCAGGGCGACCCCGATCTGCGGCGCGGCGACTCCCGCTCGGCCCGGGAGCGCGACGGTCTCGAGCAGATCGCGCACGAGTGCGCGCACGCCGTCGTCGATCTCCTCGATGGGAGCGCTGGGTGCCGTGAGAACGGGGTCGCCGAAGACCCGGATGGGACGCACCGTCATGGCGGCGCCTACGCGGCGGGCGCGAGGGCGCGCAGGCCCTCCACCACGGTCGCTGCCAGCTCGCGTGCGGCGTCGCGCGTCGCGGGTTCGAGATCCCGGAACGAGATCGCACTGCCCGCGGCGATGTGCGCGTCGTACGGCATCCGCACGACGGCGCGAACGCGGGTGCGGAAGTGCGCCTCCAGCTCCGCGAGCTGGACGAGCGGCGCGCCCGGCCGCGAGTTGTTCAGCACGACGACGGCACTGCGGACCTTGTCGGCATATCCGTTGGTCTCGAGCCACGTGAGCGTCTCGGACGCGAGCCGAGCCTCGTCGACGCTGAGACCGGCGACGATGACGAGCTGGTCGGCCATCTCAAGGGTCGCTCCCATGACGGAGTGGACGATGCCCGTGCCGGTGTCGGTGAGCACGACCGAGTAGTAGTGCGCGGCGAGCGTCGCGACGCTCCGGTAATCGACGTCGCTGAACGCCTCGGAGACGCGCGGGTCGGAGTCGGACGCCACGACGTCGAGGCGGGTCTCGTCGCGCGCGACGATGTTCGACAGGTCGTTGAATCCGACGACGTCGCCGCTGGTGCGGACCAGATCGCGCACGGTCTTGCCACTCGTGCGGGCGATCCGCTCGGCGAGGGTGCCGCGGTCGGGGTTGGCATCCACGGCGATCACACGGTCGTCGCGGGCGTCGGCAAGGGCCATGCCGAGCAGGGTCGTGACCGTGGTCTTGCCGACGCCGCCCTTGCGCGAAAGCACGGGCACGAACCGCGCACCGCCGGCCAGCGGGGCGGCGATCCGACGGTCGAGCTCTTTGCGCGCGCGGGCGCGCTTACTGTCGCCCAGGTTGATGCGCCGTCCGGAGATCGAGTACACGAGGTGCTGCCAGTAGCCCTCGGGCTCGCTCTTGACGACGTGGTGCGGGTCGAGCAGACGGTCGGCGGTCAGCAGGTCGGCCGTCTCGCGATCGGCTTCGAACTCGCCGAGTCGCTTGGAGGTCAGGGTCACCTCGGGGTGCGGATACGGCGCGCGCTCCACGGGAGCCGCCGCGGCACGGGGCGCGGCAGCGGTGGCGGCCGCGACGACGAGCTCGTCGTCGGTGGGGTCTTCCGACGGAAGGGATGCTGCGGCATCCGTCCCCCGCTCCGGCGAGGCGTCTTCGGGGGCCGGCGTGGCCGCAGGCGTCGGGTCGACGACAGTCTCGTCGTCCACGACATCCGCGTCCGCGATGTCGTCGAGGTCCGCCCAGTCGTCGATGTCTCCCTCGACGGTCCAGTCCTCCGCGTCGGCGGTCTCGACGATCTCCGCCTCGGTGGTGTCCGCCGGGATCTCGACTACGAACGGCATGCCGCCGTCGATCACCTCGTCCTCGACGAAGTCGTCGTCGTCGGTCTCGGACGGCAATTCGACGTTGACCTGAGCGGTCCCGCCGCCGAGGATGCCGATTCCGCTGGTGTCGAGGCTGCCGGAGTCGGACAGCACGCCGTTCTCAGCGTCGTCGGGCGTGTGGTCGGTGCGATCAGGCGTCACTGCGGAGTTCTCCAAGGCAGGGAGGGAATTCGGGCGGGTACCGCCCACCAGGTTACTTGCCCGGGCGGATCACGACCAAAAGGTCTCCCGCGTCGACCTGCGCCGTTCCGCCGATCGCGATGCGCTCCACGACCCCGTCGACGGACGCGGTGATGGCCGCCTCCATCTTCATCGCCTCGATCGATGCGACCGGCTGGCCCGCCGTCACCGTGTCGCCGACCGCCACCTTGAGCGTCACGACGCCCGAGAACGGCGCCGCCACCTGACCCGGCTTCGTGGTGTCCGCCCGCTCGGCGGGCGTGACGTCGACGGCGATGCTGCGGTCGCGCACGAAGACCGGGCGCAGCTGGCCGTTGAGCGTGGTCATCACGGTGCGGATGCCCTTGGCGTCGGCCTCGCCGATCGCCTCCAGGCCGACGTAGAGCTGCACGCCGGGGTCGATCTCGGCGACGTGCTCCTCGCCCGGCTTGAGTCCGTAGAGGTAGTCGGGCGTGCCGAGAGCCGTCAGATCGCCGTACGCCTCGCGGTTCTTCTCGAACTCGCGCGCCGGCCCCGGGAAGAGGAGCCGGTTCAGCGTGCGCTTCCGCTCGACGCCGCTGCCGGCCAGCCCGGCCTGCTCCTCGTCGGTCAGCGGCGGGATGTCGATCGACACCGAGCGGCCGGCGAGGACCTTGGTGCGGAACGGCTCAGGCCAGCCGCCGGGAAGGTCGCCCAACTCCCCCGCCATGAACCCGACCACCGAATCGGGGATGTCGTAGTTCTGCGGGTTCTGCTCGAAGTCGGCCGGGTCCGCACGCACCGCGACGAGCGCGAGTGCGAGATCGCCGACGACCTTGGACGAGGGCGTGACCTTCGGGATGCGGCCGAGCAGACGATCGGCGGCGGCGTACATGTCCTCGATGAGCTCGAAGTCGTCGGCGAGGCCGAGCGCGATCGCCTGCTGACGCAGGTTCGACAGCTGCCCACCGGGGATCTCGTGATGGTAGACGCGACCGGTCGGCGACGGGAGACCCGACTCGAACGGACGGTACAGCTGGCGCACCGCCTCCCAGTACGGCTCGAGATCGCACACCGCCTGCAGATCCAGGCCCGTGTCGCGCTCGGTGTGGGCGAGCGCCGCGACGAGCGCCGAGAGAGACGGCTGGCTGGTCGTCCCCGACATCGGGGCCGCCGCGGCATCCACCGCATCGACGCCCGCTGCGCTCGCGGCGAGCAGCGTCGCCAGCTGTCCCCCGGCGGTGTCGTGCGTGTGGAGGTGAACGGGCAGGTCGAACCGCTCCCGCAGCGCCGAGACGAGCTGCGCCGCCGCCGCGGGGCGGAGCAGCCCCGCCATGTCCTTGATCGCGAGGATGTGCGCGCCCGCCGCGACGATCTCGTCGGCGAGGCGGAGGTAGTAGTCGAGGGTGTACAGCTTCTCGGCGGGGTCGAGGAGGTCGGAGGTGTAGCAGACCGCCACCTCGGCGACCGCGGTTCCGGTCGCGCGGACGGCGTCGATCGCCGGCCTCATCTGCGACACGTCATTGAGCGCGTCGAAGATGCGGAAGATGTCGACCCCGGTCGCGGCCGCCTCGGTCACGAACGCGTCCGTCACTTCGACCGGACGCGGCGTATAGCCGACGGTGTTGCGGCCGCGCAGCAGCATCTGAACCGGGATGTTCGGCATCGCCTCGCGCACCGCGGCCAGGCGCTCCCACGGGTCCTCGGCCAGGAATCGCAGCGCCACGTCGTAGGTGGCCCCTCCCCATGCCTCGACCGACAGGAGCTGGGGGGTCATGCGCGCCACGTGCGGCCCGACGCGGACGAGATCGCGCGTGCGCACGCGGGTGGCCAGCAGCGACTGGTGCGCGTCGCGGAACGTCGTCTCGGTGACCGCGAGCGCCGTCTGCTCCCGGAGTGACCGTGCGAAGCCCTCCGGACCGAGGGCCCTCAGCCGCTCGAGCGCGCCCGCCGGAGGGGCCGTCGTCAGGTCGATCTCGGGGAGCTTGCTGCCGGGCGAGACCGAGAGCGGCTTCTCGCCGTAGGGCCGGTTGACGGTGACGTCGGCCAGCCAGTTGAGCAGCTTGGTGGCGCGGTCGCGCGACGGGTTGCTCGTGAGCAGCTGCGGTCGCTCGTCGATGAACGACGTGCTGACGTCCCCCGCGACGAACGCCTCGTCATCGAGCACGGCCCGGAGGAACGGGATGTTCGTGGCCACGCCGCGGATGCGGAACTCCGCCAGCGCGCGCCGGGCGCGGGTGACCGCCGCGGGAAAGTCCCGACCGCGGCACGTGAGCTTGGCCAGCATGGAGTCGAAGTGCGGGCTGATCTGCGATCCGGCCGCCGTCGTACCACCGTCGAGGCGGATGCCGGCACCGCCCGGCGAGCGGTACGTCGTGATGCGTCCGGTGTCGGGGCGGAAGCCCTGCGCGGGGTCCTCGGTCGTGATGCGGCACTGCAGCGCGGCGCCGCGCAGCTGAATGCGGTCCTGGGTGAGGCCGAGGTCGCTCAGCGTCTCACCGGCGGCGATGCGGATCTGCGACTGGACGAGGTCGACGTCGGTGACCTCTTCGGTGACCGTGTGCTCGACCTGGATCCGAGGGTTCATCTCGATGAAGACGACCTCGCCGGCGCGCGGGCCCGCCGTCTCGAGGAGGAACTCGACCGTGCCCGCGTTCTCGTATCCGATCGAGCGTGCGAAGGCGACGGCGTACCCGTGCAGCGCGTCGCGGATCGCGGGATCGAGGTTGGGCGCTGGGGCGATCTCGATCACCTTCTGGTGCCGGCGCTGCACCGAGCAGTCCCGCTCGAAGAGGTGGACCGTCTCCCCCGACTTGTCAGCGAGGATCTGCACCTCGACGTGGCGAGGACGCTGGACCGCCTGCTCGAGGAACACGCGCGCGTCACCGAAGGCGCTGCTGGCCTCGCGCATCGCCTCGGCCAGCGCGGGTGCCAGCTCGGCGGGCTGCTCGACGCGACGCATGCCGCGGCCGCCGCCCCCCGCCACAGCCTTCACGAAGATCGGGAAGCCGATCCCGTCCGCCTGGGAGACCAGCGTGTCGACGTCGTCGGATGCCTCGGTCGAACGCAGCACGGGAACCCCGGCGGCGACCGCGTGCTGCTTCGCGGTGACCTTGTTGCCGGCCATCTCGAGCACGGAGGCGGGCGGGCCGATGAAGACGATGCCGTTCGCGGCCGCCTTCTCGGCGAGCTCCGGGTTCTCGGAGAGGAAACCGTAGCCCGGATAGATCGCGTCGGCTCCCGCGGCCAGGGCGACGCGGATGATCTCGTCGACGTCGAGATACGCGCGCACGGGATGCCCCTGCTCGCCGATCTCGTAGGACTCGTCGGCCTTCTGCCGGTGCAGGGAACCGCGGTCCTCGAAGGGGAACACCGCGACGGTCCGCGCCCCCAACTCGTATGCGGCGCGGAAGGCGCGGATGGCGATCTCGCCTCGGTTCGCTACGAGGATCTTGCGGAACATTCGACCTCCGAAGGCAGCAGTGCGGGCGGGCCTGAGTGTGCTCTCAGCCTAGGGGACGGTAACGTGGTGAATTGTGCACGTCCTTTCCGTCAGCTCGCTCAAGGGTGGTGTCGGCAAGACGACCGTGACTCTCGGACTCGCCTCGGCGGCTTTCGCCCGCGGCGTCCGCACGCTCGTCGTCGACCTCGACCCGCAGTCCGACGTCTCGACGGGCATGGACATCCAGGTGGCCGGCCGCCTGAATGTCGCCGATGTCCTCGCCAATCCGAAGGAGAAGACGGTCCGCCAGGCCATCACCTCCAGCGGCTGGGCGAAGGTGCACCCCGGCACGATCGACGTCATGATCGGCAGCCCCTCGGCGATCAACTTCGACGGCCCGCACCCGAGCGTGCGCGACGTGTGGAAGCTCGAGGAGGCCCTCGCGACGATCGAGGCCGACTACGACCTCGTGCTCATCGACTGCGCGCCCTCCCTCAACGCCCTGACGCGCACGGCGTGGGCCGCCAGCGACCGCGTCATCGTGATCACCGAGCCCGGGCTGTTCTCGGTCGCCGCGGCGGACCGCGCGCTGCGGGCGATCGAAGAGATCCGCCGGGGCCTGTCCCCCCGCCTCCAGCCGCTCGGCATCGTGGTGAACCGGGTGCGCCCCCAGTCCATCGAGCATCAGTTCCGCATCAAGGAGCTCCGCGACATGTTCGGCCCCCTCGTGCTCTCCCCGCAGCTCCCCGAACGCACCTCGCTTCAGCAGGCGCAGGGAGCGGCCAAGCCGCTGCACATCTGGCCGGGCGACTCCGCGCAAGAGCTCGCGGCCGACTTCGACTCGCTCCTCGACCGCGTCATGCGGACCGGCCGTATCCCGGTGCCGGGCGAGGCACGAGCCTGATAGAGGCGTTCACAGGGGCCCGAGGACCCCGCTGCCCCGGCGCGCCTCGAAGATCAGCTGCGTCTCGGTCTTCGTGACCGCCGGATGGCTGGTGATGTGCTCGAGGATCAGGTCGCGCAGCCGTTCAGGGCTCGCCACGGCGACATGCACGTGGAAGTCGTTGTCGCCGGCGACGTGGACGACCGACAGCGCACCCGGGATGCCGGCCAGCCGGTCGAACAGCGCATCGATGTGCGTCCGGCTGTGGCTGGCGAGCTGCACCTGCACGACTGCCTGGATCGGTCGTCCGACGGCGGCGAGATCGATGCGCGCCGAGATGTCGGCGACGACCCCGGACTCCCGCAGCGCGCGCACCCGGTAGGCGCACGTGGACTCCGCCAGGCCCACTCGCGCAGCGAGTGCGGAGTTGGTCATGCGACCGTCCTCAATCAGCGCCGCGAGGATCGCCCGATCGGTCGAGTCGAGGCCCGCTTGCGATTTCTTCGACGGCGACGGCATCCCAACCTCCGATCTTGCGGAAAACACAGCCTACTCTCCCACTCTGACCGAATAGGGTCGAATCAGCTTGCTGTTCTCTGAAGGATCGACGACCATCGTGGCATGTCGCCGAAGACACTGCATCCCGATAGCCTCGCCGTCCACGCCGGCCGCGACGATCTCGCCGAGCTGGGAGTGCATGCCCTCCCCCTGGACCTGTCCTCGACGAACCCGCTTCCCGGAATCGACGCCGGCGGGCTGTCGTACGAGGTGCTCGCCACGGGCGGTCATCCCTTCGAGGGAGGTTCGAACGTCTACGCCAGGCTGTGGAACCCCACGGTCGCCCGCTTCGAGGAGGCGCTCGCGTCTGGAGCACGCGGAGGAGGCCGTCGCCTTCTCGTCGGGCATGGCCGCGCTGACAGCCGTGCTGCTGGGGCTGTCCCACGAGCGGGACCGACGTCACGTCGTCGCCGTGCGCCCGCTGTACGGGGGAACCGACCACCTGCTCGCCTCCGGGCTTCTCGGTGTGCAGACGACCTTCTGCGCAGCCGATGCCGTGGCCGCGACGGTGCGGCCCGACACCGCGCTCGTGATCATCGAGTCGCCCGCCAACCCGACCCTCGAGCTCGTCGACATCCGCGCCGTCGTGGACGCCGCCGGTGACGTTCCGGTGCTCGTCGACAACACGTTCGCGACGCCGGTCCTGCAGCATCCGCTGGATCTCGGCGCGGCGATGTCGCTGCACAGCGCGACGAAGTACCTCGGCGGCCACGGCGACGTCGTCGGCGGAGTGGTCGCGTGCGACGCCGGGGTCGCCGCCGCCCTGCGACGGACGCGGGCCATCACCGGGGCGATCATGCATCCCCTCGCCGCCTACCTCCTCCACCGCGGGCTGGCCACGCTCCCCGTGCGGATGCGCGCGCAGCAGGAGGGCGCGCGCGCCGTCGCGCGCTGGCTCGCCACTCGCGTCGAGGTGGCGCGGGTCCACTTCCCGGAGTTCGATGAGTGCGACCCGCTCGGCCTGGTCGGCAGGCAGCAGGCCGGCCCCGGGGCCATGATCGCGATCGAGCTCACCGGGGGCTTCGCCGCCGCCGCGGCCCTCACGTCCGGCGTGCAGCTCTTCACGCACGCCGTATCACTCGGCAGCGTGGACTCGCTCATCCAGCACCCCGCCGCCCTCACGCACCGCCCGGTGCAGAGCGAGGCGAAGCCTTCGGAGGCGCTGGTGCGGCTGTCGATCGGACTCGAGGCGCCCGAGGACCTCATCGCCGACCTGTCGCAGGCCTTCGCGGGCATCGCGGTGCGCGCGACGGGAGCGGTCGCGGCACACTGAGCGCCACGGACGCGGTGCGTCAGGCGGTGCGGGCCGCGCGACGCGCCGCGAGCTCGTCCATCGTGTCCGGCGCCTGCGCGTCGAACTCCACGAGCTCGGACTCCACCTCGCGCAGGACCTTGCCCACCGCGATCCCGAAGACGCCCTGGCCGCGGCTGACGAGGTCGATGACCTCGTCGTTCGAGGTGCACAGGTACACCGAAGCGCCGTCGCTCATGAGCGTCGTGCCCGCGAGGTCGCGGATGCCCGCCGCGCGAAGCTGGTCGACGGCGGTGCGGATCTGCTGGAGCGAGATGCCGGTGTCGAGGAGGCGCTTGACGAGCTTGAGGACGAGGATGTCGCGGAAGCCGTACAGCCGCTGCGAGCCCGAACCGCTCGCCCCGCGCACCGTCGGCTCGACGAGCTCCGTCCGGGCCCAGTAGTCGAGCTGGCGGTAGGTGATGCCGGCGGCGCGCGCCGCGACGGCACCGCGGTAGCCGACCTCGTCGTCCATGGCGGGGAGTCCATCGGTGAAGAGGAGATCGGCCATGAACGGCTCGCCCTCGGCCGCTTCTCGAGCAGTCATGCTCGGCCCCCCTGTCGGATCGCTTGGTTCCACGCTAGATGAGCCACCCCGCTGCGGCAACGACATCGGGCCGAACGGTCCGGCGTGTCGCGTCCGGCGGCCGTCGAGCCGCTCAGGAGAGCAGTCGCTCGAGCGCGGCGCGGACGAAGATCGACCGCACCTCGTCGAGGCGCTTGGCCAGCTCGGGGGCGAGCTCACCGGCGCGACCCCGGGACGGGGCATCCGTCCGTCGCAGAAGCGGCGCGAGAGCCTGCTCGACGAGGGCGACGTCGCGCTCGGCGTTCTGACGGAGCGCGCGCACGTGGCGCGGTTCGATCCCGTGCCGGTCGAGCGCGACGAGGGCGCGCAGGAGGGCGACCGACTGCTCTGTGTAGGCGTCGGACCCGGCGAGCACGCCCGTGCTGATCGCATCGTTCAGGAGCTGGGGCGCGGCCCCCGCCGCCGCGAGCAGCTCGTCACGGCGATAGCGGCGGGGAGCCGGCACGATCGACGGCGGCGACACCGCGGTCGGCGCCTGCGGCTCCCGCCCCGCGTCGATGTCCGCCAGATACTCGCGGATCACGACGAGCGGGAGGTAGTGGTCGCGCTGCAGCGTGAGCGCGAGCCGCAGGCGCTCGAGGTCGGCGGGAGAGAACTTCCGGTACCCGGACTCCGTGCGCAGCGGTGTGACGATGCCCTGGACCTCGAGGAAGCGCAGCTTGCTGGAGGTCAGGGACGGGAACTCGGGAGACAGCCGTGCCAGCACTTGTCCGATGCTCAGAAGACCCGCGGACGAGGATCGTTCGCGGGCGCTTGCGGGCGGCATCAGCCGGCCGCTGGCTGGACGAGGTCGGCGGGCGACACGAAGAAGTTCAAGCGGAACTTCCCGACGCGCACCTCGGCGCCGTTGTCGAGGACGGCGCGATCCACGCGCTCCCCGTTGACGTAGGTGCCGTTGAGTGAGCGCTGATCGACCAGTTCGAAGGATGTGCCCGTGCGGGTGATCTCGGCGTGACGACGGGAGACGGTGACGTCATCGAAGAAGATGTCGGCCTCGGGATGACGGCCGACGGTCGTCACGTCGGTGTCGAGCAGGTACCGGGCGCCGGCCGTCGGTCCGGATCGGACGAGCAGCAGCGCGGCACCGGAGGGGAGGGCGTCGATCGCCTCGAGCTCGGCGGTGGCCAGTTCGCTTCCGAACGGCACGAAGGAGAGATCGGAGTCGTGCCCGAAGGTCTGGGTCGTGTCGGTTCCGCGGTCGGTATCGCCTGAGACGGCGCCCGCGCCGGATGCCCGGCGGATGTCGCCCTCATCGGGTCGGCGAAGTTCCTCCACTGTGCCCCTCCTCTGCCTGCAAGCCTAGCCGATCGCCCGAGGGGCGAAAGGACGGATCGACCCCTCGGGCGTCCCGCAATGTTTCGTCCCGTGTCGGTCAGGGTGTCCGGGGGCGGCGCCCGACCTAACGTGGATGAGCATCGAACCTACGAGAAGGAGCCCCGCCGTGTCGAGCCACCCGCATCAGATCCCGCCCCTCGAGGTGCGTGAGCGTGCGGAGTGCATGTGCGACCGCGGCGAACCGTGCTCGACGTACGCCCCCGGCCACGCGCTGCACCTCATCCAGTCGCGCCTCGCCGCGGCGACGCCGTCCGAATGGACGGACGCGATCGTGGAGCACGCCGACGCCCGCTCGGGCGTCATCCTGGCGCGCTCCCTCGGCGACGGCACGACGGTGGCGCTGTGGAACGCGTCCGGGGCCGCCGGCGCGCTGACGTCGGGCACCCCGGTCTCGGTGCACGAGCGCTACCACGTGCTCGCCGTCGGCCGCGCGCGGTACAACGTCGTACGTCGCTGAGCTCCTCGGCGCGGCCCGGCTGATCACCCGATCCGGTTCAGGCGGCCTTCCTCAGCATGTCCCTGACGGCCATGCACGCGTCCATGCACGCCTGGCACGACTGCGCGCACATGCGGCACACGTCGGAGTCGTCGGCGTGCTCCATGCACTCGTCCATGCACGTCTGGCACATCGCGATGCACGCGTCGAGCATGGCCATCATGGATGCGGGCGTCATGCCCTGCATGCGCATCATCGCCCGCATCATCGTGTTGCACATGTCCGCGCAGTTCATGCACGCCGGCGCGCACGACATCATCTGCGTCGAGCACACCGTGCACGCCTGCTCGCACGCCGAGCAGGCGTCCATACAGGCCTGCAGCACCGCCATGTCCATCGTGTCCATGCCCGGCATCGACATCATGTCCTTCGACATGGCGTCCATCATCATGGCGTCCATGGGTCACCTCCCTTTCCCGTGGGGAACGGGCAGGATCGCCCGCCTGGCGCCATGCTAGACCTCTCAGGCTCCCCGCCGAAGGGGTCGTTAGGCTCGACGGCGTGATGTCACAAGGAATTCACACACGTCCCGGAATCCGCTCGATGGCGCTCGTCGGCGCGCTCCTCCTCGCGGCGGCCGCCTTCCTCCTCCCCGCGTCGCCGGCGCACGCGCACGACGAACTCCTCGGCAGCGACCCCGCGGCCGACGAGACGGTCGACACCCTTCCGGCCGAGATCTCCCTGACCTTCAGCGGGATCATCGCGGCCGACGACGGCGCATCCGAGGTGTCGGTGACGGATGCCTCGGGCACCGAGCTCGCGGACGGGACGCCGACCGCGCAGGACAACGTGCTGACGCAGCCGCTCGCGGGCGAGGCATCCGGCGCCCTCACGGTGCTGTGGAAGGTCGTCTCCAGCGACGGGCACCCCATCTCGGGCGAGTTCGAGTTCACCGTGGCGAGCGGGCCCTCCCCCACGCAGACCACGACTCCGGAGCCGACGCAGACGACCACGCCGGAGCCGACGCCGTCCGCGACCACGTCGCCCTCGGCCACCCCCGTGCCGTCCGGCGATGACAGCACGTTCGCCGAGGCGTGGCCGTGGGTGGTCGGCGGGATCCTGCTGGCCGGCCTGGGCGGGGCGGTGCTCTACCTCCTCGTCTCCCGCGCCCGACGGGAGCGTGAGCTCACGGCGGCGCGCGAGCGGGCTCTGGGAGGAGCCGAGGGGTCCGGTTCCGAGCCTCCCGCCGCGCACTAGGCTGGGAGCATGCCTCACTACGACGTCGTCATCCTCGGCGCCGGCCCCGGCGGGTACGTCGCGGCCGTCCGCAGCGCACAGCTGGGCCTCTCGGTCGCGATCATCGAAGAGAAGTACTGGGGCGGTGTGTGCCTGAACGTGGGCTGCATCCCCTCGAAGGCTCTCCTGAAGAACGCCGACCTGGCCCACCAGTTCCACCACAAGGCGGAGCTGTTCGGCATCTCGGGCGACGTGCACTTCGACTTCGGAGTGGCGTGGGACCGCAGCCGCAAGGTAGCCGACACCCACGTCAAGGGCATCCACTACCTCATGAAGAAGAACAAGGTCACCGAGTACGAGGGTCGCGGGTCGTTCACCGGCCCGAACGCCATCACGGTGACCAAGGCCGACGGCTCCACCGAAGACCTCACGTTCGACAACGCGATCATCTCCACCGGCTCCAAGGTGCGCCTGCTGCCGGGTGTGACGCTCAGCGAGAACGTCGTGACGTACGAAGAGCAGATCCTCGCTCGCGATCTGCCCGGCTCGATCGTCATCGTCGGCGCCGGTGCGATCGGCATGGAGTTCGCTTTCGTCATGGCGAACTACGGCGTCAAGGTCACCATCATCGAGTTCCTCGACCGCGCGCTTCCCAACGAGGACGCCGACGTGTCGAAGGAGATCGCCAAGCAGTACAAGGGCTACGGGGTCGACATCCTCACCTCGACGAAGGTCGAGACGGTCACCGACCACGGCGACCGGGTCACCGTCACCTACACGCCTGCCTCCGGCGGCGAGACGCAGTCGATCGACGCCGACAAGGTGATGATGTCGATCGGCTTCGCCGCGAACGTCGAGGGCTTCGGCCTGGAGACGACCGGCGTGAAGCTCACCGACCGCGGAGCCATCGACATCGACGACCACATGCGCACCAATGTGCCGCATATCTACGCGATCGGCGACGTCACCGCCAAGCTCCAGCTCGCCCACGTCGCCGAGGCCCAGGGTGTCGTCGCGGCCGAGACGATCGGCAAGGCCGAGACCATGACGCTCGGCGACTACCGGATGATGCCGCGCGCGACGTTCTGCTCGCCGCAGGTCGCCTCGTTCGGCCTCACCGAGCAGCAGGCGCGCGACGCCGGTTACGACGTGAAGGTCGCGAAGTTCCCGTTCTCCGCCAACGGCAAGGCCAACGGGCTCGGCGAGGCCATCGGCTTCGTCAAGCTGATCGCCGACGGCGAGCACCTCGAGCTCCTGGGCGGCCACATGGTCGGCCCGGACGTCTCCGAGCTTCTGCCCGAGCTGACCCTCGCGCAGAAGTGGGACCTCACCGCCCTCGAGGCTGCGCGGAACGTCCACACGCACCCGACGCTGTCGGAGGCGGTCCAGGAGGCCTTCCACGGCCTCGCCGGACACATGATCAACCTGTAGTCCGCACCGCAGCCGACGAAGGAGCCCCGGATCCATCCGATCCGGGGCTCCTTCGCGTACGGGTGCGTGTGCGGATCAGTGTCCGAGTGCACGGGCGAGCTTGGAGTCGGATGCCGCGGGCCGTCCGCCGGCGGCGACCGCGGCCGACTCGACCGCGGTGAAGAACGCCTCGCGCCACGCGGGGTCGGTGGGGGCTGCGGGGCCGAGCTCGACCTCCCACTCGTGCCACTCGCGGTCGATGCCGGACCGCTCGTCGCGGGTCGTGACGTGGTCGTCGGCGAACTCGGCCACCACCCCGCCGCCGGCCGAGAGCAGGGCGTAGGCCGTGCGCTCGTTGCGGATGCGGGCGAGAGGCTCGAGGGCCGCATCGGCGACGACCCCCGCGAGCTCGGCCCGTGCGGCCGCGGGGACCGAGTCGGGATCCCCGAGCGGCCACTGGAGCTCGACGCGACCGCCGTCGGCGCCGCGCGGACCCTTGATGTGCCAGCCGGCGTCCGGGCCGCCGGTGCGGCGCCGCAGCGCGTAGCCGTGGCGGGCGAGTGCGCGGTCCGCGGTGTCCAGGTAGGTCGCGTCGAGCGATCGGGACTCTCCCGCGCTCACCGTCACGACCCCGGGGAGTCCGGACCAGTCCGGCACGGGCGTGCCGGAGTCGACGTCGAACTTCCGCTCGATCTCGACGGAGCGGACCGGCTGGCGGTCAGCGTCGGTCACTGGGTGAATCGCTGTACGGGTCGATGTCGTCCTGCGCCTCGATGAACCAGAACTCGGCTTCGGTCGGGCCGTCGCCCTCGCCGGTGTTCTCGAGCGAGCCCTTGCGCTCGTAGACGACCTGGGTCTCGCTGTAGGGGACGATGAGCCGGTCGAGCTCGGGGTCTTCGAGAGGGATGAGCTGCCCGTCGAGCGGGCCTCCGTGGAGTCGTGCGATGGCCATGTCCCCAGCGTAGCCCCGCCCTCGGACGACCGCCCGGATCGGCGAGGACCGTGTGTCCGGGGGCCCGCGAGGCGACGTCGCTGTCCGGATGACGTCATCCACACCCGTGCAAGCGTTTTCATCCGGAGCCCCTAGAATCTCACGCGTGAAGGCCATCCGAACGTTCACCGTCCGCCCCGTCCTCGCCGAGGCCCTCGCCCCGCTCGACCGGCTCGCCGCCAACTGGCGCTGGTCATGGAGCCGTGCGACCCACGCCCTCTTCGCCTCGATGGACCCGGCACTCTGGGAGCACATCGGCCAGAACCCCGCACGCATGCTCGGCGCTCTCGGTCAGGATCGCCTCGACGAGCTCGCGCACGACGAGGGATTCGTGCAGCGCGTCCGCGAGGAGGACGAGCGCCTCACCGCCTACCTCGAGGGCGACCGCTGGTTCCAGCGGCTCGAGGGCGACAAGCCGGCCCACATCGCATACTTCTCCCCCGAGTTCGGTGTCGACGGCTCACTCCCGCAGTACTCGGGCGGACTCGGCATCCTCGCCGGCGATCACCTCAAGAGCGCGTCCGATCTGGGTGTCCCGCTCACGGGGGTCGGCCTGTTCTACCGCGCGGGGTACTTCCGCCAGTCCATCGGCGACGACGGCTGGCAGCGCGAGAGCTACCCTCTCCTCGACCCCTACGGCCTCGGACTCACGCTGCTCCGCGACGGTGAGGGCTCCCCGGTCGAGATCTCCCTCGATCTTCCGGGCGACCGCGTCCTCCATGCGCGTGTGTGGGTCGCCGACATCGGGCGCGTCCCGCTCCTCCTCCTCGACTCCGAGACGCCGTCGAACTCCGACGAGATGCGACGCGTGACCGACCGCCTCTACGGCGGCGGAGGCGAGCACCGCCTGCTCCAGGAGCTCCTGCTCGGCGTCGGCGGCGTCCGCGCGGTGCGCGCGTGGTGCGCGCTCACCGCGCGCCCTGCGCCGGATGTCTACCACACGAACGAAGGCCACGCCGGGTTCCAGGGGCTCGAGCGCATGTCCGAGCTCATCACGCAGGACGGGCTCGGATTCGACGACGCGCTCGCACAGGTCCGGGCCGGCACCGTCTTCACGACCCATACGCCGGTGCCCGCCGGCATCGACCGCTTCCCGCGCGACCTGATCGCCGACTATCTCGCGAGCGGCCTGTTCGAGGGGCTGGACGCCGGCCGCGCGATCGCCCTCGGGCTCGAGTCGTGGAGCGGCGGCGACCCGGGCGTCTTCAACATGGCCGTCCTGGGCCTCCACCTCGGCCAGCACGCCAACGGCGTCTCGGTGCTGCACGGCGAGGTCAGCCGCGGCATGTTCGGGATGCTGTGGCCCGGCGTCGACGTCGACGAAGTGCCGATCACCTCGATCACCAACGGAGTGCACGCGCCGACCTGGGTCCATCCCGCCCTCAAAGCCCTCAGCGAGCAGGCATGGGGCGATGCGCACACCGACACCCACGACTGGAACGACCGCAGCGCCGTGAGCGACGCCGAGCTGTGGGGAGTCCGTCAGCAGATGAAGGCGGCCCTGGTCTCGGAGGCGCGGCGGAGGGTCGCGGCATCCCTCTCCAACGGACACGCGCCGGCGTGGATCGACGACCTGCTCGACCCCGAGGTGCTCACGATCGGCTTCGCCCGGCGCGTGCCCACCTACAAGCGCCTCACGCTGATGCTGCGCGACCCCGAGCGGCTCACCGCCCTCCTCACCGACCCGGAGCGCCCCGTGCAGATCGTGATCGGCGGCAAGTCGCACCCCGCCGACGACTCCGGCAAGATCCTGATCCAGCAGCTGGTGCGCTTCAGTCGCGACCCGAAGGTGCGTGGGCGGATCGTGTTCCTCCCCGACTACGACATCGGCCTCGCCAAGGACCTCTACCCGGGCTGCGACGTGTGGCTCAACAACCCGCTGCGTCCCCTGGAGGCGTGCGGCACCAGCGGGATGAAGGCGGCGCTCAACGGTGCGCTGAACCTCTCGATCCTCGACGGCTGGTGGGACGAGTGGTACGACGGCCGCAACGGCTGGGCGATCCCGACAGCCGACACCGCCACGAGCGACGAGGAGCGCGACGACGCCGAGGCGTCCGCGCTCTACGACCTGATCGAGCACCAGCTGGTGCCGCGCTTCTACGAGCGCGAGGGCGGGGTCCCCGTGGCGTGGCTCGACATGGTGCGGCATACGATGACCGACCTCGGGCAGAAGGCGACGAGCGACCGCATGGTGCGCGACTACGTGCAGCGGCTGTACGTTCCCGCGGCGGCACACGATGTCGCGCTGCGCCGCGACGGGTTCGCGGGCGCGAAGGCTCTCGCGGCATTCGTCGCGCGCGTGACCGACGCGTGGCCGCACGTCTCGATCGCGAGCGTCGACTCGTCCGGCATCCCCGCGCAGGCTCAGGCAGGCGACAGCCTCGAGGTGACCGCCGCGGTGCGGCTGGACGGCCTCTCCCCCGACGACGTCGCGGTGGAGCTCGCATACGGCCGCACCGACGAGGACGACACGCTCGCGCGCGACCACTCCGTCCAGCGACTGCAGCCCGCGGCGGCCCCGGTCGACGGCGTCACGACCTTCACGGGCACCCTTCCGCTCGCGGTGACCGGAACGTTCGGGTACACCGTGCGGGTCGTGCCGGCCCACCCGCAGCTCGTCTCCCCCGTCGAACTCGGGCTCGTCACGTCCCCGTCCTGAGCGCGGCACCGCGCCACCCGAACCGAGATCCCCCCACGTGAAGCCGTTCCTCCTCCTCGCCACACGCGCCGAGGACGTGCCCGCCGACGAGGAGTACGCGCTGTTCCTGCGCTACACCGGCCTCGACGAGCGCGAGCTCGTGCGTGTGCGACTGGAGGCGGGGCCGATGCCGCACTTCGACCTCGACGACTACTCCGGGATCTTCGTCGGCGGCGGACCCTTCAACGCGTCCGATCCCGAGCACGCCAAGTCGGCCGTGCAGCACCGGGTGGAGGCCGAGTTCCGACGACTGCTGGACGACGTGGTGGCGCGCGACTTCCCTTTCCTCGGCGCCTGTTACGGCGTCGGAACCCTGGGGGTCCACCAGGGCGCCGTCATCGACCGGACGTACACCGAGCCGATCAGCGTGGTGCCGGTGACGCTCACCGGGGCCGGGGCATCCGATCCCCTCCTCGCAGGGTTCCCGTCGCGGTTCGAGGCGTTCGTCGGCCACAAGGAGGCCATCACGGCGCTGCCGGCATCGGCGACGCTCCTCGCCTCGTCACCTGCGTGCCCCGTGCAGATGTTCCGCGTCGGCACGAACGTCTATGCGACGCAGTTCCACCCGGAGCTCGACCTCGACGGCATCGTGACCCGCATCCACGCGTACGCCGGCTACGGGTACTTCGCTCCGCACGAGCTCGACACGACTCTGGCGGCCGTGCGGCGCGCGCCGGTGTCCCACCCGAGCCGGATGCTGCGGACGTTCGTCGAGCGCTACGGGGTGTGAGGGCCGGGCGCCCGCACGAGGCGCGAGACTACGCCCTCCCCGACCGGCGTCACCCCGCTCAGTGTCGGACCGAGCCCGATGTCGACCAGCACGATGTCGCCCGCGAGCTCGGGTCCGCGACCGGCGAGGAGCCCTGCCTTCACCGCGCCGAAGGTCACCGTCGTCGTCGCCGGGAGGACGACCTCGTCGGCGTCGCCCGTGTCCGGGTGGAGTCCACTGGGCACGTCGACGGCGATGACGCGCGGCCCCCGCTCGCGCACGACGGGCAGCAGGCGCTCGACGACGTCGCGCGCGAGCCCGCGCAGTGCGGGATCACTCGCGGCCCCGATGCCGAGGATCCCGTCGATCAGGACGGACGATGCGGATGCCGCGGCCTCGGCCTCGTCGGGACCGATGCGCCGCGCGCCGGCCCCGAGCGCGGCGGCAAGCGCGGCCTCGTGCACTCTCCTTCCGACGGGGAGCACGTCCACCGTCGCCGCCCCGGCGAGGTCGGCTGCCGCGTAGAGCGCGTCGCCGCCGTTGTCGCCGCCTCCGGCGAGGACGAGGATGCGTGCGGTCGCGGCATCCGCCAGCTGCTCTCGCGTGATCTCGGCGAGGGCTGCCGCTGCCCGCCGCATGAGGGGGACACCGGCCGTGAGGAGCGGCGCTTCGGCCGCCCGCACCTGCGCCGCCGAATACGTCGGCACCGTGCGGACCATGTCACTCGTCCTTCGGGTCGTCCGGCGTGCGAGCCTTCGCCGCGGCCGTCTGAGCGGCGGCGAGTTCCCGGGTAGCCACGCGCACCGCGTCCTCGGCACGCTTGACGCGCCGCGCCTCGAAGGTCGGGGTGCCGTACTTCTCCCGCACGCGGTCCGTGTCCTCCGCGACGCCGACGATGATCCACGTCGAGGCGAGCAGGATGACCTGCGCCGACAGGTTGAACCACAGGAGCAGGGCGATGAGAGCGGCGAACGACGCGAGCAGGGGGTTGGAGCCCGCTCCTCGGACGAAGAGGCCGGACAACTGCTGCAGCACGATCAGCCCGGCGCCGCCGATGAGCGCACCGGTGATGACCCGGCCGGGACGTGCTTTCACCCCGCTGAGGACGACGAAGGCCAGGGCGATCAGTCCGGCGTCGAGCACGAACACGACGACGATCGCGAGCGCCTGCGTCGCGAAGTCGGCGACCGCGCTGCCGGCATCGAACCAGTCCCCCAGCGTCTCGATGAAGGTCGACCCGTAGACGGTGACTGCCGCCGACAGCACGAAGCCGCCGCCGATCGCCACCGCGAGCAGCAGGTTGCGCAGGATCACCCAGAGGAAGAAGGCGTCGTCGTGGATGTCGTCGGCCAGGGTGCGCAGCGCCGCCCGCAGCGAGCCGATCGCGCCGATCGCGGCGCCGACCAGACCCAGGAGGGAGAGGATTCCCGTGATGGTCAGAGCCTCGGGAGCGGTGATGGTGGTCACGTCGATGAGCCCGTCGGACCCGTCGACCTGGAGCAGGCCCGGGATGGCGGCATCCACCGCCTCGACGAGCGCGTCCCACGCCTGCGGATTGCCGCTCAGCCAGAGCGCGGCGAACGAGAACCCCAGCAGGACCGCTGCGAAGACCGAGAACAGCGCCCGGTAGGTGACGCTGTCCGACAGCATCGGCCCGCGGCGCTCGACGTAGTGGAACCAGACCCGGACCGGTTTGAGCGACAGCGCCCACGCGGTCACCTTCTCGACGAGCGAACGACTCGAGGGCTGGGTGGCGTCCATTGCGTCAGGCTATCGGCGCGCAGGCGCCGAGAAGCCGGGGTTGACGAGGCATTCCCTTCTTCGTATGGGGCGCAATATCATGGCGTCGGGGACATCGTGGGAGCGATGGAGGGGAGGAGTGCGCAATGAATGGCCTGGCGCAGACTCTGGTGACCACCGGAGTGGTGGACGCCGATGAGATCTCCGCCATCCTCGTCGACATCTCCGACGACTCCGAGCTCCGGCAGCGTCTGGTCTCGGCGCAGCTGGCCACCGAGACGCAGATCGCCGAGGCGATCGCCGCGCACACCGGGTATCGCTTCGTCGACCTCGGCGCAGCGGTGCTCGATCCCGAGGTCGTCGCGACCGTGTCGCCCACGCTGTGCCGGCGCTACCACCTCATCCCCATCGCCCGCGGTCGGCGTCAGCTGACGGTCGGGATGCTGGATCCCTCCGATCTCATCGCGCTGGATGACGTCGCCACCGCCACCGACCTCAACATCCGTCCGGTGGTCGTCGCCGCCGATGCGCTCGCCGCCGCTTTCAGCCGCCTCCTCCGCTCGGACGAGGAGCTCAGCGATCTGTCCGAGCAGATCGGCGAGATCGCCGCCGCGGACGGCGTCGGCACGACGGAGATCCTCGAGGAGCAGGTCGACGACGCGCCCATCGTGCGGTTCGTCAATCTCCTCATCACCCAGGCCATCAACGACCGGGCGAGCGACATCCACATCGAGCCCGGCGAGCGCCAGCTCACCGTGCGCTACCGCATCGACGGCGTGCTCCACGAGATGCAGAAGGCCGACCGCTCGATCCAGGACGGCGTGATCTCGCGGTTGAAGATCATGGCCTCCATCGACATCGCCGAGCGCCGCAAGCCGCAGGACGGCCGTCTCTCCGTGCTGCACGACGGGCGACAGGTGGATCTGCGCCTGGCGACGCTGCCGACGGTGTGGGGCGAGAAGATCGTCATGCGCATCCTGGACAACTCGGGCACGGCGCTCGAGATGGCGGACCTCCGGTTCTCGGCGATCAACGAGCAGCGCTTCCGCACCGCGATCACCCGGCCGCACGGTATGGTGCTCGTCACCGGACCGACGGGCTCGGGCAAATCCACGACGCTGT
Organism: Microbacterium insulae; assembly: GCF_042677065.1. Classification (NCBI taxonomy): domain Bacteria; kingdom Bacillati; phylum Actinomycetota; class Actinomycetes; order Micrococcales; family Microbacteriaceae; genus Microbacterium; species Microbacterium insulae. The sequence continues at coordinate 37,927 of NZ_JBHTII010000002.1, read as the reverse complement.
ACACCGCGCTCAACACGGTCGCCAACTCCCGCATCAACGTGATCACGGTCGAGGACCCCGTCGAGTACCGCATCGCCGGGATCAACCAGGTGCAGGTCAACCAGCGCGCCGGGATGACGTTCCAGGCGGCGCTGCGGTCGATCCTCCGGTCCGACCCCGACGTGGTGCTGGTGGGCGAGATCCGTGATCAGGAGACCGCCACCATCTCGATCGAGGCCGCCCTCACCGGCCACCTGGTCCTCTCGACCCTCCACACCAACGACGCACCCAGTGCGCTCACGCGCCTCATCGAGATCGGCTGCGAGCCGTACCTGGTCGGGACGGCGCTGTCGGCCGTGGTCGCGCAGCGGCTCGCACGGCGGCTCTGCACGAAGTGCCGGGAGCCGTACGTCGAGAACGCGGACATGCTCGCCTCGGTCGCTTTCCCCCACGACCCTCACGACCTCCCGCAGCTGTACCGCGCGGCGGGGTGCTCCGCGTGCTCGGGAACGGGGTTCCGCGGCCGCGTGGCGCTGCACGAGGTGATGACCCTCAGCGAGGGTCTGGAGCACCTGGCCGTCGGACGCGCGACGGGCACGGCGATGCGTCAGCTCGCCCTCGAGGAGGGCATGGTCTCGCTGCGGGACGACGGATTCTCCAAGGTCGCCCAGGGCATCACGACGATCGAAGAGGTGCTGCGCGTCGCAGTTTGACGCGGCCCGGGTGCTCGCACCAGGCGCAGCGAGCCCCCGAGCCGCGTGTCCGGAGGCTCAGCCGGCGCCCTGCTGACCCAGTTCGCCGTAGATCGAGAAGATCGGCATGTAGAGCGAGATGACCATGCCGCCGATGATGATGCCGATGCCGACGATGAGGATGGGCTCGATCGAGGCGGTGAGCTGGTCGGTGGCCGTCTCGACCTCGTTCTCGTAGAAGTCGGCGATGCTCGCGAGCATGTCGGCCAGCGTGCCGGACTCCTCTCCGACCGCGATCATCTGCGCGACCATCGGCGGAAAGACCTCGGCCTTCGCGAGGGGCGCGGAGAACGATCGTCCCTGCTTCACCGACTCCTGGATGTCGCGCACGGCCTGCTCGATCTTCCAGTTGTTCGACGCCGAGCCGACGATCGACAGGGCCTGCACGAGCGGGACGCCGGCGTCGAGCATCATCGAGAGGCTCCGCGTGAAGCGGGCGACGGCGATCTTCGTGGCGAGCGGACCGAAGACGGGGAGCTTGAGCTTCCAGGGGTCGACGACCTTGCGCACCTTCTCCTCGCGGCGGTTGCGCATCCACCAGAGCCAGCCCACGATGGCGAGCACGATGCCGACCGGGAGCAGCCACACCATGTTGTTCGACAGGGTGACGAGGATCTGCGTGGGGATCGGGAGCTCCGAGCCGAGGTTCTTGAACATCCCCTCGAAGATCGGGACGACGAACGTGACCATCGCGATCACACCGAGGATCGCGATGACGAACACGATGATCGGATAGGTGGTGGCCGACTTGATCTTGCCCTGCAGCTCGGCTTCACCCTGGTACGTGTCGGCGATCGTCGACAGCGACTGGCCGAGGAAGCCGCCCATCTCGCCGACGCGCACCATGCTGATCATGAGCGGCGGGAAGACGTCGGGGTGCAGGGCGAGGGCCTGCGAGAACGACATGCCCGACTCGATCGAGGCGTGCACGCCGATGAGGGCGCTCTGCAGCTTCTTGTCCTCCGACTGCTCGATGAGGATCGACAGCGTCCTCATCAGCGGCAGCCCGGCGTTGATGAGGCCCGCCATCTGCTTTGCGAAGACCGCGAGCGCGCCGATCTTGACGCGCTTCTCGAAGCCGGGGATCGAGATGTCCCGGTTGAGCCCCGTCTTGGACGTCAGGCTCACCTCGAGCGGGGTGAGACCCTGCGCGCGCAGCTTCGAGGCGACCGCGTTCTCCCCCGCGGCCTCGAGCGTGCCTTTGACGATCGCCCCGCCGCTCGTGTCGACGGCGCGGTATGTGTACTCCTCGAGCAGTGCCATCAGTGCCCCCAGCCCGCCTCGAGACGCTCGGACGAATGCAGCGACCAGGCCTCCGCATCGAGGTCCCGCGGACGCACGCGGGCGTCGTCGAGGGACGACGGGTCCATCGCGTACGCCTTCGCGACCGACATCGCGATGCTTCCCGCCTCCACGTGGCGACGCAGGTCCTGATCGAGCGTGTGCATCCCGAGGCCGCCGCCGGCCTGGAGCATCGAGTAGATCTGGCTGACCTGGCCCTCCCGGATGAGATTGGCGATGGCGGGGGTGTTGATGAGGACCTCGGTGGCGATCACGCGTCCGTCGCTCTGCGCCATGGGCAGCAGGGTCTGGCTGATGATGCCCTGGAGCGTGTCGCCGAGCTGCGTGCGCACCTGCGTCTGCTGGTCGGGCGGGAAGGCGTCGACGATGCGGTTGATCGACTTGGCCGCGCTCTGGGTGTGGAGCGTGGAGAGGACGAGGTGGCCGGTCTCGGCCGCGGACAGCGCGGTGGAGATGGATGCCGGGTCCCGGAGCTCGCCGATGAGGATCACGTCGGGGTCCTGACGGAGCACGCGACGCAGCGCCTCCGCGAAGGAGGCCGTGTCGCTGCCGATCTCGCGCTGGTGGATGAGCGACTTGCGGCTGGTGTGCTGGAACTCGACCGGGTCCTCGACGGTGACGATGTGCGCCGGCAGCGTGCGGTTGACGATGTCGATCATGGCGCTGAGCGTCGTCGACTTGCCGGAGCCGGTCGGCCCGGTCACCAGGACGAGCCCGCGCGGCTTGAGCACGAGATCGCGCGCGACGGCGGGAACACCCAGCTGGTCGAGGGTGAATGCCTTGTCGGGAATGAATCGCATCGCGACGGCCACGTCTCCGAGCTGACGGAAGACGTTCACGCGGAATCGGGCGACGTTCGGCACCGAGTACGACAGGTCCACTTCGCCGTGCTTGCGGAACTCCGCGACCTGATCGGACGTCATGAGCGAGGCGAGCGCGTGCTCGAGCCAGTTGGTGCTGGTCGGGTCTGTGAAGCCGGCGATCTCGACCAGATCGCCGTCCACCCGCATGAGTGGCGGGTGGTTGGCGGTGAGATGGACGTCGGATGCTCCGGCACGGCCGGCGGCGGCCAGCATGTGCGCGAGAGAGGTCGCGGGGTCGGTCATGTCAGTCTCCCGTTCGCATGAGGGCGTAGGCGGTGATGATGAGTCGTCCCGCGTCGAGCTTGGCGCTGGTGGGCACGATGAGCCTCGGCCCCTGTCCGAGAGCGTCCATGAAGGCGGCGGCGCGTGCCGCCGACTCGACCGTCACCTCGATCGTGAGGGGGACCTGGCTCTGCGGCGACTCCGCTTCGGCGGGCGGCGTCTCGGCAGTTTCGGCGGCGGCGGCGTCGGTCGTGTCGTCGGCGGCCGCGGCATCCGTCTCGGCGGCTGACTCGTCGACGGCCGTCTGGTCCTCTTCCGTGGGCGCGGTGGGATCGGATGCCGTCGCTCGGGCGGTCGCATCCTCGGCGGCGGCGCCGGGGCGCGGCGCGAAGGCCTCGATGTCCGCGACCGTCACGCTCTCGATCGCCGCGCCGTTGGCCTCCGCCGACCGCAGGACGATCTCGATGATGTCGTCCAGGGCGAGGATCGGCGTGATCTGCGCGCGCAGCGTCGCGACGTCGGCGTTGATCTCGTCGATCCGCTCGTTGGCCGAGGAGAGCTGGGCGACCTGCACCGCGTAGATGTCGTTCGTCTGCGCGACCTCACGGCGCGAGGCGTCGATCGTCTGCGAGTCGCTGTACAGCGGCACCGCGATGAGCGTGATCCCCAGCGCGAGGATCGCCACGACGACGACCGCTCCGATGAGGTTGACGAACTGCCTGGGGACGTTCATTCGCCGCTCTCCTCGCGGTAGGCGCCGGTGTAGACCGACTGATCGAACGCGACACGGATCTCGTACGTGAAGCCGCCCTCGGGGTCGGGCGTGATCTTCCACGCCTCGGCGACGAGGACCCCCTCGACGGGGCGCAGCGTGCGGACCAGTGCGACGATGTCCTGCGGCACGGCGCTCTTCAGGAAGACCGATCCGACCGCGCCGACCTCGCTCGCGGATTCCTCGCCGATGGGCACGCCGCCCGGCGCGAGCTGGAATCCGCTGACGGCGACCCCCGCGGGAAGCGCGCTCTCGATCGTGCTGAGAAGTCCCGCCCACTCGAGGTCGGTCGCCATGGCCTGCTCGCGGAACGTCGTCAGCTCGGACTCCAGCTCGAGGGTCGCGCGCACGTCGGAGAGCGCAGCGAGATCGGTGAGGAGGGATTGCGTGCGCGCCTGTTCGCTGGCGAGGCGCTGCTGAGCGCCGAACTGCAACCACACCGTGCCGCCGCAGACGACCGCCACCACGAGCAGAGCGAGCAGCAGGAACCCGACCCAGCGTCGCAGCAGCGCGGAAGTCTGGCGCCGCTCGATCTCGGCGCGCGGCATGAGGTTCACCTGCGCGACGGCAGGCAGCGCGAGTGCCGGAGCGACTGCGGCCGCCATCAGCGGGCCTCCCCGAGCGCGAGCCCGACCGTCGTCAGGAGGTTGAGGCCGTCGTCGCCGCCGGGAAGATCGCGCTTGGACGCGATCACCTCGGCGGCACCGGCGAACGTGACCGGCAGCGGAAGGCTCGAGGCCACGGCATCCATCACGCCGGGGGCAGCAGCACCCGCGCCGCTCAACAGCACGCGGGTCACCTGCTGCTCGCCGGCGCGGCTCGCGTAGAACGCGAGGGTGCTGTGCAGGCTCGTGGCGAGCGCCGTCAGGGCCGACTCCGACATGCCGGCCGGCCGCGCGATGCGACCGCCGGCGCGGGACCGCCGCGCGGGCGCGGCATCCGAGGGCGGCACCGTCTCCAGCACCTCTTCGAGGGGGATGCTGGACTCGCCGTCCGCGGCGAGGGTCGCGAGCTCGCGGTTGCGCACCGCCTCGGTCACGATGTCGACCGGAAGGATGCGGACGAACTGCGGGATGCCGTCGCGGACCACGACGGCGTAGCTGGTGTGGTCGCCGAGATGGAGTGCGGCCACCGTCTCGCCGGGCGCGGCCACGCGGCTCACGGCGCGGGCGAGCGCGAACGGAGCGAGGTCGACGACGTCCACGGTGAGCTTGGCCTTCGCCACGGTGGAGACCAGCTGCTCGACGGTCTCCGCCACGGCTGCCACGAGGAGCCCGCTGACCTGGCCGTCGTGCGCCGCGGTCGGGAAGAAGTCGAGCACGGCCTGGTCGGCGGGGACCGGGAGCAGGTCCTGCACCTGGAACGGCAGCGCCTGCTTCAGCAGCTCCGGCTTCATCGCCTGCGTCGTGTACTCGCGCACGAGGATGCGGCGGCTGCCGATGCCCAGCGTGACCCGGCGGTTCTTGATGCCCGCCCGGCTCCACAGCTGTCGCAGCGCCAGCACGACGGCATCCACGTCGAAGATCTCCGAGTCCTTGGCAGCCCCGGGCGGGAGGGGCACGGAACCCCACGCGACGAGCGAGGGCGACCGGCCGACGGTCACCTCGGCTGCCCGCACACCCTCCTCCGTGATCTCCAGACCCACGATCGTCTTCGCCATGGCCTCTCCTCCCTTTCGATCCCGCCCCCGCTCACGCGGGGGCGAGCAGTCCCATGTAGCCGCGGGCGATGGCCTCGCCCGCGAAGATCCCCGTCCATGCGCCCGCGAGCATCCACGGGCCGAACGGGATCGCGGTCTTGCGCCCCGCCCGTCGAGCGGCGATCAGTGCCAGTCCGAAGACGCCTCCGAACACGAAGGCGGCGAACGCGCCCACGATCAGCGCCCCCCAACCGAGCCATGCGAGGTAGATGCCGATGACCCCGGCGAGCTTCACGTCTCCGCCGCCCATGCCGCCCGGACGGATGAGCCGGAGCACGAAGTAGAACGCGTAGAGGATCGCCCCGCCGGCCCCGGCGCGCAGCAGGGCCGACCAGTCCGCGCCCTGGACGCACGCGAGCGCGAGCAGCAGGAGCGAGACGACGTATGCCGGAAGCACGATCGCGTTGGGCAGCCGGTGGGTGTCCAGGTCGATCATCGCGAGCGCGATGGTGATCGCCGAGAAGTAGAGGTAGGCCACGATGACGACGACGGTCGCGGGCATCGGGGTCGTGGCGGTCGCCAGGAAGAACCACACCACGCCCACGAAGGACAGTCCCGTTGCGAGCTCGACGAGCGGATAGCGGGGGGAGATCGGCTCGCCGCACTGCGCGCACCGCCCACGCAGCGCCAGCCACGCCACCACCGGCACGTTCTGCCATGGCTTGATCGCGTGATCGCACGACGGGCAGCGGCTCTCGCGCGTGAGAGGAACACGGGCCGGGACGCGGTGGATCACGACGTTGAGGAAAGAGCCGATCACCAGGCCGAACAGCCCCGCGAAGACGAGGACGAAGGCGAGGACGGGCGGGGCGAGCGGCGTCACGGCAGGTCTCCTCGCGAGACGAGCGTGCCGAGCGCGGCGCTGGTGCTGGTGCCTGCTCCGGGCATGGTGGCGCTGGACGGCATACCGGGAAGGGCGATGTTCGCTCCGACGAAGGTCATCCCGCCACCGTACGAGAATGCGCCGCCGTAGAACGCGCCTGTCCACTTGCTGTTGCCCTTGATGTCGATCGTGCACGGCGTGTAGACCATCGCGGTGACGGCGGCCATGTTCGTGTGGTTGCTCACGATGCTTCCTGCGCCGTTGTTGCACGACGGGACCGCTGCGCCGGCACCGGTCGGCGCGCCGTCGTTGACGATGTACCAGACCCGCGGCGACGTCCCGGCCTTCGACGTGAAGGTGAGCTGCGTCAGGTCGAACGACTTCGCGATGAAGACGATGTCCGTGCCGAGGGCGACATTGGGCACCGAGCCGTTGTTGGAGGAGAGCGACCCGCAGGCCGTCGCGTTGATGATCGTCGGTGTCGTGAGTGCGCCGAGTTCACGCCAACCGGCGGCGTTCGACGTGCTGGGGTTGTTGTCCTTGAACCGGTTGCAGGTCCATGGTCCGTTTCCCGAGTTCACGAGCGTGATCTCGGCGAAGGTGACGCCGTTGAAGGGACGCCAGTCCGCGACGGAGTAGGAGTAGTCGAACCACGGATCGAAAGTCGGCTTGGTCGGGATCGGCACGGAGTCCTGCCAGACGAGACCGCCGGCGACGCGCGGATTCGTCGCGGTCGGCGACTTGATCTTGAGGTAGCCGTCGTACTCCACCTCGTTCGCCTTCGGGATGGTGAGCGATCCCGCGAAGCTGTTGGACGCCAGATTGACGTTCCCGCGAACGCTGACCTTGCCGGGATACGTGCGGTTGTTCCACCCTGTCGTCATAGCGCCGCCGAGGGTGATGTCGCCGAGGATCTGTCCCTCCAGTTTCGAACTCACCGTCGAGGAGGCCGTGAGGTTTCCCTTGATCGTGTCGGCGGAGCCGTTCATGGTCACCTTGCCGCCCACGCGCGCATTACCGTCGATGACGCACCCGCTCTTGGTCACGAGATCGCCGGAGGCGATGACGTTTGCCGGCGTATGCACCATGCATTCGAAACCGCCGGACGGGATGACGATCGACAGCAGTCCGTTCGACGCGCTCGACGTGAGGACCTCCTTGGTGAAGGTCGTGTCACTGTAGAACACCATGTCGGCGCCATGCCCGGTCGACCCGGTCGTGTAGTTGTACACCGCGCGCGTGGTCGTCTCGCCGGAGCCGGCCCGTCCGATGGACGTGAAGGTCACGGTCTTGGCCGTCGTGTCGCACGTCGAAGTGACGGAGTACTCCGGAGTGACGCCGCCGCTCGCGGCGAGGTCGTCCTCGAGCGTCAGCCCGCAGAAGCTGCCGCTGCGCTTGGCGAGACCGAGGGCGTCCGCGAGGCCCGCGTCGGCCACCGCGCGGGACTGCGTCGTGCTGCGGGCATCCGACAGCACACCCGAGGTGTTGGTGACGATGGCCGCCAGGGCCATGCCGCCGATGCTCAGCACGAGCATGATGACCAGGACCGCGATGAGGGCCGAGCCCTCGTCCGAGTGGCCGCTCAACCGGCGGCGGAGCTTCACCAGCATGTCGTCGTATCCGTTCCACTGCTCTGGGCCTGCATGGTCACGCCGTTCGTGACGGCGACGGTGGCGTCTCCGAGCGTGACGTCGAGTCCGACGGTGAGGGTCGATCCCGAGCGACCGAACGCGTCGGCGCGGCCGTCGCCGTCTGCGTCGACATTCACGAAGCGCGGCGTGCCGTCGGCGTTCGTTCCGCTGCGCACGCGCATGGAGCCGACCACTCCGTCTCCGGCGGCGCTGCCGCGCTCGATGAGGGGCGACCAGCCGGTGCGGTCGCTCAGGAGGATCGTCGAGGCGCTCTCCTTGTAGATGAGGTCGCCCGTCCGGTAGGGAGCATCACCCACGTTCCTGCGGTACTCGGCATCCCCGGGGGCGAGGACGAGCCACGCTCGGCACGACGAGGCGCCGGTCGAGTCCACGACCTCGGCGATCAGAGCGCGATTGCCCGACACGATGACGAAGCCCGAGGCATCCCGCACCGACGTGAGGATCGAGTTGCTCACGACTCCCGCACGTCCGGTGGCGAGGTCGCGCTCAGTGGCCTGCGCCTGTGCCTGCACGCCGTTTGCGAAGAGCACCGCGAGGAACCCGAGGAAGAGCCCGGAGACGACCATGGCGACGATGAGCTCCATCATCGTGAGCCCGTCCTCGTCGCGCCGGATGCTCATGAGAGCGACACCATGATGCGGGTGGGGACGGTCACGATGGTCGTTCCGTCTTCGACGACGCGGACGGTGACCTCGACGGTCCCGGGATAGGCGGCGGGGCAGGTGCCGATCGTCACGTCGGCGGTCAGCCCGGTCCCCGCGGGGTCGGGGACCGCGGTGCTCGCGTAGGTGCTGCGGAGCGTGGCGCAGGAGGTCGGCGTAGCCGGATCATTCGGGAAGGCCGCCTTGATAGGAGCCAGCTGCGCGTTGGCGAAGGTGGTCGCCGCCACCAGGTCCCGGTTGGAGACGCTGACCTGTGTGGCGCCGATGATGAGCGGAAGCACCGTCAGCGCGAGCACGGCGAGGAGGAACATCGCCATGATGACCTCGACGAGGCTGAACCCGTCGTCTTCATTGCGGAACATCTTCCACCTCCCTCATGCGGTTTTGGCCAGGGCGACCTTCTGGGGAAAGGTCGCCCTGGCCGTGGAGGTGCAGGCTGCGCGCTGGGGACGCGACGGCTGCGCCTCGGTCTTCGGGTCAGGAACTCAGGGCTGCGCTGGGGACGCAGCGTCCTGGACCTGGATCAATCCCTCAGACGGTTCTGGGTCCGGGTCGAGGCTGCGATCAGCACTCGGGGCCGGACGTGGACGTAGCGTCACCAGGTCCCGTCACACTGACGCAGAAGTCGTCGATGCCCGTGCCGGTGCCAGTGATCGTGTAGGTCGGGTCGGCGGCGGTGCCGCCTGCGAGGTTGCTGAAGTCAGCGGCGGTGATGTCGTACGCGTCGTCCTGGGCGTACGCCGCAGCGGCCTGGCTCGCAGCGTTGGCGGCGACCGCGTCCTGCGCGGTCTGCTCCGCCTGACCCTGAAGGCCCAGGAAGACGGGGATCGCGACCGCGGCGAGAATGCCGAGGATCACGACGACGACGATGAGTTCGATGAGGGAGAAGCCGGCTTCGCCGTTCTCCTCGCGGCGGGCCTTCTCGGCCTCGAGGTAGTTCTTGATGAAGGTGCGCATGTCGGACAGCTTTCTGATCGGATGAGTACTAACATCCCTGATCGGACCGCGTTTTCGCCCAGTCTGCCAGCCGGCTCAGGTTTCACACTTCGGATTCATGCCTTGGCACGTATCCCTTCCCCGCGACTCACATTAGGGACTTCTCATCCGATGTCCAAGACGGTATTTGCCCAAGATTCGGCAAGCAGTTTCCTGAGGGTTTGCTGAGGAAAGCTCAGCGGCGACTCACTCTTCGCGGTGCCGGGCATCAGTGAAATCGTGGACGACACTGGTCGGGATGCTCATCTTCTACGTCGACGAGACCGGGACCGCTTCGCTGGCCACCGTCCCCGGAAGCGACCCGCCCGCCCTCGTGGCGGGCAGTGCCCGCTTCTTCACGCTCGCGGCCGTGGGGATCCGTGACAGCGCGCGCCGCTCTCTCGCCGAGTACCTGCTGCGCGTGAAGGCCGAGCACCTCGGCGCCGCCGCGGATGCGCCGTGGGAGGACACCGAGATCAAGGGCCGCTACCTCCTCCACGTCGCGAAGGCGCTGCGGGGTCGCAAGCAGCACTCCGCGCCCGCCGGCTACTCAACGCTCACGGAGCCCCCGGCGATGGATGCGCTCCTCCACGCGCTCGGGCTGGCCCTGTCGATCTTCCGGCCGCTCATCATGACGAACGTCGTCGACAAGCAGAAGATGATCGCGCGCGGAAATCAGACCAACCCCATCGGGATCGCGTACAGCTATCTCCAACGCAACATCGCCCTCACCCTCGAGCACCAGCTGTCAGGCGAATCGGCGGTGATCGTCGCCGACCAGCAGACCCAGCACGAGGCGCTGTTCAAGAGCGGCGGCATCCACGAGATCCGCGCGCAACTCGAGAAGGACCTGACCCGCGTCCCGAACTACAACCTCGTCCTCGACAAGCCCCTCTGGCTCGACACCGACCTGAGCATGTGGGACCGCGAGATCCTGCAACTCGCCGACATCGCGTCCTTCCTCGTGACGAAGGTCATCGACGAGGGCGAGCCGCCCGCCGAGCTCGAGCGGCTGTGGCAGGCGATGCTCCCCCAGTTCGCGCTCCACCACAAGTCGGGCAAGGTGCTCGGACGCGGCATCGCGATGTACCCGCCGCGGTCGAGCAGACTCAGCTTCTAGCGCCCCTCAGCTTCCGGCCCCCTCAGCCGTCGAGCACCTCGAGCCGCACGACGGCGATCCCGCCTTCGACGAGCTGCTCGGCATCCCTCACCGCCTTCTTGAGCGGGAGCACGTACGTGCCGTCGGACGACGGGAAGATCGATGTCGCCCATTGGGTCGATCCCACGCGCGCTCGCACCCGCACCGAGCCGAATCCGCGGTGCGGGCGCGGAATCTCGCGGATCGCGTCGCTCAGCTCCGGGGGCACCGCCGTGAAGAACCACGCCGAGTCCTCGCGGGCGTCCCAGCGGAAGACATCACCCTCGAACTCGACGATCATCCGCGCGTGGAGACTCCGCCGTAGCGATCGACGAGACGCTGGAGGCAGCTCGACCAGCCATCGACGTGACTGGCGCGCTCTTCGTCGGACACGAACCCGGTGTGCCTGACCGTCAGGCGGGTCGCGGCATCCGCTGCCCTCTCGAGAGTCAACTCGGCGTCGGTCGCGTGCTCCTCGCCCTCCCACCGCCACTCGAGCCGGAGTCGCTCAGGCGGATCGATCGCCAGCACCCGGCCGATCACAGCGAGCTCGGCGACGGACGAGCGGACCTCCCATCGCCCCAGCTCGACCCGATCGACGATGGCCTCCGTCTCGAATCGCGGCGGCCAGAACCATTCAGCAAGACGCGTGGCGTCGGTCAGGTCGGCCCACACGACGTCGACGGATGCCGCGACCAGCGCGCTTTCGGTCATCTCCCTCATGCCCGCCACCGTAGCGGAGCACACCGACACGCGCCGGTCGTCCGCCCGGCGTCGCTCAGCGGCCGAACTCCGGCGTGAGGTCGTCGGCCTCGGGAGTCCAGTCGCCGCCAGGCGGAGCATCCGCGACCCAGCGCTGGTCGTCGCGGCGTCGCCAGGCCGCACCCTCGGGCCAGCTCGCGGCGAACGTCGTGGCGACCTTGTACACACGCCGCGACAGGCCCCCGACGGTCTGGAGGGGGCGCGCCGAGACCGGCATGCGCAACTGCGGATCGTAGCGGACCCCGTCGGCGCGACGGAGGCGGATGGTCAGATCGAGATCGTCGTGAATGCGGGAGTTGTCGCGGTCGACCCGCGCGCGGACCCGCTCCCAGACACTCGTCCGCATGGCGAAGTTGGAGCCGAAGACGAGAGGGATGCCCAGCCACTTCTTCACCCAGTAGTGACCGCCGCCGACGTACCATCGATCGCCGAGGTGGTTCGTGAGCGCGCTGCCGCCGTAGAACTCCGATCCGCCGGTGAGCACCCCGAGCTCGGGATCGGCGACGAAAGCGCGCACGAGTCTCGCGATCCAGTCCGGGTGGGGCCGGGAATCCGCGTCGAGCCTCGCGATGATGTCGGCGCCGGCGAGGGCTTCGTCGTACCCGCGCGCGGCGGCGGGCCAGATCCCGATGCGGGGTTCCTCAACCACGTCCGCGCCGTAGCGGTGGGCCACAGCGGCGGACGCGTCGCTGCTCGCGTTGTCGACGACGACGATCCGATCGGGCGGATGCTGCTGCTCCGCGAGCGCCGCCAGGCACGCGTCAAGAAAGGCGGCGTCGTTGCGGCACGGGATGACGACCGTGACGCGGGGCGCGAGAGACACAGCCACACCCTACTCCCGGGTGACCTCCCCGACAGACAGCCTGGCTCGTGTCGGAGGTACGTCGTACATTCGTTCTCACCAGGGAGTGCCCGCCCTGTCGCACCGCCGTCGCGAATGACGCGCATCGACACGGAAGGCACGACATCATCGAAACTTCGAACGATCCTCCGGCGCATTTCGCCCTCGGGCTCGGTGAGATCTCGCTCGCCTGGCCGGCAGCGCCAGGCGGCGGCCGGGTGCCGCTGGATGCTCTGACCAACGTCCAACTCGTCGAGCTGAACGATGGCATCGGCGCCGTCCGTCGCCGTGTCGAGGCCGTGCACGCCGGGGTTGCCGCCGAGATCGCCCGTCGCTCTCGGCCCGAGGCCGGTCCCGACAGTCTCGCCAAAGCGAACGGCTACCGCAGCGCCGCGCAGATGATCGCCGCGTCCGGCGGCACGACCGTCGGCGACGCCGCGCGGCTGGTGGCGGTCGGCGAGGCGACATCGCCGCGTCGCACCCTGACCGGAGCCGACACACCCGCGCGGCATCCGCATGTCGGCGACGCCCTGGCATCCGGCGCGATCGGCGCGGCCGCGGCCTCGGCGATCATCCAGATGCTCGATCGCGTTGCAATGCGTGCGAACCCCGCAGCCTGCGACGACGTCGAGCGGATGCTCGCGCGCCAGGCAGCGGGCCTCGGCCCCGATCTGCTGAGGCGGGTCATCGCTCGCGCCGAGGCATACCTCGACCCTGACGGACTCGAGCCCCAGGAACAGGAGCTTCGCGGGAAGCGCGGCCTCACGATGTTCGAGCGTGACGGGATGCTACATCTCAGCGCGACGCTCGACCCCGAGTCCGCGGCGCCAGTGAAGGCGGCGATCGAGGCGATGGTGACGTCGGAGTTCCGCGCGGAGGGGCGCCTCGGCGCAGACCCCCATGGTCGGGTCTGGGCTTCCGACGGCGCCGCCGTCGGCGACCCCGCCGACGCCGACGCACCGCGACGGACGCTGCCGCAACGCCAGGCCGACGCACTCGCGATCATCGCCGCACACCTGCTGGGCTGCGAGCGTGACACGCCGATCGGCGGCGCCACGGTGGTGGTGCGTATGAGTCTCGCCGACCTGGAGTCCGGGCGCGGAAGCGCAATCATCGACGGGCTCGACCAACCGGTATCGGCCGCGACCGCCCGGCGCATGGCGGCATCGGGATCCGTGATCCCCTGTGTGCTCGGAGGCGACAGCGAGATCCTCGACTGGGGGCGTCGAAGGCGACTCTTCACCCCCGCCCAGAAGCTCGCGCTCACGGAGCGAGACGGCGGGTGCGCGATGTGCGGACCCCCCCCGGGGATGACGAAGGTTCACCACCTCCGATGGTGGGCTCGCGACTCCGGGTCCACAGACCTGTCCAACGGCGTGCTGCTGTGCGAGACGTGTCATCATCGCGTGCACGACAACGGATGGGAGATCCGCATCCTCGGTACGGGAGTCGACGCGGAGGTGTGGTTCATCCCGCCGGCCCACGTCGATCCGTCCCGCACCCCGCGGCTCGGCGGGCGGCGACGATTCGCGTTCGCGGTGTGAGTCGACTGTCCGATCCCGGCGCTACCCTCGGCGCATGGATGCACCCGCCCCACCGGACCTGCGCGTCGTGCCGGCCAATGAAGCCACCTGGGACGACCTTCAGGCGATCCTCACGGGCACGGCGGGTCGCTGTCAGTGCCAGCGACAGCGCCTTGGCGACCGCGACTGGTGGCACATGCCCGAAAGCGAGCGGGCGGCCATCCTTCGGGCCGAGACGCACTGCGACGACCCGCGCGCGACCGAGACGATCGGCATCGTCGCGTACGACGCGGAAGTCCCCGTCGCTTGGTGCGCGATCGACCGGCGGAGCGTGTTCGGCCGCCTCCGCGGCTCCCCCGTGCCGTGGGCGGGCCGCGACGAAGAAAAGGACGACGAAACCGTGTGGGCGATCGCCTGCATGATCGTGCGCAAAGGTCACCGCGGACGCGGGCTCACGTATCCGCTCGTGGCCGCCGCGGTGGACCATGCGCGCGACCGGGGCGCGAAGGCCGTCGAGGGCTACCCGCTCCTCACCGGAGGATCGCAGGTGATCTGGGACGAGCTCAACGTCGGCCCGCTGGGTCCGTTCGCGGCCGCGGGATTCCGCGAGATCACGCACCCGACGAAGCGCCGGGTGGTCGTGCGCGTCGACCTGTGACCTTCCACCCCGGCGGAACCTTCACCCCGGCGGGGTGACGCGGCGTCTTTCCGACCGCAGAACGATGGAGTCGCTCCGGGTCGCACCTCGCCGCGGCCCACCTCCGGAAGGAAACATCATGTCGGATTCGCAACAGCGTTCGGGCTGGGCCGGCTGGGCCGTCTTCGCAGGGATCGTCCTCATCGTCGCCGGCGCCTTCGACGCGCTCCTCGGTCTCACCGCGATTCTCGCGCCGGCCGAGAAGTTCATCGCCGCGGGTGACGCCTACATCCTCCTCTTCAACGTCGTCGGGTGGGGCTGGTGGCACCTCATCATCGGGCTGGCGCTGGTCCTCGTGGGCATCTTCGTCCTGCGCGGAGCCGCGTGGGCGCGAGTGATCGCGATCATCCTGGTCGCGATCAACGCCATCAGTCAGCTCGCGCTCCTCGGCGTGCAGCCGTGGTGGTCGATCGCCGTCCTCGCCCTCGACGTGATCATCATCTACGCGCTCACGGTGCACGGCCGGGAGCTCAAGGACTGACGCAGACGCCACCTCATCGAAACAGCGCCGCACCCCATCCGGGGTGCGGCGCTGTTTCGATGCCCCGACCCCCCTTGAAACCGCTCTCATGGATTAGTTACTGTCCTGTAAGTAGGCGGCGCTCCCTGCCGCGCGACATCCCTCGACGAAGAGAGGACCTTCGCATGACGAAAACCGCCCCCCACCGCACGGTGACTCGGCTCGCCGCCGCCGTCAGCGGCGTGGCGCTGATCGCGGGCGCACTGATGGCGTCCCCCGCCAACGCTGCGCCGCCCCGCCCCGTCGACCCGTTCGACCCGGACTTCGGCCCGAATGTCACGGTCTACGACCCCGAGACCCCCGTCGACGAGATCGAAGCCGATCTCGCCGCACTCGCCGACCAGCAGCGCGACGCCGAGATGAGCGAGGTCCGCAAGGCGGTGCTGTTCGAGCCCGGCCAGTACGGCACGGCCGACAACCCGCTGCAGTTCGAGGTGGGCTACTACACCGAGGTCGCCGGACTCGGTTCGTCGCCGGGCGACGTCGACGTCAACGGCTCCGTCGAGGTCTACAACCGCTGCCTGACCGCGGACAACTGCATCGCCCTCGTCAACTTTTGGCGCACGATCTCCAACCTCTCGCTCCAGATCAACAGCCTCGGAGATGACGGGTGTCGCGGCAGCGCCAACTTCTGGGCGGTGTCGCAAGCCGTCTCCATGCGCCGCCTCGACATCTCTGGCGCGAATCTCTCCCTCATGGACTACTGCACGGCCGGTCCGCAGTTCGCGAGCGGGGGGTTCATCGCCGACTCGCGGCTTCCTTACGTGGTCAGCGGCTCGCAGCAGCAGTGGCTGACCCGCAACACCGAGGTGGCCGGCTGGTCGAACGGCGTATGGAACCAGGTCTTCTCGGGCGTCGTCGGCGCGCCGGACGACGCCGGATTCCCCGACCCTCCGTATACGACGATCGACGAGACCCCGCTCAGCCGGGAGAAGCCGTACCTGTACGTGGACGCCGACGGAAAGTACAACGTCCGCGTTCCCGAGGTCCAGCAGGACTCGCGCGGAGTGAGCTGGGCGGACGGAATGACGCCGGGGCGCAGCATCCCGATCACGGACTTCTTCATCGCCAAGCCCGGCGACTCCGTGAAGGACATCAACAACGCGCTCGCGCGCGGCCAGCACCTGCTGCTCACGCCGGGCGTCTACGACATCGCCCAGACGATCGATGTCAAGCGCGCGGGCACCGTCGTCCTCGGCATCGGGCACGCGACCCTCACGGCCGTGGGCGGTGCTGTTCCGATGGAGGTGAAGGATGCGCCGGGCATCGTCATCGCGGGTGTCACGATCGACGCCGGCTCCGAGCTCTCCCCCGTGCTGCTGCGCGTCGGAAAGGCGAGGGGCGGCAAGCCCCTCGGCGCCGCCGACCCGATCACCCTCAGCGACGTGTACTTCCGCGTCGGCGGACCGCACATCGGCAAGGCGACGACGGCGCTCGAGGTGAACTCCGACAACGTCCTCATCGACCACACGTGGGTGTGGCGCGCGGATCACGGCGTCGAGGGGTTCACCGAGGGTGTGAACGGAGACACGCAGCGCTGGCAGACCAACACGGGCACGAACGGGGTGATCGTCAACGGCGACAACGTGACTGCGACGGGCCTCTTCGTCGAGCACTTCCAGCGCTACAACACTCTCTGGAAGGGTGAGAACGGCCGCGTGATCCTGTACCAGAACGAGCTGCCCTACGACCCGCCCACTCAGGCGGACTGGACGCAGCGCGACGGCACGCTCGGCTACCCGGGCTACGTCGTGGCCCCCGACGTGAAGAAGCACCGCCTCGACGGTGCGGGCGTCTACGTGTACAACCAGAACAACCCGTCCATCATCACCGCGAACGGATTCTCGGTCCCCGAGCGCCCGGGAGTGCAGCTGCACCACATCATGACGGTGAACCTCAGCGCGGGGACGATCCAGCACGTGGTGAACGGTGTCGGCGGGCAGGCCGACAACTCCAACACGGGCACTCCGCAGTACATCGTGGACTACCCCGCCCCGTAGGGCTGGACCGGATGCCTCGTCCCGGCCGATCGCGCCGGGATGAGGCATCCATCGCCTTCAGCGCAGGTCGGCGCGACCTATCATCGTCCTCATGTCCCTCGCCTCGGCCAATCGCCCGCCCCGTGCCGCAGAGCGCCCGCGAGATCTCAGCCGACCGCTGCCCGCGAGCCTCAGCTGGAGCGTTCTGATCGTCTTCGTCGCGTCGTTCGCGGTCGCGTTCTTCGTGCTGGGGCTGCCGTGGTGGCTTCCCGGGCTCTACGTCGTGCTGAGCCTCGTCGCCCTCGCCGTCTACGGACGCGACAAACGCGCCGCGCGGCGGGGTCGACCCCGCGTATCCGAGCAGAGTCTTCTCCTTCTCGGGGCGCTGGGTGGCTGGCCCGGCTCGATCGTGGCTCAGCGGGTGTTCCGTCACAAGACTCGCAAGCGATCGTTCCGCCGCGCCTTCTGGACGACCGTCGTCCTCAACGTCGTGACGCTGGCGGGCTTCCTGACTCTCGCGATCGTGCAGGGCTGGACCCTGGAGCTGCCAGCTCTCGCCGGTGTGCTCGGACTCTCCTGATCCGCACATCCGCCCCGATACCCCGGCTGTGCCAGGGAATCACCAGAGCGGGTGGATGGCCTCCCGCAGGCGCCGGTCGTACACGTCGCGCACGACGCGATCGAAGGCGGCGATGTCGAAGCCGTCGTCGAGCAGGTCTGCCGCGGCTGCATTCGCCTCGGCCTGGCGCACGTTGCGGGCTCCGGGGATCACCGACGTGACGCCCGGCTGCGCGGCGATCCACGCCAGCGTCGCCGCGGGGAGCGAGACCCCGTCCGGTAGCGCGGCGGTGAGCTCGGCCGCGGCATCCAGCCCGACCTCGTAGTCCACGCCCGAGAACGTCTCGCCGCGATCGAACGCCTCGCCGTGGCGGTTGTACGTGCGGTGGTCGTCGTCGGCGAACGTGGTCGCGGCGGTGTACTTGCCCGAGAGCAGGCCCGACGCCAGCGGGACGCGCGCGAAGATCGCGACTCCTGCCGCCTCGGCTGCGGGCAGCACCTCGTCCAGCGGCTTGAGACGGAACGGGTTGAAGATGATCTGCACATTCGTCACGTTCGGCCGCGAGATCGCGGCGAGCGCCTGCGCGGTCGTCTCGACCGATACTCCATAAGCCGCGATCGCCCCGTCTGCCACCAGTGCGTCCAGCGCCTCGTAGGTCGCGTCATCCTCGATGACGGCCGTCGGCGGGCAGTGCAGCTGCACCAGATCAAGGGTCTCGACCCCGAGGTTCGTTCGGGAGCGGTCGGTCCACGCACGGAAGTTCTCGGGCGTGTAGTTCTCGGGTTCCTGGGCGAGCCGGCGACCCATCTTGGTCGCCACCGTGATGTCGTGGCCGCCACGGCCGGCGAGGAACCGCCCGATGATCGACTCGCTGCGCCCATCGCCGTAGACGTCGGCGGTGTCGAACAGGGTCACTCCGCGATCTGCGGATGCCGCGAGCACGGCACGCGCGTCCTCCTCGCTGACGGCACCCCAGTCGGCGCCGAGCTGCCAGGTGCCGAGGCCGACCGCCGAGACCGCGCGTCCGGTCCGGCCGAGAGGACGGTGCTGCATGGGGTTCCCCTTCGTATGGCCGCGGATCCTGCGGCGTGATCCAGCATGGCACGGGCGGGCGACATCGGGTTCGGAGCCCGATCCCGCTTCACCCCCGCCTGCTGGTGCGGGCAACGACGAAGCCCCGGCAGATCCTCAGATCTACCGGGGCTTTCTCTGTCGGGATGACAGGATTTGAACCTGCGACCCCTTGACCCCCAGTCAAGTGCGCTACCAAGCTGCGCCACATCCCGATGCCCGGCCGGAGCGCGGACAACTCCCCCATCCTACCCGGTCCCCGGACGCGCCGCGAACCGGCGCACCACACGTCACGGCGCCTGCTTCGCCCATGTCGGTCGCCCGGAGTACCGTCGCCGCATGCCTCAGATCACCATCGAGCCCGCGACCCCCGACCGGTTCGCCGATGCGCAGCACACCTGGGAAGGGGGCGGCGATGGGCGGAGCTGCCAGTGCCAGTGGTGGACGATCACGAACACCGAGTGGAACGCGTCGACGGCGCAGGAACGCGAGCAGCTGTTCCGCGACGAAGTCGAGACCGGGCCCCCACCCGGGCTCATCGCGTATGTCGACGGCGAACCCGCCGGGTGGGTGCGAGTCGGGCCGCGTACCCGCCAACGCCGACTCGCGCGCACGCGCAACTTCTCCGCACATTCGCCAGAACCGTGGGACGACGAGACGGTGTGGGCGGTGAGCTGCTTCGTGGTCCGGAGGGAGCACCGCGGCAAAGGCCTCAATGAACGCCTCCTCGAGGCCGCGATCGGATTCGCAAAGGAGGGCGGCGCGCGCACGATCGAGGCCTACCCGTTCGATCCGGATCAGGGGCGGAAGAAGTCGTCCAACGAACTGTTCCATGGCCTGCTGACGACGTTCCTCGGGGCGGGCTTCCACGAGGTCGCTCGTCCGCGCGCGGACCTCGCCATCGTGGAACTCGAGCTCGCGGGATGACGGTTACCGAATTAACCCGCGAGGACTCCCACATCGGCGTTCGGCATGCGACGATGGACTCTCTTGTGCCCGCACATCCGAGGGGGAGTATGTCGCGGCTCTGGATCGCCTTCATTCCGTTCGCCTTCGCGTCGGTCGTCCACGTCTGGACCCTCGCCGTCGACGCCACCGACGCCGCCGGGCCGACGAAGCTCATGCTCATGCCGTTCCTCGCTCTCGCGGTCGTCTGGGCGGGGCACCGCGAGTGGACGACCGCTCACACCGTCCTCGTGACGGCGATCGGCCTGGCCTGGATCGGTGACGGCGCCGGCCCCCTGTTCCCCGGCGCAGACACCCTTCCGCTCATGCTGCTCTTCTTCGCGCTGGCCCACCTCTGCTACATCTGGCTGTTCTGGCGCGTGCTCCCGGTCCGTCGTCTTCCCTGGTGGGCAGCGATCTATGCCGCGTGGTTCGTCACTCTTCTCGCGGTGCTCTGGAACGACCTCGGCGCGCTCCTCGTTCCCGTGGCCGCCTACGGTCTGCTCCTCGCCGGAACCGCCGCGAGCGCGGCGCGGTGCCACCCCCTCATCGCTTCCGGCGGCGCGTCCTTCCTGCTCGCCGACTCGGTGCTCGCGTTCGAGCTCTTCCGCCCGGAGGCCCTCCCGGCGTGGTCGAGCCCCGTGGTGATGACCATGTACTGCCTCGGGCAGGGCCTCCTCGCCGCCGGGGTCATCGTCTCCGTGCGGGAGCGGGCGGTTTCGAGTCAACCGTCGACGGTCAGGGCCGAGGCGATCGCGTGACTCCCGAGGCGATCGCGTGACCGAGGCCGCCCGCGTGGACGCGTGGCTGTGGGCGGTCCGCGTCTACAAGACCCGGTCCGCAGCGACGACGGCCTGCCGCGCAGGACACGTCCGCGTGAACGGCGAACGGGCGAAGGCTGCTCAGCCAGTCCGCCCTGGCGACGAGCTGCGAGTGCGCATCGCGGGCTTCGACCGCATCCTCGTCGTGCGACGCCCGATCACCAAGCGTGTCGGCGCGGCGATCGCCGCCGAGGCGGTCGAAGACCGCACGCCGCCCCCGCCGCCACGCGAGCTCACGGCGTTCGTTCCCGTCCGCGACCGCGGGGCCGGACGACCGACCAAACGCGAGCGGCGCGATCTCGAGCGGCTCCGGGGCCACTGAACCGGCTACCGTCTACCCGATCACATCCCGCAGCCACCGTGGCCCGCGTACCGCAGCCGCGGCATCCACCACACGATCGCGCAGCCCGCGATCGCTCGTGACGACTGTCACGACTCGGCCCGCGGTCACCAGCCGCTGCGTCTCGGCGACGATCGCATCATCCCCGGATGCCTCGGCCCGCACGACGTGCACGCCCGGTGCATCGCCGGCGGCGCGGGCCTGGCCCTCGAGCACGACGCTCCACTCGGGGAACCAAGACTCTTCGGAAAGGTCGAGGGCGGACGCCGGAACCCCGCCCGCAGCCAGAGCGGCGACGTCCGAGAGCAGGCGCTCCGCGGCCCTCGCGCGATCGCGCCACCACCCGTCCGGCACCGAGCCGACCACATCGGCGGCGTCGACGACGATCGCCGGCCTCGTGCCGAGCAGCGCCCGGAGCCGCTCCCACGACGCCGCGAATCCCGGGTGGAGTGGATGCCGCGCCACCTCGTCGACCGGAACCCACGCGAGTTCGCGGCTCTCCGGGTCGCTGATCGTCGGCTCGAACGGTGTGGCGACGTCTCCGACCAGCGTCGTGTAGCTCCAGTAGCCGAGATCGAGCACCGACAGCACACGTGGCCGGATCGAGGCATCCGGAACACCCGCCTCTTCCGCGGCCTCGCGCAGAGCGGCGTCGCACGCGGACTCGCCCTCGTGCCGCGCACCGCCCGGCAGCGCCCACGTGTCGCCGAAGTGACTCCACGACACGCGATGCTGCAGCAGCACTCCGCGCTCGGGGTCGACGGCGAGCAGACCCGCGGCGCCGAACCTGCCCCAGTACCGCTCCCCCGTCGGCGCGACAACCCACGCGTCACCGGCGTCGCGCGGCCCGGTGGGCCGGCGGGGCTCACCAGGCGCAGGGGGCTCGATCGTCACGGTGCCAGCCTGTCACACCGACGGGACCGGTCAGCGCTGGCGCCGCTCCCGGACCCGCATGTTGACGACGATCGGCGACCCTTCGAAGCCGTAGATCTCTCGCAGGCGACGCTGGATGAACCTGCGATACCCGGGATCGAGAAATCCGGTCGTGAACAGCACGAACGTCGGCGGCCGGGTCGCGGCCTGCGTTCCGAACAGGATGCGAGGCTGCTTGCCACCCCGCACCGGGTGCGGATGCTCGTTCACGAGCTCTGTGAGGAACGCGTTGAACTTGCCCGTCGGGATGCGCTGGTCCCACGACGCCAGCGCGGTCTCGAGGGCGGGCACGAGCCGGTCGAGATGACGGCCGGTGCGCGCCGAGATGTTCACGCGCGGCGCCCACGCGACGTGGGCGAGGTCCTGCTCGATCTCGCGCTCGAGATAGCGTCGGCGATCCTGACCGTCCATGTCGTCGTCGTTGAGACGGTCCCACTTGTTGTACGCGATCACCAGCGCACGGCCGGACTCCAGCACGAGGTCGATGATGTTGAGGTCCTGCACGCTGATCGGCTGGGTCACGTCGATCACGACGATCGCGACCTCGGCTTTCTCCAACGCGGCCGACGTCCGCAGCGACGCGTAGAAGTCGGCACCCTGCTGGAGGTGCACACGGCGGCGGATCCCGGCGGTGTCGACGAGGCGCCACAGCTTTCCGCCGAGCTCGACGATCTCGTCGACCGGGTCGCGCGTGGTGCCCGCGAGCTCGTTGACAACGACCCGCTCCTCGCCGGCCGCCTTGTTGAGCAGCGACGACTTGCCGACGTTGGGACGCCCGAGGATCGCGACGCGGCGCGGGCCGCCGATCTCGGCCTTGGCCACGGCGGACACATCCGGCAGCACCTTCATGATCTCGTCGAGGAGGTCCGCGACGCCGCGCCCGTGGATGGCCGACACGGGGTGCGGCTCCCCCAGTCCCAGGTTCCACAGGGCCGCGGCCTCGGGTTCCTGGCGGGCATCGTCGATCTTGTTCGCCACGAGGAAGACCGGCTTGCCGCTCTTGCGGAGCAAGCGCACGACATGCTCATCGGTGGAGGTCGCCCCAACCATCGCGTCCACGACGAAGAGGACGACGTCGGACAGATCGATCGCGACCTCCGCCTGCGCCGCGACCGAGCGGTCGATCCCCCGCGCGTCGGGCTCCCACCCGCCGGTGTCCACCAGCGAGAACCGGCGATCCATCCACTCGGCCTTATAGGTCACGCGGTCGCGCGTCACGCCCGGCGTGTCCTCCACGACCGCCTCACGGCGCCCGAGGATGCGGTTCACCAGCGCGGACTTGCCGACGTTCGGACGCCCGACGATCGCCACGACCGGCAGTGCCGGGAGGAGCTCGATGCCGTCCTCGCCGCGCGCGACGCCGGCCAGGATGGCCGCGTCCTCGTCATCAAGGTCGTAGTCGTCGAGACCGGCCCGCAGCGACGCCGCTCGCTGCTCGACGAGCTCGTCGTCGAGGGCGGAGAGATTCTCGGCGAGGTGGTCCTCGCCGGCTTCGTACTCGTCGTTTTCGGGGTTGTCAGCGGCCATCGTTCGCTCCCGTGGGTGCCGGGACCGTCGCGTGGATCACGCCGATCACGGCATCCACGGTCTGATCGAAGTCGAGGTGGGTGGAGTCGACGACCTCGACGCCGGGCGCGGCGGTGAGGAAGTCGACCACGGCGGAGTCGGACGCGTCCCGCTTGTGCAGAGCGGCGGCGACGTCAGCGGCATCCTGCCCGGTCAGCTCCGCGGAGCGGCGGGCCGCGCGTACCTCCGGGGCGGCGGTCAGCAGGATCCGCACGGGTGCGTCGGGTGCCACGACCGTGGTGATGTCGCGTCCTTCGATCACCACGCCGGGGCGACCGGATGCCGCCACCAGCGCCCGGAAGAGCGTGTTGACGGCCTGCCGCACCGCCGGGACGCGTGCGACGCCGCTGACGGCCTCGGAGACGCGCGGCTCGCGGATCGCTTGGGTCACGTCCGCGGCGCCGACGCGCACCCAGAACGCGTCGGGATCCAGCGAGATCGCGTAGTCGAAGTCGCCCATGAGCTCCAGGACCGCGGTGGCGTCGGACGTGTCGATGCCGCGCTCGAGGGCGTGCCAGGCGAGCGCGCGATACGCGGCGCCGGTGTCGAGGAACCCGTACCCGAGCCGGCGTGCGACCTGCCGGGACACGCTGGACTTGCCGCTCCCGGCGGGCCCGTCGATGGCGACCACGAACGGCTCGCCGCCGACGATGGTGAGGTCAGTCATTGGTGGTGCTCGCAATCTTCCAGCCGCGGGCCTGCAGGCCCTCCACGGCGCGCCGGACCGCACGGGGCACGACGCTGATCTCGGCCAAGCCGAATTGGGCGCCCGGAGAGTGCTCCAGGCGAAGGTCTTCCACGTTCACGTCGAGCTCGCCGAGCTCCCCGAACAAACGGCCGAGCTGGCCGGGCGTGTCGTCGACCATGACGACGACCTGCTCGAAGCGACGGTTCTGACCGTGCTTGCCCGGAAGGCGCTCGACGCCCTCGTTCCCCCGTCGGATCGTGTCGGCCACCGCCCGGCGCGCACCGGGTGCGTCGGGGCTGCGCAGCGCGTCGGCGACCGTCGCGAGGTCGGCCGCCAGCTCATCCAGCACATCGACGACGGGCGCTGAGTTGGCTCCGAGGATCTGGACCCACAGCTCGGGGGCGGATGCCGCGATCCGCGTGGTGTCCCGCACCCCCTGTCCGGCGAGGCTCAGCGAGCCGTCGGGCGCTTCGACGAAGCGGCCGGCGAGGAGACTCGCCACGAGTTGCGGCACGTGGGACACGAGCGCGACGGCGCGGTCGTGCTCCTCGGGGCTCATCTCGATCGGCGTGGCCCCGAGGTCGAGAGCGAGGGCCTCGACGACGGCGAGGTCGCCCGTGCTCGTCTCGTCGTCGCGGCAGACCACCCACGGACGGCCGATGAAGATGTCGGCGCGCGCCGAGATCGCTCCGCCGCGCTCTCGCCCGGCCAGCGGATGCGAGCCGATGTAGTGCGTGAGGTCGACGCCGCGATCGCGGAGCGCGCGCAGGGGCTCCAGCTTGACGCTCGCGACATCGGTCACCACGGCCTGCGGGAAGCGGGCGAGCTCGCGCTCGATGACGTCTGAGGTCACATCCGGCGGCACGGCCACGACCACGAGCGAAGGCTCGTCGTCCGCTTCGGCGCGGCGGCCCGCACCGTAGTCGACGGCGAGCCGCAGCTGCGCGGGCGACGTGTCATCCAGCGCGACGTCGACCCCGAGCGCAGTCAGGGCGTGCCCGATGCTCGCGCCCAGGAGGCCGGCGCCGACGATGCGCACGGTACCCTGCACGCGCGCGGCGCGCGCGCGTGCAGACATCGTGGACTCGGTCACTCGTTCTCCTGATCGCTCCGCGGGTCGGAGCCGTCGCGAGGCTCGGGCGCATCGCCCGTCGCGCGACGCGCGAGAGTCAGCAGAGCACCCCGCTCCACCTTAGTCAACTCGCGTGCGCGCCCGGCTGGCAGCGTTCCCAGGTGGAGCGGGCCGAATTGGCGCCTGACCAGTTCGACGACCGGATGCCCCACCTCGGCCATCATGCGGCGCACGATGCGGTTGCGTCCCGAGTGGAGGGTCAGCTCGACGAGCGATCCCCCTCCCTCGGTCGACGACGACAGCAGGCGCGCCTTGTCTGCCGCGATCCGGCCGTCCTCGAGGTCGATCCCCCGGAGGAGCCGCTGAACGGTCTGCGGCGTGACGCGTCCTTCCACCTTCGCGATGTAGACCTTGGTCACACCGAACGACGGATGGGCCAGCACGTGCGCGAGTTCGCCGTCGTTGGTGAGCACGAGGAGCCCGCTGGTCTCGGCATCCAGCCTGCCCACGTTGTAGAGGCGCTCTGGCCACTCATTCGTGAACCGTCGAAGGTCCGGGCGGCCGCGCTCGTCCTTCATGGAGCTCACCACGCCCGTCGGCTTGTTGAGCATGACGTAGCGCTTGGACTGATCCAGCTGCACCGCGGTGCCGTCCACGTCGACCAGGTCGTTCTCGGGGTCGATCCGCGACCCGAGTTCGGTGACGACCTTCCCGTTCACCCGCACCCTGCCCTCGACGATGAGCTGCTCCGCGACACGGCGTGACGCCACACCCGCGGCCGCGAGCACCTTCTGCAGCCGTACGCCCTCGGGGGCGGTGAAAGGATCGCGATCGCTCATCGCCGCGCCTCCTCGTCGAAGCCTTCCGCGCCGTCGTCCAGCAGTGGCGAGATAGGCGGCAGCTCGTCGAGCGAGTTGATGCCGAGGTTGACCAGCAGCGCGTCGGTCGTCCCGTAATTGATGGCACCGGTCTCGGCATCCGTGAACAGCTCGGTGATGAGCCCGCGAGCGAGCAGCGTGCGCACGACCGAGTCCACGTTCACGGCGCGGATCGAGGCGACCTGACTGCGCGTGACGGGCTGCTTGTACGCGATGACGGCGAGGGTCTCCAGCGCGGCCTGCGAGAGCCGCGACGGGGCCTGCGCGTTGATGAACTCGCCGACGAGGTCGTCGTGCTCCTCGCGGACGTAGAGTCGCCATCCGCCGCCGACCTCACGCAGTTCGAACCCGCGCACCGGGCCACCGGTGAGTCCGTCGTAGTCGGCGACGAGCCCCTCGATCGCCTGCCGCACCGCGGGGACGGGCGAGCCCACCGCGGCGGCGAGGCTCACGAGACTCTGCGGCTCTTCGACGACGAGCAGGATCGCCTCGAGCCGCCGCGCGACGTCGGTCGTGTGCGCGGGCGGCGCCGGGGTATCGAGGGGTTCAGCGGTCATAGTCGGCTCCCAGGGTGGCGAGGTTCTCGTCGGACCAGCGCTGCGCGCTCCAGCGCAGTGTGAGCTCGCCCAGCGGCTCGAGCTGTTCGAAGGACAGTGCGGCGTGTCGATAGAGCTCCAGCACCGAGAGGAAGCGCGCGACGACGACACCTGGCTGCGTGACGCCGGCGACCAGCTCGCGGAAGCTCAGGGTCCCGGCATCCCTCAGCAGCGTCACCACGACGGCGGCCTGCTCACGGATGCTCACGAGCGGGGCGTGGAGGTGGTCGAGCCCGACGTGCGGGATCTCCTTCGGCGTCATCGCGAGGAGGGCGAGCGCGGCGAAGTCGTCGACTGTGAGAGTCCAGACGAGTTCGGGCACCGCTCGCCGGTACTTCTCGTCGAGGCGGACCGAGCGCGTGTGCCGGCGATCCTCGCGGCGGAGGCAGCGCTCGAACCACGCCGAGACCTCCTTGAACGCGCGGTACTGCAGCAGCCGTGCGAACAGCAGGTCCCGTGCCTCGAGCAGGGCGACGGACTCGGCGTCGACCAGCTCGCCCTGCGGGAGGAGACCGGCCACCTTCATGTCGAGGAGTGTCGCGGCGACCACGAGGAACTCGGAGGCCTCCTCCAGCTCCTCGTCCGGTCCGAGCTCGCGCAGATAGGCGATGAACTCGTTCGTCACGAGCGAGAGCGAGATCTCGGTGATGTCGAGCTCGTGCTTCGAGATGAGGGTCAGCAGCAGGTCGAACGGGCCGTCGAACCCCGCGAGCGAGACGCGGAAGCCGTCCGCCCCCGCATCGGCCGGGGCATCCCCTGTTCCGCCGGAGGTCGACGGAACGGCACCGAGGGGCTCTCGGTCAGGCGACGGCGCCACGGGCGACCAGCTCCCGCGCGAGCCGCAGATACGCCTGTGCAGCCGCGTGCTCGGGCGCGAACTCGGTGATCGGCATGCCCGACACCGACGCGTCCGGGAACTTCACGGTGCGGCCGATGACCGTCTCGAGGACGTCGTCCCCGAAGGCGTCCACCACGCGCTCGAGCACCTCGCGGGAATGCAGCGTGCGCGGGTCGTACATCGTGGCGAGCACGCCGTCGAGCGTGATCGTCGGATTGAGCCGGTCGCGGACCTTGTCGATCGTCTCGATCAGCAGCGCCACCCCGCGCAGCGCGAAGAACTCGCACTCGAGCGGGATGATGACCCCGTGGCTGGCGGTGAGCGCATTCACCGTGAGCAGGCCCAGGGAGGGCTGGCAGTCGACGAGGATCACGTCGTAGTCCGGTGCCAGACGGCGCAGCGCGCGTGCCAGTGTCTGCTCGCGGGCGACCTCGTTGACCAGATGCACCTCGGCCGCGGACAGGTCGATGTTCGCCGGGATCACGTCGAGGCCGTCGACGCGCGTCTGCACGACGACCTCGTGCGGGTCGCGCTTGCTGTCGAGCAGCAGGTCGTAGATGGTCGGGATCTCATGGGTCGGGATGCCGAGCCCGGCCGAGAGCGCACCCTGCGGGTCGAAGTCCACCGCGAGCACGCGTCGGCCGTAGTTCGCCAGCGACGCCGCGAGGTTGATGGTCGTCGTCGTCTTGCCGACGCCGCCCTTCTGGTTGCACAGCGAGATGATGCGAGCGGGACCGTGACCGTCGAGCTTGGGCGGAGTCGGGAAACCCTGATACGGGCGCCCGGTGGGACCGATCGGCGTGTCGTCGCCTGAGGCCTTCGTCGCGCCCCGCTTGCTGCCCGCCACAGACTCTCCTGACTTTCCCATGCCGTGCACCGATTCTAGTCACGGTGCGGCCCCGCACCCCGGAACCGTCAGCGGGCGCGCGGATGAGAGGTCACGTAGACGTCGCGGAGGGCGTCGACCGAGACGTGCGTGTAGATCTGGGTCGTCGCGACGGACGCGTGCCCGAGCAGCTCCTGGACCACGCGCACGTCGGCTCCGCCCTGCAGCAGGTGCGTGGCGAACGAGTGACGCAGCGTATGCGGCGAGACGTGCGAGGTGAGCTGCGCACGCTCTGCGGCGTCGTGGATGATGAGCCACGCGCTCTGCCTCGACAGCGGAGCACCGCGCGCACCGAGGAACAGCTTGGGCGTCGCGCGACCGCGCCGCGAGAGCTCCGGACGTGCTCGCGTCAGGTACGCCTCGAGGGCGGCGCGCGCGTAGGACCCGACCGGCACGATCCGCTCCTTGGAGCCCTTGCCCCTCACCCGGATCACATCGCCGTGGGCGAGGTCGTCGACGTCGAGCTGCACGGCCTCCGAAACGCGCGCGCCGGTGGCGTAGAGCAGTTCGAGCAGGGCGCGGTCCCGCAACCCGATGAGGTCACCGGCCGGTGCACCCGCGGCGCCGTCGGGTAGGGCCGGCGCCGGACCCGCCGCGTCGAGAAGCGACTCGACCTGGTCGATCGTGAGCGCCTTGGGCAGGCGGCGGGGCTGCTTCGGCGGCCGGAGCCGTGCCGAGGGGTCGGAGGACTCGATGCCCTCGCGCGCCAGGAAGCGGTGGAGCCCGCGCACCGAGGACTGAAGACGGGCGAGCGAGGACGCCGCGACAGGCGGCTGAGCAGCGGCGCGCTCGGCCGCGAACGTCGCGACGACCTCGGGCGTCACCTCCGTGGAGTCGGCGATGCCGCGCTCCGCCAGCCAGGCCACGTACCCCGTGAGGTCGCGACGGTAGGCCGTGACGGTGTTCTCCGACAAGCCGCGCTCGATCGAGATGTGACGCAGGTAGGCGTCCATCGCGCGCTCGAGCCGCACGTCACACCCCGGGAACGCCGCCCGCGACCTCCGCGGCCGCGCCGCGCAGGCGCTCGGCCGCGGCGAGCGCCCCCACCGCGAGGATGCCGTTGCGCAGGCGGCCCGAGAGCACGCCGGCGACGACGTCGGCCAGCGGCATCCACTCGATGCGGATGTCAGCCTCCTCGTCCTCGCGAGCATACGTCTCGCCTGCCGACGACAAGCCCCGTGCGAGGAACAGGTGCACGACCTCGTCGTTGCCGCCGGGGGTGGTGAAGATGCTCACGAGGGGCTCCCACGACGTGGCGGTGAGGTCCGCCTCCTCGGCGAGCTCGCGCACGGCGGTCTGCTGCGGCGACTCCCCCTCGATGTCCAGCAGTCCGGCGGGGACCTCCCAGTCGCGGTGGCGGATCGGGTGCCGGTACTGCTGGATGAGCAGCATCCGGTCGCGCTCGTCCAGCGCGACGATCGCCGCCGCACCCGGGTGGTCGACGTACTGCCGGACGATCCGCCCGCCGTTGTAGGCAACGGTGTCGCTGCGCACGTCCCACACGCGCCCCTCGTACACGAGGTCGCTGTCGAGCACCTCCGCCGAGACGGGCTCGTCGGACAGCGGCGCGCTCACGGAGTCAGTCATTCTCGACGTCGAACAGCTCGCTCGACCGGTGGCGCTCGAGCGCGGCACCCACGAGACCCCGGAAGAGCGGGTTCGCGTCGGTCGGGCGCGAGCGCAGCTCGGGGTGGGCCTGCGTCGCGATGTAGTACGGGTGGACATCGCGCGGCAGCTCGACGTACTCGACGAGATCGAGGTCGGGGTTGATCCCCGAGAACACCAGGCCCGCCTCGGCGATCCGATCGCGGTAGCGGTTGTTGACCTCGTACCGGTGACGGTGGCGCTCGGACGCCGTCGTGGCGCCGTACACCTCGGCCGCGATCGATCCCTCGGCGAGAGCCGCGGGATAGAGGCCGAGCCGCATCGTGCCCCCCAGGTCACCGCTCTCGAGGATGTCGATCTGCTCCTCCATCGTCGCGATGACCGGGTGCTCGGTGTCGGGGTCGAACTCGCTCGAGGACGCATCCTGGATCCCCGCGACGTGACGGGCGTACTCGATCACGATGCACTGCAGGCCGAGACAGATGCCGAGCGTCGGAATGCCCTGCTCGCGTGCGAACTTGAGCGCCCCGATCTTCCCCTCGATACCGCGGATGCCGAAGCCGCCCGGGATGACGATGCCGTCCAGCGGCGCGAGCGCCTTCGCGGCGCCCTCGGGGGTCTCGCACTCGTCGGACGGGATCCACCGGATGGTGACGTGGGTCTCCTGCGCGAATCCGCCGGCCTTGAGCGCCTCGGTCACGGACAGGTAGGCGTCGGGCAGATCGATGTACTTGCCCACGAGACCGATCGTGACCTCGTGCTTGGGGTTGTGGACCGCCTGGAGCACCCGCTCCCATCGCGACCAGTCCACCTCCGCCGCCTTCGACAGACCCAGCGCCCGGACGAGGTACTCGTCGAGACCCTGCTCGTTGAGCATCGACGGGATGTCGTAGATGCTCGGCACGTCGACGGCGTTGACCACCGCCTCTTCGTCGACGTCGCACATGAGGGCGATCTTGCGCTTGTTCGACTCGGTCACCGGACGATCGCTGCGCAGCACGAGCGCGTCGGGCTGGATGCCGATCTGACGCAGTGCCTGCACCGAATGCTGCGTCGGCTTGGTCTTCTGCTCCCCCGAGGCGCCCATGAAGGGAACGAGCGACACGTGCACGAAGAAGACGTTGTTGCGGCCGAGCTCATGGCGGATCTGGCGCGCGGACTCGATGAACGGCTGGGACTCGATGTCGCCGACCGTGCCGCCGATCTCGGTGATGATCACGTCGGGCCGCGGCTCTTCGGACGCCTGCAGACGCATGCGGCGCTTGATCTCGTCGGTGATGTGCGGGATCACCTGCACCGTGTCGCCGAGGTACTCCCCGCGCCGCTCGCGCGCGATGACCTGCGAGTAGATCTGACCCGTCGTGACGTTCGCCGCCTGGCTCAGCTCGATGTCGAGGAATCGTTCGTAGTGCCCGATGTCCAGATCGGTCTCGGCGCCGTCGTCGGTGACGAAGACCTCGCCGTGCTGGAACGGGTTCATGGTTCCCGGGTCGACGTTGAGATACGGGTCGAGCTTCTGCATCACGACCCGGAGTCCCCGCGCGGTGAGCAGGTTTCCGAGGCTGGCGGCGGTGAGGCCCTTGCCCAGAGAGGAAACGACACCACCGGTCACGAAGATGTGCTTGGTGGTGTCGTTCGAAGAGTCGCCGCGGGAAGAACCAGAAGTCTGCATCACGGGCTTTTATCCTATCTCACGTCGGGGGGTCGAGCCTGAGCGAACGCGCCACGGTGGAGGCGACGCGGCGCTGTCGCGGGCGACGGGCCGGCTCATACGACCTCCGCTCGAAGGCCGAGGAGTTCGCGGGCGTGCAGGAGCGCGGCATCCGAATCCGGCATCCCCGACAGCAGCCGGGCCATCTCCGCCTCGCGGTCCGCCCCCTCGAGGCGGCGGACGTCGGACGCCGTGACCGAATCCCCCGTCTCCTTGACGACCGTGAGGTGGTTGGTGGCGAACGCCGCGACCTGCGCGAGATGTGTCACGGCGATGACCTGCGACGACTGCGCGAGTCTCGCCAGGCGACGCCCCACCTCGATCGCGGCCGCACCGCCGATCCCGGCATCCACTTCGTCGAAGACGAACGTCGGGACGGGGTCGACGGCGGCGATGACGACCTCGATGGCGAGCATGACGCGGCTGAGCTCACCGCCCGAGGCGCCGCGCGAGACCGGGCGGGGGACGGCGCCAGGATGGGGAGCGAGGAGGAGGGAGACGTCGTCGCGCCCGAAGGCGGACTCGGCGCCCGGCGAGACCGAGACGGTCAGGCGCGCATCGGGCATCGCCAGTGCGCGCAACTCTTCGGTGACGGCCTCTCCCAGCCGCTGGGCGGCGGCGGTGCGGGCGGCGGTGAGCAGGTCGGCCGCTTCATCGAGGGCGGATGCTGCAGCCTCCCGCTCCGCCGAGAGACGCTCGACGCGCTCGGAGTCGTCGTCGAGCTCGGCGAGCCGCGCCGAACCGGTGTCGAGCAGATCGATCGCCGCCTCGAGCGAGCCGTGGACGCGAACGAGCGTCGCCAGCACGGCCCGGCGCTCCTCCACCGCGGCGAGTTCGTGAGGGCCGGATTCGTCGAGATCCGCGAGGTACCCGGCCAGCGCAGCGGCGACGTCCGAGGTGCGATAGCCGAGGTCGGCCACCTGGCCCGCGAGGTCCTCGAGCGCCGGGTCGTGGACTCGCTCGAGTGCGCGCCGGGCCTCGGCCAGCAGCGACGCCGCGTCGGGCTCGCCGTCGCCGGAGAGCGCGTCGTGCGCGATCGCCGCCGCGGCGCGCAGCTCCTCGGCGTTGGCGAGCCGCTCCGCCCGTGCCGAGAGCTCGGCGTCCTCGCCGGGGCTCGGTGCCGCCTGTTCGATCTCGGCGACCTGGGCGCGCAGTTCGTCGGCCTCTCGCGCGCGGGCCTCGCGATCATCGGTGAGTTCGGAGAGCTCGCGATCGACCGCGCGCCACCTTTCGTACGCGGTGCGGTAGCCGGCCAGTGCCGACTGCACGGGCGCGCCTCCGAAGCGGTCGAGCGCGTCGCGCTGCGCCGCGGCGCTGCGCAGTCGCAGCTGATCGGACTGACCGTGGACGACGACGAGGTCGTCGGCGAGATCGGCCAGCACCCCCGCCGGAGCCGTTCGTCCGCCCACCGAGGCGCGTCCGCGCCCTTCGCTGGAGATCGAGCGCCCCACGAAGAGCTCCGCCCGGCCGTCGCCCAGCGGCTCCAGGTCTCCGCCGGCATCCCGCACGCGATCGGCAACCGCACCCTGCTCGGGGACGATCCACACGCCGTCCACCGTCGCCTGGCTCGCCCCCGAGCGCACGGCGCCCGAGTCGGCACGCTGACCCAGCAGGAGCCCGAGACCCGTGACGACCATCGTCTTGCCCGCACCGGTCTCGCCGGTGATCGCGGTGAATCCAGGGCCGATCGGGAGCGTCGCCTCGGCGATGACGCCGAGATCCCGCAGCCGCATCTCCTCGATCATCCAGGCGCCCCCGCGATGGCGGCCGGCCCGCGCCAGCCCTCCACGGGCAGCCGGAACTTGCGCACGAGGCGGTCGGTGAAGCGCGCGGGGTGCAGCCGCGCGAGCCGGACGGGTCGCTCGGAGCGGCGCACGACGACGCGCGCGCCCGGTGGAAGATCGTGCGAGCGCCGGCCGTCGCACCACAGGATCCCGACGCCGTTGGTGCGTTCGAGCACCTCGATCGCCACCGCGTGCTCGGGGCCGACAACGAGCGGCTTCGCGAAGAGCGCATGGGCCGACAGCGGCACGACCGAGATCGCCTCCACCGTCGGCCAGATCACCGGACCGCCCGCGGAGAAGTTGTAGGCGGTCGAGCCCGTCGGAGTGGACACCACGACGCCGTCGCATCCGAACGACGACAGCGGGCGTCCGTCGACCTCGATGACGACCTCCAGCATCCGCTCGCGGCTGGCCTTCTCGACCGTCGCCTCGTTCAGCGCCCACGTCTCGTAGAGCACGGAGTCCGCGGCATCCTTCACCCGGACCGAAAGTGCGAGCCGCTCCTCGACCTCGTAGTCGCGGGCGATGACGCGGCGCACCGCGTCGTCCATGTCGTCGCGCTCGATCTCGGCCAGGAAGCCGACGTGCCCCATGTTGATGCCGAGCACGGGCGCCGTGCCGTCGCGCACGAGTTCGGCCGCGCGAAGGATCGTGCCGTCGCCGCCGAGCACGATGGCGAGCTCGATCTCGGACACCGGCACGTCCTCGCCGAGCACGCTCACCTCGCCGAAGGAAGGGATCACCGCCGACAGCTCGGCGCGGTCGTCCGCCGCCAGGACGGGGCGGGCGCCAGCCCCCCGCAGCGCCGCGACCACGCGTTCGGCAGCGAAGACGGTGTCGTCGCGATGGGCGTGCGCGACGACGAGGATGTTGCGCTCGGCGCGGTCATCGGGGTCGGTCATCGGGCTCCCGCCAGTCGGTTCACGGTGCTCAACCATTCTGTCGGATTGGTCCCCCGCGCCGGCGCGAGGTGCGCGATGTACTCGGAATTGCCGTGCGTCCCGGCGATCGGGGAGGCGATGACCCCGCACGTGCCGAGGCCCGCGTCCCAGGCCGACCACAGCACTCCCGCGACGGCGTCGGCGCGAAGACCGGGATCGGTCACCAGGCCGCCCTTGACCGACGTGCGGCCCACCTCGAACTGGGGCTTGACCAGGAGGACGAGATCCCCGTCGTCGTCGACGACGGCGCGCGCGGCGGGCAGGACGTGCGTCAGCGAGATGAACGACAGATCGCCGGTCACGACCGACGGGGCCGCCGCGATGCCGCTGGCCTCGGCGAGGGAGGCGGCAGTCATGTGCCGCACGTTGAAGCCCTCGATCGATACCACGCCGCGGTCGGCGGAGATGGATGCCGCGAGCTGCCCGTGTCCGACATCCACTGCGATCACCGGCTCGGCGCCCCGCTCGCGCAGCACCTGGGTGAATCCGCCGGTCGATGCGCCCATATCGAGCGCGAGCCGGCCGCGGACATCCACTCCGAACGCGCCCAGTCCGGCGATGAGCTTGTGCGCGGCGCGGCTCACGTAGTGATCCGCGCCGGCGACCTCGATGACGGCCTCCTCCGGCACGGCCGTCGACGCCTTCACGACCGGCCTGCCGTCGACGGAGACCAGTCCCTCCGCGATGAGCGTCGCCGCGTGGGTGCGCGAGCGGGCGAGCCCCCGGGCCGCGAGCGCGGCATCGAGACGCGCGGTCACGGGGCCGCCGGATCGGCGGGAGCCGCCTCGAGTCGGCGGGCGAGGGTGTCGTGCAGCGCCTCGTAGGCGTCGGCCCGCGTGACCAGCGGCTGCGCTTCGATGACCTCGAGGGTGGACAGCAGATCGCCGGGATCGATTTCGCGGGACGGATCTGGCTGCACCATCACCCCAGGATACGGCGAACCTCCGTCGCAGCCCGGCGACTCAGGGACGGTGGAACGGATCCGCGTAAAGCTGCTCGGGAACGCGGAACCCGAAGATGGCGCGCCCGGTCGACCAGATCGCTGCGGCGCCGGCCCGCAGCAGGTCGATCGGACGGTCGCCCTGAGACAGGATGCGGACGTCGGGTCCGTCGATCTCGACGGCCGCGCCCCGCACGGTCGCCCGCGAGTTCACGACGACGACGTCCGGGTACGGCTCGTGCAGTTCGCGCAGATCGCCGAGGATGAAGGTGGGCTGCGAGCCCTGCGGAGCGGCGAGGACGTGCTTGGGTCGGTCGATTCCCGTCAGCACGAGCGCTGAGGGGATGCCCGCGCGATTCGCCCCGAGGATGTCGGTGTCCAGGCGGTCTCCGAGGAAGATCGGATGCTGTGCGCCGAAGCGGGCGACCGCCTCTTCGAAGATCGGCACCTCGGGCTTGCCCGCGACCGTCGCCAGGCGGCCGACCGCGGTGTGCACCGCCGACACGAGGGTGCCGTTTCCCGGAGCCACCCCACGCGCTTGCGGGATCGTCCAGTCGGTGTTCGTGGCGATCCACGGGATGCCGCCGTCTTCCTCCGGCACCTTGAGCGCGAAAGCCGCCTCCGCCAGCTGCGTCCAGCCGACCTCGGGGGCGAACCCCTGGACGACGGCTGCCGGGGCATCCTCGGCCGACCGCGTGACGATGAAGCCCGCCTTCGTCACCTCGTCGACCAGTCCCTCGCCCCCGACCACGAGGATCTTCGAGCCCGGCGCCACCCGGCGCGAGAGCAGGCGCATCGCCGCCTGCGGACTCGTCACCACGTCCGCGGGTCGGGTGGAGAGGCCCAGTTCCGACAGATGCGCCGCCACCGAGGCATCCGTTCGCGAAGCGTTGTTGGTGATATAGCCGATCGCGCGGCCCTCGCGCGCGCGGTTGAGGCTCTCCACCGCGTGCGGCAGCGCGCCCGCACCCGCGTACACGACCCCGTCGAGGTCTGCGAGGACGACATCGACGCCGTCGAGCGGAGCGGCCGGCTGCGCGCGGCGTCCGAACAGCGGCATCAGCGGGCGGTGCCTTCGTCGTCGACGGCGCCCGTCGAGCCGTCCTCCGCGCCAGGCGCCTCATCGACCCCGGCATCGGCGAGGATCTCGGCGACCTCGTCCTCAACCGTCAGCGAGGTGGATGCCGCTCCCCCGCCGTCGTCGTGATCGCGGACTCCCTCCGCAGTCGGGGCGTCTTCGCCTGCGGCCTCGGCAGTCGGGTCGTCCTCGGCGTCGGGCTCTGCCGGGGCGTCGTCGGTTTCGGAGTCGGCGTCGTCGATCTCGAAGATCTCGTCGACGAAGACCGTCTCCAGATCGCCCGCGCCGTGGGCCGCGTCGATCGCGTCTTCGGCCACCTGCGCCCGCTCGGTCCAGCGAGCAGCCTCCTCGGTTCGGCCGAGTTCCTCGAGCACGGTCGCCCGTGCGGAGAAGAGCGCCGGGCTCCACTCGAACGCGCGATCAGGGTCGAGCTCGGGGATGTCGAGCTCTTGGAGCGCCCGCTCGGGCTGACCGAGATCGAGGCGCGCGCCCGACATGGCGATCGCAAGACTCACGCGGACATCGGTGGCGAGCGAGGCCCGGTCCACGCCCCGACCGACCTCGAGTGCCCGGTCGGGGCGTCCTACTCCGCGCTCACTGTCGACCATGAGCGCGATCTGGTCATCCTTGCCGGAGATGCGGCGGTACGTGCGCAGCTCACGGAGCGCGAGAGCGTAGTCCCCCGTCGCGTATGCCGTGATGGCCAGGGTCTCTCGCACGATGGCGATCCGGCCGGCGCGCCGCGATGCCGACAGCGCATGCTGATGCGCCAACGCGGGGTCGTCGTCGATGAGCTCTGAGGCCATCACGAGATGCCGCGCCACCTGCTCGGCGTTCTCTTTGCTCAGCGTCTTGAGCTCGTTTCGCGCGCTCGGGTGCAGATCCTTCGGTGTGACCTCGTCAGGAATGACTGGGTCGTCGTGGCGAGGCCGGACCGGACGGATCTCCTCCGGCCGAGTGGCACGATCCGGGCGCCCGGCTCCGCCCCGAGTGGGTCGATCCGGCCGGCCAGCACGCTGGGAGCCACGGTCTCCGTCGCGGCTCGCATACGGCTTGCGGTCACCGTCGCGCTTCTCGTAGGGCTTCCGCTCGCCATCGCGCTTCGGGTACGGCTTGCGGTCACCGTCGCGCTTCTCGTAGGGCTTCCGCTCGCCATCGCGCTTCGGGTACGGCTTGCGATCACCGTCACGGCTCGCGTACGGCTTGCGGTCACCGTCGCGCTTCTCGTACGGCTTGCGGTCACCGTCGCGCTTCTCGTACGGCTTCCGCTCGCCATCGCGCTTCGGGTACGGCTTGCGGTCACCGTCGCGCTTCTCGTACGGCTTCCGCTCGCCA
The DNA here is from genome assembly GCF_042677065.1 of Microbacterium insulae. Lineage (NCBI taxonomy): Bacteria > Bacillati > Actinomycetota > Actinomycetes > Micrococcales > Microbacteriaceae > Microbacterium > Microbacterium insulae. The sequence goes on along the minus strand of NZ_JBHTII010000002.1, from coordinate 179 downwards.
TCGCGCTTCGGGTACGGCTTGCGGTCACCGTCGCGCTTCTGAAAGGGCTTCCGGGATGTGGATCCGTGGGTCGAAGACGGCCTGTCACTCGCACGTCCGGTCGACGAGCGATCGCCCGACCCGTCTCGCGGCTCCTGCTCGGCCATATCTCGATCCTTCCGATACCCGTGATCTGATCA